>JBGSNR010000067.1:0-220295 GCA_041739545.1 Pirellulaceae bacterium | reverse complement strand
ACGCGAATGGCATCGGCAGCCGTCGTGCTGAAGGTTGCCGTTCCGCCCGACTGATTGAACGTGCCTGAGTTGCCGGCTCGATTGCCGAGGAAGAAATTACCGGTGACGGACAGCGTTGCGCCCGCTTGCAAGTTCAGCGTGCCGTTCCCCAACCCATCGGCACTACCGTCGCCCAGTTCGAGCGCACCCTGAGCAACACTCGCGCCGCTAGCCAAGGTCAGTGTTCCACCGCGAGCTACGACGAGGCTGCCTGTCCCCGTCATGCTTTGGGCAAATGTTGACGTATCCGTGCGATGGAATACGAGTCGTCCGTTGTTGGTAACCGCGCCGGTTCCCAAAGTGCCTGCTGTGCCGTTGTTGCCGATTCGCAGCGTGCCGGCAGAGATTGTGGTTGCCCCAAAACTATTCGCACCAGTTAGAGTCATTGTTCCCGTACCGCTTTTCGTCAGACCGCCTGTGCCGCTGACAATGCTATCGATCTGAGTCGTGCCATTGTTGCCGCCGGCAGTGAGCGTAATGCCGTTAAGCGAAATGAGCGCGTCGGTAACAGAGTCGTCGAGTGAGCCGAAGCTACTGGTTGTTTCGGCAGCGAAACCGGTTTGCAGAACCATGGTGAGTTGCTTGCTGATGTTTACAGCCTGTGCATAGTTACCCGCATTAACAATCACCGTCCCACCGTCAGTAACAGCACCAATTCCTGTGTTGGGGAGAGCAAAAGCAGTAAAGCCAAAGATCGCTGCCGGTTCGCCCGTTGCCACTGGATCGGGATTCGGAATCGTATCGCCCACGCTGAGACTCGCCCAGTCGTCATCGACATAAACCTGGGTCGGTGCCTGAACGGTGACCTGCATGGTGTCGCTGAAAGAACCTCCGTCATCATCGGTGATCGTGACGCGGATCGTATAGGTGCCTGCCGCGAGGTAGACATTTGCAAGACTGAAAGTCTTGCCAACTAGAGCCAGTGGCACGGCATCCGTGTCGCCGACGTTGTAGTCATAATCGACGGTGGCCGTCCAGGTGTCGGTGCCAGGATCAATGAAGGTGATCGGCCCGCGATTGAATGTGCCGACATTCAGTGGCAACGTTTCGGAGGCGCCCAGATCGAAGTCTGGAGCGAGGTTCTGCACATTGACCGTTGTCGTGTTGAAGCCCGAACCCAGCTCGTCGTCCGTTACGGTGACCGTAATGGTACTGATGTCGGTAGTCGTGCCGTTGCCAGGCGATACGCCATCGTCCGCATAGGTGTGAGCCCCAACACTGAATCCCACCTGACCGGTTGTGACGTTCAGGGATGTTACCGTGAGCACGGCACTGTCTGTACTGGAGTTAACGGCTTGGTTAACGACGAGCGTGTTGATCGCGGGGAGGGCGAAGGTCGAGTTCGTTGCGTTGTTGGGATCGCCCCAGTTGACAGATAACGTGTGCGTGTCGCCGCTATCAGGATCGGTCCAGGAACCCGTCAGTGTCGTGGAACCACCTTCACTGATCGCGGGAAGAGCGTCCAGCGCGACCGTGGGTACATCGTTCACTCCGGTCACACTGATAGTGACCGTGGCGGTCGAGGTGGTTGGGGCGACTGCCTGGAAGTTGTTCATGATTTCCGTGGCGCTAAGAATCTGATCGCTATAGACGCGGAAGATAGCAATCTGACCTTCGAAGCTCTCGGTATTCGACTGCCCACCGCCGATTCCACCGGTGTTGACACCTCCCAGCGTAGCCACCCCCGCTGGATCGCCGCCGGTCCAATCATTACCAGCCGCGGTAGCCATCCCCACACTCACGCCATTGATGAACAGTTCCATCGTTCCGGACGGGACGTCGTAGGTCGCCACTGCCTGAATAAACGCATCGGTAGCGGCACCGAGGAGAAGGCCCATCGGATCGGTGTTGAGGTTGTAGGCTATGTCACCTGCGTTCGGTGCTTTGCGGAGGTGCAACTCATTATTCGCGAGAAAGAATCCGAGGCCCGTGCCGCCGCCGTCTTCAAACAAGATCTGTCCGTTCGTCGGCGTTGGGGTTAGGTTGTCCGGCTTGAACCAGATTTCGATACTTACATCCTTGAGCGACCAATCGTCACTGGGAACGTTTTGAAATGACCTGGCCGTCGTTGTTCCCGCGTCGCTCAACAGCGCGCCACCTTCACTGCCAATCGCACCGCCAGGAAAGTCGTACGCGGCGGTGATTCCGGGAGTCAGGCTGGAGTTGACAGCGACGCGGGTGACGGCTGGCGAACTGTCGAGATTCAAGTCGAAACCTGAAGTCCCGACGGTGTCCTCCCAGCGGTTATCACCGTCGGTATCGAGGCTCGCGTCGGCGTTAAAGTCGAAGCCAGGCGTCACGGTTGGGGCAACAAGGGTGCCGATGGCGTGGGTGCTCCAGTAAAGCGCTTGCCCAGCAGTCCCCTCAAAGGGATTGCCGTTGATAGCCGCCTCTTCAAAGGGGTTGCCAACGACGACGTTCGCGCCGCCAAAGTTACCAATGTTTACGCCACGTAAGGCGGAAGCTGAATTGTCTCCATTCCAATTCGTTTTTGTCACAACACCGACGATGCTGAAATTATCGACGGAGGGCACCTTGCCGGCTGGTTCCACAACCAGTTCCAGCGTGGCGTTGGTAATGGGATCGAAGATCGCGGTGACGGTATATTGCGTGCCTGCCTCCAGCGGACCGAAGCTACTCTTCACGCCGATCATGTTGTTGCCGGAGCTGAAGTCGAGGTCATTGAACGTTGCCGGAACATTGTTCGATGCTCCATTCATTTTGCTAATGAAATGAACTTCGCCCCCCAGCAAGTACAGCCCAGAGCCGTCGCCGTCGCCGCCGATTTCAACCAAACTTACCGCTGCGGTGGTGGAGTCTAGGTCGCCAGCTGCTGGCGTAAGGGTAACTTGAAAGGTTAGACCTTCGGCAAGTTCCGTAGCGGTGGGAGCTCCCGCAGCAAAGCCCGCGGCGGCATCATCGTTATCGGTAAGGGAATCAAACCGAGCTGCGGCAGGTAGCAAGTCGATGTTGAAATCTTGAAGATCGATGTCGGCAATCGTGTAAGTGAACGTATCGGAAAGCAATTGACCTGCGCTGAGTGCTTGAATCGTGGCGGAACCGGTTGGGTCGTAGGTGAAGCTGCCATTGGGATTCACAATCACGGCAGCGCCGTTGCTACTGGTTCCGCTGAGCGTGGAGGTGCCATTGATGCCGATGATGGTTGCATCCGATGGGGAATCGTTGGCTAAAATCCCTGAGACACTAGGGGTCAATTCAAACCCATTAACGAAAACCGTATGCGTGGCTCCGCTGGAATAGCGTCCTTGCAACACAAGCGTGCCCGCCGCATCCGTGGTAGTTTGAAATTGGACAACGTAATCGTTGAGGGAGGTCGGGTCCGGGCTATCGGAGAACGTAAGTGCGTTTCCATTCCACGTGGCAGTCTTCCCGCCATTACTGCTATCGTCAAACGCCCAAAGACGGACGCTATACGTGGTATCAGGGGCCAGGCTGGAGACGGTGATGTCCATTCCGTCGCCGACGGCATCACTGTTACTGGCAAAGATGAAATCGCGCCACATATCGTTGTTCGCGGAGTCGCCACCGGGACCATCGGTGTTGCCAGTTCCCCGGTCGCGCGATTGGATCGAAACCGAACCAACGGGCGTGAATGTCACATTATTGATGTTACTTGAATTGGTCGCCGTCCAACCCGTCTGTGTCGCGGAGCCAAGGTTGTTTACGTCGAATAGTAACGGAGTTCCCGGGCCTGGAACGTTCAATATATTGTCCTCAGTGGTCGGACTTACTTCCGAGTAGTCGTCATCAACCGCCGAGAGATCATCGATCCCAGCAACACTGATAGAGACCGTCGCTGTTTCGCTGACCGGGCCTAACACGTCGGCATAGGTAGCGCCAAAGCGGATTTCGTCGAAGCCAAACGAGTTGGTCTTCAGGCCAAACGTGAGTTTGTTGAAGTTCGTCTGCTCGACAATTCCGGTCTGTGTAGATTTGACAGTACCCAAATCGAGGTTGGTGTCAGGCAAGTAAAGCCTGATCGTGTCGTTGGTAGTATCATTGGCACCCCAAATAATCTCGCCGACGATCAAGATCGTGGTATTCAAGGGGACTGGCGTACCAGTTGCCTGCAACTTTCCTGGGTTCCAATAGGTGGCTCGCAGTTGATCATTCTTGATGGCCCACCCGATGCCTTGCCCGGCAAACAAGGGAATATTGTTGGTTCCATTGATACCATCCGTCGCAATGGCAAATCCGGTATCGGGATTAGCTCCACCGCTGGTCGGAGTCTGTAGGATCATGCTGAACCAAAGAGTCGCTCCGTCATCGAGCAATCCTGCATCATTCAGTTCGGGACCGATGCTAACTGTGGCGCTGCCGTTGCCTGTGAGATAAGCTACTTTGTTTCCGGAAGTTGGCAGGCTGCCGTAACTAAGGCTGCCGGGAGTGACTGAGAAGCCGTTGGGAACGTTGGTAGCGGTCCAAGATCCAGTCAGACCCTTGCCGGCGGCGTTACCGGTCAACGAGGTGTTACTGTCGGCAAAAGGTTCGTAGATCACGGCCGGTTCGGGGCCAGTAATGGTGTAGGTGAACGTATCGATTAACGTCTCACCGGTGTTCAGCGCCTGAATGGTGGCAGACCCCGTCGGATCGTAGGTGAAGCCGCCGATAGGACTGACAAACACAGCGGCACCGTTCGCGCTCAGCACGTCGTAGCCGCTGACTTTAGCACCCGCTGACAGCGCCCCGGCGGTAAACTGAACTTCAGAAAGCCCTACTTGCCCAGTATCGCCGTAATTGCTCTTAATCACGAAGCGAACAAGACGCGTATCATCGGCGACAATGAAGGAACTGAGGTCAATTTCCTCGCCGGTATAGGTGTTGGTGCCATCCGCCTGAGCAAAAGTAAAATCACCCAGCGAGGCAAAAGTCCCGCCGACCGAATCCGACACTAGAATTTCGACCAGATTCGCCCCGCGGTCGGTATTTCCGGCTGCGGCTTCGTTGTAGTTCCAAACGTGGATGCTATCGAGGTCGTAGTTCCCCTCCAGGTCGTAAGTAATCGTCGCCGTAGTGCCGTTAGCCATCCATGCCACCCCACTAGCGCCGTTGTTGTGCTGATTTCCGGTTAGGCCACTTCCATCGATTGAATAGACTGCCAAACGGTTGAAGCCACCATTCTCCGAGGACACGCTTTCGACGCTAACCCCCGTGATCAGCGCGGCTGAAGCCACCGTTACCACCGCCGAGTCATTAGCCAAGACCCTGGGAGAGGCAACGGTGAGCACCGTGTCCTCGTTCGTCGGATTGCTGGTGGTGTAGTCATCATCCACAGCATTCAAGGTCACACCAGTCGCATTGAGCCGAATCGTGCCATCCACGATCAGTTGGGTGGTGTCCCAAACCGTGCCGGACGGAGCCGCGGGCAAGTTGAGCGTGGTAAAAGTGCCACTGAAGCTGGTGGCATCGAAGAGATCAAAGACATCGCCGGCCGCGAGGGTGTCTCCTGTCGCAGTCACGGTGAGTATGCCACCATAAGTCAGCGAAGCAGACACATTGAGCTTATCCGCCGTTAGCGTACTACCCGTCTTATCGATCTCACCGACGATGACTCCGTTCAACGTCGGCGAGGTCGAAAGATTGAGCGTACCAATGCCATTACTGCCGGGTGCGAGATTACCGTTGGCTTGAACGGTGACGATCCCGCCCAACGTTCCAGTTCCGCCAAGTGTTGCATTGCCGGCGACAGTAACTGCACCGGTCGCCGCTGATTGATTGCCGTTAACGAGCAAAGTGCCTGCGTTGACGTTGGTCGCACCGCTGTAGGTGTTGGTGCCCCCCAGCGTGAGGCTGCCAATGCCGTCTTTGACGATGGCAAGGTTGCCGGTGGCCACGCCATCGAAGGAGTTCGCACCAACGTTATTGACCTCCAGCGTGGAAGCTGTAGCACTGGTGTTGGTCAGGGTGATGACGTCAGGCGTTCCAGTGTCCACTGAAGTCAGGCCGGCCACAGTCTGATTGAAGCCGTTGAGGTCGAACGTACTAGTGAATGAATTGGTGTTAGCAGGCACTCCAAAATCGAGCGAGGTGCCGATGGGCAGACGATTATCACCCCCGGCGATCCGCAAAGTGCCGTTGAAAATCTTCGTCGCTCCACCGTACGTATTGGCACCGCTGAGTTCGAGAACGGCTGCTGCGAATTCGTGGCGAACCGCAATGCTGTGGCTGCTGGCACCATCGTCGATCACTCCGGAGATGCGCAGAATACGGTTATTTCCACCTGCTGTGCCGAGGCGAGTGTCGTTGGCACCAATCAAGACAGATCCTGCCCAGGTGTTGTCACCGTTTTGGGATTGAAGAGCGCCGAAAAAATTGCCGCCATTGCCGCTAATGGTCAAGGCTTCGCCGGAAACAGTGATGTTGTTTACAAGTTCCAGACGCCCGTTGTTGTTAACGGTAGTTGTGCCGGTCGTCGAACCCAGGCCGCTGGCGTTGGAAATGCGAAGAGCACCGGCGTTGATGGTGGCAGGGCCCGTGTAGGTGTTCGGACCGGCTAGCGTGAAGGTGGCGGTGCCATTTTTGACGATGGTAATCGCACCAGCGATGATGGAAGTGGGATTAACCGGATTCCCGCTAAAGGTGGTTGGAGTGCCCAGGCCGCCATAAGAAGACGCGACGCTGGAATTGATGGTAAGGGTAGCGGCAGCGGTGCTGGTGACACGCTGGTTTCGTGCCGTGTAACTGCTGTAGCCTGCAATCGTATTCAAGCCAGCTAGGGTTTGGTCAAAGCCATTAAGATCAAAGCTAATGAGTCGGCCCGAACCGGTGCCGTTGCCACCATCGATGGTCAGCACGGTCGTAGCGGGCAGTGCGTTGTCGACGCCCAGCCTAACGACCAACTGAGTCGCAGTTGTTCCGGACGTGTCCATCAACGTAGTACCTGCGTAGGTACTCTGGGCGTTGAGCCGAATCGTGGAGAGGGCGTTCTGATTCACCGTGCTGGTGAACGTAACGTTGCCCGCACCTCCAATCGGGCCGTTGAGGGTGAACGTGGAGGTTACCCCGCCACCCGGAGCATTGGTGGGCGCGCCGATGGTGGCGGAGGTGCCGCTCGCGCCTAGCGTGATGGGTGCATTGACGATGACTCCATCGATGGACGGCCGGAGCGTGGTGCCTCCCGCGAGACTGACCGCAGAAGTGGTGGAAAGTGCAGAGACGTTTGCCAGGACGACAATGCCGGCGTTAACGCTGGTGTTCCCGGTGTAGGTGTTCGCACCGGAAAGCGTAAGAGCGCCCGCCCCTGCTTTCGTGAGGTCGCCGCCGACGCCGGAGATGGCACCCGTGATAGAACCCGCGCCGGAGTTATTAACAGTAAGGGTGTTGGTACCCAGATTGACCGTGCCGGTGATGGTGACGGTGGATCCTTGGACATTGACGTTGTTCCCGAGGACAACGCCACCGGTGTATGTCCTCGCAGCGGTGCCGGTGACGTTGGCGTTGAGGGTGATCGTCTCGGCAGAGAGAGAGAGAGCATTGGCTCCAAGACTCAGAGCGGCGTTCTGCGTGATGGTGTCGGTGCCGACTTGGCCATTGACACTAAGGATTCCGGCGAAAGCAGAGAGGGTAGAATCGAGGACGACGTTGTCGTTACCGTCACCCATGTTGATGTTGATCGTGGTAATGCCAGCGAGGGGGCCGATAGTGGTGTCGGCTCCGCCGTTCAGCGAATAGACAATATTTCCGGCTGCGATTTTTAGAACTAGATCGTCGCTGGCGGCGTCCCCGGTGATGGTGAGAACGGGGCTTCCCCCGGCGGTCACGAGGAAGGCATCACCTACGACTGAACCAGGTACGGCGGATGCAGCCTCGCCAAAGACGGGAAGACGCCTGGTGCTGTGGCCAAGTTCGTCTTCCATCAGTCCCGTGCCATCGTCTAAACCGAGAATGTGCCCCTGCTCGTGCAAGATGGTGGTGAGCAAGTCGAAGCGGAAGGACGCGGCCTCGCCAAAGATGGCCGAGAGTTGATAGTCGCCAGTCGCAATGAATTCCGAGTCGTCGAACGGTGTGGTGTCGATAAACCAGGCGCCGGATCCTGCAGCATCGTCATCGATGATGATCGTAGAACCATTGGCGACACCGAGAGTATTTCCGCCGAGGTCCGCAACTGAGTAGGAGATGTTGGCAAGGGCCGCCATTTGCTCTTCGGAAATGCCAGAACCGACCCACCGCTGCGCGGCAGCCTGGGCGAGGACGCCGACCACTTCGGAGTTGAGCGCATGCACTGGTTCTGAAGAAGCACGCTCGAACCGGAGATTATCCAGAGCCCCAAAGGTGGCGCTAGTGCTCAATACTAAGTTTGCGATCCCGTCATACGGGAGCGAAAGGGATTGCATGGAAGAGCTAAGTGCAACCGTGCTGCTTCCCAATTGGTTACCCTGATCATCAAACGCCGTTGCTGTCAAGGTTCCCCCTTCAGTCGAACCGACCTGCATCGAGACATGACTGCTTGGGTCGGCAAACGAAACTCCTATCCCAGAGGAAGTGAGTTCCGTATTCCAAGCTAAGAAGTTTGCAGACGAGTAGCCCTCCACGCCAAACCCTGAATTCTGGTTCAGAACTTCCCAGCCGGCACCTTCATGCCCGTGAAAATAGACCCCTAGTTCCGAATACTGTGAAGTTAGCTCTACCTGTTGCGAGAAACCCTCCGGCGCGACCACATCATCGAAGTTGAGTAACTGCGTCGCCATCACTCGACGGTCTTCGAGCGGTTCGAAGAACATCTGACGTCGCTGAGTGTTGCAATTTGGGCGGGGGCGAATAGAAAACGAAAGGGCGGTCTTAATTTTGCGCACGCCAAAATCTCCGAGATAACGAGATAAGATGAGGGGTTTGACCAAGTAGGCCAAACCGGTTGGGTAGGCAGGGCGGGATATTCCAGTCCTGGGCGGACTAGGAAGATCCAACTCGCAACGAATCAACACCCTCGATTATCAATTTCATTAACATATGGTTTTGGAAAAAAATGCTTGTTTTTAAGAATGGCGATTTGGGCCGTGAAACCAGTGGCGCGCTATCTCGCACGGCCTTCCTGCCGATAGTCGCACGTTCCGATAGCCCAGAAAGCTCGAGAATTCCGGGCTTTATCGCGGTCGTGGTGCAGAAATTGAGCGTGGCAACGGTCCGCGGACACGAGTGTTTCAAATTTTTAACGAACTGGCAATGATTTCCGTGATAGGCGCGCACGGTATCAGGGAAAGTCTGCTTCCTACCGATCGCAGTGGCATCTTCGTTCGACGACCACGATAGGGCTGCGATCGTGACTCTTGCCGCACAAGAAGAAATCAGCGTGCGTTGATGTTGATTCGGTCTTCTTTTCGTATATTTTCAATTGATGCTGCTTGTGGCACTTGCTGGGGCGTCAAACCGAGTTCTCGGTGAAAAACCAAGTACCTTCGCATCGTTTCGCCGAAACCGACGTTGCGCGCCATCTCGGACCACGCGAGGCAGCGATGACAAAGAGGCTGACGGAGGCACAAGAGCCAGTGGCCGTAATCGTCCTGGGTGTGACGCACAACCTCTCTGGCCAACTGGAAGGAAAAGGCGTGCATTACAAGAGGTTTCGTGCAAATTCGCTTGTATTAGTGCCGTGACTACCGTGTGCTGTTGGTTAGCACATCGAGGTGTTCCGTCCCAAAGACAACGAAATGATTGAAACACGCTTGCCCGAGCGTTTGGATGAACCGCTCGACGTACGCATTGGTGTTCGGTGACCTGTACTCGTTGACTTTTGCTTTCACTCGACGGCTTCTGAGCGCGGCATCGAATGACTTCGTGTCTCGGTCCCGCTGGACGATTGTTGCGGGTAGGCCTCGACCACGCGCTTGGTGTACGAACGATTCGGCCGGGGTTACCACCCATTGCTCGTCTGGATGCAGCGTCGACGGCGACATGATCACCTGTCGGGTTTTCGCGTTTAGAAGCACCAACACGAACGCCTCAATGTTCCCTCAGTAAGCGATTGTGAAGAATACGTTTGCAGCGAACACCTACAGATTGAAGATAATGATCGATGTCGCTGCGTCGCATTAAGCTTGGCAGCGTTATGGTCACTCGACTTCGCATGCAGAATTTGCAGCGACGATGGTGAGAGGTCAACGAGTGACTGCCGTGCGAGCCGGACGGAACAGGTCCCGTCCGGCACCTATTGGCACGATGCGGTTTAGAGAACGAATTCAAAATCCTTGATTTCCTTCTTCACGCCGCCAGAAATCTGTGCACTGCCGAAGAGTCGATCAACACCATCGCCTCCTTCGAAGACGGCATCTTCCGCTGCGCGCACGCGTGTGGCACGGACTGTGTCATTGTCGGCATCCGTGCTGACCTTGATTGACTTGCCGGCGTTCACATCGGTCATGCGGAGCGTATCCGCTCCGACGCCGGTGTTGATCTCCAGATCCGTCGCGGTGCGAACATTCTGCAGCGTGACACTATCTGCGCCAGCGTCCGTTTGGATTCCCAGCAGCAGTGCGTCGAGCGCTACGATCGAGATGGCGTCGGAGCCTGCCTTAGTATCGACGGTGACGGTCCCGCCCGCGGTAACCGCGTTGAGAGTGACCTGATCATTGGCCAGTTCCGTAATTACATCAAGGTTGTAGCCGATGATCGTGGACGAGACATTCGCGACACCACGATCCAGGCCCAGATCGATCTTGGCATCCACTCCAACCCTGCTGCCGGTGAGGTTAGCTCGGTCGATGCCGTGCAAGCCGATGACCTTCAAGTTCGCTCCAATATTGGAGCCTGCAACGCGGACAGTGTCATTGCCGGCCCCCAAATCGACCTCTACGTCATTGGCAGCCCGCAGGGTATTAATTGTCAAACGATCGTCCCCTCCCGCCATCCGAACATCCAGCGCGTTGAGCGCCACATTTCGCAAAGTGACCTGTGGCAGACCATTGATGCTGGTACCATTGAGGCCGCGCACTACGATTGTGCCTGCTACGTTCTGGGCGATGGTCACTTCATTGGCAAGGTTGTCGCCGTTGACCTTCAACAACGAACCTTCGAGGGCAACCGAAACATTGCCGGCCATGGGCAGGCGGTTCTCCAACGACTCAAAACAACGGACTTTTGACAACTTCTTCATAGCAGTTACTCCGAATGCGAGCATTGCGACGAGACAACGAGTGTGCTTGTCACCAATAGGGCTCGCGAGAATCAAACGAATGGGTGACCCTTCCCTGGGCGAGGGCCAACGGCGGCCTTCAATAGACGAGAACTGGATGGCGGCATGCGAACCGCCATGGATGACCAGAAAATTCTTCTGCTAAGCCCCAAGAAGGAAAGCTGTCCCACGGCGATTGTTCAAAGTGAATGACAACGAGGTAAAATTTGTTGCTCAGGGGTTGTCTTCGCCATTGAGGCTGCCTACTGTAATTCGGAGGGCTGCGCGTTGATTCCACCTGGCGGTTCCAGCCGGGCTAATCAGTTCTACTCATGGGGGATCGCAATTTGTCGGACGATCCTACTGCCGTGCCCCCTCCCGAATTGAGCGACCGTACGCTCTTGAGGCTGGTCGTAAGTGGCAGTGAGACGGCAGCGGAGCAACTTTACGGCCGTTACGTTTCGCGGCTCAAACGGCTGGCAAGTGCGAAGTTATCCCCGGCAGTAGCTCAGCGGATTGATGCGGAAGACATTGTTCAATCGGTATTTCGCCGCTTCTTCTCCGCTGCGGGAAAAGGAAACTACGATCTGCCGTCCGGGGATTCATTGTGGTCATTACTAATGGTCATCGCCCTGAATCGTATTCGTGTGCTCGAAGAGTTTCATCGTGCTGCGCGGCGCGATGTGCGCCGCACGATCAGCGATTCGCCTGGCGATGGATTGCCGACGGTTGCGGAGCAGGAGCAGCCCAACGCCATCCTGGCTCGACTTGTCATCTCCGAAGCGATCGAACGCTTGCCAGAGCATTATCAAGCCGTGCTTTCCCTGCGTCTCGAGGGGTACGAAGTTGCGGAGATCGCGACCAAGACGGGGCGATCGAAGCGAACGATCGAGCGGATGTTGCAGGATGCGAGGCAACAATTACGGTCTTGGTTATTAGAGGAACCGGAGCTTGATGCAAGCGACGACGACTTCACCCTGGCAGATCATTGACCGCTACGCGAATGAATTCGAAGCGGCGAGAAGGTCGTGCGCTCAAACTTCATTTCATTCTTTCCTGCCGGCCGAGGACTCCCCTTATTTTGCCCAGGTGGAATGCGAACTGCTGCGATTGGAAATGGAGTTTGCGGCGGCTGAGCACAAGTTGTTGCCGCTTTGCGAGTATCTGCGGCAACGCACCCGGGCTGAAGGCGATCGCGAGGCGGTGCAATTATTGGCGTTTGAGCACTATCGCCAGCGGCGCGAGATTGGTGAAGAGCCACAAACTGATGACTATGCGACGCAATTCGGCGTCGACGTGTCGGGTTGGCCCAGCAACACCACCACCGAGACCGCAGCCAGCGGTAGCGGCTGGTTGGATGCCGCGGCTCGCTATTGGTTAACGAGCGGCGATGATATTCCCCGGGGCAATATCGCGGCCCAAGTCCTGGCGGAGGTTCAGCGTCGCGAACCAAACCAGGCCAAGCGACTCGCTGCGGCTGCTTTTTCATTTCCGCAGCCGGGCGATTCGTTCGGTGAATTTGCCCTTATTCAAGAACTGGGTCGGGGGGCTTTTGGCCGGGTATTCCTGGCACGGCAGACCACGCTATCTGAGCGGCTGGTCGCACTCAAAATCACCGTTGACGAAGTCGACGAGGCGCAATGGCTAGCCCGCTTACAGCATCCTCACATCGTGCCTGTCTACAGCGTGCATCGCGTCGGGCTGCTGCGAGGAATCTGCATGCCTTTTCTGGGGGTGTCGACACTCGCCGACGTCCTCGCGCCGCAGCCACGCGAATTGCCCGAGCGACAACAGCAGGCACAATTGGTGAGCACGTTGCGGGCTCATTCGCAAGCTTGGCGAGTTGACCGCCTTCGAGCCGACAACTTATCCGAACTGCGTCGCGTGGAAGTTTGGGCACCTGCCGTAGAGCCGCGAACGTCTGCCGCAGTGCGAGATGTACTTCGCTTGATGGAGCAACTCGCACAGGGACTGTCGCACGCTCACGAACGAGGGATCATTCATCATGATCTGAAGCCCGCCAACGTGCTCGTGACGGCAGAGGGAAATGCGCTCCTGCTCGACTTCAATCTGGCAGAGCAATCTGCCCTGCGCTCGAGCGTAGCTGCGGCACGGGTGGGCGGAACCTTGCCCTATATGTCCCCGGAGCGCCTGGCATTGTTCCTGGACGAGCCGGTGACGGTGAACGAACGAAGTGATGTTTATTCGCTCGGGCTGATCGGCTATGAACTTCTCTCGGGAAAGCTCCCAACGAAGCCCGAGGCGGGAGAATCCGAGCGGGTTGTGCGACAATTACTGCAGAGTCGGAGGGTCGCGCCGCCACCATTAACTTTGCTCAGTGCGGGTGGAAGCCGAGCCGTGCAAACGATCCTCGAGCGATGTCTTGCTCCTGATCCTCTGCATCGATACTCCGCCGCAGAGTTGGCAACGGATCTGAATCGACACCTAAAGTCATTCCCCTTACAGCACGCCAAGAACCACTCGCGAGTTGAACTCGCTCGTAAGTGGCTCGCACGACATCCGCGCTGGGCAGCGTCGAGCGCGGTGCTGTTGGTGGCTCTGGTTATCGCGGGGTTCCTCGCAGCAGGTTGGTGGCGCGAACAAACAAAATTGACCGCGGTGGCGAGGCAACTATCGAATACGCAGGCGGAAGCTCGCGCTCAGATCTGGCTCAATCACGCCGAAGGCGCTTCTGTACTGCGAAACTGGCCCGCGGCAGACACAGCGATGAGAGAAGAGTCGCAGCGGGTCACGGAGAACTTGCTGGTTGCTTACAACGTGCAATCGTCCGCCGATTGGCGACAGCACACCGACTTTGCCGTCTTGAGCACTACAACGCAACAACGAATCCAA
The DNA here is from genome assembly GCA_041739545.1 of Pirellulaceae bacterium. Lineage (GTDB taxonomy): Bacteria > Planctomycetota > Planctomycetia > Pirellulales > Pirellulaceae > JBGSNR01. The sequence continues at coordinate 206,278 of JBGSNR010000067.1, read as the reverse complement.
CGTCACGTCGATCAGTTCACAACAGCCTCAACGCCATACCAAACGATCCAAGCAGACGCCGATGCCACCATTTCGCCGGGTGAGCACGTGTTTGCCTCCTGCTTACATGCACTGGGAGAGCGGGACCTGCCGACCGCTAACGCGGCGGCACTACAATTGACGGAAGTCGAGCCTCAGCGGCTTGGAGGCTGGTTCTTGCGAGGCCAACTAGCGTTGCACAGTGGCGATAGTCGCACCGCCGAGGCATGTTGTTCTCAATGCTTGGTGATCGCACCCAGCTTTGACTGGCCGCAATTGATACGCGGACTGGCCCGAACTCAGCTGGGCATGATCGACGAAGCCGAGCGAGATCTTTCGGAGTTGCTGGCGCGGCGTCCAGATTGCGGGCCGGCGTGGTTCAATCGCGCCGTGATTCAGTTGAAGCGTGGAGAACATTCTCAGGCGTTGAGTGACCTGAACTCCGCCGCTCAGTTCGGCATCGAGCCGGTCCGTGTGGAATTGCTGCGGGCAGAAATACTGTTGGCGGCGGGAGACGCTGCTGCAGCAGCCGCTGCTCGGGCACGTGGCCTGGCTGCACAACCTCACGACGATGTGGCTTGGGTCGCTCGAGCGTTAGCACGTATACCAGAAGACGTACCAGCGGCTCTGGCTGATCTCGACAAAGCACTAGCCATCAATCCCCAACTGCGGGAAGCCCTGCAGAACAAGGCCTACATTCTTGCGGAATTGCAGGGGCAGAACGAGGCGGCCATCGAAACGCTTGATTGCCTGCTCGAGAGTTACCCCGACTTTGTTCCTGCCATAGGCGGCCGGGCCGTGCTACTTGCGCGAATGGGAAACCGAGAAGCAGCACATTTGGCCGCAGAAAGATGCCTGCAACTGGAACCCACTGCGGCCACCCGCTATCAACTAGCAGGCGTTTACGCTCATAGTGCGGAGGCACATTCCGACGATCGGCACACTGCGTATCGATTGCTCGAAGATGCATTGCGAGCGGGGTACGGGTGGGAACTACTTTCAACCGATCCAGACCTGACCATACTAAGAGCTGATGCGGAATTTGCCCCCTGGCTATCATCTCTTCAAAAGCGGTTCCCCGTCAGCGGCCAAAATCGCTGAAAGAAATCCCCCAGAAAATTGCGAAACGATGGCGGACGAGTCTCATCAAATCAGTTCAATCCTGTGATGGCGAGTCGTAACCTCTCATCTCTCCGGACCGCGATCATGAAACGCCCCCCCATCGCTCGTATAAAGTCGACTAAACGATCTCGATTGCAGTTCGAGCAGCTTGAACGCCGGGATACTCCCGCTGCCTGGGGCAATCCGTGGCCACAGCCTGAGCAGTTAACGTTGAGCTTCGCTCCCGATGGCACGCCGGTCGGCGTCGAAGTCAGCAGCCTCACCGACCATCTCCGTGGCTCGGCCGCCAACGATACTGCTTGGAAGCGTCAAGTACTTCGGGCTTTTCAGGCTTGGGTGCGAGTTGCCAACATCAATCTTTCAGTCACATCTGACAGTGGCCTGGCCTTCGGCAACGATGGCGGATCCCAAGGTAGTCGGGAACAAGGTGATTTACGCATCGCTGCCGCCCCGCTTAGCTCTCAGGAATTGGGGGTGGCCGCTCCCTTTGACCTGCTAGATGACTGGTCAGGTGATGTGATCTTGAACACGCAGTATCAATTTGGCCGGGCCGCAGGACAGTACGACCTTTTTACAGTGATGCTGCAAGAATCTGGGCACTCTCTTGGTCTAGCCAATAGATCGGCGATCGATTCCGTAATGTTTGGTGGCGGCTATCGCGGTGTGCGAACGGCCCTGTCTACCGGGGATATTGCAAAGATTCGCAATCTGTATGGCGCTCGCGTGCCCGATCGATTTGAGAAGTTACTTGGGAATGATCGGCTTAATTTGGCTCAGCCACTCCGTTTCGTTTTGGATGCTGAGCAAACCGAAGGCTTGAATCCTAAGGCAGGTGCCGCGCCTTACGTCGCCGCCGCCGAATTAACGCACGGCCGGGATGTTGATTTCTTCCGCTTCACACTTCCCGCCGGACAACAAGACTTCTGGGTCGAGCTACGCACGTCCGGCGTCAGCTTGCTCACGAGTCGCGTAACGGTGTTGAATGCGCAGGGTGTGGCGGTCGCCAGCGCTGCATCGACAAATCCACTCAATGGCGACCTGAAAATTTTCGTGAAGGATGCTCAGCCCGGCACACGTTATTCCATCAAGGTCGAAGGAATCGGCAATGAATTCAACATTGGTGCTTACCGGCTCGCCGCTGGAAAAGAAGCCAGGGAAGTTCTTTATCCGCCAGTTTCAGCGTTCTATAACGACGATAAGTTCGACGATGACGACGGAGTTTCGGCTCCAGTGAACCTCCCGCTGCGTCCCACGCAAATCGATGCTGCCTGGGATGCGACCTATCGTGGCAGCATCAGCTATGCCAACGACGTCGATCTCTTTCGAATCACCATTCCTAACGCATCGACTGCAGCCGCCGCGGTAATGGCCGTCTGGGACTTGGATGACTTGAAGCTTGATCCGCGGGTGAGTGTAGTAACTGATACCCCAGCTCGAAGCCCAATTCCCGTGGAGGTCTTGCAAGGCGAAACCGGTAAACACATCGTACAGTTTCGGAACCCGATCCCCGGCCAGTCCTATTTGGTTAAGGTTCAAGCCCAAAACTCGCAAGGCAGTTTTAAGGAGGGGAATTACCTGCTGGGGGTCGACTTACGAAAGGCTGGAGTGCCCATAACGCAGTTTGCGTCAGGAAGCCTTACGCCGGCAGTGGCCCAACAAGCAGCCGTGATCTTGAATCCGCGCACCACGCTCCTACATTTCGTGCTTGCCGTAGAGGGCGTCCCCACGAGCGAAGATCGGGGGGTGCTGATGACCATCTTTGATGACCGGCAGCAGCTTGTCTTTGCGCTGGCAACTCGCTCCGGAGAAGCAAACTCGGCCACGCTACTTTTGGCAGCAGGAACCTACACGGTGCAGATCCTAGGCGTGTCGCAAGATAGCGAGTCGCTCGTTGACGACTACACTTTCTCGCTCACCGGACTGATTCGCAACGACCCGATCGGTCCGCAACCGGTTGGAGTTGTGACCAAGCCGATCGGCAGTAGTACTGGCACCGTACCCTTACGTCCTACTCTGGCGATTAAACCCACGCGCACTCCGCAATGGCTGCGGCCCGTCAGGCCAGGTACGATCACCTTTCGCACGCGCTAAATTCCCGGTGTTTCCACGACTCAGACACGAGCCAAGTACTTCACCCCGCCCTGTGCAGAAATGAGATCGCGGCCGCGAGTGGCTAAAATAGCAAAGGGATGTGGAAGAGACGGTCAAAGAATATTCCGAATCGGGAAATCGAACGGTCGGGAGAATTTAGAATCGAGCGTTGGCAAACAATGTGTAAGGACAAAAGCCGAGTGAGCGCGCGTTAGCGAACGCGACCAACATCCACGGTTGAGTTCCAAGCGACCCGACCTTCAGCCCGCTTTGCAACCCGATCTCGCTTTCGTTCCCATGACTTCCTCCACTACAATGGAAGGAGGTCATTCCTCTACTACTTTAAACTCTTAACTGAGCAAGGATTTCAGGGAGGAGCACAACGGTGTCACTGGCCTGGGCGCTCGTTTGGACATTCAGTATTGGCCTGCCATCGCGAGGGAGATGTACGGCTGGTGGCTCGGCGAACGCGATTCGCGATGCAGCACACAAGAAGGCGAATGACAGCAACAATCGCGTTGGAAAAATTGACATGTAACCGAAGTTTCTTGCGAGCGGCTAGGTAAGGGTTCGAGACCTGCCCATGCTAAACCAATAACTCCGCCGTCGCCACCGAGATCACGCATGGTGTAAAAGCAGCGATCGATCGCGCGGTTCGCTGATTTACTTTGACATCGATTGCTCAGTCCCTCAGAATTTGAGAACATGACGAACGGCCCTCTCTCACGAACAAATCACACTACAAAAGCAGCGACCCATGGAGAACTACGAGCTGAACCGGCGGCAAGCACTGATCGTGGGTGGCCTCGGCGCGCTGAGCCTGGGCTTGCCGGGTTCGGTAATCGGCAACGACCAGGTCGATGCCAGCGGCAAGGCGGTGGCTGCGGAGAAGTCGTGCATCTTCATTTTGCTGTGTGGTGGGCCGAGCCAGATCGATACCTGGGACATGAAGCCCGATGCGCCCGCCGACTATCGCGGGCCGTATCGCCCCATCGCGACGAAAGTCCCAGGGATGCGGATTAATGAAATGCACACGGAACTTGCGAAACTGACCGACGAGTTTCTGCTGATTAATTCTATGACCCATCCGGGCGCGATCAGCAACCACTTCGACGCGATGCACAACTTGCTCAGCGGCCAATCGGTCAAACGTGTGCAGCAGGGGCAGCCCGACGACATGCCGTATCTCGGCTCGTTCGTGGCCAAGCACAAGCCCAGCAAACGCAACCTGGTTTCCAATGCCTGGCTGATCAAGTGCGTGGGAGATTCCGTCTTTTGTGCACCGAACATCGGCATCGGCGGGTATCTCGGTTCAGCCTACGCGCCAGTCTTCGTCGGCTCGGCGGACAATCATCCCGCGATGGAAAACTTCAAGTCGCCCGAGATTTATGACTTTGGGAACGAAGCAGATTTCAACCGCCGCAAGAATTTGCTCGCGACCCTGGAGTCGTCCAAGCTCGATAAGGTCGCCAACGGAAAAGATTGGTCGAACCTGCGCGTGAAAGCCTACGAGGCCATGACACGCCCCGAGGGACGGCAGGCATTTGATATGAGCCAGGAACCGATCAAGGTGCGCGAACGCTACGGCATGCATCCGCTCGGGCAAAACCTGCTCCTCGCGCGACGCATGGTCGAAGCCGGCGTGCGGTTCGTCACCGTCAACGGCTGGACGGGCCAGGCGACGCACGACAAAGCGGGACCGCCGAGCAGCAGTTGGGACATGCACGGCGGCAACATGGGGATGGGGAACGCATTTGGTGATGGTTCGTACGGCATGAATTTTTGCCTGCCGCGCCTCGACCAGGCGCTAGCAGCTTTGCTTTCCGATTTGAAGGATCGTGGCATGCTGGAGACCACGCTCGTTGTCTGCATGGGAGAATTCGGGCGTACTCCGAACATCCTCAAACAAGACCCGCCCGGCCGGCAGCATTGGCCGCAGTGCTTCTCGTCGATCCTCGCTGGTTGCGGCATTCGCGGCGGCGGAGTCTACGGCAAGTCGGACAAGATTGCCGCGACTGTGGAAAGCAACCCGGTGCGACCGGAAGAACTGGCCGCCACCATTTATCACGCCCTCGACGTTCCTCTTGACGAACCGCAGAACAACAGCGGAATCTCGCGGCCGATCACAATGGGTAAACCGATTATGGAACTTTTTGGCTAAGAACCTATCCGAAAAGCCGTTTAAGCTGTAAGGCCGTATTTGAATTCGGGTTGTGTTTGTGATGGTGCGAGGCGGCGGAGCATGCGACCAATGGAAGCGATCCGAATCATGGATTCGCTAGAGTCGGTGCGATGTTCATAGTCGCGGCTGTTGCGCCGCCAGCGGCCGAGCCAACTAAACGTGCGCTCCACAACCCACCGCTTGGGCAGTAAAACAAAGCCCGTCGCGTCCTTGGGTCGGCGAACGATTTCCAGCTTCCACTGGATGCTGCGTTGGCGTCTCAACCAATCATTCAACTGATGATTGTGATGCTTGCCATCGGCCCACACGACCTGCAGACGCGGGTGGTTAGGCGAACCCGCTCCCCTTCAAGGGCTTCCGCGGGAACGACCAGTCCAGTGATAGTCGGTGCAATGTTCTCGACGACAATGTCGCCGCTACTCGTTGCCGACAGTCCTTGGGCATCGATTACTACCAGGGTCGCGGAATAGGTGCCTTCGTCGGGAGCGATGAAACTGACGTTCCTGCCTGGCAAAACGGCTACGAAGCTGTTCGGTCCCGTGACCGTCCATTGATACGTCAGGGTAGCAGCATCCTGATTCAGGTCGGTAGCGACTCCAGATAATCGCACACGTTGGCCTTGTGCCCAGTGAGTGGGAACAACGAAGCCGGTGATCAATGGTGCATTGTTTTCGACACTGATGCGACCACTCATCATTTCCACAATTCCTCCCCCATAAGTCACGGAGAGTGTCGCGACAAAGTCCCCTACAACCGGTGCGACAAAGCTGACGTTGATGCCCGAAAGATCGACTTGAAAGCCGCCGGGACCAATAATTTTCCAATTATGAATTAGTGTAGAAGTACCTTCGCTAAGGTCCGTTGCTAGTCCGGATAGTTGGATTTGTTGTCCAAGCGACGCGTGGGTGGGAACAATGAAACTGCTAAGGATAGGTTTCGTCTCAACATACCGTACCAGCTCGAAGTTAGTGTCGTCGGTCCCAGCGGCCACAATCTTGCCGTCATTTTGAATAGCCACACTGTACGCCTGTTCGGACGACGGCCCTCTCGGTGCCGTCACTTTGCCGTCTCCGTCGAATCAGGTGTCTAGGCTCCCATCAGAGTTGTATCGCGTCAGGGCGAAATCGAAACTGCTGCTAACAACGCTATACCCCGCTGCGACGATCTTGCCGTCGCTCTGCAATGCCAAGGCAGTAACTACATCAGCACCCGCACCAACCGGCGTTGTTATTTTCCCGTCTCCGTCGAATGACGTGTCTAGGCTCCCATCAGAGTTGTACCGTGTCAGAGCGAAATCGTAGTTGTTGCTAAGAACGGGGTCGTTGCCATCAACACCATATCCTGCCGCGACGATCTTGCCGTTACTTTGGATCGCCACACTGTACGCCTGATCGGACGACACACCGATCGGTTTAATTACCTTGCCGTCTCCATCGAATGAAGTGTCCAGGCTCCCGTCGGAGTTGTACCGCACCAAGGCGAAATCGGTGTCGCTGCCGACATAGCTGAACCCCGCCACCACTAGTTTGCCGTCACTCTGCAGGGCTACGTCATTAGCTAGATCGTTTCCCGCTCCGACCGGTGTAATTACAATGCCGCTCGCTCCGAATGAAGTGTCAAGACTACCGCTCGGGGTGTAACGTAGCACGGCAAAATCCATCCCGCCAAAACTGCTCGTACCGGCGACGACGATAAAGCCGTCGCTTTGGATCGCAAGGCTGTTAGCTTGAGAAGAGGATGAACCAATTAGAGTGACGACTTTTCCTGTCCCCATCCCGCCGAAGGAAAGATCGAGGCTTCCATTCGGGTTATACCTTGAGAGAGCGAAACCATTGACGCCACTCACGTGGCGAGTATAGCCGGCCACGACAATCTTGCCGTCACTTTGGATCGCCATGCTGGTCGCATGGTCATCAAGCGAACCAAATTGTGTTGTGACCTTGCCGTCTCCATCGAATGACGGATCGAGGGTCCCGTTCGGCAGGTACCGCGCGAGAGCGAAATCATAGTCGCCGCTATCCCTGCGAGTGGACGCAGCTGGCAGACTTCCGCCGGCCGCATGCCGGTCAGCAGCTGAAGCCGCACCATATCACGCACTACCACCGGCAAATGTGGTAGCGTCGCATCGACGGTTCTTTCATCTACGGGCTTAACCCGCGGTCGATCCTTGGCCGCGGTCTTCCCTTGACGCAAGCCAGCGACAGCGGCAAGTCCGGTTAGAATCTGCGCGGGCACATGTTCGTTCTCGACTCCCCAACGAAACATTCGCCGGATCCGGCGTACTTGGGCATTGACGGTACCGCGGGCCCATCCCTTGGCAACCATCGCCTCACGGACGGCCTTCAGTTTCAGGGGGCCGAACTCGCGGACCCGAACGCGACCGCAGATCGAAATCAGAGGCCGCAGGGCGGCCCTGATGTCGTGAACCTCGCTGGTTTGCTTTTCGCCTTTGAAGTAATACTCTCCGGCAAAGTCCAAGTACAGGAGGACCAGCTCATCGATGGTCAGCAGGACGGCAGAGAACTCTCGCCGATGGAGCCAGGTCGTGATTAGCTCGTCATAACGGTCGCGGCTTTCCTCGCTGCCGTAGGGGCCCAGGTAATGATCCTTGCCGTCGATCCGGACGCGGGCTTGGCCGGTGGCCTTGCGAAGCGTGTAGGCGGGCTTCTTCTTTGCTGGCATGAATGGCGGCTCCGTACCACGGTGAAGTGGTAGAAAAAGTGGTAGTGACCACGTTTTTCGCCGCGCCGCCAGGGTTGGCGGGTGATCGCTAACTCGCGATCCAGCTAAACTTTACGTCTCAGTCGGGGTGACTGCCAATCGGTTGAACTACGGGAGCGGCTGGTCGATCCGTATGTAGCGGCGGTGATCGAGGCACCGGACGTGTACCTCGAAACCGTTGCCGAACTGGCGCGGGAATGCGCGTAGTCGCCAGCGGATGGCGCGATGCGGGGTGTGGTGAAAGTCCCTTACCGCACCGGTATTTTCTTCGGCCCTTTCTGGGCCATGTTGCCCGCGGAGTAATGCTCCGAATTTCCGGGGACAACTCGTTTGCATTTTGCGGATGTTATTAATAGCAGCCGATGAAACCTTCTTCTCATTTTTTGAGATTGGTTTGGCTAACTCGGCCCGCGGTCCGGTAGGTAAGCAATAGAGGGCTGTCGTCAACGCAGCCGGATTGGTCGCGACAACTCAGCCGCAAAATCACCTCCCATTCGGTAATTTTTGTGGTGGGTTCGTCAGTTTGCGCCCCAACCGGGTTCTTAACAAATAGCGGACGACGCTATTTGCCAGAATTTTCGTCAACTCGGTCGGCAACCGGGTAGGTCATCAGATAGGCGGGCAACTTTGTTCGTGAATTGCGCGCAGGGTAGCATCGCCACGGCATAGATAACCAAGGGGAGAAACGTTTTCTTAAGTTGCGCGGCAATTCGGACAGCCTGCCAATTATTGCGGACACCGAGGTCACGGCGAGCATAAGTAACACATTGCCCCATTTCATCGACGCCGAATTGCGGACCAAACGTCATTTCCACGCCATACAAATCCAGGGGAAGTCAAGCATCTTTGCCCGTATATGGAGTCATCCCAGAAATGTACCTAACCTGCGAAGCCGATCTCGATTTCCCGATGCCAAATATTCACCGACTCACTGCGCAGTTGCGAGCGATGTACGACGGCCGATCACCGGTGACCGCTCGCGCGTTGGCACAAGCGTTTGGATTGCTCGAAGGGGCCATCATGCCGGTGCTGCGTCGCGCCGAGCAGGCCGGCATGATTCAAAACTTCCAGTGCCAGGGCTGGATTCCCGTAAACCGATAGAAAGGAAGCGTCGGCGCATGGAATCGATCACCATTGAAGCACCACCGCAGCGCGCGGCGGACGTTGAACCTGCCGTGCAGCTGCTGACGGCGTTGTTTGACGAACGCGACCTTGTCCTGTTTCGCCCGATCGAAACCTGGACGGAGACAGGGCGGAAACGCAGTCGTGTTGATTATCGCAACGTCTGCTATCGCCCCGCCAAACCCGCGGCATTGCAGCACGCCGTCGAACGACTGATCCATTCCTCGGCCAGCGAACGCACGAATTTGTTCTTCGGCGTTTGCCCACGCGCAGGCGATAAGGGGCGATTCGACCTCGCGTGGCAGATTCGCTCGGTGCCCGCGCTGTGGGCCGACATCGATCATTGCTCGGTTAACGAAACGCTCGCACGTTGCAATCGGCGAAAACTGCCGCAACCATCGGTCGTCGTGAACAGCGGCAACGGCGTGCATCTGTATTGGTTGCTGGATGAGCCCTATCTGATCGATGACGTCGGCGATCCGCTCCCGGTCGAAACCGAATGGACTCAGACGGCGGACGGGCGCAAGAAGCCTCGCCGCTTCATCGTCGAGGACGGCGACCGCGTGTATCTCGACCAGCGACAGCACATTTCGCAAGTCAGCCCCAAGGCGCGGCGCATTCAAGATCTGTTGGCCGGCGTGGCGCAGGCAGTTGGTGGCGACCATACCACTGACCTCGCTCGGTTGCTGCGGCTGCCTGGGACACTCAACCGCAAGGACGAACGCAACGGCCGCGAACCGGTGGCGACGGCGCTCGTCGAATGCGAGCCGTCGCGGAAGTATCCGCTCGCAGCGTTCGAACCATTCGCCACCTCGTCACCGGCGTCGGAGCACCAACGGCAGATGGGCGCGATGCCGCTGCCAGCGCCGCGCAAGGTATCTCCCTCCAAGGCCGATAAACTGGCGGAACTAATCGCCGCCTGTGCCATCGCACCTACGGGCAATCGTTCGGAGACGGATTTCGCCGCCTGCTGCTACGCGGTGCGAAATGGGATCGCCAAGGAAGAGGTCTGGTCGCAGTTGGAGCATGTCGGCAAGTTCGCCGAGCAGGGCCGTCGCTATTTCGACGTGACTTGGACAAATGCCGAATACGATGTGCGGGCCACAACCTGCGCGAAGCTGCAACATCGTTTGCCATCGCCTGTTGCCGTAGATGCGTCTTGCGAAACAACCGATCCAGAAGCCGCCGGCCAGGAGGAGCCGACACGCCCGACGATTCAAGTCGATTCGCGCTCCACGCCGGTCGCCATCACAATGGGGCAGATTACTGAGCAACTGCTGACGGCCGGCCATTGCTTTAACCGCGTCGAGCAACTGGTCGTTGTGCGCGATCAGGCAATTTCACCGGTTCTCTCGTCGGCCGAGTTGGCGGGTCTCCTCAACCAGTACGCCGAGTTCTACTTCGTGGATGACGACGGAGGCGAGTTCAAGCCGCTGCCGCCAGCGTATGGCAACACCTGGCTGAATCATGCCGGCGAACGCGGGCGGCTCCCGGCGATCAAGCTGTTCACACACAACCCGGTCTACACCGACGACTGGCGACTCGTCGCGCCCGGCTTCGATCCGCAGTCCGGCATCTACTACGCCGGGCCGATCATTGTTCCCCGCGACGGCACCAACCACCTCGATACACTGCTGCGAGATTTCTGTTGGAAGATGCCGGCCGATCGAACCAATTACCTCGGCATCTTGCTGACCAGTTTGCTCGTGTCGCGATTCATCGGCTCGAAGCCTGCAGCGCTGTTCAACGGCAACCAACCGGAGTTGGGCAAATCGGTGTTGGCCCAAGTGCTGGCGATTCTCCGCGACGGGCAGCCCGTTGAAACCGCCACCTACAACTCCAACGACGAGGAGTTCGAGAAGCGGCTCGGGGCCATCGTGCGGCGCGGTCTGACCACGATCATTATCGACAACGCCAAGGCCCGTGGGCGGAATCCGCGCATCGATTCGGCGTGCCTAGAACGCTCGATCACCGATCCGATCTTGTCGTTTCGACTGCTGGGCTTCTCGCAGGAAATTCGCGCTGAGAATTCACACCTGTTCTGCATCACCGCCAATACGCCCGATGTGAGCCGCGACCTGATCACTCGTTGCGTGGTCATCAACCTCTACCACGAAGGCGATCCGCGCCGACGGACATTCGTCATGGCCGATCCTGAAGGCTACGCCCATCAGCATCGGCTCGAACTGCTTGGCGAGCTCGTGAGTATGGTTGAACGCTGGAAAGCCGCGGGGATGCCGCTGGCGAGCACCAACACGCGATTCAACAAGAAGGGCTGGGGCAACATCGTCGGCGGCATTCTCGAAGCCTGCGGCGAACCCGACTTCCTGGCTAATGCCGATGAAGCGGCCAGCGCGATGGATGAGACGCGCCGCGAATTCACTGAACTGGTGGGCGTGCTGGTTGATCACCCGCAAGGCGTTTGGACGGCAGCCGAACTGACCGACCTCGCCGCTCAGCATTTTCTGTTGCGCACAGAGTTGGGGGAAGGCTCTCCACGCTCGCAAACGACGAAGCTGGGTGTGCTGGCGGGGCGGTATGTGGATGAGCGATTTGACCTCGGCGAGGAGCGCGTCGCGGTGTTCCGCAGGTCGGACGATGGCCGGAAGACCCTCTACAGCGTGGGCGTCATCGAAAAAGTTGCAGACGTTTGAGCCTTTTGCAGACCCTTGCAGACCTAAAGATTTGCCAACGTCTGCAGGCCTTAAATCGAGGAGAGAAAACAAGATGCGAAATTCATGGCAGACGTTGCAGACCTTGTTGCTGTCAACAACACATGCGCGTGCGCACGCGCACACACGCACGCGGGATTTGTACGCCTGGGGAAACGTCCGCAACGTCCGCAAGGTCTGCAACTTTGGACCCAGGTGCCAGGCAGGCGACCGGTCGTAGGTACTTCCCCGCGATCCTGTGCCGGAGACGCCAGGGGGAACCAACGCGGTATTAAGCAGAGTTTGTTTCAGAGTGCGAGACTTTTGGAGCCAACGAATGAGCCACCTTATGCACAAGAACGCCACAGTTCGCCACCCTGTGGCCCACGTGGCAACCCTGTTGGATCGGGCCGAAGCGCTCTGCCGCGCCGTCGCCGGTCGCGACCTCGGTGAGACGCCGCTTTATATCGTCGCGCAGTCCGCCCTGCCTCTCGGTTACTACGCCGGCGACTACCACGGCGCATTCACGGTGGCGTCGCTCGACATCTACCTCCGCGACCACATTCCGAACTATCGCGGACGCGGGCCATGCATGGTCATAAACGACCTGATGTTGGCGGAAATGTACGAAACCGAAGACCAGGAATATTTGACGCAGCAGTTCGCGCTGCACGAGTTGGGTCACATTCTGAATCGACCAGCGCTCTTCGAGGACCGTACCGGCGTCGATCCGAACAAGCTGCTCTTCGAAAGTCTGGTCGTTGCCGATTGCACCAAGCGGCCGCCGCGCGATGACATTCCGCTCTATCACGGGCACGAAATCGACTTCATTCGCATCGCTTTGCACCTCTGCTATCGCGCCCAGCAGGTTGGCTTCGACGCTTGTCACGCCTCGCTCTGCGCCGGTTACCGCTACGGATTGTCACACGCCAGCCTCTACCTGGAGTCCTTGGGCGACGAGCCAGCCCACTGCGCCGACATGCTCTTCAGCGACATACGAGCAACTGAGCCCCCACAAGCGTTTTCGTCCCTGTGGTGCGACGACTACATCGCGTACCACAAAATTCCCCGTAACCCAGGAGTTTCACATGAACGTGACAACGCTCTTTGAACGAATCGCCGGTAAGCAACACGAGCGCCGGAAGCAGCGGATCGATGGCTACCGCGAACTGGTCGCAGCCATCGCTTCCGGCAAGGAACCTGACGCCGACGACGTCGAGGCGACGCTTGCCCACGCCGGCAAGACGCTCGATGAATTGCGGCAGGCCGTCGCACTGTTTCAGAAGCGAACGGAGCTCAAGGCCAAGGTCGCTGCCATGCCCAAGCTCGAAGCGGAGCAGCAGGAAGTACAACGCCAAATCGCCCAGGCCGACGACACTCTGGCTGACGCCGAGCAACGGCATGATGAAGCGACCGCACCGTTGTACGGCCGACTGCAACAGATCAAGGCGACGCTTTCGGACGCCGAGTCGGCGAAGCGCGAGCTATATCACACTTGCGACGATCCGCAGTGCCGCCGGCTGCTCGACGAGAGTGCGGCCGAGGCCGACAAGCTGCGGCAGCGATATTCCGACCTGCAGAGCCAGGCGTCCGACCTCGACTATCAAGCGAAGAAGCAGTTGGACCAAGCCGACCGCGAGTTGGGTTACGCCGACGCCGACAATCGCCGCAAGCAGGCGGCCGTGTTCCAAAAACAAGCCGCAGCACTCCGTCGCACCGGGGATGCTGTGGCCCAGGAATTAAATGCGGTGGGCAAACGCCGCGAACAGATCGAGCAGCAAATGCGCGACTTCTGATCGCAACCAACGACACGCACTCGTCTAGCCCGGCGTCAAGCGCCGCGCCGGACGACCGGACGAGGATGTGCGTCCGCGAATCGCTCTTTGACAATTTGGTTGAACCGTAGTGAGCCGTCGGGCTGGCAACCCGGCGGCTCGGGCACATTCCTCAGTGCGAAGCGAAGAGACGAGGCATACAGCGCGCAGTACGATTACGCGAACTCCATCCCACTCATGGTGCCCGTGCTGCTCGCAAACTTGCCGGCTTCCAAGCCAAGTCGCTGGAGCATGCTGACATAGAGATTAGCGAGTGGGCAGTTGTTCTTCGTGTCAAAAGCCAAGTGCTGGCCATGCTTGAATCCGCCGCCGGCGAGGAGCACCGGCAAGTTGACGTTCGAGTGCGTGTTCGCGTCGCCCATACAGGTGCCGTAAAGCACCATCGTGCGATCCAGCAGGGACGAGCCACCTTCCTGGGTAGCCTTCAAACCGTCGAGCAAGCTGTTGAGTTTCGTGAGTCCTGCGCGTTCAATCTTTTCGAGTTCAGTCAAAGCGGCGGCACTCCCTCCGTGATGCGTGAGGTTGTGCGTGTCTTGCGTAACGCCTGCGAGCTTCAGGGGCGGAGTCGTGAAATTGACGAACACCGAAATCAGCCGGGTGCTATCGGATTCCAGGGCGAGACGCAGAACATCGTACATTTGCTGAATCTTGTCGAGCAGAAGCGTATCATCCTTGAGATTGATATCCTGTGGCTCCGGCACGGATGATTTCGGCTTGGGGCGTTGTTCCCAGGCCGCGGATTCTTGGAACTGCCGTTCCAAACCGCGTACAGCGGTGAAGTATTCATCCACACGCTGACGGTCGCCAGACGTTAGGCTCCGTTGCATGCGTTGGGCGCGGTCGCTGACAAAATCGAGCAAGCTTCGCCCTTGGCGTAAGTCCTCGATTCGCGCGGCGACTTCTTGCGGATTCCCCTGCACGAACATGCGCCGGTAAATGGCAGCGGGGCTGCTTTCCGGCGGAATCATTACTCCGTTACGAGAATAAGAGAGCCCGCGCGTACCTGGTCCAACGAGAATGCTGAGGGATGGGAAGCGAGTCTTCGTGCCGATCTGCTCGGCAGCGAATTGATCGAGCGAGATCGTGTTGCGAAAACCGCCGGAAAGCGGATGAGGTGCAGCGGACAGAAAGCAAATCTCTGCCTCGTGTCCGCCATCTACCTCGGGGTGTGAAACGCCGGAGAAGACCGTGAGATCGTTGCGATGAGATTCGAGCAACTTCAAATACGGCGAGAGTTCGTAGTCACGGCCGTTCTGCTTGGGGAAAAACTTCTGAGGCAGAATGCCTTGATTGGTTTCGATGGCCAGCAATCGCCGTGGGACCGTAGACTCCGCATCCGCAGCTCGAGCGGTCGGGCCAAACAATGGTCGCATCGCTTCGAGAAATGGCAGGGCCATCGCGACGCCGGCACCACGCAGAAGCGCGCGGCGGGAAATGGGCGCTCGCGAAGCGTGAATGGCTGTACTCATGGATTTCTCATGGCGTGTTCTGTCGGCCGATTGGTGATACCTAAAATGCGCGTCACGGCTCACGCATTTATTTGACATTCGTATGCTGATCGCTCATCAGTTGCCATTGTTTCTTTTTGTCGCGAACCCAAACCGACGTATAACGGACATTCCACACCGCCGCTTCTTGATTTGCCCGCGTTGCTAACGAGCGGCCGGTTTCGATGACCGTATCGCCGAAAAGTCGCAGCTTCTGCTCGGAAATCTTCACCGCATCGATCATGTTATTGGGATCCTTCTTCCTCGGCTTGTAAAACGGTTCGGGCGACGAAACACCCGGCGGTGGTTCTTCGCGCCCGTTCTCAAACCACAGGTCTGTAACTAATTGGCCGCGATTTTGTAGGAGGCCATCTCGGCCAATAAAGGTCATCCTTTCACTCACGGGTGGGGCGTTGAAAAAATTTCCATCTTCGTCTCTGAATGCCAGCCATTTCTTCTCGGAGAGAGCCTTGATTGCCGTAATAACTTCTCTGGGGTCGTCGGAAGGCACGAACGCCATGAAACGGTCGTTGTTGCCTTCTTTATTGGTGACGAAATCTTTGGGCCGCCCCTTGGTGTCGAGGTTGTAGCAAATCAACAGCTTGCCGTCTTTCACACCGATGATCGCATCGCGGGTCTCGCCGGCGAAAGGCTTTTCTGTTGTCAACGTGATCGGCGCTGGAGTCTGTTCTCCAACGACCTTGTAGGTCAGCAGGCTGAGAACCTCGCCCTCGACGTTCATGCCGGTAATCGTATCCTTGGTAATGGTAAAGTACGCGCCGGTGCGAGCTTCATCCATCTTCACGCCCGATCGTTCACCGGACACAAGTTGCCAATTGCCAACCCAAGGAGCCGGTTTTGGTTCTTCGGTTTCAGCGGCCGCTAACCCCATCGAGCCGGCCAGAACGAACAAACCGCACATCAACACGCTTTTGGTGGTCATAGAAAGGGCTTTCTTAATTGTGAGTCGAAACATTAGTTCTTACCGAGCTCCTTCATGGCCGCCTGGATTCGTTCGGGCTTCCAATAGCCGGATGGGTCGAAGATCTGCGTGCCGGGAAACAACTCGGCCAACTCCGCGACTTGCCGAGAGGAAAGGTTTTCCTTGCCTGCGCTCATCATCACCATGCGATCCTTCCGAGGAACCATCGCCAATCCTTTCGCGGTGACTGCGGTCTGGCTGACGTAGAGGTTCTTGAGTTCGGTAAGATTCCGCAGGTTTGTCATCCCTGCGTCCGTGACCTTGGTCGCATCAATTCCCAAGTCCTGAAGCTTCGAAAGATTGGCCAGGGAGGGCAAGCCTGCATCCGTGATCCCAGTCTGCCGAAGGATCAGCACCTCCAGGTCCTTCATTCCTTCCAAAGCCCGCATTCCCTGGTCGTCGAACTTCGTTCCGCGGAGAACAATAAAGCGCATCTTGGTCAGACCGGCCAAATGCCTCCATCCTGCGGCAGTCACAGCTTGACTTTCCAACCCGAGACGATGGATGTTCTTCATCGCGCCAAGTCGGGCGAGTCCGACATCGTCGATGGTATCGCCCACCAGCCAGAGAGTTTCCAGATCGTCCACGGACTTCAGAAATTGAGCCACCGCCGCCGTCGAAAGGTTTTGCTGCTTGGTGATCTCCAGGCCCTTCAGATGGCGATTGGCACCAATGTATCCCAGCACTTTGTCAGTAATCGGGTATTCGCCAAGACTGAGTCGGTAGGGCGTGTTGAAAGCTGCAAGCGCTGCGAAAGCTTCAGAATCGACCTGCGCCTCATAGATCGAAAGCATTTTGAGATTCGGCAAATTGGCAAGCTGGCCAAGACCGGCTTTGGAAAAGGTCCCTCGAAACAGCATCACACGCTCTAGCTCGGGCAACTGAGCTATCAGGGTAAGGTTATCGTCGTTGACGCTACTTGTTGGCGAACCGTTTGGGCCAGTTCCAAGGTTGATTGCAGGTCCACCTTGGCTGGCGTCAAATCTGAGGCCCGACGTGCCCACGCCGTTCTTTTCGAGCGCTTCGATTACAGCATCTCGCTTGGTCTGATCTTCGGCATTCGCGGCCATCACCGACATTGCCGTTAAGAGTATCACTGTGAGTATGCCGCCTGCAGTTCCGTGAGAGCTCATGCGATTTAATCCCCAGTTTTGAGAAAGTGCTTTTGAGACCTGGCAACGCGGAACCCTGCGGCGCAGTTCCGTCCGTCCGGCTCGGTCTTGTTTCGCTCAGCGGAACGGGCACCGAGCGGCCTGAAACTCCAGGTACCGCCACGAATGACACGGTCCGTACCGGAATCTGGGCCGGTCGGATCGTCTGCGGGGGACGCGGCATAGTAATTCTCCGCGTACCAATCCGCGCACCACTGAAAGGCATTTCCTTGCATATCGTACAGCCCGAAGGCACTGGGCTTGGACTTTCCCACCGGCGACGTAAACGCATAGTTGTCGCTGTGATAGATCATGTATTTCCAGTCCGGGATTCTCGCCTTGACGGTCGCGTCGACCAAGTTGCTGACCTTGCCGAGCGTCTGTGGATCATCGCCACTAGGGTACCGCGTGGTCGTCCCGGCACGGCAGGCGTATTCCCACTCCGCCTCCGTGGGCAATCGGTAGGTCTGGCCTTCTTTCTCGCTGAGCCACTTGCAGAAGGCCATTGCATCGTTCCAGGTAACATTCACCACAGGGTGCTCGTCGGTCTGCTCGAATCCGGCGTTTCGCCAGGAATACTTCTCGTCGTTGCTGAACTGCTTCTTGTCAGGATCCCAGCCCCATGCCAACAGCTTCTTATCCTTATCCTTGTCCGTCTTGTACGCTGTGGCGTCGACGAATTGCCGGAACTGACCCCGCGTGACAGGGTACGTGCCCAAGAAGAATGGCTTCGTGATCCGCACGTCGTGCTGCGGATGCTCGTTCTTGAAGACATCTGCTTCCAGCCCTCCCCCGCCGTCTGCCGGAAAATTCTCGCGGTAGGTTTTGTTGAAGTAGGCCGCCGTGTCCTCCGCCGACTCGCCGCTGCCCATCTTGAACTTGCCAGCCGGGATAAGCACTAGTTCCATCTTCACCCCGCCGCCCAAGTCTGCCGCATGCTTTTTCGGCAGTGCTTGCGGCTCACCGGAAACACTTTTCTCTGCCTTGATGGCATCGAACCGTTCCTGTGGGCTTTCGACTCTCAATCCATGCGGCTTTTCCATCTCGATGATCCAGGTGTCCTTCGCCAGCATTTTCCGGTAGACAGGATGCAGGCCATCAAAATCGTCGCACATGATGACGAGTTTGCCCGCCAACTCCTTTTGAGCCTGGTTCATCGGGATAATCAGCCCTTCGCCGGTCGACACGATGCTGCCTTTGAGCGGACGGTCGGTTTTCTCCTCAACTCGGCTCGTCATAACTCTGTCGGAAGACTGATTGAGAGTCTTGCCCTGACCATCGGTGACGATCGTTTCTGTGTTCACGATCTCGTCGAACAACAGAATGAAATTGAACGTGCCTTTCTCCGGATCAACTTTCGTGATCCTGGCGAAGACGGGGGCTTTGCCGGGAAGTGGTGGAAGTTTTTCAGAAGTCTTTAAAGGTTCTGTCCCCTGGGCAAGACCCGCGGCCATCATCCCGAGGAATAGCAGCGTCGCATAGTAGACTTGTTGATGCATGGTATTTCCTTGTCTCTCAGATAACGACCTTGTGCATTCGCCGAAAGTTGCTGGACGGATTCACTTACTCAAGAATAGTTCGCTCTGAATTACCGCATGCAGGATCGAACGGATGCCGTGTCTCGTCCGGGACGTGTCGCTGAGGATGCGGTCAATGGCGTCACGGTGGGCGAAGGAGACGGGCGTGCCGGTGGCGTAGACGATTAGTTGTTCGGCAAAATTGCGGGCGATCTGCGGTTCGTCGGTCAGCAACAGTCGTTTGAACTCGCGAATATCCGCGAAGTGCCGACCGTCGGCCAATTCGCCGCTGGCATCAACCGGCAGGCCCAATAAGAACTCGTGTCGGCCCGCGCACGCGGGCGGCTTCGTGACGCGGTCTCCATTCTCCAAGGCGCGAAACCTTGGACGGAATCCACCGATGGCATCGTAGTTTTCTAAGGCGAAGCCCGGCGGGTCGATCTTGCGGTGGCAACCGGCGCAGGAGACGTCGGCCCGGTGTTTCGCGAGAATCTCGCGCAGGGTGGTCAAGCCGCGGGTGTCGGGCTCGATGGCCGGAATATTCGGTGGCGGCGGCTTGGGCGGCTGACCCATGATCTTGCGTTGCACCCAAGCGCCACGGCGAACGGGCGAAGTGGTTGTGCCATTGGCAGTAACTTTGAGGATCGCTGCCTGTGTGAGGAAGCCGCCGCGCTGGGAGTCAGGTGGCAAGGGAACTTTCCGAAGCTCGAAACCGACAATCGGTTCCGCCGGTGTGACGGGTCGCGGCAGGGTTTCTCGCGATTGCTTCGGCCGCGGTTTCTCCTGCGGGATCGTAAAGTCTTCCAGGTCGAAGTCCCCGTAGAAGGCGGCGAGCGGCTGGTTGAGCATCGCGAAGTCGGAGTCCACGATGTTCTCGGCGGGGAGATCGTGCCTCAGCAGTTCGCGAAAATACGCTCTCGTCTCGCCGACCATCGAGTCGCGGAGCAGGGGGCTGAACTCGGGATAGAGCTTGGAGTGCGGTGTGTTGTCGTCGATCAGCCGCAGGTCGAGCCATTGGTTGGTGAAATCGACGATGAACCGTTCGGCTTTGGGGTCGGCCAACATCCGTTCAGTCTGCGAGTGGAGAATCTTAGGGTCGCTGAGTTTCTTCTGGGCTGCTAGGCGGAGCAACTCTTCGTCAGGCAGCGACGACCACAAGAAATAAGAGAGGCGGCTCGCGAGAGCGAAGTCATCGAGTTTCCCAACCGGTTCGCGCAGGAAGAGAAATTCCGGCGAGCAAAGGGCGGCTCGATAAGCGGTCAGCATTGCCTCCTCAAAGGTCGCCTTCGCCTCAATGCGTTCGAGCACCAGGGCGACATAGGCACCCACGTCATCGGCTTCGACTGGACGGCGAAACGCCAGGGGCAGGAATTTTGCGAGCAGTTTCTCCGCATCCGCACCCGGCTCGGCGGACGCGACCGTCCAAGTCTCTTGGTGCTTCGGCAACAATGTGAAGGGCTGCGGACCGCCGCGCCATTGTCCGATCGGGCGTCTTGAGGGTCGCTTCTCGCCCTCTTTCTCGGTGAATCGCTCCAGCGGTAGGTCGCCAAACAGCCGTTGATGTCCAACCTCCGGCCAAGCATCGACCAACGGCCCCTGGACTTCCACCCAATCCACCGCGATTCCATCACCGACATAGCTGTCCATCTTGCCGTAAGGGATTCCCTGCCAATCGTGCAAGATCGACAAGGGCTGGAATTGCAACGAGTCGCCGGGCGTGAGCCAGACCTTCGCCTCGCTGACTTTCGGCTTGAGCGACAGTGCGTCAAAGTAACCGACGACGGCCCCCTTGGACTTCGAATATTGGCCGTTGACTTGTATTCGTCCTATCTGCGGGGTGGTCGGCTTCACTTCTCCTTTGTCCCAGCGAAAACTCCACAGCGAGGCACGGATTCGATAGTAGCCAGGAACGACCGGGGACATCATGCCGAAGTCCGGCTTATAGTCGTCCCCGTTCCGCATAAAACCGATCGAGCCGCGATACGGAATTTTGCCGGCCAACTTGAGCTGGTCGAAGTAACCGTACCCGCTGCCGCCAGGTACGTTGCCGCTGGGAACTGACAACGGAAATAGGTCCTGGTCGTACTTGAAGTCCTTGAGGCAGATGCCGCAACCGTTGATGATCCCGTCCATGATGCCGCCGTCGTCGCCGCCGTAGAGCCGCGCGGTTCGCGGTTCGTCCCGTTCCGGGTAGGGCATGACCGCCGTCGTCAGCGCTTTGTCGGCGGCCTCCAGGTACTTGTTGATTTGCACCGTCGAAAACTCAAGCGCCGGCCCACCTTTGTCGTACCCCTGCACGCGGCCGTCTTCGGGGAGCAAGTCGCGAACTTCAAGCTCGGGCAAATTCAGTAGATCGCGGAGCGTGTTTTCATATTCGGTTCGATTCAGTCGCCTCAGGGTGGCTCGACCATTGTCCCCGCGCCGGGCAAGATCGGCCGTTACCAGCGTCTTGTGCAGCGACTTGAGAAATGCCGATCGTTCATTTTCGGAGAGTTTATCTTTGGGAGGCATTTCCCCGTCACGAACACGGTCATAAATCTGGGCCCAAATATCGACGACAGCCGCGTCAGGTCGACGAGACAGCAGCAATTCGAGGTCAAGTCCGCCCTTCTTCGTGCCCGCGTAATGGCATTCCAGGCATCGTGACGTGACTACCGTGCCGATGGCAGTCGGCAGTTCAAACGCGACCGCGATTTTCGCGCCAATCGCGAACCAAACGGCTGCCGCACTGTATGCCCAGCAATTCATCCTTTGTTCCCGTAAACCTTCCGTCCGTCAGTCGTCCTGGTTCGCATAAACGTCGAATTCACCATAGAACGTGCCATTCAAGTCGCCTTGGTCACGCGTGGGGAGGGTCTCCCACAGCAAGTACCGATAACGACCTAGCGTGCCATGCGCACCGGAAATTGATGACGCCTGTTGCGCCGGCCGATTCTGCCGCGTCGCACCGAAGTATTCGTCCGTGTTGACGCGAGCTAGTAATACCCAGCCTGCTTCCGTTAATGATCCATCGGCGACGGGCGCTTGATCGCCGTCAGATCCGTAGAGCATGAACTTTTGCGTTGCGCGAACCCGATCCACTTCGTTGCCGCGGCTGCGATGCCAAGAGTAGGAATTGACCTTGGTAATCGCCACCGTTTGTCCCAAATCGAGGAGTAATCGGCCCGACTGGTCATTGGCAAAGAAGACGGATTCCTCTGGTGCGTCGTGGTTGGACTGCCCAGCGCCATTGTGCAGCACCGTCAAGGGGCCGGACTGGCGTTCGATCCTACCTGATATGCACCGGAACGTTGCTCGTCCCTTCGAGCCATCCGCGTAGTCGAGCTCCGAAGGTGGTTCAATGGTCGGGAAACGAAACGGCGCCGTGTCATCACCGCTTTCGATTCTTGCCGTAATCTGTGTCGGACCCGGTTCGACCTCAATCACATCCCCTTCGCGCAAGAGATGCGGTGTCTTGACCGAGGCAAGATGCACTTCGACCTCGCCGGACGATACAGCGATGCGGCTGTGCCCATCGGAAGACGCATTGGCTGAAAACTCCGTTCCGAGATCAACCACTCGTGCGCTTCGTGTCTGAATCGTGAAGCCTTTTGAATTGGCGGTGGTTGCTGTGGCGGTCAACTGTCCCAGCATCAGGTAACCGGAGTTCTCCGACTCGACGTCAAAGATTGCGGGGCCTTTGAGTACAACCACAGCACCGCTGTGGAACTCAATACATGCCTCGCCTGACGACAACTCTAGCCTCTGGCCGGCGGCGATGGCTTCATCCGGCTGATGTTTTCCGTGGGCCGCCACCCACCGCGCGTTCTGAAGTTGCTTAATCCGCGCAACCATTGGCTCACTTACAGTATCTGAGCCAAGCGGCCGAGGGCCGGCAAAATGTGACAATACCTGCCACAGTGCAATGGAAAGTAAGAGAACTGCGGCAGTCGCCCAGCCGGTTGCCGCAAGCATACTCACGCCTGCTTTGTTCTTTGCCGGTTCGACATCCAGAGAGGGGACCGACATCGCCGCGGGCGTTACTAGGGCTTCGTCTCTTGAGGCCAGCCGAGCGTGCAGTTCGATTCGCCACAAATACTCGTCCCGCGCCGCCTCGTTGACCCTCAGCAATTCGTGGAGAGTCGCGACAATCTCGTCGGTCGCCGTACCGTGACACAACCCCGCGACAGCCTCATCAAATTCGTGCGACGGAAATATCATGTGGCCACCTCGGACCGCTCGGCGCTTACGATGCAGTCTTGCAGTGCTTTCCGAATGCGTTGCAGCGCCTTGTAGAGGGCCTCTACGGAGCGATGGGTCTCTTCGGCGATCACGTCGATACCCAGTTGGCGAAAATAGTAGCCGTCCACAATAGCCCGCTGGTCCCCTGGCAACTTACCCAGACACGAATCCAGATGACGGAGCCGCGCATCCATTTCGGGAAGCATTTCTGCGCGTCGTTGCAGCAGTTGCTCCGCGAGATTCTGATCGAGGATGGCCCGCCAGCGTTGCTGCCGAGCCAACCATTGCTTGGAGATGTTTAAGGCGAAACGACATGCCCAAGGGGTAAATGGCAAAGAGGGATCGTACTGGTCGAACTTCTCCCAGAGAACAACCGCCGTTTGCTGAACAATCTCCCTGGCGTCGTCAATTCGCGGTGCCAACGCCATCACGTAGCGCAGCAATTCTCGCTCGCTCGCAAGAAACAGCCGCAAAAATCTGTCTTGCGATGGTGGCTCGCGGTCAGGCTGTTGTTGGCTCAGATTCATGATTGCTCCCATTCTACTTCCGTAATCAACCGTCTTTTGGACAGCAAATATTCTCCGAAATACAAGGTGACTGCTGCCATGCAGACGGAATTCGACGCGGGCCAGCGTTTCGCCAATCTCGACGCCCACGATCTGGTCGAGGTGCTGTTGGCGGTCGCGGATGAACTTGACCCGCCATTCTCGGACGACGCCAACGGCTAACGCCCGCTTGGCCCCTACGTCGCCCACGAGGCCGCACTTCGCGGCCTCTACTTACGGTTGGGCCCGTTCGTCGGATTATTTTCCGCACGCCCCGGTGGCCCACCTACGCGTTCGCGTGACGAGCCGCTGGATGCCTGCGGCGATGTTGAGGTAACTGTGGTGGTTGGCGTGGCGACGGTCGCCACGCGGGGTTCCCGTTTCATGGAGGACGAGTTTCATGCAGATGCAAACGACGACCATCGACCGCGACCGAAGCGGTGAAACGCCATGCAATTCACCATCAGCGGTGAGCGTGCGCGCGTTCCACCCCTGGATCACCGACGAATTGTTCGCGGAGACGCGTCGCGTGTGGTCCAAGGCCTATGGGCGTGTGCTCAGCGACGAGGAGGTCGTGGAGATCTTGGGCAACGTTCGGCGGATGGCGGAAGCGATCATGTTTTCTCGACGGAGGAGGTATCAACGATGCATGTGATCATCTGGGCGCGGGTTTCGTCGCGCGAACAACGAGAAGGCTATTCCATCGACGCGCAGCTTCGTGCCAACCGCGATAGCGCGCAGCGCAACGGTTGGACCGTGGTGCGCGAGTTCGTGGTGGCGGAATCCGCCAAGCGGGGTGCCGAGCGGACGGTCTTCAACCAAATGTTCGCGTGGGTCAAAGCCAACGCGAAGCGCGAGAAGATCAGGGCGATCCTCAGCCACAAGCTTGACCGCGTGTGCCGGAACATGCGGGATGCGGTTCGCTTGCAGGAGTTGGAAGATGACTGCAGCGTGCGGCTGGTGTTCGTTGAAAATCAGTTCGGACCGGGCGCGGCAGGCGCGCTCTCGTTCAATGTCATGGCGGCGGTTGCCCAATACTACAGCGACAACCTGCGGACTGAGGTTCTCAAGGGGATGGACGAGAAGGTGCGGCAAGGCTGGCCGACCGGCCTTGCGCCGTACGGCTACATCAACACCGACGACCGCGAAGCGCCGGTGCAGCCGCATCCGGAGAAGAGCAAAACGGTCCGCCGCATCTTCGACGTCTATTCCCTGGGCAACCACACGTTTCGCAGCCTCGCCGACCAGCTTGAGCGGGAGGGGCATGTGTTTCGGGCAAGCCAGACCAGATTCGGGCGCACGGCCCTGTCGTACATCCTCAACAACCGGTTCTACATTGGCGAGCTTCGCCGCAACGGGACCGTCTTCGAGGGACGTTACGAGAGGCTGATCGAGCGGGCGACCTTCGATGCCTGCCAAGATATTCTGCATGGTCGCAATCGCCGCATCAGCACACCCTCACATCCGTTGGCCGGCGGCTTACTGACCTGCGCCTTCTGTGGGCAGGCGATCACCGGCGAGCGTATTCGCCGCAAGCTTCGCGGCGGCGGCGTGCGCGAACACCTCTATTACCGCTGCGCCAATAACGAGCCGAGCCCCAACCATCCGACAGTGCGATGGAAGTCCGATGACTTGGAACGTGCCATCATCGACGACCTGCACTCGCTCAGGCTACCGAACGTGGAAATGGCGACATGGTTCCGCGCTGCATTGCAGACAACACTTGGCGACCTGCTGGCACACCACCAACGGCACGGCGCTGCGTTGAAGAAGCGTCAGTCGGAGGTGGCCGCGATGCAGGACCGCCTGCTTAATACCTATCTGGCGGGCACCATCGACGAGCCGACATTCAAGGCCAAGTCGGCCGAACTGAAGAGCGAGAGCCTACGGATTGAAGAGGCGCTCCAAAAGGCAGGGGCGGGCGACGCCGAACGAAATCAGCGGGCGCTCGCCCTCTTCGATTGGTCGCAACGAGCCGCCGAGGTTTGGCAGGGTTCAAACAATACGGTCCGGCGGCGAATCTTGGACGCGGTCTGTTTGAACCGTACCCTGAGCGACGTAACTCTAGTCACCACAAAGAGAAAGCCGTTCGACCAATTGGCCAAACGGCTCAAAAACGACTTTAGTCGGCGTGGCGGGATTTGAACCCACGACCTCTTGCACCCCAAGCAAGCGCGCTAGCCAGGCTGCGCTACACGCCGAAATTTCATACTCACATTCTAGACGACAAAACGCTCTACCACGAAGCCCAAACGATATTCGCTCAAATAATATTACCGCGTAACGAACTAATCACACCGCAAGCGTCATGCGCTGCTCTTCAAATCACAGTTACATCTTCCGCAACTCGCTGAACTCGTCCAGTGTGATGGTGGTTAATTCGCCATCATCGCGTTGCAGGATAATAATGTCGCTGTAAACCTTGTCATCGTTACTACGGCGAAAATGCAGTGCATGGCGGCGGCGATCGATGCGCACTACCTGCCCCACCGTGCGCGACATCCATTTCCGAAAGCCAACTTTCACTTCATGAACCACTTCGACTCGATCGCCAGGAACTAGCGAAGCGAATAGTTCAAGAGTTTCTGCATGGGCCATCGGAAAATCTCGCTTTACTGCGAATTCGTTCCAGGGAAGAGTAATCCACTTGAGATCCTCCCGCCCGGGCATTTCTAGTTCGTGGAGGACTAAACTTCCTTCGAATTAATCCACTGCATCAACTTGCGAAGTCGCTTGCCGACTTCTTCGATCGGATGCTGGCGTTCACGGCGACGCACTGCCTTGAACGCAGGGGCACCCGCCTTGTTTTCGAGAATCCATTCGCGAGCAAACTGCCCGTTCTGGATCTCCTTCAAAATCTTCTTCATTTCCGCTTTGGTTTCGGCAGTCACGATTCGCGGGCCGCGAGTGTAGTCGCCGAACTCGGCAGTGTTGGAAACACTGTACCTCATGTAGTTGAGGCCGCCCTGATAAAACAAGTCGACAATCAACTTCAGCTCGTGCATACATTCGAAGTAGGCCATCTCAGGCTGATAACCGGCTTCCACCAGCGTCTCAAAACCGGCCTTCACCAGTTCGCTCACACCGCCGCAGAGAACCACTTGTTCACCGAACAGGTCGGTTTCGGTTTCCTCGGCAATGGTCGTTTGAATCACGCCGCCGCGGGTTCCGCCAATTCCTTTGGCATAGGCCAGACCTGCCTTGAACGTTTCCGGCGAAGCACCGTTCCCCAAGGCGATGAGGCAGGGCACGCCTCCACCCTTTTCAAATTCACTGCGGACCAAGTGGCCAGGGCCCTTTGGAGCCACCAGCATTGTGTCGACCCCGGCTGGCGGTTCGACTTGGCCGAAGTGCATGTTGAATCCGTGCGACGACATCAGAATCGCGCCCGATTTCAAATTGGGCTTGATGCTCGCCTTGTAAATGTCACCTTGCACTTCGTCGGGCAGTAGGATGTTCACCAAGTCGGCCTGCTTGGTCGCTTCTTCAACGCTAACCGGCTTAAAGCCGTGCTTGATAGCCAGATCGTAGTTGGGACCGCCTGGGCGTTGGCCGACAACGACCGTGCAGCCGCTATCTCGCAGGTTCTGTGCTTGCGCATGACCTTGCGAACCATACCCGAGAATGGCAATGGTCTTGTTCTTTAAGACCGAGAGATCGGCGTCGTTATCGTAGTAAATCGTGGCTGCCATGATGACTAACGTTAGTATTTCGAAATGAGAGGAAAAAGGTCAAATAGTGCAACGCGACCCAAACATCAGGCCGCATCGGGTTCGAATTCAGAGGAGTCTTCGGCAATGAGGCCCCGTCCGCGAACCATTGCGATTCGGCCCGTGCGGACCAGTTCCAAAATGCCGTAGGGACGCATCCGTTCGATAAAGGCTTCGATCTTGTTCTCACGTCCGGAGATTTCGACCATTAGTTCTTCGGGGCCAACATCAACAATGCGACCGCGGAAGATGTCGACGAGCTCGCGAACCTCGCTCCGCTTATTGCCAGGAGGCGCGGTAACCTTCATGAGCATCAGATCGCGTTCAACGTAATCCTGCGAACTGACATCATCCACCCGTACGACGGTCACAATCTTCCGCAGCTGCTTTTGTACCTGAGCGAGCACGTTTTCGTCGCCGACAACGACGAACGTCATCCGGGACAACTCTCGGTTTTCAGTCGTGCCGACTGCGAGCGATTCGATGTTGTAGCCACGCGACGCTAGCATGCCCGAAATGTGGGCGAGTACGCCGGGAACGTTTTGCACGAGAGCAGACAGGACGTGACGCATACAAACTCCTCTAGCTGGCGATTCAGCCTCCGGGCGACTCGAAACGGCAGTCGAGGAAAATTGGGCCGATTTTGGGAAAACAAGTATCGTAGTCGGAGGTCGGAGAATCGACAAGGCAACCGAATGCAGACCGAAAAACGAGAGGAAAGGTTCACGACGTGGGAGAGTACGGGGAAACAAATCGGCAAGGAGGCATAGGCGGAGGAGGAAAGTGAGGGGGAATGGTGATCGTGGCGCCGTGTTGTAAACCGGTTTCCACTCACCACAATGACGCTTAACTCTATATTATTGTTGGTCTTGCGAGAAATAGCTGATGCCTGGCTGTTAGTGCTTATTTTGGGGGGAAGAGAACCCTTGCAATTGTGCAAGCGAGATTGAGCGTTCGATGGGGGCATGTTCTTAACTCCTGATGGTGCAAGCGATTCGTACTCCACAGTCGCAGGGCGCGTCGGAATGGCGATCACTGTTGTGCCGAGTGATCAAAAACCGACTGGAAACTACCCGTCCAGGGGGTGCTTCCCGATTGGGTTTTCAGAACCGACGGATGCTAGCATCCGTCGGCTTTCGCTTCACAGGCATGAGAGAGCATCATAGATCGTGTATTGATGATAAGTAAATAATGTAGTGAAAATATTTTTATCAATATAAATTGATGAATAGAGGCAGCGCCGGCGCGACGGTACGGACTACTGCCGATGCCGCAACAATCCCGCCTCAGCGAGCAGTTCATCGATCCGGTCGAGCGATGGCAAATTCGCATCGGCCCGCAAGTATCGAGGCTCAGAACGGTCGTTCTGCCAGGGATGTTCCCAACCGGAGGTAGTCCGCAGAAACTCGCGGGCAAAATCCTCCCCGAGCACCAGGCAACCGTCCAGCACGACATCGACGTAGGACTGCAAAATAGGAGCCATGATCGTGGGCTTGCGCGGGGTGTCGATCACGTAAGTCCAAATCGGAAACGAATCCAAAGTTTCCGGAACGAGCATTTCCAAGGCGGAGCGCGAAACCGATTCGCGACGATATCCTCGCTCGCGAACATCAAAGCGGAGAAGTTCCTGGTCGCTCACAGCGCACAACAGACCGTTGCAACCGCCGGTTTTCGCAGAGCGAACGCCGAGATATGTCCCCGGTCCTGATGGCATATTCCAAGCTCGAGCGTAGCCGGCAATTCGGACGGGAAACGCAGTGCCGGTAACTCCCGTTTTTGCCCGACTGCGGTTATTGATCAGGCTGCCGTAGCCAAAGAGATAGTTCATAAGTGAATTAATTTTTTCTAGCTTCGACCGTCCCAGTAACCGACGATCATGGACTGCTTGCTGCTAGCAGTCCGTCTAAGCGAAAAATCAGGTTCCATTCCCTGAATATTTTAACCGCCATTCGTGTTTAACGATTGCGCAGCCGATACGGAATCTAACGCCAGTAGCGATTGCGCTGGCTAATGGCAGCAAACCGGGGGGCTCGGGGAACTGTCTCGCGGATGCAGGCTGAGCGGACGGCCGATCTGTGTTTCCTCGTGAAGGAGTGGCATCCAATGCGTTCGATCATCTGGCAACCGACCCTGTGGCGACCGGCCACTTTTTGGAGCCTCACAGCTACGTTGGCATTGGTGGGGAGCCAGCTGGCCGCGCAGGGTTTGCCGCCCGCTCCACCGGGTTTAATAGCAGCGCCTTCGTTGCCAGCCGACCTGCGGAGTTCCTCTGAAGATCCATTCATCGATGATGTGCCGATACCAATTGCTGAAGATGAATTCGAGCAGGCCGAGCGAATTCCAGCTCCAAATTCGTCCGAAATTCCAGACGATCCCGATGCGGCCTCCCCGTTCGATCATGGCCTCGAAACACAGTACGAGACGGGGGGCGGGTGCTCGCAATGCCAATGCGAAACCTGTTGCTGCGATGACGCGACAGAACAAACCTTCTTCTTCCCGCAATATTGGCCCATCAAGTTGCGAGGCTGGCTCAATGGCGGCTACATGGGAAACATGCAAAATCCGCCGAGCCGATTTCATGGTCCGTATAACGCCGTCGATCGCAACGAGATCATGGGGAGTCAGGCCTACTTGATTGCCGAGGCCAATTTGCCGGCAGATGACAGTTTTGGTTTCGGGGCACGGGTGGATGTTCTTTATGGCGAGGACTACTTGCTTGCGCAGTCGGTCGGAATGGAAGTTCGTTCGGATGGGACGCCGCGGTGGAACACGAACGAATTTTACGGACTCGCCTTGCCGCAATTGTATGGCCAGGTCGGGACGAACAACTTCAACTTGAAACTTGGCCACTTCTACTCGATCGTGGGCTACGAAGGGATTCAAGCACCGGACAACTTCTTCTATTCCAAGTCCTACAGTTATCAGTTCGCTGGCCCATTTACCCACTGGGGTGGCTTGCTGTCGTGGAAGCCAACCGAGCGTTTGGAAGTGCAAGGAGGTCTAACGAACGGATGGAATACGCTCGACCGGTCCTCTGATCGCTTGGGATATTTGTTGGGCGTGAAGTTCACTCACGAATCCTTCTGGGTCTCGTTAGCAGCAACGACTGGTGACGAATTCAATAACGTCGCCGGTCGCCCAGGTTTGGCACCCGATTATGCGAACCGCACTCGCTACAGCGCGATTGTCGGTTTGCAATTGACCGAGAAGCTGGAATGGGTTGTTCATCACTGGTACGGCTTTCAGCAGAACGGAGTTCCTGGTGGCGTGAATGCTGATTGGTGGGGCATCGATCAATACATCTACTACACCATCAACGACCAATGGAAGGCTGCCGTGCGATTGGAGTGGTTCCACGACCAGGATGGCACGCGTCTTGGGCTCAATCGACCCAGCAATCCCAACAAGCCTCCATTCGGCGGACAAGTCTATTCTGCCAGTTTGGGGGTGAACTGGACGCCGCATCCAAACTTTATCTTGCGTCCCGAAGTGCGATCCGATTGGTACGATCCCAACTTCGGCGGATTGCCCTACGATGACGGTACGAAGTCCCACCAATTCCTGATCGGCATGGATGGAATCGTGAAGTTCTAGGACTGGACGATGAACTACCACTGCTGGGTTTAGAAAATCATATTGCTCGCGGACGGGGAAACACTCTCAATCGGCCGAGACACATCGCTGCGACGCCCATTGCCGCAGTTCGTGAACTTGCTCCCGGCTCAGCATCGCGAGTGGCCGGGTGGCTTGAACTTCTGCTAATAAGTGTTCGTTGCTTAAATCCTTTCCTTCGCTGAACGCCCGGAAAAGGGCAGCCCGCACCACTTGTTCCAGTTCGGAACCGCTGAAGTCATTCGCGGCTTGAGCGAGGGCGGGAATGTCGTACTGGCTTGCGTCTCGTTTGCGACGACGCAGGTGAATGCGGAGGATCTCGCCCCGCGTTTCGCAGTTGGGCAGGTCCACAAAAAAGACTTCGTCGAATCGACCTTTCCGCATCAACTCCGGCGGCAAGGCGGAAACATCGTTCGCGGTCGCGATGATGAAAATAGGATGGCGATGGTCTTGCATCCAGGACAACAGCGTGCCGAACATTCGTTTCGACAGACCGCCATCGGCGGAGGAACTGCTGGCCGAGGCAAACGCTTTTTCAATTTCGTCGATCCACAACACGGCGGGCGCCATGGCTTCTGCTTGCGACAGCGCTTGCCGCAAGCGGCTCTCGCTTTCGCCAATAAATTTCTGATACAGATCACCGGGATCGAGACGCAGCAGCGGCATATTCCAATCGGCAGCGACTGCTTTGGCACACAAGCTCTTGCCGCAACCGGGCACTCCCAGCATTAACACGCCGCGTGGTGATTCCAGTCCAAACTCTTGAGCCTTCCGCGTAAATCCGCCGCGGCGCAACTTGAGCCAGTGCTTGAGGGTGTTCAGTCCGCCGATATCACAGACGTTGACGTCGACGGCAATCGTTTCCAAGCAACCAAGTGAACCAAGCAGATAGCGTTTGGCTTCAACTACTTTGGGGATGTCGTCCTCATCGAGTGCGAAGTCCTCGAGGATGACCGAAGTCACGATGCGCTCGACTTGCAGGGGAGCTAAGCCTCGCAGCGTATTGACGAGTTGTTCTAGCTGTCGGCGTGTGAGCGAAGAACTAATTTCCTCAACGCGCTGTTGCCTTAAGCGGTGGTAGGTTTGCTTGACGATTTGTTCGACTTCCTCCGGCGTCGGCCAAGGGAGTTCATAAGCAACACCCAACTGCAGAATGTCTTGCGCGACACCGCCGGCATCGACCATAACGAGCGACGAATTTCGCTGCCCAAATCGCCCCACGATATCCCGCACGCGACGATGGATCTTGGCGTCCTTGCAATGGGGACCTAAATCTCGAAACAAGTGAATAGCCCGATCGGGAGCGCTTCCCCAGATGTAGTCCAGTGCCTTGGCCACTTCGCCGGGTGGAATCAGCGGGTGTTCCAAAGCTGAACCATCACGGAGCCCCGAAGTGAGGGACCAATCAAAGCGGGGCCGGTTTAGTTCTTCGGCCGCAGCGCGCACCATCTCAGCCGCTCGCAGTTCATCGGTGGTTTCCACCAGAACGAGCGGATTTCCCGCACGAATCAAACTGACGAGGGTGGCAGACATCGAGTTAAGAACCTGTTGAGAGCTCGGCGTAGACGTTGCTCGGGATAGATTTTAGTTCAGCTGGAATCGATCGGAGGGGGAAGTTAAACCGACGGCCGACAGCTTTTCCACAGTAGTTAAGCTGGCATTGTGGAATTCAAGTCAGAAAACATCAATGGTCGTCGAGAAAATTGACCTGAAGCGCGCGAACTTTAGCTGTGCTATCTTCCTCTGTGTTAAGAAAATTCAAACATGCTGGTCATTGACGGTAGAAGCTTGGCTAATTATCCTCACTATTCTCGTTCTTTATTCCAATTCCGTCCGAAATTCCGGACAGTGATCCGAATTTATGCATCTACGCTCTCTAAAAGTGTTTTGCGATGTGGTCGTCCGGCGGAGCTTTTCCCGGGCGGCTTCCGAGAATGGCATGACGCAGTCGGGAGCGAGCCAAATTGTGAATCATTTGGAAGAGCACCTGAACGTGAAGCTCTTGGACCGCTCGAAGCGGCCGTTTGTCTTAACTCCTGAGGGTGAGTTCTTTTACGAAGGTTGTCGCAAACTGGTCCACCGTTATTACACGCTGGAAGAACAAGTCCGGACCCTGCATGAGGAAGTTTCCGGACGTGTGGCAGTGGCCTCGATCTATTCGGTAGGGCTCAGCCACATGAACGACATGGTGCAGGGCTTTCTCCGGTCCCATCCGAAGGCGAATGTTCGCATTCAATACGCCCATCCGCGGGCCGTTTATGAAATGGTGGAGAACGACGAAGTCGAACTGGGACTCGTCAGCTATCCCAAGTCATCACGCACTTTGTCGGCGACTCCTTGGCGGGATGAGGCAATGGTTTTCGTCTGTTCCAAAGATCATCCACTCGCCCCCTGCGAAGTCATTACGCTCGAACAACTTCAAGATCTGCAAATGGTCACTTTTGACGAGGACTTGGAGATTCGAACTGAGATCGACCGAGCGCTCAGCGAGCAAGGAGTAGAAATGAGTGTCGCCATGGAATTCGACAATACGGAGACGATTAAGCGAGCGGTTGAAATCAATGCCGGCGTGTCGATCTTGCCGGAACCAACGGTACTGCGCGAGACCGCCTCTGGAACCTTGGTGGCTCGCCGGATTGCGAATTTTCCGCTCACTCGTCCGATCGGTATTATTCATCGCCGCGGCAAAGAACTCGGCAAGACGACTCTGACTTTCATGGATCTGTTGTTGAGTTCTGTGCCCCGTTACGTTTCTGCGACGGCCACCGAACCGAGCGCCGTCGGTTCCGAAAACTCACTGGTAGACCCAGGGAAGGAGCCGCTCCTCGCAACAGAAATGGAAATCAAAGAGCCGGAAGCGGTGCTCCATGGTTCGGCTTGGGATTCATAACAAGCTCGGCGACCAGTTCGCCTCAATTTTGTCGGTTTGCTCGGGCGCTGCTACTGCCCGCCGCGTAACTTAAGTTTCGTCAACTAGTCAGGTGCCTCGATGCCCATCGAATTTGAAAATAACCTCCCGGTCAAATCAGGCTTGTACGACCCGCAGTTTGAACACGATAGCTGCGGCGTGGCCTTCATCGCGCACATCAAAGGCGAGCGCAGCCACTCGATCGTTCGCGATGCGCTCGAAGCACTCGAAAATATGGACCATCGAGGCGCTTGCGGGTGCGAGCCGAATACCGGAGACGGCGCGGGGATCATGACCGGAATTCCAGACAAATTGATGCGCGATGAAGCGCAGCGATTGTTCAAGACAGAATTGCCCGCCGACGGAAAGTACGCCATCGCTCAGGTCTTTTTGCCGCGCGACGAGAAAGATCGCCAGACTTGCAAAGCGCTGCTTGAAAAGAATTGTCGCGAGCAAAAGATGAAGGTCTTTGGCTGGCGGCCGGTGCCGACGGATTCTAAGGGAGCCGACATCGGCCCGACTGCGCTATCGCGCGAGCCGGTGATTGAACAGCTATTTGTCGCTGCCGGTGAGAAAGTCGATCGGACCACATTTTGCCGGCAATTGTATATCGCCCGCAAAAGCACCTTTCACGCCGTCCGCCGGTCTGATGTGAAGGAAAAGAGCTTCTATTACGTCGCCAGTTTCTCCTCGCGCGTCATCACCTACAAGGGCCAACTCACGGCAGGCCAAGTTCCGCTGTACTTTAAGGACCTGCAAGATGTTCGCTACGCCAGTCACCTGGCCATGGTCCATTCGCGCTTTAGCACGAACACTTTCCCTTCGTGGGAACGCGCACAGCCAATGCGGTTCATGAGCCACAACGGCGAGATTAATACGCTCCGCGGCAACATCAATTGGATGATGGCCCGCGAAGGTCAACTCGAATCCGAGCTCTTTGGGGACGAACTGCAGAAGCTCCGGCCGATCACTGATTTGAGCACGAGCGACTCCGGCGTGTTCGATAACGTCTTAGAACTTCTGCTCCTGGGGGGCCGCTCCTTGCCAGAGGCCGTGATGATGATGATTCCCGAAGCGTGGCAGAATCACGAATCAATGTCGGATACGAAGCGGGCATTCTACGAATACTTCTCCTGCATGATGGAGCCCTGGGATGGTCCGGCATCGGTGGTCTTCACCGACGGCCGCTATATCGGCGCGGTGCTTGATCGAAATGGTCTACGTCCGAGCCGTTACTACCTCACGACCGACGATCGCGTGATCATGGCGAGCGAAGTAGGCGTGATTGATGTCGAGCCGGCCAAGGTACGGGAAAAAGGAAGGCTGCAACCGGGGCGGATGTTCCTCGTGGACTTTGAAGCGGGACGGCTCATTCCCGATGAAGAGATCAAGCAGGAAATCGCCACGCATCGCCCCTACGCTTCTTGGCTCCGCAATCAGCGTATCGAGCTGAAGGAATTGTCGGTACCGCCCGACGCCCATAGCTTTACACCGGAAACGCTGCTCGCTCGCACGCAAGCGTTTGGCTTCACCGGCGAAACGTTGCAATTCATGCTTATTCCGCTGGTTAACGAAAAGCGTGATCCGATCGGCTCGATGGGGAACGATTCCTCGCTCGCCGTCCTTAGCGACCAGCCGCGGCTGATCTATGACTATTTCAAGCAGTTGTTCGCGCAAGTGACTAATCCGCCGATCGATTCGATCCGCGAAGAAGTGATTAT
The DNA here is from genome assembly GCA_041739545.1 of Pirellulaceae bacterium. Classification (GTDB taxonomy): domain Bacteria; phylum Planctomycetota; class Planctomycetia; order Pirellulales; family Pirellulaceae; genus JBGSNR01. The sequence goes on along the minus strand of JBGSNR010000067.1, from coordinate 170,682 downwards.
GTCGCTGGAGTGCTACATCGGTCCGGAGAAAAACCTACTCACCACGACCGAGGAGCATTGTCATCGACTGCTCGTACCGCACCCAATTCTCTCGAATGAAGAATTGGCCGCGGTGAAGCACTTAGATCATCGTGGCTGGAAGTCCAAAACGATCGACATCACCTGGCCTCGAGTTGAAGGAAAAGAAGGGCTGAAGCCCGCCCTGGAAAAAATCTGCCAGGAAGCCGAACAGGCGATTGCCGATGGCTTTTCGCTTGTGGTACTTTCCGATCGTAACGCGGGGCCGGATCGAATCGCGATCAGCGCATTGCTAGCGATTGGTGCCGTGCATCATCACCTGATCCGGCAGGCCAAACGCACGCAAATTGGTTTGGTGATTGAAACAGGTGAGGCACGCGAGGTTCATCATCATTGCTTGCTCGTGGGCTTTGGTGCGGACGCCATCAATCCGTATCTCGCCTTCGAATCGTTGTGGCAAGCCCAGCGTGAGGGATTGCTTCCTGCGGACTACGACGATCACAAGATCACTCACGCCTACCTAAAGGCAGTCGCCAAGGGAATGCTCAAGGTGATGTCCAAGATGGGCATTTCCACGTTGCAGTCCTACAAGGGTGCTCAAATCTTTGAAGCGGTCGGGCTGAACAGCGATGTTGTCGACCTTTGCTTCCGCGGCACTGCCAGCCGCTTGCAGGGGGTCGGCCTGGAAGTTCTCGCCGAAGAAGCGGTTCGCCGTCACGAAATCGGCTATCCTCAACGCGGCCAATCGCGGCTTCCGGTATTGCCTAATCCGGGCGAATTCCACTGGCGGGCGGAAGGGGAACGCCACATGTGGGACCCGCAGTCCATTTCTGAATTGCAGGTCGCGGCAAGGACCGGCGATGCGGATGCTTATTGGCGATTTGCGAATCACACCAACGAGCAATCGACTAAGCTTTGCACGCTCCGTGGGCTCTTGAAGTTCAAAACGAAGGACGGCCAAGGGATTCCAATTGCGGAAGTCGAGCCGGCATCGGAAATTGTTAAACGCTTCTGCACAGGGGCGATGAGCTACGGCTCCATTTCTGCCGAAGCGCACGAGAGCCTCGCGATTGCTATGAATCGCATCGGCGGAAAAAGCAACACAGGCGAAGGAGGTGAAGACCCGGAGCGCTTTAAGCGGCTGCCGAATGGGGACTCCAAGCGTTCGGCAATCAAGCAAGTCGCGTCCGGACGATTCGGCGTGACGATCAATTACTTGACCAACGCCGACGAGTTGCAGATCAAAATGGCTCAGGGGGCAAAGCCCGGCGAAGGGGGTGAACTTCCAGGTCACAAGGTCGATGAAGTGATCGCTCGGACACGGTACTCAACGCCTGGCGTGGGGCTCATCAGTCCACCGCCGCATCACGACATCTACTCGATCGAGGACTTGAAGCAACTGATTCACGATTTGAAGAATGCAAATCCTTCGTCGCGGGTCAGCGTGAAGCTCGTTTCTGAAGTGGGGGTCGGCACGATTGCATCAGGCGTGGCTAAGGCCTATGCGGATCACATTTTGATCTCGGGTGACTCCGGCGGAACTGGTGCTTCCCCCATCACGAGCATCAAACATGCTGGTCTCCCCTGGGAACTGGGCATTGCCGAAACGCACCAGACTCTGGTGATGAACGATCTGCGTAGTCGCGTCACATTGCAGACCGATGGCCAGATCAAAACGGGGCGTGACGTCGTGATCGGTGCGATTCTGGGTGCCGAAGAAATCGGCTTTGCGACCGCGCCCCTCATCACGATGGGCTGCATCATGATGCGGAAGTGTCACCTCAACACTTGCCCGGTGGGCATCGCGACGCAGGACCCCGTTCTGCGGCAAAAGTTTCAAGGAAAGCCCGAACATGTGGTCAACTATCTGTTCATGGTGGCTGAAGAAGCTCGGCAGATCATGGCCAGCCTGGGAGTGCGCACTTTCAACGAACTCATCGGTCGTGTCGACTTCCTGGAACCTGAAACGGCCATCACGCACTGGAAGGCCAAGGGGCTCGATCTTTCGCCGATCCTCGCACCCGCACAGAAGTCGAATCCCGATGTTGGGGTCTACCGCACGAAAGGGCAGGATCATGGCCTGGAAAAGGCACTCGATAACGAATTGATCACCCGTTGCAGGAAGGCGATTGAAAAGCGCGAGAAGGTGTCGTTTGAAGTTCCCATTCACAACATCAACCGCACTGTTGGCACGACTCTCAGTCATGAAATCGCGCGTCGTTGGGGCGAAGAACTTCTACCGGACAATACCATCCACATCAAGTTCAATGGTTCTGCAGGGCAGAGCTTTGGCGCGTTCCTCGCCAAAGGCGTGACGCTGGAAATTGAAGGGGATGCCAACGACTATGTCGGCAAGGGGCTCTCCGGGGGGCGAATCATTGTCTATCCCTCACGTTTTTCGCCGTTTATTCCGGAAGACAACATCCTCGTCGGCAATGTTTGTTTGTACGGTGCCACCAGCGGCCAGGCTTTCTTCCGTGGACGTGCGGCCGAACGGTTCTGTGTGCGGAACAGCGGCGCGAAGACTGTCATCGAAGGGGTTGGCGACCATGGTTGCGAGTACATGACCGGCGGACGGGTCGTGATCCTGGGTGAAACAGGACGTAACTTTGCTGCGGGAATGTCCGGTGGCATCGCTTATGTCTGGGATGTCAAAAAGACCTTCCTGGCCCGGTGCAACTTGGGTACGGTTGGGTTGGAACGGGTGGAGAGCGACCAGGATATTGGGGAACTCTACAACCTGCTCACCCTGCATCATGCTTACACCAAATCAACGGTCGCGTTGCACATCCTGGAGCGCTGGCCGGAATCTGTGGTGGAATTCGTGAAGGTGATGCCCACCGACTACAAGCGCGTCTTGCAAGAGCGGGCTCGTCACGACGAAGAGGTCGAGGCCCGAGTCCATGGCGTTTCGGCGAAGGGGTAGTTTCGCCAGAAGTCGCGACAACTCAGGCACTGATTTCTACTGAATTTACAATCTCAACTCACGAGTTTTTGGATTACGAAGGCGTTCGATATCATGGGTAAACCGACTGGCTTCAAAGAGATTCCACGCAAGACCGTTCCGTATCGCGACGCCGGCGAACGGCTGAACGATTACTACGAGATCTTCACCGAACCACCCGAGGAGCATCTGCGCAAGCAAGGTGCCCGGTGCATGGATTGCGGCGTGCCGTTTTGCCAATCGGCAACGGGTTGCCCCATCGACAATCTCATTCCCGAGTGGAACGATCTGGTCTACAACGGCCGGTGGCGGGAGGCCCTCGATCGTTTGCACAAAACGAACAATTTCCCGGAGTTTACGGGCCGAGTCTGTCCGGCCCCGTGTGAAGGGGCTTGCGTGTTAGGAATCACCGATCCGCCGGTGACGATTAAGAACATCGAAAATGCCATCATCGACCGCGCGTTCAGCGAAGGCTGGGTCAAAGCATCCCCTCCACCGACTCGAACCGGCAAACGGGTGGCTGTCATCGGCTCCGGTCCGGCAGGACTCTCCGCGGCAGCCCAACTGAATAAAGCGGGCCACAACGTCACCGTGTTCGAGCGCGCGGACCGCATCGGCGGGCTCCTCATGTACGGCATTCCGAACATGAAGCTCGACAAGGGAGTCGTGGAGCGAAGGTTGAACATTCTCCGCGAAGAGGGAGTGGAGTTCGTCGTCAACGCCGATGTCGGCAATCAGGAATCTCCCAATTATGTCGATCCCAAGAAGCTGCACGACGAGTACGATGCGGTGCTGCTGGCCACCGGTGCGACCAGGCCCAACGATCTGCCGATTCCAGGCCGCGGTTTGGATGGGGTGCATTTTGCGATGCAGTTCCTGACGGGGAACACCAAGAGTATGCTCGACAGCCAGCACGCGGATGAGAAGTACATTAGTGCCAAGGATCTGGATGTGGTCGTCATCGGTGGTGGTGACACAGGGACCGACTGCATCGGCACGAGTCTGCGTCATGGTTGCAAGAGCCTCGTCAATTTCGAACTCTTGCCCAAGCCGCCTGACGAACGGGCTGCTGATAATCCTTGGCCACAATGGCCGCGCATTTATCGTGCCGACTATGGTCATCAGGAAGCGGCGCATAAATGGGGGGATGATCCCCGCGTTTACTGCATCATGAGCAAAGAATTTGTCGGCGATGAGAATGGCCGAGTCGCTGGCATTCGGACCATCCAGGTCGAGTGGGTGAAGGATCATCAGGGCAAATGGAAGTTGAACGAACTGCCCGACACCGACAAGTTTTGGCCGGCACAACTGGTGCTCCTGGCGATGGGCTTCAAGGGGCCTGAGCAGTACCTGATCGAATCGCTCGGCGTGACGGCAGATCCGCGAACCAACTACCAGGCTACCTTTGGGCAATATGCCACCAGCGTTCCCAAGGTCTACGCCTGCGGGGACTGTCGCCGGGGGCAGTCGCTCGTGGTCTGGGCCATCAACGAAGGTCGCGGGGCGGCCCGCCAGATCGACATTTTCCTGATGGGATCCAGCGATTTGCCGGCTCCGGGTTAAGGCATTTGTCCGTTTAAGTCGACTGGTCTATCTTAATGGAAGCGACCAGTCGGTTGCTTGCTCGCTTTGCTTCAAGCGTGGAGAGCGATGCGATCGACGAATGCGATTTACCTCTCCCCAAACTTTTCCAGGTTGGTGACTCCGTGCTTTGCGTTTCCGAGCGTTTCACTTTCGCATCAGCGTTCTTGATCGTGGCTATTGCTGCATTAATTGGTTGCGATCGCGGTCCGCGAATCGTTCCGGTTTCAGGGCAGGTGTTGATCGATGGTCAGCCGCTAACCACCGGCTTCGTGCGGTTCATTCCAACGGGGCATCGACCAGCCTATGGTGAGATTGATAAGCAGGGGCGGTTTCGATTGACCACGGGAATCGATTACGAATTCGATGGTTGCGTGGTGGGGACCCATCAGGTCGAAGTGGTTGCCAAGGAATTTCCGAACGAAACCTCGACCCGCTTTCTCGTCCCCAAAAAGTATGCAGATTTGAGTACTTCCGATGTTTCCGTGGAAATCACCGAACCCACCCAGGACCTGAAGATTGAACTCACCTGGGATGGTGGCGGACCCTTTGTCGAGCAATCGCAAAATAGTGGGGATGTTGCGCCTTAAAGCGAAAGCCAACTAGTGCGAGTCGCTCGGACGTGTAGCGTTCGCGGCGACTTGAATCAGCACGTATCCAGCGAAAAGACCGCTACACTGCCGCTAGATGCGCTCTAGGGCTCAGGGCCGACATCACGCTTCCAAGCAGCTAATAGTTGCAACGCTGCCAATGGCGTGAGATCCTCGACATCCAGAGAGCGAAGTTTGTCGACGACCGGATGCTCCGGCGGCGCGAACAGGGTTAGTTGAATCTCGCCGCTTCGTTTCTTCTTCCCCTTCACGGCGAACTTTGGTTTGCCATCGTTATCCAGGTGTTCAGACTCAAGCTGTGCAAGAATTTGCTTCGCGCGCTCGTTGACCCCTTTGGGAACACCAGCCAGTCGCGCGACATGAATTCCGTAGCTCTTATCTGCCGCCCCCGGAACGATCTTGTGCAGAAAAACAACGTGATCTTCCCACTCGCGGACGGCAACGTTCAAGTTCCGCACGCCCCCCAGCGTACCGGCCAGGTCGGTCAACTCGTGATAGTGAGTCGCGAAGAGAGTGCGACAGCCGATCACGTCGTGCAAATGTTCGACGATTGCCCAGGCGAGCGAAATGCCGTCGTAAGTGCTGGTGCCCCGTCCAATTTCGTCCAGCACTACTAAGCTTCGCGGTGTGGCCGTATTTAAGATGCGAGCGGTCTCGGTCATTTCGACCATAAACGTACTTTGACCGCGCGATAGTTCATCGCTGGCCCCAACGCGGGCAAAGATGCGATCCGCAATTCCAATCGTTGCTTCTTTGGCTGGAACAAAACTGCCCATCTGCGCGAGCAAAGTCAGGAGCGCCACCTGCCTGATATACGTACTCTTGCCGGCCATATTGGGACCGGTGATCAGCAGAATCACGCCATCTTCGCCGCCCGCCAACGTATCGTTGGGGACGAAGGTTCCCTGCGATTCCAGTACGTCGAGCACCGGATGCCGGCCATCAAGAATGTTCAGCACTGGCTCGTCGACGACCTTCGGACGACAGTAGCCTCGCTGCTTCGCGAGTTCGGCGAGCGAGGTTAAAACGTCGAGTTCGGCGAGAACTTGCGCTGTCCATTGCAAACGCTTGGCGGATGCTTGCACCATCTCACGGAGTTCGACAAACAGCGCGTACTCAAGTTCTTTGCTCCGCTCATCTGCAGTAACAACCTGCTCTTCATATTCCTTCAACTCGGGAGTGATGTAGCGCTCGGCATCGCGTACTGTCTGCTTACGGATGTAGTTCTCGGGCGTTTTCTCGCGCTGGGTATTCTTCAGTTCGATGTAATAGCCGAAAACTTTATTGAAGCCGACCTTCAGGCTGTTGATGCCGGTGCGGGCGATTTCGGCGGCTTGATAGTTGGCAATCCACTGCTTGCCGCCGGCAGCGAGGTCGCGGAGTCGGTCAAGTTCTTCACTGTAGCCGGAACGAACAAAGTTTCCGTCTCGAGGACCGAGAGGGCATTCTTCGGCGAGCGCTGTTTCGAGCTTCGCGCGAATATCAGGACAAAGGTCAAGTTCCCCTTCCAGCCGTGCGAGCCGAATGCTGCGACGGGCAGCCAAACGGGCCTTTAGCTTCGGCAAGCTTGCCAGAGTTCTACCGATGAAGCTTAAATCGCGAGGGCTGGCTCGGCCGGTAGCGACGCGGGCCAGCAAACGTTCGAGATCGTAGACTCCTTTGAGCTGTTCCCGGAGCGACTCGCGCAGCGTGTTGTCCCGGGCAAGTTCTTCGACCGCGTCCTGGCGTTCAAGAATGGTGGCGACGTTGGTGAGCGGGTTTGCCAGCCAATCGGCAAGCAATCGCGATCCCATCGGCGTAACGGTTCGATCAATCACGGCCAGTAGCGAACCGTTCCGCGAATTGCCCCGAATGGTGCGCGTGATTTCCAGGCTGCGCCGGGAGGCTTCGTCGATTTCGAGCGTTTCGCCGGGTCGATAGGGGGTCAGCCGGTCGAAGTGTTCGAGTGAGGACTTTTGCGTTTCGCGAAGGTAATCGAGGATCGCACCAGCCGCACGAATGGCGGGCTGATCGGCATCATCGAGGCCAAAGCCATCGAGGGAGGCGACGGCAAAATGCTTGAGCAGCGCTTCACGAGCGGTGTCTTTGCCGAACGTCCAAAGCGGCCGACGGGTGAGCATCATTTCTGTCGGCAATTGCGGCGGAACTTCCGTTTCTTCAGCGAGCAAACATTCCGCTGGGGAAATGCGTGCCAGCTGATCGCTAAGTCGGCTGACTGGCACGACGGCTGCGTAGAACCGGCCCGTCGAAAGTTCCGCCCAGGCCAGCCCTGCGAGTTCGACTTTTGCTTTGGACTGTTCTTTGCCGCTCTGCTTCGATTTTTCTTTTGTAGCGGGCAGGGCAATCGCAGCGAGAAAGTTGCTTTCGCGCGGATCAAGTAGTGCATCATCGGTGAGGGTGCCAGGTGTAACGACGCGAGTCACTTCGCGCTTGACCAACCCTTTCGCCTGTTTCGGATCCTCAACTTGCTCGCATACCGCCGCTCGGTAGCCGGCCAGAATCAGTTTGCCGAGATACCCCTCCAGTTGATGGTAAGGAAATCCCGCCATCGGGATGGGATTTTCCCCTTTGTCGCGGCTGGTCAGCGTCAGTCCGAGAATGCGGGACGCGGTGCGAGCGTCTTCGTGAAATAGCTCGTAAAAGTCCCCCATACGGAATAGGAGCAGCGCATCCCCACACGCCTGTTTTGCGTCGAGGTACTGCTGCATCATCGGAGTCACTGCCATGTTTCGAATTTAGCAGGAAGGGCTGGAGTTGGGGCGGGGTTGGGAAGAATGAATAAAGACGTACGCCCGTTAGCTTGCCGCTGCTGGACAAATTCAAGCAAGCGGGTCGACCACAATGGGACGAGAAATCTGAATCGGGTGCTTCAAGAGATCGCTTGGGAAGAAGTTTGCAAACTTCGACTGAGTGGCGTGAAGTGACGAAGTCGACAAGGGCCGCTGACAACAGATAACGCTCTCAACGCGCTTAACCCGGAATTCGAAGCAGCGTTCTGGATGCTTCTCTGACCTCATGAGGCAAAACTGTCTGTTGCTGTTTCGCCACACGTTGCATTTTGGCAGCGAGTGTCGGGCCAAGGTCGACCGACCTTTTAACGCGCAAGTCTTGTTGCTGAAATGACTTGCGACGCAATGTCAAGGTTTCTGAACGCCCTGGCATCGAGCGTGCTTTAAAGCTGATCGTCGCTCGCACTGCTTCTTCCACCCAGGCCAGAGCATCATGCCCAAGAACCCTTCGTCGCGTCCTCCGTTGTCCCGCAAACCCCGAACCAAGAAGGTGAATGGTGACGACATTCTTATTGGCGAAGACCCCCACGTCGCGGACGAATTTGAAACTGGCTCGTTCAATGGTTTTACTGAACACGAAGGCCCGGCCGACGAAGAATTGCTCGTCGAAGAGGAAGTTTCCACCCACGACGACGACGGCGATGTCGATGCCACTAGTGACCCGGTGCGCGTCTATCTGATGCAAATGGGCGAAATTCCCATGCTTGATCGAGCGGAGGAAATCTCGGCCGCGAAGACGATCGAACGTTGCCGCCGTCGTTATCGCAATCACATGATCGCGACCGATTATGTCTTGGAAGGTGCTGTCGAAGCGCTCGAGAAGGTGCAGCAGGGAAAGCTGCGCCTGGATCGCACGATTGAAGTCTCGGTCACGAACACGGCCGAGAAAAAGCGTTTGCTGAAGAAACTGGGCCCCAATCTGGCTACGTTGAAGCATCTGCTCCAGGAGAACAATCGCGATTTCCACGTTGCCGTGAACCGGAATGTATCCAAGCGGGAGCGTCACGAAGCCTGGAAGCGACTGGTCCGCCGCCGCAACAAGGCAGTCCGGCTTGTCGAAGAATTGAACCTCCGCAACAATCGCCTGCAGCCGATCTTTGAAAAGCTGCGAGAAATCAGCGGTCGAATGGAGACACTGCGCTTGCAGATTGCCGAAGCTCAGCGTGAACCAGGGAAGATGATCGATGGTCGCACCCTGGAACAACTTCGTCGCGAACTGCGGTTCTTGATTCGCATCACGCTCGAAACACCTGCCACTCTTAGCCGCCGGGTTCGCAAAACGGATGACAACTGCCGTCGCTACGACGCAGCCAAACGTTTCCTTTCCGCTGGGAACTTGCGGCTGGTAGTGAGCATCGCCAAGAAGTATCGCAACCGCGGCCTGAGCTTCCTCGATTTGATCCAAGAGGGAAACACCGGCCTGATGCGGGCCGTTGATAAGTTTGAATACGCACGCGGCTTCAAATTCAGCACTTATGCTACCTGGTGGATTCGCCAGGCTATCACGCGGGCGATTGCCGATCAAAGCCGCACGATTCGCGTCCCGGTTCACATGATCGACACGATGAGCAAGGTGCGGCTTGTCTCGCGACAGCTATTGCACGTGCTGGAACGGGAGCCGACGCCGGAAGAAACGGCCGTGCATGCCGGGCTGTCACTCGAAGACGCCCAGGTCATCATGAAAATGTCGCGTCAACCGTTATCGCTTGATCAGCCGGTGGGGGATCATGACGACAGCTATTTCGGCGAGTTCCTGGAAGATCACCGGGACGACGATCCATTGTTTGACACCCATCGCATCGCCCTGAAGCAGCAGATCGAACATGCCATCAACAGCTTGAACTATCGCGAGCGGGAAATCATCCGCCTGCGATACGGGCTGACCGACGGTTACGCCTACACCCTGGAAGAAGTTGGCAAGATATTCTCGGTAACGCGCGAACGGGTGCGTCAAATTGAGACGAAGGCTGTCCGCAAGTTGCAACAGCCTGGCCGGGCGAAAAGTCTGCTGAGCTTCCTGGAAGGAGCAGAACTTCCACCGGCGACGAATGAATCGATTCACTAAGGCCCGGAGCAGAATCTGGCCGTTAGACTAGCGACGTTCTACCGCAAAAAAACAAAAGCGGCGTCATCCCGTGAGGAGTGACGCCGCTCTTGCAATGATTTCGTCCGAAGTGAAACTGTTAGCTCTAGACCTGGAACGAGCTACCGCAACCGCAGCTTTTCGTGGATTGCGGGTTGTCAATGTGGAAACCCCGTTGGTCCAACGTTTCGACATAGTTGATGGTAGCGCCGTCCATGAACAATTCGCTCTTCTTATCGACGACAAGTTGCACGCCGTGGAAGTCGTACTTGCTGTCCTTGGTTTCGTCGAAGGTGTTGTCCAGGTTCAGGCCATAGCTGTAGCCGCTGCACCCGCCGGCCGTCACCTTTACTCGCAAAAATGCGGTAGGTTCAGCCTTCGAGGATTCCTTGAACTTTTCCACTTCGCGAGCGGCGGATTCGGTCAACGTGATCATGGTTAGGTTCCCTTAGAAAAAAAAGTTGGTTTTGGGTAAGCCAAATGTTGAGTTTTACACAGTTTGATATGTCAAAAGTATCATAGCACCCTCGGCCGCGGAGAAAAGACCAACCGGGCTTTCTGAAGCTTCCACCTGCTAAAAATGCGGAAAAAGGGGGCTATCGCGTCATTGGACTGCCACCCCCGAAAGGACATTTTCGACGCAAGTCGATCTGCTGACAAGCGGTTACTTCTTGACCTCCTTCAGAAGTCCTGCCCTCAAAATGTTCCCTACCCTTTGGGGGGAGTCCGTATCGATCAGGTATTGGTCCCGCGCCAGTTCGAATTTGCCCTCTGCCTCATAGCAGCGTCCAAGGTTGTAGCGGGCAGCACTCAACCAGGGACTATCCGCGGCACCATCAACAATTCGATCGCGAAACCATTCGGCAGCCAATTGGTAGTTTCCTTGCTCGTAGTGCGTGAGGGCCAGAAAGAAGGTCGCGTCTTCCTTGGCGTGCTGCATGACGAGGGCGATCTCTTCGGAACTCGCGCTGACCAGATTCATTTCGCGATTAGGAGCCCGACTCATGATGTATAGGTCTCGCGCGCCGGGTTGCTGGTCGACACTTTCAAAAATGCCGCGAATATGTCGCTGCCTTGCTTGCATGATTGGGGTCCAGTTGTAGTACATGCCGTATTTCGACAGAAACTCTGCCTTGGCAATTTCGCTCCCTTCGCGTCGATCGCGGGAGGTGATTTCATACGCAATCGCTTCCCAGGGAATGGTCCAAAGTTTGAGCCGAGTGATGCCGTCGTTCTTGGTCAGTTTCTCGCTGAGCAGCTTGACCGGCACGGTGAGTTGCAAATGGTGCTCTCCTTTCAGTGAACGTTCCAGGGCGAGCATGCGTGAAGACAATGCTTCGGGGCTAGCGACAATCAGGGCCGCTACTCGTTTGAGGTCGCTGGCTTGCACGCGATAGTCGGCAATGCCGGCGAGGTCGTAACGCTTCAGCAACTCTGGCTGGGCCTGCAATTCTTTCCAAGTGAGCACTCCCTCTTTGCTATCGTTCAATAGCGGAAGTCCTAATTCTGCATCGAACAAGTACCATTCGCCGCCGATCAGCAGGGCTGGCAACCAGGGGACGGGTTCACCGAGGTTACTTTCTGGTTCGATGGCAAACATCACCCCTTCAATTCCCGCTTGTCGAGCGAGGAGCAGGAACAGCCAACCGCGTTGCCAAGCATCGCCGCGGCTGAAAAGCTGAATCTGCCACGGCAAGTGAGTGTAGCCTGGCCCGGGAATGCCGCGGAACGACGCGAGTTGCGACTCTCGGCTCTTCCCTGCTGTCGCAACTGGCGGCGGAGGAGGGGGCAAAAGGGGCTCCAGCCGAATGTTGCGCATCGTCCAATCAAACAAGCACAGAGCAACTTTCAACTGCTCCTGCAAATCGACACCTTGCTTCTGACCGATTTCCTCCAGCCAGGATTTAAATCGTGGAGGGGGGGCTTGTTGCGATACCCAGCGTGTGGTCTCGCGGGTCCAGATCGCTTCATTGAGGTGACGCGAATCACTCAGCGGAAAGTCTGTGCGATTCAAGCCTGAATCTTGTGCCATCTGCACTAAATCGGGAGGGAGTCCTTTGAGCAGCGGTTCCGGCTCCCAATCGCTGACGGTCGATCCTCCTTGCTCCGCCCATTGATTCAAGTAGTTGAATGCTCGCGTGATATCGATGTCGTTACGATCTGATCGCCGCAACTCGCTCATCGCAGTGTTCAGGTTGTCGGCTTTGCTGGCAGTGTTTGTCAGCGAATCGCGCGGGCGCGTTGCCGACTCGCAACCGCCAATCGCGAACAAAACGACCGGCAGAATCGAAAAAATAAACTGCGAATGGATCCGACTCACGCGAAGCTCTCCACGGTATGTCGCAGTGCGAGCAGTCGCTCTAGCACCGACGAAAGTTGTGCGAGGGGGATCATGTTCGGCCCGTCGCTGGGTGATTCTTCAGGTCTGGGATGCGTTTCGAGAAATAGTCCGTCGATGCCGATGGCGATCGCAGCTCGTGCCAGGGGTTCGACGAACTCTCGTTGTCCGCCGGTGGCGTTGCCGAGTCCGCCTGGCTCTTGCACACTGTGCGTGGCATCAAAAACGACGGGTGGGCCGAGAGATCGCATTTGCGGAAGGCTGCGAAAGTCATTTACCAATCGGCCGTATCCAAAAAACGTGCCGCGCTCGCACAGCAGAATGTTCTGGCATCCACCGGCAAGCAGTTTGCTAACGACAGGTTTCATGTCCCAGGGTGCCATGAATTGCCCCTTCTTCACGTGGACCGCTTTGCCCGTCGCAGCCGTGGCGAGGAGCAAGTCCGTTTGGCGTGCCAGGAATGCTGGAATCTGCAACAGATCGCACACTTGGGCAGCAGGTGCAGCCTGTGAGGATTCGTGAATATCAGTGACGACGGGCAAGCCTGTTTGCTTCTTCACTTCGGCCAGAACGGCCAGCCCTTCTTGAATTCCCACACCGCGATATGCCGAGCCGCTCGTCCGATTGGCTTTGTCAAATGAAGCTTTGAAGACGAGATTCACCGGCAGACTCGCCGTCATCTCTTTCAACCGCTCGGCGATTTCAAGGGTCAGCCCTGCATTCTCGATGACACACGGGCCCGCGATCAGGAGTAAGCGTTCCCCACGTCCACAGCGATAGGATCCTACCTGTGCTGGATCGTTTGGAAGCAGGGTCATGCAAGCCTCAAGGGGTGGGATGGAAACGCTGTTGCTACGTTGTTTGCGGAGACAAAGTTCTGGTCACGGCCGTTTCTTCACTACTGGCCTGCGTCGCCACCCAGGTCTGCGATACCAGCAAACGCATTCGTTGCGGAAGAACACGCACTTTCAACGGCAATTCGCCCCCTGGATCACCATCGAGTTGGTACGGAACTCTGCCAACCCCTTCCACTCGCACCGCCCGCGAGCGTACGCGGTGATAACCGGCCAGCACGTCGTGTTGCCCCAGCGCTATCCCACCCAAATACCACAATCCGCTCCAGAGCGAACCGTCCTCAAAGACACTGATGTCGACGAGTCCGTCCGCGGCATCTGCCTGGGGGGCCAGGTTCAAACCGCGCGCATAACGAGGAATGTTGACCACAAAGACCCATCGGCCGGTGAGCGAACGTTCGACGATCAGGCCGGTCACCGCGTCTTGTTCCTCGTAATATACCGTGAGCTCGGGGTAGTTGTAGTTGAGAATCGAATCCAGGATCGGCATCGCATATGACAGGTGATGAATCTTGCCGCGCCGATTTCGATGCAGCCTGCGGACGACTTCCGCATCAAATCCGCAACCGGCCATCAAGGTAAATAGTTGTCCGTTCGCTTCCCCCACATCGAGCCGCACGGACATTCCATCGGCGACAACGCGCGCGAGCAGGGCGGGGTCGGCCGTCAGGTTGAGATATTTTGAAAGGAGGTTCTCAGTCCCTAAAGGGAGCACCAGAATGGGCGTATCGGGAGGCGTGTTGTTGAGGACCAACGAAACAGTGCCGTCACCCCCGGCAGCGACCACTGCCCTGAGTTGTTTGCGGAGAATGGATTCCGCGGCAGCATCGTGCAGACATTGAACGTCTTCACAAACGGTGCAATCAAAATCCTGTTCCCGCAGGCGGCGAATCAGCTCATCCACGGTGCCGCGACCGTTCCACCAACCTGCATTTGGATTTACGCAGAGGATGACCTCACGGGCGTCGTTAGAGAGGAGTTCTGCACTGAGCATTTTGCTATTATCAGCGAGAACCAGAGGTCGCGTAGGGGGGACAGCAAAGTCGGCAAAAGAATGCCGGTCCAAAGGGCTAATCCCCGGGTGTGGCAAGTGGCTGCTTGAGCGGCCGGTTATCAAACAGATCATCGAGTTGAGTCTGAGCTAGGCGAATCAGCAGGTACCGACGCTGTTTTCCAGCTCCTCCAGTTTCGCTGAAAAAGTGCTCGCCGACCCCCTTGATTTCACCAGTCCCCCCAAAAATGAACGTTTCCCCCGGCGAAAGCATCGTTTCGATCCGCAAATTATCGAAGGTTCGGTGGTCCTTTTGCAGCTTCTGCACCAGTGTCCCCTCTTCTCCCACCCACTGGTGATTCATCTCCCCGTATTCGATTTCGGGGGTAAGTTCGAGGCGGGCACGGGTGTCACCTTGCGGAAAGACGCGCACTCCCATGATGCACTGCGCGCCTTGCAGCGAGAGACCGTGAACGGCCTCGTCGTCCCGAGTTAGCAGGGCGAGTGAATCGTAAGTCTTAGAAGCAATAATTTTGCCTCGACGACCGGAGCGCAACTGCATGTTCCGATAGCGGTACGAGAACTCGTTGTCCGGTAAATCGGCTTCATCCTGTTGTTCAATCGGCTGCATCCCGGCATCGAGCAACTGCCGAACCGGCGCGGGAAGTTGAGTGCCCAGTTTTCCTGCCCTCAAGCCGTTATCGCTGAGGTGGCGACGGAGTACCGGGGAAAGAGCTTGTTCATCGGTATGCAACCACAGTTCTTCGTCCCGTTGAATCTCGCTCGCCGGCTGCCGAACAAAAGCAACTTCCACCGAGACTGTATCGCGGGTCATCTTGGGGGTGGGAAGCAAGTTTCCTTTGGGCCTCGGCGGCTGCAAATCCCAGCGCGCACAGCCGGCCAGCGCGGCGATGAACCCGCCGAGCCAAAGTCTGCGCGAAAGGAGCTGTTTGCGTGACGCCATCGGAAAGTTGCGAGGAGATATAGCTTGCGCGCAAGTGTTCATCCTGCGCGGCACTGGGGATCGTTGCGGACTGTAGGGGATGGGCCGCGGTAACGTCAAGCACATTCGAGACATGCGTCGGTTGGGGCCCTATAATAATTGACGCAAATTGGCACCCCATTGTTAAGGAAAACATCCGATGACCGCCGCTGCTGGCAACGATCGCGCGTGGTACATCACCAGTCGTTGGCAAGAGTGGGATGGCGAAGCCAAAGCCAATGTCCTGCGGGTGCTGGCAGTGGGGGTGTTTTACGTAGTGCAGTGGATTCACTACCTGGGTCTGGCAGAACCCGATGCTATCGAACGACAGTTCCACGTCCGCTCAACCCTGCTGGCAGGTGCCTGGTTGATGCTGGCACTGGCAATTCTGATCTGCTTGCAACGGCGAGTTTTCCCGGCAGCTTTGAAATTTGTTTCGACTGCCGGCGATCTGGCACTCTTAACGACGCTGGCCGCTTTAGGAAACGGACCCGATAGTCCCCTGGTGGTCGCGTATTTTTTGATCATTGCTGCCGCGGCACTGCGGTTCAGTGTTCTGCTTCTCTGGTTTGCCAGCGGTGGCGCGATGCTGGGTTACTTACTGCTGGTTGCCCGAATCGACGACTCTTGGTTCGATTCCGAGCATGCCGTGCCCATTGTGCGACAATTGGTAATGCATGTGAGTCTGGCCTTCACGGGAATCATCCTGGGACAAGTAGTCCGACGGGTGCGCTTGCTGGCGGAAGATTACTCGAGACGAATTGGTGCCGCGGAACAAGTGCCGGTCAGCCAGGAGGACCGGCAATGACTTCTCACGAAGTGAAGTATTGTCCCGAGTGTGGCGCGGACAATTTGCCAGTCGCCAATCATTGCTATCTCTGCGGCCGCGGCATCGTGGACGTGAAGCCCCAGGAAGTCATCCAGGCAGAACTCGTCCCGCAGCGACCGCCGCAAATCATCAGCGAGTGGATTTTTGGCATTTTGACGATCCTATTGATCGGCTTTCTCAGCCTAGTGTTTTGTAGTCTGGCTGAAGACGAAGCGGGGGCCGCAGTCTTGTTTGCGATCTTTGTGCTGCCGGGCATCGTGATTGCCGGGATCGGGGGCCTGATGAGACTGCAACGCGGCCAGCAGTTCGGCTGGGCGCGAGCGCTGATTGTTGTTTTTATGTCGACATTTGTCGTAGTCGCCGTGATACTCATGCTGTTCGTTGCCGCCATTGTGGTGCTGATTGGCCTGTGCCTGCAGGCACTTAGCTCCGTAGGAATCCAGTGAGGGGAAATTTCGTATGGCAGATGAACAACCACAATCGAACAAGCTCGATAAAAATCCTTACGAGCCCAGTCTCGCGCCGGGAATACCTACGAAGATTCAGGCAGGGAGTGTGCTCCAAGGTGTACTGATCGGCATTGGTGTTTTCATTCTTCTCATGTGCGCCGGCTTCCTGACTTTCTTTGTGATCTGCCTGGCCTCGCTCGACTAAACTGCTCTCCTATGCTCCACCGCAACTACACGTTTATCGGCACGACTCAGAGCCTTTGCCCCGAATGCCTCGCATTGGTCCCGGCGAAGATTATTGTGCGCGGCGGGCGGGTGTACTTCAAAAAGACATGCGCGGATCACGGAGAGCGCGAAGACTTCGTATGCTCCGATGTAAAGTGGTACGACCGCATGGAGTATGCCGTTCCCGCACGTGTGCCGGAAACGTTTGGCATCGAACCAGACAAAGGCTGCCCGTATGACTGCGGTTTGTGCACCGAGCATGAACAGCACACATGTGTCGGCCTGGTGGAGCTGACTTCGTCCTGCAACTTAACCTGCCCCATGTGCTATGCCTCGAGCGCGCCCGGCGGCAAACATCTGTCGCTTGACGCTGCCTGCGCGGCCATTGATCGCCTGGTAGAAGTGGAGGGCAAGCCCGAGATTCTGCAACTTTCCGGGGGCGAACCGACCATTCATCCGCAGTTTGAAGAAATCCTGGATTACGCTCTGTCGAGGCCCATCGACTATGTGATGATCAACACCAACGGCATTCGCTTCGCGAAAGACGATCGGTTGGTGGAACGACTGGCTGCTGCTCGCGATCGAATTGAAGTTTACTTTCAGTTCGACGGACTGCACGATGACATTTACCTTGCCCTCCGCGGCGAGCGCCTGCTGGAAACGAAGCTCGCAGCATTAGAAAAGCTCGCTGCCGCCGGAGTGCATGTGACGCTGGTTTGCACGTTGCAAGCAGGAGTGAACGACAATGCCCCAGCGGAACTGGTAGAGTTTGCGCGCTACCGGCCGACGATTACGGGCCTGAGCTTGCAGCCGGCAACCTATAGCGGCAGGCACGTCACGCCAGAAGAACTCGAACGGCGCATCACCTTCCCAGACGTTATTCGCAATCTCGCCAGTGGTGGGGATTTTCGAGAAGACGATTTTCTTCCTTTGCCTTGTGCGCACCCCAACTGCCATCAAATTGGGATCGCCTGGCGGGACGGCAATCGGCTATTGCCTCTGACGCAGTTCATCGATGCCAAACAAAACCTCGATCTACTGGCCAATGGAATCAGCTTCACCCGGGCAAAGTCGCAACAGCTGATGTTGCAGTACCTGGGGCGCCAAGGTTGTTGTGCCAGTGGCGGCTGTGTTCCGCCCGAGGCTACGGCGGGAGTCTCGCTGATGTCTTTAGGTGCAGAGTCCGCTCCAACGGACGATGCCGACTCAAACGCAAGTCCGCTGGCGCGACTGGCGGATCGCTTTTTCAATAGCGTCGTCGGTCAGCAGCTAGGTGCGGAAAACCTCTTCCGTGTGACGATTACGAACTTTCTGGACAAGTACAACTTTGATGTTCGCCGCGTGATGAAATGCTGCACGCATCACGTGCTCCCGAGTGGACATGTCATTCCGTTTTGCGCCTACAACGTGCTCTATCGCGAGGGACATGTCCCTTTGCCGAATCTGCGCCCAGCAAGCTTGCCGCTGGTTTGACACGCCCCCCGCCGCACCTTTTACGGCTTGCGTCCCACAAAGATGTAGTAGGGCATGGTCACGGGCATGTAGGGCACGCGGCCACGACTTTCCAAGAGGCTGACGGGCGTGAAATGGCGATGGAGGTAGGGGATGTGGTCGGGCGAAGGAAAAACGTTGTCCATATTGAACCACGTCGGCCAGAAAGTGCGAGTGAACCAGCCATGCTTCTTGCGATCATCCGCTGGGAACTTGCGGGCGACGTAAAAATCAACCACGCCCAACAAACCACCCGGCTTTAGCATCCGCCAGGCGTTGTCGACGGCAGCAAACCAGTCGGGAATCATGGTCAGTGAATAGGAAAACGTAACAACATCTGCGGGTTCGCTCGGCTGCCAGGTGGTGGCGTCGGCTTCCACGGCTGTGACGTTGTTCCATCCTTTTTCCGCCGCCCGCTGAGCTGCAACTTTCAGCAGTGAACCTGAAAGATCGACCACCGAGACACTCTTTAGCGTCGGTAGTCTATCGGCGAAGTATTCTAGGTTCGAACCGGTTCCGCCCCCCATGTCGACCCACGTGCCGCCGGCGGGAGCGTCCAGGCTGGAATACAGTTCCTCCCGCCCTTTGAGTAGACGTTTGCGGAAGTCGTCATAGGCTTCCGCCTGCCCGGAGTAAAAACTCTCCATGCGGGCAGCGTGGTCTTTGCCTCTCACGGGCTTGAGGGCGAGGTGATAGAGGACTTTTAGGTCGGACATCAAGCCCATGATTACTTCACCAGGTCCGCGATGTAAAAGCTGCCGTAGGTATGCACCCGGTCTTTAGGATGCAATTCTGCTGCGAGCTCGCGATTGAGCTTCAGCATTTCCGTCACGGAACGAAGCTGGCCGTTGCCGTTGGTGCTGACCTGCACCCGATCGAGAAAATCGGTATTCATACCACCGCTGCGCCAGATCAACTTTGTGTTCGGCGCTGCGCGGCGCAGGATCGCTTGCCATTCCAATTCCAGCAGCGGGAAGAACTTGTCGGAGAGCCAATCCATGTGATCGAGCAGAACAAAGCGGCTAATCTGGGTGTCAGTCTTGTCGAGAAATCCTTGGACTGAATCGGTATGCGTGCTAATCCGATCGACGAGCCCGTTCTTCAACGCTGCGAAATTTTCTGGCTTGAGATATTCGGGGCAGCATTCGCGGCTATACCGGCCGGTCATGTAGACGCGCCAGAAATAATTGTCGTGCAGCGGCAGGTCCGCGAAGACCGCTTCCACGCAGTCTTGCACGAACTTCACGATCCCGCCGGGATATTGTGACTCCACCTGCCGCCGCTGCGCCTTCGGAACGCCGACCATCGACAGAGTTGCGTCGCGATTCATGGCAAACTTCATCGGCCGCGACCAGAACTTGGGGCGAAGATGCTCAAAGTAGATCGAGCGTTGCTCCTCCATCGTCTTAGCTTCGAGGATGGCGTCAATATACGGTCGGACGCGAATCACGCGATCGGTGTAGAACTTGATCGCACGGGCAAAGGCGCCGCTGGTACCGCGAAAGTAGAAGGGCCGATCCTTGTTGCTGAAGAACTTGATGAAATTGTCCCAGTAGTTCTTTGACCAGGTAGGAAGATTGCCGCGGAGCTTATCGCGGTAAATTTCCTTTGCCTTGGGGAGATACCCCCGGCCGAACATCCAATAGAACTCTTCGTAGGTGAGATTCTTGATGGCGGCAATCTTTAGATCGAGCAGTGCGTTCTGCCGCGGGTTCATGTCGACCGCATGCACGTGGTTGGGTGCACAAAGCGCGTAGTCGAGCGCATTGCAACCGGCAGAAGTGATCACCAGGACATTGTCCTGCGGCCCCAATTCGAGCGCGACCCGATCAAGCCGCGGGTCCTCCCAACAGGTGTTGTAGACAAGGTTGTTGCCGTGAACAAACTTAAAAACGCGTCCGCTCACCCAATCGAGAATCGCCATACCGCTACTCCGCCAAGATCCTTCTTGTGTCCGGAACCAAAGCGCCGCCTGAATCGCCTAGGCCTATTCCGATTCGCCTCGCCACCCGAATTCGCTTTGCTTACCAGCCAGAACTAAACCGGCAATTGTATCGCGATTAGGCAAACTGTGGCAGATGAGTAAGAACGGCGGATTTGGCCAAGTAATTGCCACGCCAAGCCAGAAATTCGATGGAATTACTCGAAGATTTACACGTTCCGCCCAGTTTCGACTGTCCGAGGCCCGATTGCACTCGTATCTCGAATATTTGGCTTAGGAATTTCCTTGGCAGGCTTCTTCTTAGGATCGCTGTCTGCCATGAACACCAGCCCGATCACAACAGCCACGATCGCGATGACTGCCAGCGCCCCGCCGCCAATCATGAGGTACAGGCCCGCCTGCTTGGAGTTTGACGCAGCAGGCAGGCCCGGAATAAGAGAGGAGTTTGCTTTTCGGACAGGTGCTGCCGAAGAAGCATCGGCATCGAAAACGAAGCGTTTCGTTGAATCCTCGTCGCCTGAACGAGGAATGGCCACCTTCACGCGTGCTTTTCCGGCTCCGATCGGTTGAGCCCCAGGGATTGCAGTGGAGGGAATCGCTCCCAGCGGACCTTTCGTAGAGTCTCCGCCGATCCTGATCTCGATTTTTTCACCACCTGTCGGGCTGGTGGTTCGCGGCGCTCCCTTGATCGTTTCGACCCGAATTTGATTGGCGACCGTGTCATCGGTCTTATGCCGATTGCGCGTGGGCTTCCCGCTGCGACCTGTCGTAGCATTCGTCCCGGACGGGGTTTTTCCAACTTTGGACGAACTCCCCGATTTATTCCCCTTGCCGGAGCCACCATCGACGCCGCGCCGCGACTTCGTGCTGCGCTGCAATGCGGAATCAAACTGAAAGCCGTGCGCGACCAGCCAGTCTTCGAGCGCTTCGGCAACTTCACGCATCGTTTGATAGCGTTGCGCGGGCTTCTTCTGCATCATCTTGTTGCAGATGTCGGCCAGATCGCGTGGGCAGTCCGGCCGTTCCTTGCGGACATCGGCCGGCATCTTGGTTTGATGACTGTTGATCCGCTGCGCCAGGCTTCCGTCCGGGAAGGGGGGATGCCCGGTTAAGGCGAAGTACAGTGTGCAACCGAGCCCGTAAATATCGGCCCGCAGATCGACATTGTGACTGTTAACGGCTTGTTCCGGTGCCAGATAGTCGGCCGTGCCCAAAACGTTCTCGTTGTGAGCGATGGTGAGGGACGCTTGCTCGTCGTCCTTCATCAATGCGAGCCCAAGATCCAGAATCTTTACCAGGCCGCGATCTTCGATCAGCAAATTGGCCGGCTTCACATCGCGATGAACGAGCCCTTCTTCGTGAGCGTAGTTCAGCCCCTCGGCTGCTTGCGCGATGTAGTTGCAGATAGTTTCCAAAGGCAAGGGATGCTGATCTTTGACAATCCCTTGCAGATCCTTGCCGTTGATGTACTCCATTACGATGTAATGGTTGTCCCCCTCATTATCAACATCGTAGGCCCGCACGATGTTGGGATGATCGAGCGAGGCTGTGGTCTGAGCTTCCAACCGAAAGCGAGCCAGGTAAGAAGAATCGTTGACGCGCGTGCGTGGCAGAACTTTGACGGCCCGCAAGCGATGCATCAACTGATGCTCGGCCAGATAGACACTGCTCATCCCGCCTGTGCCGAGATGCCCCAGTAATTTGTACTTCCCCAAAAAGAAGCCGCGATACTTACGGTCGACAAGTTTGTCGGCGTGCCAGCGTGTGATCAGCTTTTGGTCGACGAGGTAGCTGGCGACAAGATCAGCATCTTCAGGAAGTTGCCCGCCGTGCTGCGCGCGAAGTCCTTCCAAAGACTGCTGAAGCGTCTCATCCTCAACCAGGTTGCTCCGGTTGACGTAGTCGAGGAATTTATCGACAGGGATATTCGCCATTGGGCTCTTGGGTCAATGGATCGCTGCCTGAAGCGACCACGATTTACCAAATTCATTGTAGAAGGGTACACCCCCAGGTTTCTAACGTAAAGCAGACAAATGCTTATTTTAATTGTCGCCTGCCATTCGCGAATCCTTAACACTATGGTCAGCCCATACATTCGGAAGTCGGTCGACGAGTTGACCGTTTGATGTTCTGATTATTTCCCTCGGGAGCGACCTGTGGAGCCTGTCCGGGTAGAATGCGGTGTAGTGCTTGCGGGTATAGGCAATCCAGCCACCGTAGGCTCAAAAAACTGCCCGAGATCACCATGCCCCATCGTGCGATTCATTCCGTGGTTGTGTACACGCGCCCCGGTTGCTGCTTATGCGACGAAGCTATCGAATTGCTGCAGGATCACGGGTTAGACCCGCGTATGATTAACATTGATGCTGATCCGGAGTTGCAGGCAAGGTTCACTTCGTGTGTACCGGTTATTGAAATTGACGGTGCGATCCGATTTCGCGGAAGGGTAAATTCAGTGCTGCTAAAACGGTTGATGGGATGAGTACTGGCCCTTATCAAGAAACATCGCTGATCGTCTTCGCCAAGCATTGGACGCCCGGCGAAGCGAAAACCAGGCTGATACCCGGTTGGGGAGCAACGCGCGCAGCAGAAATGCAGCGACGGTTTCTGGCAGCCACTCTGGCCCGCGTGGGTGGGCATTTCGATCGCCAGATTTTGGCCATCACTCCCTCGGAAAAGCGATCCGAGTTCGCTGACTTGGCAGGTCCGGCGTGGGACATCATCGAGCAAGGGGCCGGGCATTTGGGAATGCGACTGGAAAGAGTCATCCGCGCGGTTCAGCAGAAAGGGAAGGGACAAGTCCTGGTCATCGGTTCGGATAGTCCTGATTTGCCAGTCGTACAGATTCTGGAAGGGGCGGCAACACTTCAAACCCACGATGCCGTCCTCGGTCCGGCGACGGATGGCGGGTATTACTTGATTGGCTTTTCGAAAGAGCCTTGTTCGCTCAAGGACATCGACTGGGGGAGCGATCAGGTTCGCCGACAGACGGAAGAACGAATCGTGGCCACAGGAATGTCGCTCGCGACGTTACCGTTGTGGGCCGATGTTGACCTTCCAGAGGATGTCGACGCCCTCTTAAGGCGAGTGAAGAAACGCGGCGGCCACGATCCACATCTAGTCGAACTGCGTGATTGGCTCAAAGCTCAGCGGCCCAGGTAAGAGCGGCTACACGTACCAATCAATGATGCGTCGACTGTAGGCATCAAGTTGACGGTCATCGGGAATGAGATAACGGATGCCATGGGCGTCGACGACGAGCACGCACTTTTTTCCCAGCCGGCGGATGTCGTCATCGCTTTGCAGGATAAACTCCACGGGTCCGCGATCGGTGATTACTTTCCATTCACAAGGTTCGGAATTCCCGCTCACCCAGGTGATCCGCTGCACGATCGGCACAAATTCACGGCGGGCGAGCTCTTCCTTGAGACACAGTGCCGCCGGTTCAGCCAGCGTTGCCAGATCGGGAATGACGCACAACTCCCGCTGATTTTCGTCGACGAGAGCGATCCAATGTTCCGGGTCACTCAGCGGGAATAGCCGAATTGGAATCACTCCCTCGACATGTCTTCCCATGCCATCGCCGGCACACAGACGGCCCAAGGAATTGGTCGACAGTTGCAGCGATGTGACGTCTAACTTCCAGTCGAGTTGGGATGGTGCGGTTTGCATGGTTCGGGTGAATTATTCGCTTCCCTATCTTCCACGTTCGGCCAGTTCGAGTTGCACCTGATGCAGACGGGCGTAGAGTCCGCCACGCTCTAAGAGTTCAGCATGCGGGCCGATTTCACTGATTTCACCCCCATCCATGACAATAATGCGATCGGCATTCCGCAGTGTACTCAAGCGGTGCGCAATTGCGATTGTGGTTCGGCCCCGAACCAGGTTATCAAGTGCGGCCTGAATTTCTCGTTCGGTTTCATTATCAACGGCGGAGGTCGCTTCGTCGAGAATCAAGATTCGCGGGTCAGTGAGTAGTGCCCGCGCAATCGAAAGCCGCTGTCTTTCCCCGCCGGAAAGAGATTGGCCCCGTTCACCCACGAGAGAATCATAACCTTCCGGCAACTTCCGAATGAATTCATGCGCGTGGGCCGCCCGCGCGGCGGCGATGATTTCGTCGCGGTCGGCATTCGGTCGGCCGTAAGCGATGTTCTCGGCAATCGTGCCATAAAACAAGAACGGCTCCTGCAGCACGATGCCAATGTTGCGGCGATACTCTTCGATGGGGAAGGAACGAATGTCGTTGCCGTCGGCAATGATGGCACCTTCGGTGACATCGTAAAAGCGGCAAACAAGGTTCACGAGCGTGCTCTTTCCTGATCCACTCGGCCCAACCAGGCCGATCATCTCGCCCGGTTGAATGGAGAGGCTTATGCCGCGAATCACAGGTCGAGTGCCGTACTTGAAATGGACATCTTGCAGTTCAATACCCCCGCGCAATCGGCCGGGATTCACCGGCTTCGTCGGCTCGACAACGGTCGGCTTGCGTTCCAAGATCTCAAAAATGCGATAGCTAGAAGCGGCTGCGCGCTGTGTATTCGCCAGCATTCGACTCATCGAATCGAGCCGGGAATAGAAGCGACTGATATAGGCCAAAAACGCCGCCAACATACCGACAGTGACAATGCCCTGGGAAACCCGCCAGGCACCGAAAATCCAGATGATCAGAATTCCCATGTCGGACAGGAAAGAAACGGTCGGACTAAAGAATGCCCACAGCCGATTCACCCGGACATTTGAGTCCAGTACATGCTGATTCGAGCGTTGGAAACGGTCAATTTCGCGTTGCTCCTGGGCGAATGCCTTCACCACGCGCACGCCGGGAATGGCGTCAGTCAGCACGCTCAACATTTCGCCCCAGGCGTGGCTCGCTTTGGCAAAGCCGTGTCGCAATCGAATCCGTACTCGTTGGATGAGCCAACCCACCGCTGGAAATGGCAGGAGCATGGCCATGGCCAGCACTGGGTCCATTGATATCAAGATGGCGGAGGTCATCAGCACCATGAGAACATCACTGGCGAAGTCGACCAAATGGCTCGAAAGGAAGTTGCAGATGCGATCCGAATCGCTGCCGATCCGGGAGATTAAATCTCCCGTTCTGCGGCCACCGAAAAATTCAAGTGACAGCCGTTGAAGGTGTGCATAAGTTGCATTGCGCAGATCGGAACTGATCTGCTCGCTCGCCACCGCCAAAACATAAGTCTTGGCCCAGCTCAATAACCAAGCGACGAAAGCCGCTCCAAACAGCGCTGTCAGGTAGGGGTAGACCCTGGAAAAAGCTACCGCCTCATCGTTGGTTTGCCATTTCAGCAAAACATCGTCCATTAGCGGTCGGGTCAGATACGGTGGAATTAGACTCACCGCCGTGGCGAGGAGTGTCAGCACGAAACCCAGGCTGACAAGTTGCCACCGCCGCTGCGCAAAGCCCATCAATCTAAGTAAAGAACGAGTCGGCGGGGGAGCAGCACTAGGGGTGCAGGCCAGGCAGATCGGCTGTTCTGCGGTTAGAAGTGCTCCGCAGCTAGGACAAACGGACAAACCCGGATCTTCCTCCGCCGCGACCGCTCGCCGCATGTGCGCACCGGCATTCAAGCGACTTGCAAGTTGCTCAATCGATTTCTCGACCGCGGCCGTGTAGGCAAAGCGTGCCAACAAGACGTTTTCACAAGTGATTTCCAGATAGCCCAACCCCCCCTGCAAAGAAGCTTGACCGCGAACGGTGTCGGACAGGGAGACAATTTTTTGCACCTCGGCAGTATCTAGAGCGAACTCAAGCAACCTCGCGGTCGTTAAAACCAGGCAGCGCTTTTCAAAAAAAAGTTGAGAATTTAGATCCAATTCGGCGGCGGAAACGATGATTTCGTCAGGGCGCAAAGTCGCCGCTACCGCCGGTCGGAAGGGCTGGGCGACTCCCGAGAGGGTTCGGTCGACGTGGGGTGAGGAAAGGCGGGAGGAAGTCACGGCCGGGGGCTTGAGGGATCGGAAAGTTGAATTCCCAATAATACAGCATTGAGACGGATCTTTCGCCGCTAACTCAAATCGCTTAAGTAGTTACGCAAAAACGGGAACTTCGACAAGTCCCGCCAGAAGGACGAAAAACGTCTCCTAAATTCCTCAGGTCTGCCAAATTAGCGTGAGTTTAAGGGGGGGGGATAGGGTAGCTGGGAGATTTTGGGTCGGAATCTACTAGCATTTTGCGTGGGCGATAGGATAATCACTCATTACCTAGGAAAATGGCACACATCAGGCAGCCGCCAGTGTTTGCCGAATCTCCCGGGCCGCTTCGTGACGATAGCGGTGTAACGAGCAAGACGCCGCAATCAATTACGTCAATAGATCGCTGGAATGTGGCAAGAGATTGCTGCATTGTAATCTTCGGCCTACTCGCAAAATTCATCGCTCAAATTAGTTGCTTTCTCCCGGTCAGTTTCGTGCGGAACTGCCAAAGCGAAAGCAAACAGCGGGTGTGATGAGCTCAATCGAGTGGTGCGAGCCTTTCGGTCGATGATTATCCACACGTAAAGTGCGCCCGGCAGTCGATTGTATCGAAACTGTTAAGTGCATAGGCAGACGTTGATTTGAAGTACGCAGGCGGCGGCACAACAAAAATCGTGTCGACGTGAACGAATCGGCAGGCAACGCCGTAATGTAGGGAAGGCAGTGTCCCAGCATGCCCTCTCCCATCGGTTTTGCCTCCCATCCCTCAGGACTCTGATGACAATTCCCGCTGAAGTTTCCCCACTCACCTTTCGTCGTGTGCTGGCACTGCGTGGTCCGAATGTGTGGGCCAATTTCCCTGTTCTCGAAGTACAAGTCGATCTGGGCAACCTGAAAGACACCTCTTCGGAGATGATTCCCGGTTTTAACGACCGGTTGATGAGTTGGCTTCCGTCGATGATCGAACATCGGTGCAGCATTGGCGAGCGCGGCGGGTTCTTCGAACGTCTTCGCCGTGGAACTTATCTGGCGCACATTCTCGAACACGTCACCCTGGAACTACAGTCGCTCGCGGGAAATGAAGTCGGTTTCGGCCGTGCACGCGAACTGGATGAAGAGGGCGTTTATCGAGTCGCCATTGAGTATCAAGAAGAAGCGGTCTGCCGCGCGGCGGTGGAGGTGGGGCGTCGTTTGTGCCTCGCTGCTGTTTACAACACTCCGTTTGATGTCGAAAACGAAGTCACCAAATTGAAGTCTCTCGTCTATGATGCTTGCCTCGGTCCTAGCACGCGAGCCATTGTCGAAGGGGCAAAGAGCCGCGGAGTTCCTGCCATTCGGATGAATGAGGGCAGTCTGGTGCAGTTGGGTTACGGAGCCAAGCAGCGACGAATCCTGGCAGCAGAGACTGATCGCACCAGTGCCATCGCCGAATCAATTGCTCAAGACAAGGATCTCACGCGCCGCTTGCTGCAATGCATGGGAGTGCCAGTGCCCGAAGGTCGGCCTGTCTCCTCTGCCGATGATGCTTGGGAGGCGGCACAAGATATTGGCTTGCCTGTCGTCGTGAAGCCTCAATGCGGCAATCATGGGCGCGGCGTTACGGCAAATCTCTTTACGAAAGAGGAAGTGCAGCGCGCGTACAGCACAGCACGACTTGAAGAGTCGACCGTAATGGTAGAACAGTACATCGAAGGAGCCGACTTCCGCCTACTAGTAATCGGAAACAAATTAGTCGCTGCAGCTCGTCGTGATCCGGCGCAAGTGATCGGCGATGGTCAGTCCACGATCCGTGAGCTTGTCGATCTGGTGAATAAAGACCCGCGCCGCAGCGATGGCCATGCCACGGTGATGAGCCACATTACGATCGATGAAGTCGCGCTGGCAACCTTGACTCAGCAAGAGCTCACACCGGAATCGATCCCAATGCACGGGCAGATCGTATTGATTCGCCGGAATGCGAATCTCAGTACGGGCGGTACAGCGACGGATGTCACCGATTTTGTGCATCCTGAAGTGGCTGCGATTGCCGTGGATGCCGCACGCGCCGTAGGGTTGGATATTGCGGGCATTGATGTGTTGGCAAAAGACATCGGTCGCCCTCTTGAGCAACAACGTGGGGCCATCGTGGAAGTGAATGCCGGCCCCGGCTTGCGAATGCACTTACAACCGTCGGAAGGCAAGCCTCGGGCGGTCGGCGATGCAATCGCGGCCATGATGTTTTCGGAAGGGGAAAATGGTCGCATTCCAATTGTCGCAGTAACCGGAGTGAATGGTAAAACGACGGTCACTCGCCTCATTTCGCATATCCTCGAATTATCAGGGAAGTGCGTTGGCATGACATGTACCGAAGGTGTTTACGCCAATGGTCGCCGAATTGAAACCGGCGATTGCTCGGGACCGGGAAGCGCTAAAAAGATTCTGATGAATCCGCGCGTCGAGGCCGCCGTGCTGGAAACGGCCCGCGGAGGAATTCTGCGAGCCGGGCTCGCTTTTGATCTGTGTGATGTCGCCGTGGTGACTAACATCGGCGAAGGAGATCATCTCGGCCTCAATCATATCCACACTTTGGAACAACTTGCCAAAGTCAAAAGAACGATCGTCGATGTCGTCGCTCCGCATGGCTCGGCAGTGCTGAATGCCGACGATCCCTTGGTTGCAGAGATGGCCGCCAAGTCCCCTGGTGCCGTGGTCTTTTTCTCTCGCAGCGCGGACCATCCATTAATTCTGGAAGGTCGCAAGAAGGGAGATCGAGCCGTCTTTGTGCGCGATGGAGCAATAATTCTCGCTCACGGCGAGTCGGAATTTGCACTCCTTTCACTGGAACGTGTGCCGTTAACTCGCGGCGGTCGTATTTCGTTTCATGTGGAAAATGCACTCGCGTCTGCAGCAGCCACCTGGGCTCTCGGCGTTCCCGCCGAGGTCGTTCGTGGCGGGTTGGAATCTTTTTCGCCAAATCTGGAAGGAAGCCCCGGACGGTTCAACCAGTTCGACTTCAACGGCGCTACACTTGTTGTCGATTACGGCCACAATATTTCAGCTCTGAAAAGTGTGATTGAAGCCATGACACTTCTGCCGGGCGAACGCCGCCTCGCCGTTTACTCCACGGCTGGCGATCGCCGGGATGAAGACATGATTCGCCAGGGTGAACTCTTGGGGGGCTTCTTCGATCAAGTGTTTTTGTACGAAGGAGTTTATGTCCGTGGTCGGCAGAAGGGGGACATAACGCAATGTTTCCGCACCGGCATCGAACTCGGCGGTCGCGCCCAAGAAACCCACAGCTTTGATACATGGAAGGCTTCCGTCGAACGTGTCCTACAGATGGCTCAGCCAGGGGACATGATTCTCATTCAGGCGGACGAAGTGGACGAGTCTGTTGCCTTCTTTCGCGAGCTTCTCACACGGCAAGCCAACGACATCGTCGAACCACCATCTTCAGAACCGGGAAACCCCAGCGAGCCGCTCCGGGCCGCTAAGCTGAACCGCAAGTAACGCTGCTGCGTGTGAGATATTTTGACTGCAGCCTGCGATTGCTTCGCGGGCAGGACGTCCCCACCTTGATTTTCCCCGTTTTTCGCCTGAGAATAGGGTCGCGGGGAATTGCGTCGCAATATTCTTGCCGGTTCATTCCTCGCGCTCTCTGTATTTGACCACGTAGCCTAACCCCAGTCGCGCCAATGGTTTTCGACAAAATCGAAGCACTAAAGAAGTCGTGGACCGACAAATATGTAGTCGTCGACGCGAGCCACCCAGAACTGCGACGTTTCGGTGGTCAAACCGGCAAAGTGAAGACCGTCAATATGAGCGGGCGAGCCCTCGTGGAATTCGACGCCAACGCCAACATCGGCTGGTTCGATATCGATTTGTCCTTCTTGAAGCAGATCGATGCTCCGTTGCCGAAGGCGGAAAAGCCCAAGGCAGAAGCCAAAGCGAAGGCCGGGCCGACACCATCTACGGTGAAGCCTGCCGAAGCCGGGGCGACCAAGCCGGCTCCCGCCGCTGGTGGCGCTGGAAAGAACATAGCCGATATTCTTGCCGCTGCTCGGGGCAGCAAGCCGACTCCTGCAGTCGCCGTCAACGAGCCACCCGCTAAGCCGACCGCAATGAGCACGGCTGATATCTTGGCCGCTGCCCGAGCCAAAGCAGGTTCGGCACCTAAGGCTGAAGCGAAACCAGCGGTCGAAGCCAAACCAGCAGCTCCCACAGCGAAGGCTGATCCCGGCAAAATGAGCACGGCGGATATCCTCGCTGCCGCGCGTGGCAAGAAGGAAGCTGCGGCTGCTGCGCCAGCTCCTACTGCGAAGACCGCTCCTGTAGCCAAGCCAACACCGCCGCCAACTCCAGAACCTGAACTAGCCGCTGAAGAACCTGCCGCCGATGGCGCAATTGGTTCCAAGAAAGATGCTTTCAAAACGGTGGCTGAAATGGTCGCCTACTGCCGCAAGGTCGACACGCACTAAATCGAGCAAGTGTTCGTAAGACTGTTCTCGCCCGCAAAACATTTTGCTGGGGTGAATTGGATCGCCTCATTTTCAAGGAAGTTACCATGTCTCAAGGTTACCCCGAACAGCCAAAATCATCTGGCGGCATGAGTACTGTGATGATCGTGGTGATCGTCCTAGTGGTACTGTTCTTACTCTGTGCGGGCATCTGCGGCGGGATGGGTTACTTCGGGAGCGTGGCCGTGCGGGAAGTTGGTCGGCAAGCCACACAAGTGCTGGAGTTGCTCGCCCCGACGTCCCTCGCGCAAACGCAAATTCAAGCTTCCGATGAAGTCGTCGCCAAGTTTGGCGACCCACTTGTGTTTGGACCACCAACGCGGGAAGGGGATGCTACCGGGGAACTAAACCTGGCCAATGCCCACTTCAGCTTCAGCGTCTCAGGCCCCAACGCTTCGGGAACGGCCCATGTGAAAGCGGGTCAGGTGGATGGCGTGTGGAAAGTGAACGAGATCACCTTGAAATGTAGCGACGGCACCGATTTGATTGTGCCAGTCAGCGATGTGCTTGCTCCGCCGGAACTTGACTTCAATATCGACGATCCAGCGGAAGAAATGCCGAAGTAAACAAACTTCGTCAGCAGTTTAGAGACTGCGATTAACATTGACCCAGGGTGCGTCCAGGTTTTTGGACGCACCCTTTTTTGTGGTCGCATCGCTCAGCCACTCCGGCCGGCTAACGCAGCAGGGCAATGCTTGAACAGGCGAGGCAGCTCAGCCCCAAGCGGCCATCTCAGCCATCGTTCGCCACAACTTCAATTGCGGAGAGGGGCACCGCTACGGCAAACGGCTCCAACTCTTCACGCAGCACCACCACATCGGGCGGCGCTTCAATCCCCAGGCGGACCTTGTCCCCTGAGACCCGAACGATCGTCAAAACGATCGAATCACCTAACCGAATTCGTTCCGACTCGCGACGCGATAAGACGAGCATAACCGACCCTCCATGGAATGACTTTGTATACTAGTGGTAATATGTACAGTTAATTCAAACCTGTCAATCATCCCTGATTGACGTTACGTCGTCGCGAGTTCGAGCTCCGACGTCGCCGTAAGCTGTGTCTTCAGTAGGCGTTCTCCGGACGAGCTGTAAAACAGAACAGTGTTGCGTTCCGATTCCCAAACGGCCGTCAGTCGTACGTTTCGGGGCCCGTGCAGGCAGAAAAAGATGCCGCAAGGATTCTCGCCGCGAACCAGGATCCGTTCGGTGATTTGAAAGGCGCTCCGTTCTAGTTCATTTTGCTCGCAAAGGGTGTGGTGGACAAATTGGCGTAAGTCTTGAAGATTTTGAACCGTCAATGGTGGTGCCTGCATAGCGATGACCATCTCGCTGAGGTGGGGAAGAAGATGCCGTTCGCACACAGTGGGGGAAGTGGGCGAACCAGGTGAGTATTGCTGCTGTTAGTATCGTTCGTTTGCGTCGCCTAGCTTGACTAGGAAAGAGATGACGGATGCGAAAAATGAAGATTGTGGGATGAGTGCAGTGAGCGTTGTTTTGACCGCCGAAGTTGGCTCACCAGTGGCAACCACAAATGCCAAAAAAACTTCAGAAAAGACTGAGCGCGAATTCTTTTCCGCTAAACACTCAAACAAACTTCATCACACGGCATTTGGGCGCAAAACTCGCAGTCTCTCCACGACTTCAATCCGCCGGAAAGCGATTTACTGGCAGAGTGCTACTCCGGCTTCACGACCACCTCAAAATCCTTCCCCTTTACCTTTCTCAGTTCCTCGTGCAGCGATCTGATCCGGCGGTCGGGCGTGATCGAAATTGCCCACTCTATGCCGTTATCTGCAACGATCATCCCATACGTCTTCAAACCTTTCAAAATTGCCTGGGCGTGAGGCGAAAATTCTTTCACGTCAAAGTCGGCGCGGAGCCGAAAGCGCTCTCCCATGCGGGGCAAATTATCGTCGTTCAGCCGACTAGCGAAATGGGTCGCAGGTGCGATATAGGCGCGTCGCGTGCGGCGCACCGTGACCCGCATCGCATGCTCCACCATTCCACGTTCCAATTCATCGAATCGCACCACTGCGGGAAAAATGGGAAGTCCCGCTGCATCGGCGCTCGTCCACCCCTCAGGACGCTGGGCAGTTGAGGCCAAATCAAAAACCGAGGCTTGATCGGCAGCCCAACCCTTGTCCGTGCGCCCCATCGTAAAAAACTCATAGAGCTTACGATTCATCGGATCGACAATAATCGCATGCCGGTCAGATTCGTACTTCGCCGGTCGACGCTGCACCTCGGCCAACGGTGGCGCTTTCATCCCCGCTTGTTCGAAGCCGACGGGCCAACCTTCAATGGGCGTATTCTCTGGCACCGGAAATGGCCCTGGGTCGGATTCCTCCGAGTACTCGACAATTCTTACCTCGACTGGCTCTTGATTCGGTGGCAGGAGAATGAAGTTCATATCTGTATTGCCGCGGAAGGGCTTGTCTACCCCCACGCTCGCGACAATCTCTTGGGACTTCGGATGCAGGGGCCAATCGGTAACGCGCTGATTGAATGCGTGCTCCGGCGGAAAGATTTCGAGCGCCGCAAGAATGGCATCAGCCTCAGGCGTATCGAACACCACCGGCTTGTCGATCACCGGCATTTTTGCAGCCCGAATGCGCTCCAAACGTGCAGGATCGCTGGTATCTTTCGCGGCAGCGAACATCACCGAGATTCCCAACGACATAAGTATGGAAATGGCGCAGCAGCGGCACATAATCGGACTCCACTTGGTGATTTACCTAGCCGTCATTCTAAGCGACACGCACCCAATCTAAGCGATAAACGTCGAAGTGTTGGCTTGGAACAGCTTTAGCGTTGCTCGTAGAGATCTCGCATCTGCGTGCCTTGCAATCACTACAACCCGCGCACCTTTCACCAGAAAATCGACGTCGTCCGCATCACGTTCGGTCCACCTCGACCACGGCCGCGCAAATTCCGATGAAACGACTAACCATTTCAGCGCTCGCGTCTCAACAGCGTCTTTCAGATTGCATGTCCACTTTTTTGCTCACCTCCTTCGGGCTCTACTCCGGCGCGGCGCTCTGCTCGGCTGTCGTTGCCCGCGGTGCATGGTCATTGTGGAAGGGCTGGCTGCATCGGCAGCAACAACAAAAGAAGACGGTCGCCGAAACCGCCGGCTTTCTGAAGCAGGTACGCGCGGTCCGCTTGCGAAACCGCGCTGCGAATCCTCTTCGAGCCGCCTGGAAAGGGACACGGTCGCTGCGAGTCATCGCCGTCGCCGATGAAGCAGAGGACTGCCGCTCCATTTACTTGGCAGACCCAACTGGGAGTCCACTCCCCGCGTTTCAATCAGGGCAGTACCTCACCTTCGAACTTGCACAATCGAATAGTGATCGTCCTTTAGTCCGCTGCTATTCCCTTTCCGATCGGCCCCGTTCGGATTACTACCGCGTCACTATTAAGCGGGCTCTCCCGCCGGCGCAACTCAGTAGTATCCCTCCCGGCTTAGGAAGCAGTTACTTCTTCAACCATGTGCGTCCCGGCACCATGTTGGACGTGAAGGCGCCTGCCGGTAATTTTTTTCTCGATCCTTCCCATCGCGATCCGGTGGTCTTGATCGGCGGCGGTATTGGTATCACCCCCGTCCTGGCCATGCTCAATACGATTGTGCATGAGCAGCCTGGGCGACGAGTTTTCTTTTTCTCTGGGATGCGGTCGTGCCGCGAGCACCCGTTTCAACATCATTTGCGAGCGATCGCAGCCGAGCATCCCCAGGTGACGCTGCACATCTCGCATTCCAGCCCCGGTCCAGGTGAAGTGCCGTTTCGTGATTTCGATTATGAAGGGCGAATCACGATCGAAGTGCTAAGAAAGGTGCTACCATCGAACAATTTTCGATTCTATGTTTGTGGATCGGGCGCGATGATGGCGGACTTGATCCCGGCCCTCGAAGCCTGGGGAGTTCCTGAACGGGACATCCACTACGAGTCGTTCGGCCCATCCACGACCCGAAAACTCAAACAACTGGTGATGTCGCTCGATGAAGCTCCGGCCAACGCCCCCCGAGTCCGCTTCGAACGCTCTGGGTGCGAAGTGGAATGGAAGGACTCGGCCGATTCCTTGTTGGCACTTGCCGAGCAACAAAACCTTCCGCTCGATGCTGGTTGCCGCACGGGAAATTGCGGGACCTGTGTGATCAAGCTGCTGCAAGGGAAGGTCACCTACGCTCGTCCCCCGGGAGTTCCTTTGCAACCAGGGGAATGCCTCCCCTGCGTCGCAATCCCTACCGGAGATGTAATTCTCGATGCGTAGCCCGGCTTTCCCCCAGCCGAGACCATTCTATAATCCAGCACAGGTCATCATTTCGCGAATTGCCGGTCATACGGCGGTCGCCAACCAAGGGAAGTTGGAATGCCAGAGCATGTTATTATTATCGGCAGCGGTCCGGCCGGTTGGTCCGCCGCCATTTACGCGTCGCGGGCAAATTTGAATCCGATTGTGTTCGAAGGCGCTATTACGGAAGAAAACCGTATCGCTGGTACGCTCCCGCTGGGGCAACTCAATCTGACGACGGAAGTCGAGAACTATCCCGGCTTTCCCCACGGCAATCTCAAGCAGTTTCTCGAATCGGCGATTCCCGAGGATGTCCGTGAGACTAGCCTCCCGCCGATCTCGGACGAGGACCACGCAGTCACCGGCCCGGAATTGATGAACTTGATGCGG
Source organism: Pirellulaceae bacterium (assembly GCA_041739545.1). Taxonomy (GTDB): domain Bacteria; phylum Planctomycetota; class Planctomycetia; order Pirellulales; family Pirellulaceae; genus JBGSNR01. The sequence goes on along the minus strand of JBGSNR010000067.1, from coordinate 135,442 downwards.
CAGCAGGCCTTGAACTTCGGCACGCGGATTATCACTGACGACGTGGTTGAAGTCGACTTGCAGCAGCGTCCCTTCAAGCTGAAGACGCTCGAAGGAAAAGATTACGAAGCCCATGCTCTGATCATCGCAACTGGGGCCAAGGCGAACTACCTGGGCCTTCCTTCCGAAGATAAATACAAGAACCGTGGCGTCAGCGCCTGTGCTGTGTGCGACGGTGCCTTGCCGCGCTTCCGCAACAAACCCATGGTTGTTGTTGGGGGCGGGGATACCGCTGTGGAAGAGGCTACCTATTTGACCAAGTACGCTTCGATCGTTCACATGCTGTTGCGGCGTGACGAGTTCCGAGCCAGCAAAGTGATGGTCGATCGGGCCATGTCGAACTCCAAGATCCAAATCCATCACTTCAGCGAGGTCGATGAAGTTCTGGGGGACGACAAAGCAGGGGTTACCGGTGTCCGAGTTCGGAACAACAAGACGAACGAAAAGACTGACCTTCCCTGTTCGGGGCTGTTCCTCGCCATCGGCCACACACCAAATACGTCGTTCCTCAAGGGGCAACTCGAACTCAACGAATTGGGTTACGTCAAATACACAAAGCTCTTTCGAACCTACACCAGTGTTGAAGGGGTTTACGCGGCTGGCGACGTAGCAGACGACTACTACCGCCAAGCAATCACCTCCGCCGGAACGGGTTGCATGGCTGCCCTCGATGCCGAGCGCTATCTGGCAGCCAACGGGCTTTAGTCGCAAGCAGTTCCCCACTTTCAACCTCACCAAGCTATAGCACGATTGATGAGATGGGAAGCAAGAATTTAATAAATTTCGATAAATCATGAACTCGGATGGGTGCCGGAGTGGTCTAACGGAGCAGTCTTGAAAACTGCCGTACTCGTAAGGGTACCGGGGGTTCGAATCCCTCCCCATCCGCTTCTTGATTTCGCAGCAAGGCATCGCGAATCATAGGGGCGGCCTGACGACAATCAACCTTGGGCTTGACTGGGACAAGGAACGTTGATGACAGGTTCGGAGCAACTCTTAAAAAACAATCCGGCCAAAGCGCAGGACATCGACCCGCGCATTTATTTCGCGGCCGAGCGGACGCTGCTCGCCTGGTTGCGAACGGGGCTGGCCGTTGTTGGAATTGGATTTCTTGTGGCGCGATTCGGCTTATTCCTGGCCATGGTGCGGCACCCAGGGGTCGATGCACAGCCGCCGCGTTTCTCGGCTTGGATTGGAATCGCCTTCGTGTTACTTGGTTCCGCCATGATCGCGATCTCCGCCTGGCAACACACGCAGTACTGTCGCGATCTTGGTCCGGAACAACTGCCGGCTCACTACAACACCAAGGTCAGCGTCGCGTTCTCCGGTTTACTCGCAGCCTTGGGGCTGGCACTGGCGATCTACCTTCTGGTAAGCATGTATTTCAGCTGAACGACGGTGGTTGTGATCACCAGCCGCGTGGCAGCTTAAGTTTCTCTCCGCTCTTCGAAGTCTACCAGCAACTTGTCTGCTATCGAGCGTGAGAGTGAAGTCGATTTGCCACTCACCAAGATCGTCACAATCTCTGCTTCGGGATGTGCGGCCGCGACTTTCCCTTGGGAACCAAGTTGCAAGCCGGCTTCGCTCAAGTATCGCAGGAAGTCGGGCGATTGATCGCGCACTCGCACCAGGCGGAAACTTTTGCCGACCGCAACATCTCCCAACTTTTGCCCACCAGGGGATACGATCGTGCCGTCTGCCTTCGGAATGGGGTCGCCGTGCGGATCTTGCGCCGGATGCCCCAGGTAGCTATCAATCCGGTCGACCAACGTGTCGCTCACCGCATGTTCCAAATGTTCGGCCTCGGCGTGGACTTCATCCCAGCTAAAGCCGAGCGTCTGCACCAAAAACAACTCGATCAGTCGATGCCGCCGCACCACTCGCAGCGCCAGCGTTCTACCTTGCGAGGTCAGGCGCGCCCCTTCGTAGGGAACGTATTCCACCAACCCCGCATCCGCCAGCGATTTGAGCATGCTGGTCACGGTGCCGGGCGAGACTTCCAAAGCCTCGGCAATGGCGCCGGTTGAAGCTGGTTTGTCCGCCGGAGCCGACAGTTTATAAATCGCCTTGACGTAATTTTCGATCGTGAGGCTTGGCACATACTGCTCCTGGATGGTCTGACTATTGTACCGGCACGGGCCGAACGCGGCGCACAATCCAACTCATGAAGATTGGGAAAAGACTGATCGCTACCAGGGCGAAAAATAGCTGCGGCGTGAACAGGCTACGCAAGCCGCGCTCTTCAATCGTGCGCAAGCTGGCAACGTTACTCCCGGCATAAACATAGACAGCTGCTGCCGGGAGCATGCCCAATTGCGTCGCCCACCAAAACGTGCGCGTGGGAAGTTTGGTCAGCCCCATGGCCAGGTTGAGCAAAAAGAACGGGACGGCTGGGTTTAGTCGCAGCGACAGCAGCACCAGCCACCCGTTTCGATCCACGGCCAGATTGAACTTATGCAATCGGTCCCCCCAACGGGCTTGAACATATTCGCCGATCAAGTACCGACTCATCAGCATGGCGATTGTCGCGCCGGCCGTCGCTCCCAAGTTGACCAGCAGCAGTCCTTCCCAGAAGCCGAACAGCCAGCCGTACGTTACCGTCAGCACGGTCGACAGGGGCAACGAAGAAGCAGCGACGGCGACATAAATCCCCCAGGCAATCAGGGCGGACAGCAAGAGCTGCTCGGTCGTAAAGTCGCGCAGTTGCTGTTCCTGTTCCGCCAACTGATCCAGCGCGAGCCGATCTCGCACGAACCACAGAACGGTCGCCACCAGCAGCAACACAACCAGGACGGCGGCGCGCTTTAGCCACAGAACCCAAGTCGTTGTTGGCAGTGGTGCGTTCATCTGCGGAGGCTCCGGGCGGGCATGCTAGCATCTCGCTTCGTGGTGAGGTGAACAGGGGTTGAACAGGGCGTAAACCACTGATTTTGGAAACGGTTTCCAACACCTTTGAATCGTTGTTACTCCTTATTGAATTGCGACTTAGCGTCGAAAGTGATTTCCTGGCTGTTAGCGCCTCGTATGGGGGGTGGAATGCCGGTCTGAACAGGGCGCGTTTCGCTCCTACGCAAACTCTGCTAGCACACCTTCCTGGTGCAGGTTGGGCCCTGCGCAAAGCCCTGCGGTCCATCGCAGGTAATGCACAAATTGTTCCAAAGAAATGATTATTTGTCAACAAGAACAGGATTAATTGATGCAAATAGATGCGATGATTGGGGTCGTCGAATCGCGGGCGACTAACTGTAACTGACCCTTCGGGTCGTTGTCACAACTGGCCGCGGTGAAGCAGCAGCAAAGCAGGGAGTGAAAAACTCCGCGCGGTTCCTGCTGAGACGACAGCAAAGCCACTTCGTCCAAATACCTTGGCAAACGATCCTGAGCTGCCGACTACTCCCCTTCATCAACTTGTCCGATCGGACGGCGTTGTTCCTCAATCTCCTTCTTGAGACGGTCGGCCTCGGCCTTGAGTTTGGCGACAATTTCAGGATGCTCGGCAGCGACGTTTGTGGCTTCCTTGGGATCGGTGGCCAAATTGTAGAGGACAGGACCGGAGGGCTCGGCCGCCCCCTTCTCGCCTTTAACCTGCTTCTTCTTTGGTGCTTTGCCATTGTTGGCAGGAGGGGTCAAGAAAAGCTTCCAATCCCCTTGGCGAATGGCTGCGAGCGTCTGGGCCGCCGAGTAGTAAAGATGAGTATCGCGCACCGCTTCCGGCTGTGCCTCAAACATCAGCGACGTGATATCCCGGCCGTCGAGGACACGATTCTTGTCGAGTTCCGCACCGACCAGGGTGGCGAAAGTTGGCAGCAGGTCGATGTTGCCGGCGATTTGATTGCAGGCCGAATTCGCAGGTATTTTCCCAGGCCAGCGCATCAAGCAAGGCTCACGAACGCCACCTTCAAACTGGCTCCCTTTCTTCCCCCGCCAAGGTGCCGACGAGCCCACGGCAGCGCCGTTGTCGGAGGTGAAGATGACCAAGGTCTGCTCGTCAAGTTTCAGTTCCTGCAGCGTACGCATGATCTCTCCCACCGACCAATCGAGTTCTTCGATGGCGTCCCCGAGCAGGCCGCTTCCGCTCTTGCCCCGAAATTCGGCAGAGGCGGCGAGTGGGATATGGACCATCGTGTGCGGGAGATAAACAAAGAACGGTTCCGCGCGGTGATCCTGAATGAACTTGACGGCCTCGGTCGTATAACGCTGGGTGAGCGTATCTTGATCGGCCGGGTATTCGACAATTTCCTCGTTGCGCATCAAGGGGACCGTGTGGCGAATCGCTTCGGCCCGGGCCTTCTCCTCAGTCATCCCCTCGCGAAAGTTGCAGTCTTTCGCAAACCGGGCATTCTTCCCGTCGATGGTCATGTCATTGCTGTAGGGTATGCCGAAGTAGGAATCGAATCCCTGCTTGGTCGGCAGAAACGGCTCCCGATGCCCCAGGTGCCACTTGCCGATGCACGTGGTGACGTATCCCTTTTGCTTGACGACTTCCGCCAAGGTGACTTCGTCGGGATGAAGGCCGACTTTGCTACCTGGGAACAAGACTCCGGGCATCGAGACGCGGGCGTTGTAGCAGCCCGTCAGTAAACAAGTTCGGGACATCGAGCATACCGGGGTGGCATAAAAGCTAGTGAACTTCCGCCCCTCGGCCGCGAATTTGTCCAGGTGCGGCGTCCTCACGTTGGTGGCACCGAAGGGACCAATGTCACCGTAGCCCATATCATCGATGAAGATGAGCACGATGTTTGGTTTGGTGACCTCTTCAGCTGCGATTGCTGAGAGAGGGAACAAGCAGCAGCAAGATAGGCTGAGGAGAAATAGAACCGTGCGCATGGTCGTAGAGCTTGCGTTAGGATGGAAGGGAGGGGACGAGCGTCAGTATAACTCCTGGCGGCAGAGGAGTTGGAAAAACGGAGCGGCCATTGTAACTCGCGCGCTTCCAGCCGTGCTTTTCGCGACTACTCCTTCACGGGAAGCAGCTCCAATTTCACGTCGCGTGAGCAGCCGTTTCGTTCTAAGGTTAGCACGGCTTCCGCGTTGATTTGCTGGCTGCGGGCGATGAAGTCCGCGCTGTTCGCGAACGGTTCGCCATTCAAGCGATAGATACGATCGGCGAGCAAGACGCCCCCCATGGCAGCGGAAGAGTGGGGGACAACTTGCGTGACAAACAACACGCCAGGCTCGGCTTCGTCTTCCCGCCAACGGAGGCCGATGCGGACTGGCGTGCCGGCGGGTTCGATCGCCAGCGTTACCGGTTCCGCTTCGCCGGCTCGACGAACTTGAATCTTGGTTGGGCTGGGAGCGTAAAGCATTTCGCGTCGCAGGCGGGGCTCATCGCTGACCGGCCAGTCGTCGATGGCGAGAATTTCGTCACCAACTTTTAGGCCGCCGCGCTCTGCCGCTCCCCCGATGACAACATTGGTGACCGCGAAGACACCCGTTTGAGGATCGCGGACCCAAGTGACGCCGAACCGGGGTTCGGGATTGCCGAGCTTTCGTTCGAACAAAGTCTTGTTTCCATCACTTTCGCGGCGGCTAGACTCTCGGAAAGTTGTCAGCACTGGGCGTTGAGCGAGGTCGTACGTGAACTCAAAAACCATTCTTGTAACAGCCAACATGCCGTCATAATTGACGAGATGCACGTCGTCGCTGGGGCGGTGGTAGTTGTCGTGCAGTCCCGTATGGAACATGATGACCGGGATATTGTTCGAATAAAACGTGTAATGGTCGCTGTCGGGCTTCATCGCCCAAGTGAAGACCAGCGGGAGATTAGTGGTGCGGTTCGCCAGCGTGATCGCCTGCCGAGAACCGAGAAGGGTTCGCGTGCCGTAGACCTCCAAGCCTTGCTTTTCGCGGAACCGGCCGATCATGTCCATGTTGAGTGCGAAGGCCATGCGGCTTTTCGAAATCGTGGGATGTGCCATCCAGTACCGCGAACCATTCAGCCCTTTTTCCTCTCCATCCCAAAAAGCGAAGAGGATTGATCGGGCAGGAGGATTCGGCAGTTGGCGGAAGGCCTCCAGAACTTCGATCAGCCCGGAAACGCCGCTGGCGTTGTCGTCTGCTCCGTTATGAATGTTGCCGATCGGCCCATAGCTGTTGCTCGGCGAACCGTAGCCGACGTGATCGTAGTGGGCGCCGAGGATCAGCACTTGATCCTTTAGCTGTGGATCGCTTCCTTCAAGCAGCCCCAAAATGTTGCGGCTGGAACCTTCAAAATTTTGAAACCATGTTCCTTCGTCCCCGAGTGGCTTCAACTTGTTCTTTTCGAGTTCCTTCACGATGTAAAGGGCGGCCGCACGTCCGCCGCGACTGCCAGCCTCGCGTCCTTCGAAGGTGTCATCGGCGAGGACTTCGACATGCCTCTTAAGTTGGTCGAGCTTGATCGAGGCCAGCGCGGTTGCGAAGGCTTCGTTTTCTGCTGCAAACGCGCCGGTGTTCCCCGCAATCGAAAGCAACAGGGTGACCGCAATCGCTCGCCGGGCGGATAAGAAATGGGCCGCTCTAGCGAAACACTTAAGGAGACAAAACGGGCAGACGCTTAGTGAAGTCATGAAGAAAGCTCTCAAGGGTGCGAACGCCATTAGTCCTGCCAGGAAGGACCTAGCACGTACATCTAGGGGTTCGAATTCCAATGAGAGGATTTTAGGGGACTTCAAGGTCCATCGGCAGTAGACCGCAAGTTAACCGATTAGGCCGAGTTAAACCAAGAGGTAACGAGCCATTTCTGGGAAAAAGCCCCGACCGTAAGCGGCTTTTTGAGAGTGTTTGTGGCCGAGAAAAATGCAAAAGCGCTTTTCGGCATGATGCTTGCAACACCTATTTGTTTAGCCGGTCGATGCCAATTCGGCAGGTACCGGCTAAGGAGTAATCTGATGAAATCTTTACAGGGACACCTGCTGGTTGCCGCCCCGAGTTTCGTGGGAGCGCCGCTGCCACGGGCCGTGGTGCTGGTCACGGAACACACCGAAAATCAAGCAACCGGGGTGGTACTGAATCATCCCGTCAATGAGCAAATCCTGCGCAGTTGCCTGGAAATGTGGCAAGCTGGAAAAACTCCGGCAGTGGCATTGAAGATGATTCAGCCGCAGATTCCGGAACTCGAAATTCAACGAGCAGATAATTCAGATAGTGACGCAGTCAACCTGGAGCAAAAAGATCCTGCAGATCGGTGCAAGAAACAGGACCACTGCTCCGGTCGTCGCAAGGATGAAGTGCATCCCGAGAATAACATTGCCGATCCTGCATTGCCTGAGACACCGTCAGTCGATCCGCTGAAGGCTGTCGATGCGATGGAATCAAATTCGATCAATGTTGGCGAAGGTTTTCCCCTCGCAGCGATTCCGCAACCGGTGCAGATTCCGGTCGGCGTGCTGATGGCCCCGAACAACATTTTCGGCGGCCGATTGACAGCAAAATCGCCACCCCTGTTCCGAGTGGTTGTCGGCCAAGTCGCGTGGAACACCGTCGACCTGCAAGCCCAACTCGATTTGGGACAGTGGCTGACGACTCCTGCGACTCCCGATCTGCTCTTTGCTGCTCACGAAGACTTGTGGAAGTTTGCCGTGCAGCGGGTTGGGGCGGAAGTGCTGAATCAGTCGCTGGGAATCGTGCCGCGAGTGCCGTCCGAACTGAACTAAATGCTATTGCTGCCCGGGCTACCAGAATTTGGTAGCCCGCAGCGGGGCAATATCTTATTCTCTGGGAATCCTGCCTTCTCTTCCTCTTCCCGGAGGCCCACCATGGCTCGTTGTTTATCGCGATTTTTTGCTACGTGCTGCTTCGCTTTTTTGTGCAGCACCTCAGCACTCCTCGCCGCGGACAAATCTCCCGGCAAAGACGCTGCCCCGCCGCACCAGCACATTTCTTTTAGCATTCGTTCGGTGAAGGACGGCAATTGGTCGGATGCCTCGACCTGGAAACCTGCCCGCGTCCCGGCCGCGAACGATCGCGTGCTGATCAGCCGCGATTCGAAAGTGCTGTACGACATAAAGAGTCAGGCCGTGGTGCGGCTAGTGCAGGTCTATGGCAACCTTACCTTCGCCCGCGATCGCGATACGGAATTGAATGTCGGCGTGCTCAAGGTGCAGCAAAGCGAAGAATGCTCCGAGAGTGGCTTTGCTTGTGACTTCGAAGGGGTGAACTTTGCCGGCGAGCCCTTGTTGCCCCGCGAAGGCAAATTGCCGACGCTCGAAATCGGCACCCTTGAACATCCGATCCCGGCCGAGTTTACCGCTCGCATTCGGCTCCACCTTTTGGAAGGAATGGACCCAGACGATGCACCGGCCATTGTTTGCTGTTCCGCTCGAATGGAGATTCACGGCGCACCGATGAAACGCACCTGGCTGAAGCTCGATCAGGATGTGAAGCCTGGGGATGCCACGGTCGTGGTGGCGGAAGAAGTGAATGACTGGCGAGTCGGCGACGAGGTGATTGTTACTGGCTCGGAACATTCCAGCGGCGGTGGATCGTATCGCGAAGATCCGGATTCGCTCAGCACCGAAGAACGAAAGATTACCAAAATCGATGGGACCACCATCACGCTCGATCGGCCGCTAGAAAAAGTTCACTTCGGCAGCGGCGAGTTCCGGAGCGAAGTGGCGAACCTCTCCCGGAATGTCATCATCGAAAGTACCAATCCCAGCGGCGTGCGCGGGCACACCATGTATCACGCCTACAGTCAGGGCGGTATTAGCTATGCGCGCTTCGCTCATCTTGGCAAAGAGAATGTGCTCGGCCGATATGCGATCCATTTTCACTTGCTCGGCGATTCGATGCGGGGTAGCCAAGTGCTGGGGGCGGCGATTGTCGATTCGCACAACCGCTGGGTCACGATTCACGGCACGCATTATTTGATCGTCCGCGACTGCATCGGCTACAAGAGTGTCGGCCATGGCTTCTTCATGGAAGATGGGACCGAAATTTATAACCTGCTCGATCGCAACCTCGGCGTGCAGTCATTTCGAGGAAAAAAACTGCCCAAGCAAGTGCTGCCGTTCGATCCAAATGAGGGAGGAGCCTTCTGGTGGGCCAATGGGCGGAACACGTTAGTTCGCAATGTCGCCTGCGAGAACGACGAGTATGGCTTTCGCTACGACATGCAGCACTCGAAGTATTTCAGCAGCCATTTGCCAATGCGAATGCCGAGCGGAAAAGTCGAAGAGGTCGATATCCGCACTATTCCGATTTGGCGGTTCGAGGACAACGAATCCCACACGGAAGGGTTGTATGGTCTAGTCGTTGCCGCTAACGGAAACAGTCAGCCTGATTCGCCCATCAACGACGAAGGCATGCTCAAGGCCATTCGCAACATCGATTGGACCGGCCCCGATGTGCAGCATCCGCATGTGATCAAGAACATGAAGATCTGGCAGGGGCACTATGCATTTCGGCCCCACTCGCCGAGCATGTTGATGGAAAACATCCGTATCGATCACACCGAATACGGCATTTATCGGCCGGCCTTCGATAACCATGTTTATCGCAACTTGCATCTGTCGAACGTCGGCAGTGAGCCATTTAACCGCGGCATGGACGATGCTTCTGCTCAAGTCGGCAGCATTACGGTCGACGGGCTGAAGTTCGAAAAATATCGCGACGGCGGCCTGCCGAACGTCCACATGACCGACAACAATCTCAGCGGAACTGCCGAATGCCATTTCCGCAACGTTTCGTGGGACGAAACAAAAAAACGCAGAGCGATTTTTGATCGCGGCGGAGGTGCCGTCGCGCCATCGTTCGTCGGCAAAAATGTGCCCTACTATGTCCACGACTGTTTCGGTCCTAGGCGGGATGCAAAGATCGTGCTGACGGGAGCCAAAGACTTGCTCGCGGATGGAAACAACTATCAGCCTCTGCCGCCGCTGACGGGCAAAGAATCGGTGGCGGCCGAAGTGGGCGACGTTCCCTGGCCCGAACTCTTGCAACCCGTCGATGACACTCCCCCAGCAACGATCATCACGCAAGTGCGAACGGACGGAAAGTATCTTGTCGTCCGGGGCACCGCCCATGACAACGGCCCCATTACCAAGATCGATGTCAGCGGTACGCCGGCGACCATCCTTGCGAACAGTAGCGGCGTGGTGGAATGGGAAGCGCGACTCATCCCGCCCAGCGACAAGTTGCTCTACGCGACCAGCACGGATGAAGCGGGGAATGTTGAACAGACCGGACATCGCCTTGTCGTGGAGTAAGCCGCCATGCGAACAACTGTATTCGTTGCCGTGAAGTGCCTGGCCCTGGCGTCCGTCTGTCAGTTCTGGCTGATGCGCGCCAGCGCTCAGGAAGGGGATCTGGCGGCACGCACCAATGCGCTCGCCACTGCGCTCGAGAAATTCGATTCCAACGTCTTGCCGACAGGGGAATCGTTGCGCGAGATGCTGCCCAGCGACCTCAGTCGGCGGCTTAAGGAGGCGAATCAGAAATCGACTGCCGAGTGGCGAGCGATTCAATCTCGCGCGGAGTGGGAGCGTTTTCGCGACGAGAAAATTGGCAAGTTGCGGGCGTCGTTGAACTTGCCGCCCGGGGAGAAAGTGCCGCTGAAGGTGCAAGTTACCGGTGAGCTTGCCGAAGATGGATATGTCATTCGTAAGATCATTTACGACAGTCGGCCCAACTGGCAGGTGACAGCGAATCTATATCTGCCCGCGAAAATTCCCGCGAAGATGCCGGGCATCTTGCTCAGTCACAGCCACCATTCACCCAAGTCGCAGGGGGAACTGCAAGATGTGGGTGCGATTTGGGCCCGCGCCGGTTGCGCGGTGCTGGTGCCCGATCAACTGGGACACGGCGAGCGGCGGCAACACCCGTTTGTTTCGGCCGCAGACTTTCCGGAAAAATTCCAAGCCAGCCGCCAGGATTATTACTTCCGCTACAACACCTCGATGCAGCTTTATGTCTGCGGCGAAAGCTTGATGGGGTGGATGGCGTGGGATCTGATGCGCGGCTTGGATGTTTTGGAAACGTTCCCCAGCATCGATCGCGAACGGATCGCGCTGATGGGTGGTGTTGCCGGCGGCGGTGATCCGGCCGGAGTAACCGCCGCGCTCGATCCACGAGTTAAGTTGCTCGTCCCATTCAACTTCGGCGGCCCGCAGCCGGAGACAAAGTATCCCTTACCCGACAACGCGGAAGAGACCTTCAACGACGCCGGCAGCGGCAGTTGGGAATCCACTCGCAACTTGCATCTGTCCGCCCGCGATGGTTTTCTCCCCTGGGTGATCGTGGGCTCAATCGCTCCGCGCGGACTGATTCATGCGCACGAATTCGCCTGGGATCGCGAACGTGATCCGGTCTGGAATCGCTACGAAAAAATCTACGAATTTTACGACGCGAAAGACAAGCTCGATTTCACGCATGGCTACGGCAACGTGAAGCTCAGCGAGTCTGAAGCTTCGCACTGCGGCAACATTGGGAAGCACCACCGCCAGCGAATTCACGAATACTTGGCCAAGCATTGGGGGCTCGCAGTCGATGAGTCCCAGCCGATCAACCGGCATCCGGTAGCAGAACTCGCGTGTCTATCGGATGGCATGCGGTTAACGCCCCTGCACACGGTACTTACACAACATGACAAGGAACACTCGAAGTCGTGGAAGGACGTGCTGGGGAACGTTGAGCCGTACGCGGTAAAAGCAGAGTTGAAGGGCCGAGAAGAATTTTCCGGCATTGTGGGAGAGCGATACGTGCTTTCCGGCGAACGCGACATTCAGCTTCCCGCGCTGCTTCTGCTGCCTGCCGATCGCGCGCGAGTGCAAAAAGTGACTGTCTGCGTTGCCCACGCCGGCAAAGAAGCGTTTCTCAAGCATGCTTCCACAACCTTGGCGTCCGATCTCATTGATTCAGCCGTTTGCCTGGTCGATGTGCGCGGCACCGGTGAAAGTCGTCCCGATCACGACCGCGGACGAAGGAGTTATGCAACGAGTCTCGCCGCGAGCGAATTGATGCTCGGCGAACCTCGCCTGACAGGTCAGTTACGCGATCTGCGATCAGCATTGGCTTGGCTTCGTTCGGAACAGAAGTTTGACGAAGTCGCGCTGTGGGGGGAATCTTTCTCGCCGCCAACGCCGGAGCAGGCAAATGTCGCTCGCCCGCTGGAACTTAATCAACCTGGAATCTGTGAGCCAACAGGCCCCACGCTGGTGATCTTAGCCGCGACGATGGAGAGTCACGTGGCGGGCGGGCGAACAAGTGGCGGGCTGCACAGCTACGCATCGCTGCTGGAAAGCCAGTTTTTGCATGTTCCCCTGGATGCTATCGTTCCCGGCGCGTTGCTCGCGGGAGATCTCAGCCGGACGGCCGATCAAGTTCAGCAGAAGCATCTCATTCGTCACAGTAATACCGTGAACGGTCGCAACCAGCCTCTAGGCGTCCCTCGCTGATACGCCGGCTTGCTTCGCGCAGCTATACTTAACATTCCTCCCCGTGCAGGCATGTCGCAACCATTCGACCGATGCCTCATGTGTCATCGTACTTTGATTGCCGCGGAGTTGATTCATGGCCGACTTGTCGAGTGTTGTTAATGGTCTGAAGTTTCCCAACCCGTTCGTCATCGGCTCGGGTCCGCCGGGGACGAATGCCAACGTGATCGGCAAAGCGTTCGATGATGGCTGGGGCGGTGTCATCTGCAAAACGGTCAGCCTCGATTCGACGAAAGTGGTCAACGTGCAGCCACGCTACGGCCGACTGCGCGCCGCTGGTTCGGACGAAATCATTGGCTGGGAAAACATCGAACTGATTAGCGACCGCCCCTTTGAAACGTGGCTCGATGAATTCAAGCAGATCAAAGACAAGTACCCAGACCGCATCCTGATTGCATCGATCATGGAAGAGTTCCGCGAGGAAGCCTGGATCGAGATTGTGGAGCGCTGCCAGGAAGTCGGCGTCGACGCTTTCGAGTGCAACTTCTCCTGCCCGCATGGTTTGCCAGAGCGCCGCATGGGTTCCGCGATGGGGGAGAATCCGGAGATTCTTTCCGATGCTTGCAGTTGGGTCATGAAAGCCGCCAAGGTTCCGGTCTGGGCGAAGATGACGCCGAACGTCACGCATATCGAAGATCCCACGCGAGCCGCCCTCAAAGCCGGTTGCGATGGCATCTCGGCCATCAACACCATCCGCAGCGTCATCGGCGTAAATCTGGAAACCTTGCGACCTGAACCAACCGTGGAAGGGTACACCACCCCCGGCGGCTACTCCTGCAAAGCGGTAATGCCGATCGCGCTCCGCATGTGTATGGAAGTTTCCAAAGTGATCCAGCAGGAATTTCCGGGACGAACACTCTCCGGCATCGGCGGAATTGAATCGGGCAAAGATGCGGCCCAGTTCATCTTGCTTGGCTGTGACACGGTGCAAGTCTGCACCTACGTGATGAAGGTCGGCTATAAGTGCGTGAAGGAAATGTGCGACGAACTGGCAGCCTTCATGGACCAGCACAAGTTCAGCACCCTCGCCGACTTCAAAGGGCACAGCCTGCAGTACTTCACCACCCACTCCGACCTGGTGAAACGCCAGGGAGAAGCTCGAGCTGCTGCAAAAGCGGCCGCCGCGGCGAAGGGAGACAAAGCGATCAAGGCCGACAGCGAATGGCGCGGCGACGACTTTGTAAAGCAGTCGGATGCGCTGGCGCGAGGGTAGGAGTGGTTTCTTCTCATTGCAGGAGTTTGGAGCCAAGAATAACTCGACAGTCGATCGCGTGATTTCGCCGAGGCTACACCACACCGCAGAATCGCGTCATCGTTTCTGCATCATTCGTGTTATTCGAGTAACACGAATGAGGCAGGGAGCAAGAGGCGCAAAATAAACAGTTGCGCAGGAGTGACTTGATTCCATCGTCTCAATCGAATGTCCGGAGGTGCCAGGCCAAATAGAGTGAATTACTCCGCCCCAATGAGGGTAATATTCAATGAGCGAAATTGTCTTCAAAGACGAGAGTTATGCAATCATCGGTGCCGCGATGGAAGTCTACAACGAAAAAGGCTGTGGATTTCTGGAGCCCGTCTATCAAGAGTGTTTGGGGATTGAGTTCACTGATCAACTCATTCCTTTCGTCCCCAAGAAAAGCTTATCGCTGACCTATAAAAAGCGCCCGTTAAAAGCCACCTACGAGCCCGACTTCATTTGCTACGAAAAGATTATCGTGGAATTGAAAGCAGTGAAGGCGTTGACGGATGAGCACCGTGCCCAGGTCTACAATTACCTGCGCGCGACGCGATTGAAGCTGGGAATTCTGATTAATTATGGAGAGTTTCCGAAACTCAGATACGAACGAATCGTCCTCTGATTGAGTCGCCTGTGCTGAAGGCGCTCATCTTGGCAAACGTCCTCAGCCACACCGCAGAATTTGCCGCTGCTCGTGCCTGATTCGTGTTATTCGATTTATTCGTGGTTCACCCTGCCTTGATAGCTCTGCCCCACCAAGCCGCAGGAGATCACCATTCAAATCGCCGCGATTATGATCGAGCGCGTAAGCCAATGGTGGGCCGACGCTCGCGGCGAGCTTGTTCCACCCTGTGAAGGCGTTACTCGACCTTTGGCGTTTCATCCTCGCGCGGCTTGATGAAGCCGATGCCGAAACAAATGAGCATGATGATCCAAAAAGTCATGCATTCCGGTCGACGGAGGTCGTGAAAATCGAGCAAATGCGGAACCTTGGGTGGTAGCTTAATCTTGCTCGGTTCTTCAACGACGTCGTCCTTGGGTAGTTCGGCAGCGATCGGTTCATGCTCGTGATCATCGTAGTCATGCACGGGAATATCGAAAATCCAATTCTCTTTGAGCCAATGCTCGTAGTTCTTTACGGTCTCGCGACGATTCTTTTCGAACTCGATCATCGTCGGTTCCCACGAGCCGAGTGATCTCGCGACGGCGGGTGTTTGCTGGAAGCTCCAGTCGGAGTTCGCACCCCAGTCGGCCAGCAGCTTCACGCCGATAATCAGCACGAGCAGATACGCGGCCAATTCGAACCGCGGAAATTTTTCGAGCAGCCTGATGAAAATCACGGCCGCGAATCGCATCAGAATCACCCCCAGGATACCGCCAGTCACAACAACCCAGAGCTTGTCTTGCCGGCTGCCGGCCAGAGCCATGGCCGCGAGGATGGAATCAACAGCGAAGGCGACGTCGGTTAGTTCGATGACGGCCACGGTGTACCAGAAGTGGCGCATGGTGGCCGCAGTTTCAACACGAACTGCTGGTCCTGGTTTCGATTTGCTTTCTGGATCAGCACCAGGAATGGCCATACTAGGAAGTGGCACTCGCTCTTTGAGCTCGATCTCTTCTTGCTGCGGTGTAAGATCGTGCCCCTCGCGGTCATGAATTACTGGATGGCCATGCTCATCGAGTTCGATTTTTTCGTCGACCTCCTCCTTGGATTCAAAAAAGATGTGCTTGATGGCGATGAAGGCCAGGTACGCTCCGCCGAGGAACTTGACGAACGTCCATTGCAACAGCAGGCTGGCCGTGCAAATGGCGATGACTCGAAACACGAACGCACCGACCAGGCCGTAAGTGAGCGCTCGTTGGCGCTGCCGGGCGGGCAAGCGTTTGGCGAGCAAGCCAAGGACGAGCGCATTGTCGATCGACAAGACCCCTTCCAGAATGACGAGCAGAGCGACTACCGCGAGATCGGACCCTTCCACGTTTTGGCCAAAAATGGTCATGCCGAGGAGCGAAGAAAAATCAGGCATACAAACTTTCGAGTATTTCTGAACTAGAAACGGAGCCAGCCAAAGAGCGATTCACCAATGCTTACGGATCGTACCCCAGATTGGGAGCCAACCAGCGTTGCATCTCTGCCAGCGGCATTCCCTTGCGGGCGGCATAGCTTTGCACCTGGTCGCGAGTGATGCGATCGAGCGCGAAGTAACGAGCCTCTGGATGTGCGAAATAAAGCCCGCAGACCGCTGCCGTGGGAGTCATGGCAAACGATTCCGTAAGCTGCAGGCCGGTAGCATCTTCCGCCTGAAGCAGGTTGAATAACGTCCGCTTCTCGGTATGGTCGGGCTGAGAAGGATAGCCGGGAGCGGGGCGAATGCCGCGGTATTTTTCCTCGATCAGCTCTTCGTTCGAGTACGTTTCCGTCTTCCCATAGTTCCAAGCCCGGCGCGCGGTTTGATGCAGAAATTCCGCGAACGCTTCCGCCAGCCGATCCGCAATTGCTTTCACCATGATCGACGAATGGTCGTCGAGCTTGCGGTGGAAATCGAGCGCCCAGTCCTCGGCACCGTTGCCCGTGGTGCAGGCGAAGGCTCCCACGTAGTCGATCCGCCCACTCTCGAGCGGGGCGACATAATCGGCCAGCGCGCGGAAATCCTTTTGTCCCTGGCGTTCCCACTGCTGACGGAGCGTGAAGAAACGGGCGACTTCCTGGCTGCGACTTTCGTCCGTATACAGGACGATGTCGTCGCCGATGCTATTCGCAGGCCAGAATCCGAACACGCCGCGCGGCTGGGTGCGTTTCTCGGCAATCATCTGCTTTAAAAGCCGCTGGGCATCGTTGAACGTTTCCTTCGCGACCTGGCCAACGTTGGGATCGTCAAAAATCTTGGGATACTTGCCTTTCAGCTCCCACGCCATGAAGAACGGGGTCCAGTCGATGTACGGGATCAGCGTCTCGACGCTCGGCTCGACTTTCCGCGTGCCGATGAAGCTAGGCTTGTCGATAGCGACGGTCTGCCAGTCGGTGGCGAACTTCTTCGCGCACGCTTCTTCATATGAAACCAACTTCACGTCGCGAGCTTGATACGATTTGATCAGCTGCGCTTGTAGCTTGCGGTTTTCTTCTTCAAAAGCAGCCCGCAGGCCCCCACTCAGCAGACGATCAACCACGCCGACGCAGCGGCTGGCATCGAGCACATGGATGACCGGCTCGCCGTAGACGGGGGCGATCTTGACGGCGGTGTGCTTCGCGGAAGTGGTCGCCCCGCCGATCAGGAGCGGAATCTTCAGGCCGCGGCGATTCATTTCGCGCGCGACATGGACCATCTCGTCCAGGCTGGGTGTAATTAGGCCGGAAAGGCCGATCACATCCGCGCCGATTTCGACCGCTTTGTCGAGAATCTTTTCCGCACTCACCATGACGCCCAGGTCGGTGACTTCGTAGTTGTTGCAGGAGAGGACCACGCCGACGATATTCTTGCCGATGTCGTGGACGTCTCCCTTCACGGTCGCAATCACCATCTTGCCGCGATTCGACTGGGCTGCAGCGCCGGCGGCTGCTTTTTCTGCTTCCATGAAGGGCAGCAGATAATTCACCGCCTTCTTCATCACGCGGGCCGCCTTCACCACTTGCGGCAGAAACATCTTGCCGGCGCCGAACAAATCGCCGACGACGCTCATGCCGTCCATTAGCGGCCCTTCGATCACTTGCAGGCAGCGCTCGCAGTTTTGCCGCGCTTGCTCAATATCCTCTTCGATGTATTTATCAATCCCCTTCACCAGCGAATGCTTCAAGCGTTCGGCCACGGTTCCTTCCCGCCAGGTGAGGTCTTCGGTGGCGGCAGCTTTTCCTTTGCCCTTCACCGTCTCGGCCAATTTAATTAGCCGATCGGTCGCATCGGGGCGGCGGTTGAACAGGACGTCTTCGACATGCTCCAACAGATCCTTGGGGACTTCTTCGTAAACGGCGAGTTGCCCCGCGTTCACAATTCCCATATCCATTCCGGCCTTGATCGCGTGATACAGGAAGGCCGAGTGCATCGCTTCGCGGACAATATCGTTGCCGCGGAACGAGAACGAGATATTGCTCACGCCGCCGGAGATTTTGGCTCCGGGACAAAGCTGCTTAATCTGCCGCGTCGCTTCGATGAAGTTGATCGCGTAGTTGTTGTGCTCTTCCAGTCCCGTGCCGACCGTGAGAATGTTCGGGTCGAAAATGATGTCTTCGGGTGGAAAACCGACTTCCTCGGTCAGCAACTTGTACGCCCGCTGACATACGGAAACTTTGTGCTCCGTTTCGACTGCCTGGCCCGTTTCGTCAAACGCCATTACGACGACGGCAGCGCCGTAACGGCGAACCAATCTGGCTCGCGAAAGAAACTCTTCTTCCCCTTCCTTGAGGCTGATCGAGTTGACAATCCCTTTCCCTTGCAGGCATTTCAGTCCCGCTTCGATGACGCTCCATTTCGAACTATCGACCATTACCGGAACTTTTTGCGCTTCGGGATCGCCGGCAATCAAGCGGAGGTACTTGGTCATTGCTTCCTCGCCATCGAGGAGCGCATCATCCATGTTGATGTCGATGACGGTCGCGCCGCCGGCGACTTGCTGCCGGGCGACTTCCACCGCTTCTTCTAACTTGCCGTCGCGGATGAGACGCGCAAAGGCTTTGCTGCCGGTGACGTTTGTCCGTTCACCGATCATGGTGAAGTTGCTTTCAGGACGCTGCGTGAAGGGCAACGTACCGGAAAGCCGAAGCCAATGGGGCGGCTCACTCGGGCGATGCGGCCTGGCTTTTCCAACCCGCCTGGCCATCGCACCAATATGATCGGGAGTAGTGCCGCAACAACCGCCGAGGATGTTCAGCCAACCTTCATCTGCCCATTCGCCGACCAGTTCCGCCATCTTTTCTGGGCCCAGGTCGTACTGCCCCATTTCGTTCGGCAGGCCAGCATTTGGATAGGCATGCACTTTTGCCGACGCCACACGCCCGAGCTCTTCCACTTGCGGCCGCATTAGTTCGGGGCCCAGCGCACAGTTCATGCCGACGGTGAGGAGCGGAGCGTTGCCGATGGCGTTCCAAAACGCTTCCACCGACTGGCCGGAAACGAATGTCGCTCCACCAGGATTGAAAGTCGCACTGGCCATGACCGGAATCAATTCGCCGCGTGCGGCCGACAACTTGGCGATGGCGAACAAGCAGGCCTTCAAGTTCAGCGTGTCGATAAACGTTTCCGGCAGGAGCAGGTCGGCTCCTCCTTCGACGAGGGCGACCACTTGTTCGTAGTACGAATCGACCATCGCGTCGAACGTCGTGCCACGCCAGGCAGGATCGTCCACCGTCGAGATCGCCATCTGCTTCGCGGTAGGACCGATCGAGCCAGCGACGAAGCGCGGCTTGTGGGGGGTCTTTTCGTTGAACTCATCAACGGCTTTGCGGGCACATTTCACCGCGGCAACGTTTAGTTCGCGAACCATCTCCCGCGGCAGATCGAATTCTTCCATGCCGACGAAGCTGGCACCAAAACTATTCGTTTCGACAATGTCCGCCCCGGCTGCGAGATACTGTCGGTGAATCTCGGTGATCTTATCCGGGTGGGTGAGGCAAAGAATGTCTGAAAACCGAACAAGGTCCTTGTTGTGGCCGGCAAAGCGGTCGCCGCGGACCTGCTCTTCGGTCAGGCTATATCGCTGGAGCATGGTCCCCATCGCCCCATCCAAAATGAGAATGCGGTCGCTGAGGAGATCTTCGAGCTGATCGTAAACTTTGGTGCGCGGAAGAGCGGTCATTCGTGGGCTGCGGGAAGGAGCAAAGGGGGCACATTTGCCGCGTTCTTTGCGAAGTTTATAAGAATCAACCACTATCTCATGGAGAGGCTTTTGTCGCAAGGACGATGGGACGGCCCTTCAGGTTCAACAGCGCCTGAAACCGGCCAAAAACATCGAACAACGGCTATTTCTCATCCCGCGGAATCGCTCTGCCGTGCGGGTCATGGGTTTCTTCCCCCAATTCCGCGGTGAGTTCTGCCTGCAGACGTTCGTCAATGAAGTGCTCCATTCGTTCGGCGGGCTCATGCAAATGGTCGGCAGGAAGGTCGAAGTGCTTTTGCAGGTAGGTTTCCCACAGGCGATGGGAACGAATGATCGAACGAGCGGTTTCTCGGCCGAGTGGGGTCAGTTCCACTTGACTGCCATTCGCTAGCAACAGTTTTTGCCAGCGAAGTTGCCCGCGGGCGAGTGCGGGTAGCCAACCTGCCGAAAGCTCGGGGCGGGCAAGATCGACAGGCTGCGTTGTCGCCGCCCCCTCTTCCCGCCGATAGAGCGTGGCCAAAACATCTTCCCGCTGAATGCGCAATGACAATTGCATGTTTCGCCACCAGCGGGAAATAACTCCACCACGTGGCGAAAAGAAAACCGCTGCGGTCAACTGCGCGCCGGCCACCACGCTCATCATCCCTGCCACACTGGTATCGAGCCAACTGGCAAAAATATCTCCCAGTAGCGCGCTACCTACAGCGAGAGCGGCCCCCCAGGCCAGCATTTGTCCCAACCGATCCGTAAGAAGCATTGCCGTCGCTGCAGGCACAATAAACATGGCGACGACCAGGATCGAACCAACGACTTCGAACGAAGCCACCGAGGCAATAGCCACCATCGCCATCAGTGCATAGTGAACCAGCGAAACACTCAGCCCCATCGCGCGTGCCAGAGCCGGATCGAAGGCCACGATCTTGAGTTCCTTCCACAGCAACATCAGGAACAAGATGGTTCCCCCCAGAACGATAGCCAGTCGTGGAAAGTCGTGGGGGAGTTGATTCCAGCGCGAGATTTCGACCGTCGCCAGATCAATCGTGCCATACAGCACGCAGCCCGGATCGAGATCCACCTGTCCGGCAAACTGATTGATCATCAAGACCCCAATCGCGAATAGGCCCGTATAGACCAGGCCCATGCTGGAGTCTTCGGCGACTTCCCCGGTCGCGGAGAGAGCTTGCGTCAGAACCGTGGTGAGCAAGCCAACGACCACCGCCCCAACCACCATCCAGCCACTGCTCAAATTTCCCGTAAACAAAAAGACCACGACAATACCCGGCAGTACTGCGTGGCTGATCGCATCGACCAGAAGGCTCATTCGCCGCAGAACCAGAAAGCAGCCCAGCAAGGCGCAGGTTGCGTTGGAAACCGCCCCGAGAATGATTCGCCAACCGATCATCGGCAACTGCGGATCACCTTGCAGTCGCAACGCCAGCAACGTGGCCACGACGACGAGCAACGCAAGGTAACCGAGCAAGCCAAAAGGCAGGACAGACTCCCTCGGCTCCGATTTCACGCAATGATCTCCCGCACCACATTCCCGGCCACATCGGTCAGTCGGAAATCGCGACCATTCAATCGGAACGTCAATTTTTGATGATTGAGCCCCAAAAGATGCAAAATGGTCGCATGCAGATCATTGATACTCACACGATTCTCGACCGCGCGGTGCCCGATCTCATCGGTCGCCCCATGATGCGTCCCAGCTTTCACGCCACCGCCGGCAAACCAGGCAGTAAAGGCGTGCGGATTGTGATCGCGTCCTGTGCCGCCCGTTTGCACGATCGGCAAGCGGCCGAATTCTCCCGCCCAGATGACGAGGGTCGAATCGAGCAGGCCGCGCTGTTTTAGATCTGCCAAGAGTGCCGCAATCGGCCGATCGGTTTCCCCCGCGAAGCCCCGATGATTTTTGGCGATATTGGCGTGGCCGTCCCAGCTCAATTCATTCTCCATTCCGCCGGAATAGATCTGCACAAAGCGCACGCCGCGCTCCACCATCCTCCGCGCGATCAGGCATTGCTTCGCGAAGTGCGTGCAGTTCTTTTCGTCGATGCCGTAAAGCTTGTGAGTGTCGGCCGTTTCCTGGTTGATGTCGAGCGCTTCAGGCGCAGACGATTGCATCCGGTACGCAAGTTCAAAGCTTTCAATACGGGCGGCCAATTCCGCTTCGTGCGGGCTCGTCGCCAGCTTGAGTTTGTTGAGCTTCGAAAGCAGATCGAGCGCGGCCCGCTGTTGCTCGGGAGATTGATCTTTGGGCCGATTCAAATTGTCGATCGGGTCCCCTTGCGGCTTGAGCCACGTCCCTTGATAGACGCTCGGCAAGAATCCGGCACCCCAGTTCTGCGTATAGCCCTTAGGCAGTCCGCGACCGAGCGGATCGCTCATCACACAGAAGGCGGGCAGGTCTTGCGATTCACTTCCCAGGCCATACGTCACCCACGAACCGACGCAGGGAAAGCCCATCCGCGTCATGCCAGTATTCATCATGAACAGGGCGGGGCTGTGATTGTTCGAACCGGTAAAGCAACTATGAATGAAGGCCATGTCGTCGACATGTTTTGCCATCTCCGGGAAGATTTCGCTGACCCACGCTCCACTCTGGCCATGCTGAGCGAACTTGAAAGGGGACTTCATCACCGGGCCAACCTGGCCGGTAAAGAAGCCGGTGTTCTTGTCAAAATCCTTCAGCGGCTGGCCATCCAGTTTTTCGAGGGCCGGTTTGTAGTCCCAGGTATCGACCTGGCTGGGTCCCCCGTTCATGAACAGCCAAATAACCGACTTCGCTTTTGCCGCAAAGTGAGGGGGTTGCGGAGCTAGCGCGTTAAGGCGTTCCGCCGAAGTCGGCTTCTCGACCGAATTCTCAGCAGCGCTGAGAGGGGAAACCAATCCCTGCTCGGCAAGCATGCCAGCCAAGGCAACCAGACCCAGACCGCCGCCGGCACGAGCAAGCAATTCGCGACGCGAAAGGATGTGAGGTATTTGCATCTTTTCATTGTACCCCGGCAAAGTCTGGGGCGAAATGCAATGAATTCACCCCAGATCAAGTGGGGTTAGGAATTGACTCTGAGGCCATTTTACCACTGATTGGATCGTTTCCTCCGTTCTTATCATGCCCACCCCTGCTGACGTTGACTGATCTTCGGGAAGTGACCACCGTGAAGAAATTGACCGGCATCGGGCATCCAATCGGGCGGGCTGATAAACTGACCGGATTACTGTTCAAAGTCCATTTAATAACACGGGCAGGTTCAGCGTGGCCTCAGGTTCTCCCGAACGCGTTCCTTGTCCTCATTGCCAGGCGATGGTGAAAACCTCGCGTTTGCCCCCCGGCTCGATCTGTAACTGCCCCAAGTGTGGCCAATCGTTTGCCATACCCGGTGGGAGTGTTCCCGCCGCAGTACCGCCCAAAGCAACTCCTGCGGCAACATCCCCAGCAATGGCGCCGACAGTCGCTCCGCAACAGCGACCTGTCCAGAATCCGCCAGCCATTCCTCCCCCCGCGAAACGTCCCCCTGCCGCGCCACGTTTGGACGAAAACACGATTCCCGTCGTCTGCATATTGTGCGGCACGCGGATGTATGCGAAACCCGAGCAGATCGGCAAGCAGGTTCAATGCCCCGACTGCCATTCCCCGGTGTTAGTCCGACCGCTAAAGGCGGGAGTCTCTTCGGCGCCAGCAACCACTGCGTCGGCACTCCGCCCGCCGGGAGCACGTCACGCACCTGCGCCGACGCCGATCGCGACTGCTGCTACCAACGACGAGGACGAGTTGGCGCTGCGCGATGAGATCCCGTCGCCTCGCCCTCCTGCCGCGATCCCTGGGATGCTCGATGATGATGAAGGTGAAATGCTACTTCGGCCTGCGGAGGAAATTACTACGCCGAAGCCGCAATTGCCGCGGCTTGAGGATATCAAGAACGACGAGGAGTATCAGGACGACTGGCGCGACGAAACACTAGAACAGGAAATGCGGCCGTTCGTGAGCGGCATTATCAATTTTCTGTTTCAGCCGGGTGCTCTTACTCGTTGCATCGCGTATGCCCTCGGCGCCGCCTTGCTCAGTGGTGGTTGGCACTTTGCGATAGCGATGCTGAGCCTGGGTGGAACGTTGGGCACGATTATGGCCCTGCTATCGTTCATCGCCGTAGGCGTCGCCACGTTCCTCTTTGTTG
This sequence comes from Pirellulaceae bacterium, assembly GCA_041739545.1. Lineage (GTDB taxonomy): Bacteria > Planctomycetota > Planctomycetia > Pirellulales > Pirellulaceae > JBGSNR01. The sequence continues at coordinate 111,770 of JBGSNR010000067.1, read as the reverse complement.
GCGTGCTTTCCGTGATTTACTTGACGGTCGTGCAAGACACAGCCAACGGGCATAACGTGGTTGAAAACTGGCCTGACATGAACTTCTTCAACTGGGCCCTCGACGCGCGCTTTGTAATCTCGGCTGTGGGACTTGCCGTTGTTCCGGGCGGCATTGTCTCCACGCTCATCTTTTCTGGGAGTTATCCTTGGGCAGAACCTGCGTCCGCGGCACCCGTTGTTGTGAGCTTGTGGCTACTGCTTCCGTGGATTTTGCTTTCGATGCTTGCCGGAGCTTCGGTTTTCTCCGTGGTAAATTTGCAAGTCATCAACGCCATTCGCCGCTCGGCGGACGGCATGCTCTTTTTCTTCATGCAATCCGCGCTCGTGATGTTGGGCGTATTTTTGATGGTCTTCGCGCAATGGGCATCCAGCCCGATTCTCCCCATGATTGCCGCGGCCGGCTTGATCCTGTTGTTGTTTGTTTATTTTCGCCTCTTGGGAAGGTTGATGTGGTACTGCGGGCTGAAACACGCCAGTACAGAACCGGCCGAATCACCGAATTCAGGCCAGAAGCACGAATAACGATCTATCGGTCTAGAACGTTAGGACACTTTCGACAGTCCAGGCGTCGTCCCAACCTTCACCTTGTTCCCCAGTCAGGTTTCTCTGAGTAAAATCGAACTAGTTCAACCGACCGAGCGCGGACTCCTCCTCCAACCGCGGCACATCTTCTGGAACGGGCTTTCCGCCCGGCAGCAATGTTGGCGAAACGTGTGATTCCCTGTCTGGATGTCGACCGTGGTCGCGTGGTAAAAGGGACAAATTTCTTGAACCTCCGCGACGCCGGCGATCCCGTACAAGTCGCTTCCCGCTACGAGCAGGAAGGGGCCGACGAATTGGTTTACCTGGACATTACGGCGAGCCACGAAGGGCGAGACATCATGATCGATGTGGTCCGCCGAACTGCCGAGCAGGTCTTCATGCCGCTCACCGTCGGGGGCGGGATTCGCACGATTGAAGATATTCGTGCCCTTTTAAATGCAGGGGCAGACAAAGTCAGTATCAACTCCGCCGCTTGCCAAAATCCGCAGTTCGTGGCCGAGGCTGCCAAGCGATTCGGCAGCCAGTGCATCGTGGTGAACATCGATCCCAAACGGGTGCAGCGCGATGGCCGAGAAGTGTGGGAAGTCCACATCAACGGCGGGCGGAAGCCAACCGGATTAGAAGCGGTCGCTTGGGCAAAACAGGTGGAAGCACTGGGCTGTGGCGAAATTGTCCTCACCTGCATGGACTGCGATGGGACGAAGGATGGCTACGATTTGGAAATCACCCGGGCAGTAAGTGAAGCGGTGTCGATCCCGGTCGTTGCCAGTGGCGGAGCCGGAAAACCGGAGCATCTGGCCGATGTGGTCGTCGAGGGGAAAGCGGATGCGGCCCTGGCGGCAAGCATTTTTCACTTCGGCGAGTACACCATCCGCCAGACGAAAGAGGTCATGGCTGCTAGGGGAATCCCGGTCAGACTGTGAACTCAATCCGTTCGTTTGAGCTGGTGCAGGGGACGCATTCCGGCAATGGAGTAAGTAGGATAGCAGAGACGGAACTGCGCAGAAGGAAAGACAAAAATGTCAGGTCACAAGAAAAAAGAAGAACCAACACACGATAGCGGCCCCGCCCCATCGAACGAAGACTTTGCCGCCAAATACCTGAAGCAGAAGCAGGATTTGGAAGTCGATAAGTTTTTTCGTGCGCTGGTCAAGCTGGAAGGCTCGGACCTGCACATGAAAGTGGGTCGCCCGCCGATGGTTCGCGTACGGAACGATCTGCGGCCACTCAATGCACCGCCGATCACGGCCGAAGAAATGGTCAAGTTGCTCGTGCCGATGCTTTCCGATCGCAACAAGAAGATTTTCGAAGACGAAGGTGGCGCCGACTTTTCCTATACCTGCGACGTCGACGGAATCACGTGGCGGTTTCGCGTGAACATGCTCCTGCAGATGGGAATGATGGGGCTCGTCGCACGCCGCGTGAACAACAAGATTCCGAATTTTGAGGGACTCTATCTTCCCGCGGCGATGGAGAAACTCTGCTTCTACGATCAGGGGATGGTGCTGCTGGCCGGCGTCACGGGCTCGGGCAAATCAACGACGATTGGCTCGATGCTGAACTACATCAATTCCAAGGAACGGGTTCACATTCTCACGCTCGAAGACCCGATCGAGTTCGTTTACACCGAAGATAAGGCGCTCATCAATCAGCGCGAGATCGGCATGGATGTGAAGGACTTCTCAATCGCGATGAAGCATGCCGTGCGCCAAGATCCGGACATCATGCTCGTTGGCGAAATGCGTGACGAAGAAACGTTTATGACGGCGATTCACGCTGCCGAAACGGGGCACTTAGTGTTCGGAACGATTCACGCTTCCAACGGACCTTCCACGATTGGTCGTATTCTGGACTTGTTTCCGGAAGCGCTGCATAAAGCGATTCGCTCCGCGATTGCGTTTAACATGAAGGGGATCGTAGCCCAAAAACTCCTTCGGTCGATTAAGCCTGGCGTTCCGCGCGTCCCCACCGTGGAGATCATGATTTTCACGTCGATGATGACAAAGTTGGTGCTTGAAGGGCAAGATTCCAAACTGGCCGATGCCATCCGCATGGGGGCTCCCGATGGAATGCAAGATTTCACGATGAGCTTGAAGAGCTTGATCGACCAACAATTGATTGACCGACCGACCGCCTTTGAAGTTGCACCCAACCCCGACGCACTGAAGATGTTGCTCAAGGGGATCAATGTTTCGCAGCCTGGAATTCTTTGATATGCAGCGTGCTTCCTTTTTGGTCCCAGCCGCCATCGCGGTTTTATTGCTTCTGGCGGGAGATGCTTCCGCCCAGTGGCCCCCCTATGCCGCTGCCGAGGGGACGTCTCAGATTGAGCGCGGCCCAGGGTTTTACTTCGCAATCTGGAAGCTGCTGCTGCTGCTGATTCCCCTTCTGCTGTGGGCGCGAACGACCGTCTGGGTGGCTGGCGACTTGGAAGAGTTCGGCCCGTCGATCCGGCAACAGCCCGAAGTTTGGAATCCGGTGCTAGTCTTCACGTTTCTCGCCGCCTTTGTGTTGGTCGGATTGTCGATTCCAATCTTTCTGGCGAGCTATGGCCTGATTGTGATTGCCTGGGCTGCGCCGCTGATTGCGTATTTGAGCATGCGCGACGGCAAGGTTCCGGAGGATCGCAGGGTACTTACGGCGGCTGGCATGAAGCGCATGGTGATGTCGCTGGTGCAAGGAAATAAAGGGCCCAAGGTCCAAACGGTTGCCAAGCAGCCCTGGGAGATGGGGCCAGCCGTCGATCTAACGGCCGTTGGTCCGCTCGTCGGACAAAACCAATCGGCCATGATCGAGGCCCGCCAGACTCCGGCGTATCTCTCGGTGAAGATGCTGATCGCCGATGCGATCCTGTCCCGTGGCGAAAAAATCCGGCTGGACTACACGGCCGAAGCAGTGACAGTGCGTTACATGATCGATGGCGTCTGGCATCCCGCCACTCCTAATGTTCATGAGAAAGAACCACTCACTCGGGCCCTAGGGGACACAATGCTGGTGGTGATGAAGCGGCTCGCCCATCTTAACCCACAAGATCGCCGCTCGCAGCAGAAGGGGAAATTCCAGACCGGTTTTCAAGGGATGAAGCTCACCACGCAGATCGTGACGCAGGGGACTCCCACGGGGGAAGCGGCCATGGTCACCTTTGTGCCGATCCTGAAGACGCAGCGCACGCTGGAAGAGTTGGGGATGCGCGAGAAGATGCGGCAGCAGTTGAAGGAGCTGATGGCGCAGCCGCAGAGTTTGTTCGTCTTCTGCTCGCTTCCTGGGGATGGGCTGACGGCAACCTGGCTGGCCTCTTTGAAAGTGGCCGATCGCTTGCTGAAGGATTTTGTGACCATCGAAAACGCTCATACCGGCGAGCCGGATCTGGTAGAGAATATCGAACACAATAAGTTCGATCCCGACCAAGGGGAGACTCCACTGAAGCTCGCGCTGAAGTTGAAATTGCGGCAACCGGACATCTACCTGGCACCCTCGATTGACTCGGGAGACTTGCTCGGAACGCTTTGCGATCAGATCGAAGAAGAATCCAAATCGGTGATCGTCAGCACGCGTGCTCGCGAGGCAGTCGAAGCACTCGTACGACTCTTGGCACTCAAGCCGGATGACCCCGAAAAGTTCATCAGCCGAGTAAGTGGTGTTTTAAACCAGCGACTGGTTCGCAAGCTTTGTGTAACGTGCCGCGAAGCAGTACCACTAACTCCAGAAATGGCGCAGCGACTGCGCATTCCGGCGGGACGCGTCCAGAATCTTTACCGCGAAAAACAGCCGTTGCCGGCAGGACAAGAACCGCCCAAGGGCGTGCCGCTGATCTGCCCCGATTGCAAAGGGATTGGTTACAAAGGGCGCACGGCAATTTATGAATTGCTGGTCATTACGGACCAACTCCGAGAAGTGCTCCGCAAGAAACCGCAGGTGGAAGTCCTCAAGCAATATGCGGCCAAAGGGGGGCACCCCTCACTGCAAGAAGAAGGGATTTTGCTGGCTGCCGCGGGAACAACTTCGCTGCAAGAATTGCAACGGGTATTGAAGCCAGGGTAATGGGTTGGGAGTGATGTGTGATGTGTGATGTGTAGAAAAACACTCCACACCCCACACTCCGCACTCCACACTCCACACTCCGCACTCCACACTCCACACTCCGCACTCCACACACAACTCCCAACTCCCAACTCACCACACCTATGCTCTTTGCCTTCTTATTTCTCGTCTTTGCCGGAACCGCTGCCGGGCTGTGGTTTCACGGCGCTTGGAAGAATGCGATGTATCTCATCAACATTCTTCTGGCCGGGATCATTGCCACGAACTTTTTTGAGCCGCTGGCCACCATGCTAGATGGCTTTCAGCCGGGGCTGACTTACCTGTTCGATTTCCTCATGCTTTGGATTTTGTTTGCAGTGGCTTTTCTGATACTGCGACTCCTTACTGATATGGCAGGCCAAGGGACGGTCAAGTTCCCTTTGCCGGCCGAGATGGCCCTGCGAACGGTGCTGGCCCTGTGGTCCGGATGGATCATGGTCTGCTTCACGGCCTTCACGTTGCACACGGCACCGCTCAACGCAGTCGACCCGTTTGGCGGGTTCACAACTCCCATGGAAGGTTCCTTCCTGGGGATGGCTCCCGATCTGCAATGGATGGGTTTTGCGCACAGTCGCTCCGCCGGGGCGTTGTCGCGCGGCAACTTCGAACCAGGACAATCGGACGGTGCCGATCAAGAGGCGGATGTACAGCCGTTTGATTCCAACGGCGAATTCATCTACAAGTACCATCAACGGCGAGTGAACTTCGCAGCCGAAGAATCGATCATGATTCCGCAATAGTTGGCGGCGCTGGTAGAGTGGTCGCAACTTTTCTGTTTACATCCCAAGCATACCTACTCCCCGGGAACCATGACCGAAGCTCTCCACGCCGAGCAATTGCCGCAGGAAGAAACCTATCGTTCGATCAGCGGGGGAGCGATCTGCGTGCTTGTGGGGGGACTGCTTTCTCCGCTGGCGTTCATTTCCCCGGTGCTGTGGTTTATTCCGCTGGCGGTCATCTTGGCCGCCGTGTGGGTCTTGCGCGGGCTTGCGGCGAATGCAGATCGCTTTACTGGTGGTCGGCTGGCCTGGATTGGATTGGGCATCGCTTTGCTGACGCTAGGGTGGGCTCCCGCGCGGCATTTCATGCGGCAGAGTGGTTTACAAGCCGACGCTCGCAAGACGGCCGATGCCTGGGCCGAAATGCTCAATCGCCGCGAAACGCAGTCGGCCCATCAGTGGCATATGAGTTCGCTCGAACGGGCTGACTCAAACACCACCTTGGCTGCCTTTTATGCCGAGCAGCCCGAGCGGCAGAAAGCTCTGCAAATGTTCCTGGATCGACCTGCCGTTAAGCGGTGGCTCGCGCTAAACAAACCGCAGGCAACTTTCCAATCGGTCGTGAAACAAAACTCTTTGCCCGATGCCGATGAGGTGGTGCTGAAGTACCAATTGCGCGGCGAGAGCGAAGGAAAATCAGAAGAATTTCCCGTCTGGATTGTCGTTGTCCGCCGCGATCCCACCCCCGGCAAGTACGAAATGTACGTCGCCAACGTCATTGATTACGATCCCGTCCCCCTCGACGACAACTGATCGAGTCGGCCGGAAATCAACCAGTTTCAGGTGAATTTCGCAACCCCGACTGCTTGCTGGCAGAGCGTTCGTCGCGCGTCCCTGCGTCACATGCGGGCTGTTCTTTGATATTATCAGCGGGCAACGTTTCCCTTGCCGCCGGTTCCCTCGCCTGGAATTGCCTCGCCCGAGTATGAATCGCATTCTTATCACGAACGGCCGCGTCATCGATCCCGCCCAAAATTTGGATCGCGTGACGAACTTGTTGCTGGAAGACGGTTTTGTTGCCGCCTACGATGCCGTTCCGACGGGCAACGAACGAATCATCGAGGCGCGAAACAAAATCGTCGCTCCCGGCCTGATCGATTTGCAAACCCAATTGCGCGAGCCGGGTCTGGAAGAGGATGAAACAATCGAGACGGGAACGGCAGCAGCTCTGGCAGGTGGTTTTACTTCGATCTGCTGCTCGCCCGAAACCGATCCACCGGGCGATACACCCGCCGGGATCGAATTTGTCCGCCAGAAGGCGATGCGGGCCGGCAACTGCCATGTTTTTCCTCTCGCCTGTGTGAGCCGCAACCGCGAAGGGGAGCAGTTAGCCGAAATTGGCTCCCTGGTGGAAGCCGGTGCCTGGGGCTTTTGTGACGGCAGTCGCTCGATCGGCAATTCCGACTTGCTCCGTCGGGCGCTCGAATACTGCGCCATGTTCGGCCGGCCGATTTTGCATCACGCGGAAGTCGCAGAGCTTTCGCGCGGCGGAGTGATGCATGAAGGGCGCGTCTCACTCGTGCTCGGGCTGGGTGGCATGCCGACAGAAGCCGAGGACGTAATGGTCAGTCGCGACTGCCGACTCGCGGAAGCCACGCGCGGCAAACTTCATCTGCTGGCCGTCTCTAGCATCGGCAGCTTGGAAACGCTCCGCCGCGTGCGGGGCCGAGGAGTGCCCATCACGGCTGGTATTTCCAGTTGGAATTTTGTGTTCACCGACGATCGCTTGAAGAAGTTTGATCCTACCTTCAAAGTTAATCCACCTTTGCGTTCGGCGAAGCATGTTGAAGCGTGCCTGGCCGCACTGGCTGATGGAACTATCGATGTGATCTCCACGGGACATTCCCCGCGCGCGACAGAAAAGAAGTCCTTAGAGATCGACCTGGCCGAGTTCGGCATGTCGACTTTAGAAACAACCTTGTCGCTCGTCATTGAGCATTTGATCGCCCCCGGTGTTCTCTCCTGGAGCACGGCACTCGCCAAACTCACCTGCAACCCCGCGCGGATCATGAATCTCCCGAAGGGAACCCTTGCCATCGGCGCCGACGCGGATGTGATCGTCATTGATCCTGATGTTAAGTGGACTTTCGACGCAGCCACATCGAGGTCCCGCAGTTGCAATTCGCCGCTGGCGGGGGAACAACTTCAAGGGCGAGTCTCGCAGGTTATAGTCTCGGGCGAGGTAAAGATCGACCGCTAGTTTAGTTTCACGATTCGCTCGGTTCCCACGGCTGAGCGGACAACCGGAGTCGCTATGTTCCTTCTCGCCGCTGCTGAGCCATTGATCGCCTTGATGTACCAGCCGTACGTAGCGCTGGCGGTCATTGCTGCCTGCTTTGTATTCTTGATGCTGGGGACGGCAACTCCAGATGTTGTATTGATGGCCGCCGTGCTGTTGATGGTCTTGTTGGGGATCATCGATTCGCAAACGGCAGTCAGAGGTATGTCGAACGAAGCCATGCTCACCGTGGCAATCCTGTTCATTGTCGGTGCTGCAGTGCAGGATACCGGGGGGGTGAGTTGGATTGCGCGCAATCTCTTCGGCCGCCCCAAGACTTTAGTCACGGCCCTGGCCCGCGTGGTTTTTCCGGTGATGGGGCTTAGTGCTTTTCTGAACAACACCACCGTTGTGGCGATGCTCATTCCGGCCGTGACGGACACCGCCCGCTCCAATCGCTTTTCTCCCTCCAAATTGCTCCTGCCACTAAGCTATGCGGCGGTGCTAGGGGGGGTGACGACGTTGATCGGCACCAGTACGAACCTCGTTGTGCAAGGGCTGCTGCGGGAAAGTGGCATGCCTTTGATGGGAATGTTTCAGGTGTCTTGGGTCGGCGTGCCGCTGGCAATCATCGGCGGAATCTACGTCGTCTTCGCCGCCCGCTGGATTCTTCCCGATCGCAAACCGGCCGTGAGTATGGACGACGACCCGCGTGCCTACACGGTCGAAATGCAGGTGCCGCGAGACAGCCCCTTGGTTGGCAACTCGATCGAGAATGCCGGCTTACGACACTTGCCAGGATTGTACCTGGCAGAAATCGACCGGGACGGCGTTGCCATGCCTGCGGTTTCACCTCAGGAAGTGCTTCGTGCCGGCGATCGGCTGTTGTTTGTTGGTGCGGTCGAATCGGTGAAGGAGCTTCAGAAAATTCGAGGCTTGCTCCCGGCCACGGATGAAGTCTTCAAGCTCAAGGTTCCGCAAACGCAGCGCTGCCTGGTAGAAGCTGTCGTGTCGAATACCTGCCCACTGCTAGGCTTAACGATTCGCGAGAGTCGTTTTCGTTCGCAATACAATGCGGTCGTGGTGGCTGTCGCGCGGAACGGCGAACGTCTGCGTCAGAAAATCGGCGACGTGGTTCTGCAAGCGGGGGACGTACTGCTGGTGGAAGCCCATCCGTCCTTTGCCGAACAGCATCGCAATTCGCGAGATTTCTTTCTGGTGAGCAAAGTTGAGGAATCCACCCGCCCCAGTCATGAATTAGCTTTACTCGCGGTCGGGCTACTTGCCGCGATGGTGCTGATCGCATCGTTGGAATGGGTATCGATGTTGGTTATCGGCAGCGTAACGGCCTTGTTAATGCTTCTTACGCGATGCATTTCGCTGGAAAACGCCCGCCGCAGCATTCATTGGGATGTGCTTCTGGCTATTGCCGCCTCGTTTGCACTCGGGAAGGCGTTAGAGGCATCCGGTGCAGCGCAGATGATCGCTAGCGGTGCGACTTACGTCTCTGGCGGAAGTCCGCTCGTTTCTTTGGCAGTGATCTATATCACGACGATTGTCATCACGGAATTGGTGACCAACAATGCTGCCGCCGCGTTGATGTTTCCCTTCGCAATGAAAACTGCAGACGCGTTGGATGTCAGTTACATGCCGTTTGCCATCGTGGTCATGGTTTCTGCTTCGTGTGCGTTCTCGACCCCCATCGGCTACCAGACAAACCTAATGGTTTACGGGCCCGGTGGATATAAGTTCATGGACTACGTCAAACTGGGTGTGCCGCTCAATTGCATTTGCTTTTTAGTGACGATGATTGTCGTTCCCTGGGCTTACCCGTTCTAAAACGAACTAACTCGAATCCAAGCACGCTCGAATAGCTGTCCTCTCCTAAACCTCCTCAAAGCCATTGGGCTTCAAGATCATGAACACAATGAAGTCCTTCAGCTGTGGTCTATTTTTGCTGCTTTCCTTCATTTCCCTCCCCGTGCTTAGTGCAGAGATTACCGAGCGCGTTGCTCAAGAGGGAGTTCCGCAGGGAAAGGTGACATCGGCACAGTTTTCAGAAAGCCAGATTTTTCCGGGTACCACTCGGCAATACAGCGTTTATGTCCCAGCTCAATACAGTCCGGATCAACCTGCCCGCTTGATGGTGTTCATGGATGGCTCGGGCTACGTCAAGCCCGATGGTGCGTTTCGAGTCCCGGTGGTTTTCGACAATCTTATCCACACGCAGGCCATGCCGGTGACGATTGCCGTTTTCGTGGATCCGGGGATCATTCCCGCAACCATGCCGGGAGCCAGTGGTCGGAGTAATCGCTCGTACGAGTACGATTCGCTGGGGGATCGTTACGCCCGTTTTCTTATCGAAGAGTTTTTGCCGGTCGCCTTGAAAGATCTGAATGTTTCGGCAGATCCCGCCGAACGCGCGGTGTGTGGAATTTCATCGAGCGGTATTTGTGCGTTCACCGTCGCCTGGGAACGGCCCGATCAGTTCGGCAAAGTGCTGAGCCACATTGGCAGTTTCACCAACATTCGTGGCGGCTGGGCCTATCCGGGATTGGTTCGCAAAACCAAGGATAAGCCAAAGCCGATCAAGGTCTATTTGCAGGATGGGAAGGATGACCTGAACAATTTGCACGGCAACTGGCCCCTGGGGAATCAGGATTTGGCGGCCGCTCTGCAGTTTGCCGGCTACAACTACAAACTCGTCATGACGGACGGCGGTCACAGCGGCAAATGGGGAGGGGAAGAACTTCCTGCTGCTCTCCGCTGGCTCTGGGCAAAGGATGCGGAGTCGACGCATCTTCCTATCGTGCAGACGAAGCCCCAATGGGAGCCTCATCCAGATGCCGTCCCGCACGACGACGTTCCTCAAGGCAAGGTCGTGTCTATGCCCCCTTGGGAATCCAAAATTTTTGCCGGTACCACTCGCGATTGGTCGATCTATGTCCCCGCTCAATACAAAGCCGAAGAGCCCGCTGCGCTGATGATCTTTCAAGATGGGGAAGGCATGCGCAATCCTAAAGGACGTTGGCGGGTTCCAATCGTGTTCGACAACCTCATCGCTCGCGGCGATATGCCGCCGACCATTGCGGTCTTCATTAATCCGGGGAATGACAAGTCCAAGCCCAATCCGAATAACAAACCATCCAACCGCAGCCTAGAGTACGACAGCCTTGGGAACCGATATGTTCGCTTCCTGCTCGAAGAAATAATTCCCGAGGTGGAGAAACATTATCGCATCTCGCCAGACCCGGAGATGCGCGCCATCGGTGGCTCGAGTTCCGGCGCGATTTGTGCTTTCACGGCCGCTTGGGAACGCCCGGATGCGTTTCGCAAGGTCTACTCCAGCGTCGGCAGTTTCACGAATCTGCGCGGCGGCAACGTTTATCCCTCCCTGGTGCGCAAGACTGAACCCAAGCCAATCCGCGTCTACATGGCCGACACGAGCGGTGATGTCGACAACGCCTTCGGCAGTTGGCCCTGGGCGAACCAGCAAATGGCATCAGCCTTGAAGTACATGGGCTACGATGTTCGCTTCGATTGGGCGGAAGGTTATGCCCACAATGCCGACTTCGGCGGAGCCCGTTTTCCGGACGCAATGAAATGGTTGTGGCGCAAGGAACCGCATACGCCCGTGTATGACACTCGCGGGGATCTGGGAGGCGATCTCACTTTGCTGAATCTTTTGGTGCCGGGTGAATCGTGGCAGCTCGTCGCCGAAAACTTGGGCTTCGCGGATGCTCTGTGTGCCGACAAGGACGGCAACCTCTACTTCTGCGATATGAAAGCGCCGGCCGTCTATCGCATCAGCGCAGCGGACGGAGCTAAGACGGAACTCGCTAAAGAATCCGTCAGCGGCCTGGAATTCAGTCCCGATGGCTCGCTCCTCTATGGCTGTCAGGGAGCGAAGAATCGTGTGATCTGGATCAATATTGCCAATGGCGAAGTCAAGACCGTGGCCGAAGGAGTAAAGCCCAACGATCTGGCCGTTACGCGTGATGGCTTTATCCTGATTACCGAAACGGGAGCGCAACAGGTGACGCGGATCGATCCGCAAACGGGCGAACTCACAGTCGTCGATACCGGAATCACCAAGCCGAACGGAATTGCACTCTCGAACGACGGCGGAACGCTTGCCGTTTCTGACTACGGCGGAGAGAACGCCTGGACGTTCCGCGTGAATGCGAAGGGAACACTTGATGCCAAAATGCCGAGCATGACCTTGCGACTTCCGATCGATGAGAAGGGAGAGTTCAAATTCAACGAACCTCCTCCCTACCTGAAGACTTCACTCGGCGATGGGATGGCGGTGGATAAGAAAGGACGTTACTACATCACCAGTGCGCTGGGGGTGCAGATTTTTGACCCTACCGGTCGCCCCTGCGGAGTCCTGCCGAAACCAAAGCCAGACCAACCACTAACGACCTGCATCCTGGCCGGTCCCGATCACAGCACTCTTTACATCGCTCACGGTTCGTCGATCTACCGCCGCCAGTTAACCGTCAAGTGATTGAGAAGCATTCCACACTGCTCACCCAACGGCTATTCTTCACGGTCAACCCAATTTGAACGGCATGAAGCGCTATTCTACGAACGGCTTCCAGAGCAAATACGTCTTGTAGCCGCCGCTGAGGTTGAGCACCTGGCGGCCCGCTTGCAACAAGATGCGCGTAGCCAGATAGCCCCGTTGCCCAACTTGACAGTAGGTAACGACTGGGCGGTCCGAGGGAACTTCGTCCAATCGGCTTCGCAGTTCATCAACGGGGAGGTTTATTGCCCCCGGCAGATGCCCAGCCGCGAACTCCTCAGGCATGCGAACATCGAGCAGCAGTGGTTGCTCCGCCGCAGACAGCTTGAGCAACGATTCTAAGTCGATCTGTGGATGATCGCCGCGCAGCAAGCCGGCCGCCACGAATCCTGCCATGTTCACGGGATCCTTAGCGGAGCCAAATTGCGGTGCGTACGCTAGTTCCATTTCTTCCAGATCAAAAACGGTCATCTGCGCTTGAATCGCCACCGACAATAAATCGATCCGTTTATCCACTCCTTCGCCACCGACGGCTTGCGCACCAAGAATACGGCCGGTGTCGGGCGCGAATAGAAGCTTGAGAGCCATCCCTTGCGCACCGGGATAATAGCCGGCATGGTGTGCGGGATGAATGTAAACCATGCGAAAGGGCTGCTGACTGCGCCGCAGCGTTTTTTCCGAGGCACCCGTGCAGGCTGCGACTCGGCCGAAGAGCCCCACGATCGCCGTTGCTTGCGTGCCGCGGAACTTCACCTCTCTCCCAAATAGATGGTCGGCCGCCAACCGCCCTTGGCGATTCGCGGGCCCCGCCAGTGGAACTTGCACCGCCTGACCTGAGATCGCATCCGTCGTTTCGATCGCGTCCCCTACGGCATAAATATCGGGGTCAATCGTTTGCAGCTGCGAGTTAACCTTGATGCCGCCGCGCGGACCAACCTCTAGCCCGGCCGCCACTGCAAGCTGATTCTCCGGTCGCACGCCAACCCCGAGCACAACCAGTTGCGCATGAATCTGCCGGCCCGACTTTAGCCGCACGATCAGCCCTGAGGCTGAGTTTTCAAAACCTTCCGCAGCATCGCCAAGCAACAATTCGACATTTTTCTCCTGTAGGGCAGCGACCAGCGGCGTGGTCATCTCTTGATCGAGCGGCGGCAGAATCTGGTTTTGAAGTTCCACCAGCGTCGTTTTAATTCCCCGGCCGATCAGGTTCTCCACCAATTCCAGCCCGATAAAGCCGGCACCAATCACAACCGCTTCGTGGACCCCATCCGCGATCGTCTGCTGAATGCGATCCATATCCTGCAGATTGCGGAGCGTGTAGATTCCAGGCAAGTCGATACCCGGCAGCGGCGGGCGGATCGGTGCGGCTCCCGGTGCCAGGATCAACTTGTCGTAAGACTCTTCGTACTCCTGTCCCGATTCCAGATTCTGAATACGTACGGTCTTGGTCCCCCGATCAATCGCCACGGCCAACGATCGCACGCGCACATCCAGATTGAAACGTTCACGCAAGCGCGCGGGGGTAACGACCAATAGCTTGTTGCGGTCCTTGATTTCGCCCCCGATGTAGTAGGGAAGGCCGCAGTTCGCGAAGGAAACATCCGGACCACGTTCGAGCAGGATAATGTGCGCGGCCTCCGATAACCTACGCGCCCGTGTCGCGGCTGACGCTCCGCCGGCAACACCGCCGATAATGATGATTTTCATACTGTCCTAAGATGAATTGGGTTGCCGCGATGAACCTTCAGAATAGCGAATCCGCCAGTAATGGTGCAGTTGACGCGATCGCCGGCGTTTCCGGTTGAAGTCAATGGTTTGATGATCGACGCGAGCTTCGCTCGGCGTAGGCTCTCGACATGCCTCGTACTCCGAGCAGCTTAAGCAGGGCCACGGCCGGGTCGCTCAATATAAAGCATCCGGATCATGATCAAGGCAACGGCGGTTAGTGGCGTCGCCAAAATCAGTCCTAGAACGCCCGCCCAAGCCCAGATGATTAACTGTGCGATTATCAAAAGTGCCGGGGGCATTGCTACCGCCTTGAACTGCAAGCGTGGCGTGATCGCGTAGCTCTCGACAAGTTGGATACTCGTATAAAGGACGACTACCCAGAGGGCGGCTGAAGGGCCTTGCAGCAGAGCCAAAAGAACAGCCGGGACTGCCGAAATAATCGGACCGAAGTTCGGCACGAAGGTGAAAATCCCCGCGATGACGGCCAACGCAGCCGCACCTGGCACGTTTAGCATCCAGAGCCCCAGCCAGGTTGCCACGCCGACGATTAGCATGGCAATCAACTTGGCCATCATCCACCAGCGAAGCGTGGTTCCGATCTGAAACATAACTTCCCCGGCGCGCGTACGAGCGTGCGAGGGAACGAGTGACAATACGCCGTCGATGTAATACTTGGGTTGAATGGCTAACAAAATTCCGACGAAGAAGACCACGATTACAACGGCGATCAGGCCAAATAGCCAGGCAACGGCACCGCTCGTTCGATTGACAATCGCACCCGGTTGAGGGAACAGTTCGCTGGGCTTCTGGAGCCGGTCGATCATCCAGCTGCCCCACGAAAATTGTTCGATTCGCTTGTGTAACTCCTCGAACGCTTTTGGCAGTTGTCCTTGAACTTCCGCGGCCTGATCCAGCACCGGTGGAATTAAGAACATGCCGACAAGCAGAACGAGCAAGCTTAACGCCAATAGCGCGGCGGCCAGCGCAAGGTACTCATTCCATCCGGTGGAGTGTGAAATCGATTCGGAAAGCGTTCGAAGAAACACGGCGAAAAGCACCGCGGCGAAGGCTAAGAGAACAATATCGATGGCGTAGGCGAGACCCACCAAAATGACGACGATCGCGCTTGCGACTCCCACGACGACCGCGGTGCGGATGGCCAACTCGAGAAGGGACAACCGGCCGGTGTCCGTTGTTTTGCCCACACTGGATAGATCCTCGGAAAGTTGCATTTGAGGCTCCGCTGGTATTGAACTGATTCCTTTGAATACGTCCATAATTTTTGGAAGTAGCGGGCCGATCGCGAAAAGTTTTTCGCAATGCTGCCTGCTCGAGAGTGACTCCGTGAATGGCGGTCACTCATCATCATGAGGCATGATGTCCGCAAACTGCCGTGTATCGCCCTGCAGACGACGAGTCGCAAATACTCTTTGCCCGCAAAGATTTAGCTTCTGAGCGAATCGCGGACCTTGGCCGCTAATGCCGCAGGGGAAAACGGCTTGTGCAGAAAGTTGACCCCCGCGTTGAGGATCCCTTGCCGCACGATCGCATCGTCGGTGTAGCCCGACATATAGAGTACCTTCATTTCCGGCCGCTCGGGAGAAAGCAGTTCGGACAAACGCCGGCCATTCATTTGCGGCATCACCACGTCAGTCAGGAGCAGCTCGATCGGGCCCTCATGAGCTCGGCTGATGCGGATTGCTTCGGCCGGGTCGCTGGCCACAAGCACTGTATAGCCGTAACGTTCCAACGCGCGTTGCCCCAGTGCTCGGACCCCCTCTTCATCTTCGACCAGCAAGATCGTCTCCGTGCCGTGCGCGACCACGGGACGCTGAGGTGGCTCCTGGTTTACCCGTGGGAGTTGCTCAATGGCCGGCAAGTAAATCTTGAACGAAGAGCCAGTCCCTGGCTCGCTATAAACTTGGATATGTCCGTCGCTTTGCTTCACAATTCCGTGGACCACTGCCAGGCCAAGCCCGGTCCCTTTGCCCGTCCCCTTCGTGGTGAAAAATGGCTCAAAGAGCCGTCTTTGCACTTCGACGCTCATCCCCTCTCCGGAATCGGTCACGCAGAGCAAAACATATCGGCCTGCATTCACGCCGGCATGCGTCGCAGTGTATTCCTCGTCCAGCTCGACGTTCTTTGTTTCAATGATTAGCTCGCCTCCCTGGGGCATCGCATCGCGAGCATTGATTGCCAAATTAAGCAGCACTTGCTCCAGTTGACTGGGGTCGGCCTTCACGCGATCGATCTCCGGTAAAATCGTCGCCAGCTTGACGTCCTCGCCGATCATGCGGCGGAGCATCTTTTCCGTGTTCTTCACCACTTCATTCAGGTCGAGAACTTTAGTCGTTAGGACTTGCTTGCGGCTGAATGCTAGGAGTTGGCGCGTGAGCGTTGCCGAGCGTTGTCCGGCTTTGTTAATTTCTTCGAGCATCTCGTGCATGGGATCGCCAGGAGGCAACGATTCCAACATGATTTCCGAGTAGCCCGTAATGATGGTCAAGAGGTTGTTGAAGTCGTGGGCCACGCCCCCTGCCAATTGCCCCACGGCCTCCATTTTCTGGGCCTGGCGGAACTGTCCCTCTAACAGCTTCTGCTCGGTAATGTCGCGAGCCTCGACAATCAGCAACTCGACACGATCGGCATCGTTAATGACCGGTTTTACAGAGAAGTCGAACGTTCGCAGCCCGCCACGCAGGTCGCGTACGGTTACTTCCTGGCGCATGAATTGCCCGGCTGCCGCCCCCGTAACCGCCATCCGAGCGAGTTCGCGGGCTTCGACGGAAATATCGAACCAAGGGGTTTCCCATACCGACTGGCCGACTACGTCTTCATGCTTCAGGCCACGAAAGTCCAACGCAGGCTGGTTTACTTCGACGATCGTGCCGTCGGTGTTTAACATCCCAACGAGTTCAAAAGTCTGATTGAAGATCGCACGAAAACGCATTTCGCTTTGACGCTGGGCTTCTTCGATCCGTTTGCGTTCCGAGATGTCCACGATCATGCCGAGCACAAAAATCCCGTCCTTGGTGTGAAACGGATTCAGGCCAATCTCGACGGGGAATTCTCGGCCATCCTTGTGCCTCCCAAAAAGCTCACGTCCCACACCCATGAGCCGTGTTTCCGGATGAGCGAAAAAATCGGCTCGGTAGGCAGGATGGTGCTTGCGCATCCGCTCAGGCACCAGCAATTCCACAGTTTGCCCGATTAATTCAACACGGTCGTAGCCAAACAGTTTGTCCGTTTGCTCATTTACCATAACGATGGAGCCGGCGGAGTCGATCACGACTGTCGCGCTGGGGAGTGATTCCATCGCCTGGCGGAATAGATCTTGAACACGATGGCGTTCGGCCATTTCGTTCGTCAAGGCGAGGTTCGTTTCCGCCAACTCCGCAGTACGCTCCTCAACGCGACATTCCAACTCTTCGTTGAGCAGTCGCAGTTCCTCGGCCAGTTCCGCACTTCGAGCTTCTGATAGTTTTCGCTCCGCAATTTCCGACTGCAGAGCGTCGTTCACCTGTCGCAACTGCTCGTTCACGATTTGCAGTTGCTGTGCCCGCTGGAAAACTTCGCCTTCCGTTTGGTCGACGCGCCGCTGCAATTCTGCCGCCAGTTCCTGCTGCTTTCCTTCCGCTTGCTTCAGACGCACAAACTGTGTTACGTCTTCGACACGGTGAATGATGAAAGCCAACTCACCATCTGCCCCCAGACTGGGCGAATTGACAGGACTCCAGAAACGCTCCTCGAAGTCACCCCCTTCCTCGGCCGGGCGGCGAATGTCGTACTTCTGCACCGCCATGGTATCTAGCGCTTTAGTCCGCAGCACACGTTCTAACGAGGCCCGCAAGTTTTGCGATCCGGTCGCTTCCGGATCATCCGGGTTATCAGGGAACGCCTCGAAGATGTGTTTCCCCAGGAGCAACTCGCGGCTGGTCATCGTCGCCTGCAGGTACAGATCGCTGGCGGCAACGATTCTTAAATCTGGCGTCAGCACCAGAAACAGGCCCGGCGCAGTCTCGAACAAAGCCCTAAAGTCGGGGACTGTCTGCCCATCGACTTGGCTATTCAACTGGTCGGCCATTCAGCGGTACTCTGTTTCGCCACTGCCGGCGCGGTCGTGCGGCGCTGTTACAGTTCAGAAGTTCCCTATTCCAATGCCCGGCCATCTTAACCTTCTCGTCGAAACAATGTAGCGGAGCTTTTTGGCGGAAGTCAGCCAATCGTGTTGCGGCTCATTGGACTAAGGTTGCTCGAATGCCGTGGCGTAAGCTCGCCAGATGACCCAATGGATGACGGGCACCTTGCACTGTTGAAGGATTCTTGAATTGAGGGAGACACTGGCTGGCAGAACCGAGTCCCTCAGATCTAATCATCAAAGAGCAGCCTTCAGGCGAACCATGCGCAGCAGGCACCATCGGAGCCGACCGCAACATGGATCGTCTCGAATCATTGATTAGTTGTCAACAGTTGCTCAGAAATGTGCCATTACCCCGCACGTCGCGATTCCCTGGCTTCGCCGCTCGTACGGAACCACTTCCGCTCCCCGCGCTCGACGATACCGCTTAAGCTTTCCCTCCAAGGATGGCACCTACTAAACGGGTGATTTTGGAAACCCGTTTACACACCGTTTGAACGGCGTAAGTATTAAATAATTCCCGACTTAACTGCGAAAGTTCGAAACTGGCTGTTAACGACTCCTGTGAGGGGTGAAGTGCGGCTTTGAACAGGGTGCAATCCGCTTGGAAACAAGTACAACGGACGACGTTCAGCGATACAAGACTCGCCCCGTCCCGCTTCCCGGAGCGTTGCATTTATTGCGCCATTTATCGCCAGTGATTGATGATTGATCAAGTCGTTCCTGGAATGTTTATGCGCTCACGCGTAGAAGAAAACTCCCCCAACTTTCTCGCATCCTCAAGAAAGTTGCGCCCCTGTTGTCACGCACGGGAACGCTTGAGCCCTATCAAACCCATCTCGGCTTCGTGCGTTACCTACGCGGCTGCCATGTATGCCGGGTGCAAGAGCGACAATTAGTCACTGCTTCCTTGGGTTCAGCCAGCAAAACACAGGCAGCGCTTAACATAGGCACCACGCCGCCGTTCTGCTGGCTCGTGTCACAATTCGGGTTCGGTGAGGTTGATCGCCCGACGCTTACTGGCGGATGACTACGATCCTTCGCTAAACTGCTGCTGTCGGCGCGGGCCTCTTTACGGTGAATTCCTACGAAGGATCAGTCATGCTGCGTAATCTTGTCGTGGTGGTGTGTTCCTTCCTGAGTCTGCAACTCGCCGCCGCAGAGGATCAGAACCTAAGAGACTCTTTGGAACGACTCGCGGGGAAGAAGCTGTCTCGCGACCGCGATCCGGCCACGATGGTTTCTTTCACTGTTCTTGGTCCCGCTGACCTCAATGATTTGAGTGCCTTAGCTCAATTGCCCGCCTTGAAAGCAGTCGTGATGCACACTGCCGTCCCCGTTGGCGGTTTCAGCCAACTGAAACAGTGCAAGAAGTTGCGAGCCCTCTCGATTATAGATTTCGGGGCCTTCGGGGACACAACGCTGCCCCCGGCCACGCTGCGCGAGATCGCGACAATCGAGCAGCTCGAAGAGTTATCAATCCAATCCGAGGTCGATGCGAACGGCTTGAAGTCGTTTGGCAATTTAAAGAATCTACGGCAGCTTAATCTCCCACGCTGCGATGCAGCGGACTTAGATGCGCTAGCTGAGGTCGGCTTGCTTTTTCTCACAGATCGATGTTGGGACAAAAGC
The DNA here is from genome assembly GCA_041739545.1 of Pirellulaceae bacterium. Taxonomy (GTDB): domain Bacteria; phylum Planctomycetota; class Planctomycetia; order Pirellulales; family Pirellulaceae; genus JBGSNR01. The sequence goes on along the minus strand of JBGSNR010000067.1, from coordinate 92,083 downwards.
CTCAATCCGCCGCAGTCGCCCGAGGATGTCTTCAAAATGGTGTGGCTTGATTCGGAAATTACCGAGAACGTGCGGACGGCATGCGGCAAGTTTAAAAATCTAAGCAGTCTTCGATTTGAAAATATCGCCGGCGATCAGGCGCTCGAATTATTGGTGCAGTTTCCCGAACTTCGGTCGCTCGAAGTCAATAGCTCAAAGGTCACGGATCGAAGCCTAGATTCAATTCTGAAGCTCAAGGAATTGCGCTACCTCGACCTCACGCGCTCGAGTATTACAGCAGAGGGAGTCGCGAGGCTGGCGAAACTCGAGAATCTCGCAGCCCTGGCGCCGCCGCGATTCGACGACGCAGTGCTTTCCGCAATGTCGCGAGCGAATCTAATCCATCTTTGCGCGACCCCCGGGTGGTCCCCCGAGGGCGTCAGCCGTGAAAGGCAATTGCAACTGGGCGTGATCGAATTGAGTGGAGAGAGCGTCAGCGACATAGCGCTCTTCGCCTTCCGCGGAACGAAGAACCTTCGCACGCTCAAGATTTCCAATAGCAATATCGGGGACGCAGGCCTGAAGTTCGTCGCCAACCACCCCGAACTAGAGCGGCTCGAATTGTTCAACAATCGGGGCGTTCGCGGCGACTTTTTAGGCGAACTCGGCGGCTTTCCTAAATTAACCCATTTATGTCTCCAAGGAAAAAGCGTCGATGACCGGGCGGCCGATGGGCTCGCGCGGCTGACATCGCTTCAGTATTTGGATCTCAACCAAACATCCATTTCGTCCGCCACTTTGCAAAAATTGCAGCCGCTCAAGAATCTGACGTTCCTTCGTCCGCCTACGTATCGCCTCCGCCTCACCGATGATGATTTCCTGGCATTCGCCGAACGCAAACAGTTGCATGTGCTTTCGTTCATGCAGCATTTCGACAGTCCCGCCTCGGACGATAAGCTGAGATTTGTCAATCTCCGAGCGACGAACGCAACAGTCAAGACGATTCGCCTCTTTCAGAGCTCGAACGTCCGCCATTTCGTTCCACCGGAGGGACTCACGGACGAGGGATTGGAAATCATGGCTTCGATGCGCGAATTGCGCTCGCTGACTTTGAACGAACAAGCACAAGTCACTGACGGTGGATTGCAGCATTTCTCGGGTATTACCAAGCTGAATTCGCTTCGCTTGTTCCGCTGCAATTTTTCCGATTCGGGATTGCTGCACTTCCGCAACAACTTGGGGCTAGAGTATATCGAGTTGCGGGATGTCGCCGTCACCAACAAATCGCTGGAGTGGATCGCGACACTGCCCAAACTTAGGGCGTTGAATGTATCGCGAACAAAAATCACAGTGGAGGGACTCCAACAATTCGCGAAGAATCGCCCGGATTGTACAATTGGAGAATCGACTTCGCGGCCGGAATGGGATTGGTAGGCAGTCCCGTAGATCACCCACGAACGCGATTCGTTGAACCTTTCACACGCGTGACACAACACCGCGACGCTGCGTCACCGCGTATCATCTTATCCAAACTGCAGAGATGGAATCCGCGTCTCGTCACCGACCGGAGAATCTAAACCGAATCAGACCCGCCTCAGCTTCGTGCATGCCCCACGGGACTTTTACTCTTCCGTTTCCTCGGGATGGATTAAGACCCACTGTCCACCGACGTAATCGGGCCGCCAACCCTCCGCTTCGATTACCCCAAACGCAGCCATGGCAGCCGCACAACGAACGGTGTCCTCAAATGTGTCGGCAGCGTGCCCGGCGATGCATGTAACACTGATCGGGGAATCGAAATGTGTTGCTCGTATCGCAAAGTCAATTCCAGACTTTGCTCCGGCAATCCATTCGGCGAAGACATAATCCCCTGGCTTATCTCCGACTATGGGCACTTCGTTTCCAAGGGCCACAGTAACTCTCGCGAAATGAGATTTGCCCCCACATGCACGTCGAAGTGTATATGTACATGGATTCATTGTGTCACTCGCCTAGGACAAAGAGGGATGCTACGGGGCTTCCGACGGCGTCTGCGAGTCACATCAGGGAGTCGACACGAACCGAGTTTCGGTCAAGATCAACGACTAAAATTAGTGAAGGCGGATCGGCGGTTTCGCTTCGTGATGTAAAGCCGGCATGCGCGAATTCGACCTCCCAAATGGTCTGAGTGGTTGGCGTTATGCACCGGACCCCGATGCACGGTCCTTGAGGATGCCTGCTGGTGGCAATAAATTCTTCCGCCTTTTGAATGGCTGTGTCTTTGCGTTCTTGCATAGCACTAGTCCCGTAGATCTCGCACGCATCCGAACTGGGCACGCGGTTTTTTAAATCTCTCTCGTGCTTGACGCAAAACCGTTCCGCTGCGTCATCGCGTACCATCTTATCCGAACTCCAGAGATGGAACCCGCCTCAACTTCGTGCGTGACCCACGGGCCTAGTCGCTATAATCACGGCATGAAGAAGTAAAACGCCATTTCTCGCGAGGCAGCAAGCGCGAGGATGGGTCTTGCCAGGCTGGGGCAATCAGAAGGAATAAGCACTGACTAGCGACGGATCAACTCCGGACGGGGCGGTCAATCTCGCGACCGCTTATCACGAGGCAGGGCATGCAGTCATCGCGCTGACGCTCGGCAGAAATGTGCAGCGCGTCAGCATCCTGCCCAATCAACTGCGCCTCGGGCAATGCGAACTTAAGAAGGGTCGAATCAAGCCGGCACACGATCCAGTCGAGGTCGAAATCCTGATCTTGCTCGGCGGCGTTGCCGCGGAAGCCTGTTACACGGGCAAGTATGCGTGGTCCGGAGCGCGGCAAGACTTGCGCGCTGTGCGAGCGATGACGTCGCAGCGCGCCAGCGGCGAGAAGCAAGTGGCCCGCCTGGAACGTCGCCTGCTCAACAAAGTCGAGCATTTGCTCGCCGATCCTGCTATCTGGCGGGCGATTGAATTGATTGCCGCGGAACTGCTCCGTTGCACAACAATCAGCGGCCGAGCCGCCCGGCACTTGTTCGATCAGGCGGCTGCACAAACGGAGTAGTCGGCTTACGTTTTCGACCCCATTGAAGTGCCTCTCACGCAATGCGGTCCGGCGATCCTTGCAGGCCCCCACCGTCTTTGCTTAGGCTGGCGACCTCGCGGGCACGCAGCCAATGAGGGTGCATTGATGCACGCACTCCCTACGATACCCATGCATATTGGCTCCATTTCGCGGCGGAATGATCTTCGACGGCGACGGCCCAGCGCATAAGAAAGGCCACGCAAAGTTTTGCGTGGCCTAGACTTGTGAAAGCGGAGGGCACGAGACTCGAACTCGCAACCCCTTACGGGGCATCACATTTCCAGTGTGACCGCTAGCCATTCGCTTACCCTCCGGTCATCACCACTGTAACTCACGGCGACACCCAGGAAAAGATGGTGGGCTGGGGGTGCTAACTGCTGGTCGTCTCATCCTGGGGGACGAAGCCAAAAGCGGATTGCACTTCGACAGGAATGCGGGCAAGTTGCTGGGAATTCAGGTCCACAAAAACCCAGTTCGTCTCTGCGGTTGCGAGCAAGACTTCGTCCTGAGCGCGGAAAATCCGATAATGCCGCACCGAGGAGAACCTTTCGAAATCACCTACCCACGTACGCATCAGAATTTCATCGCCCAAGAGTGCGGGGCGACGGTAGGTGATCTTGTGGGAACGAACCAGCCAGCCTTGGCCCAGGGACCGATAACGTTCCGTGGTCCAGCCGACCGCTGCCGAGTGAGCGGCCGCGGCCCGGAGTGTCCAGCGCAAGTAAACCAGGTTGCTGACGTGATCGTATTCGTCAATCTCTTCGGGCTTGACGGGGAATTGCATTTCGAACGGCGGAAGATGATCGAGTCGGGGCATAAACGGAATAGTTCAGGGGAGCAACACCCAGGTGCAAAACGAAGCAACGACAGCGACTTCATTCTACCACCGCGGCCATTCGCTCCAACGACGTGTAGGGTAAACTAGCTGGTATCATCCTTTCGAAATTCGCCCTGCCCAATCCCCTTGCATCATGAGTCAGCGATACCTTCTCCCTTGTTCCTGCGGGCTGACAACGCCGGTTACCATTTCGCAAGCCGGCACGAACATTCAATGCAGCTGCGGCCAGTCGTTGCAAGTTCCGAGTATTCGGGGGCTGAAAGCATTGCCGCCAGAGAAAGAGACGGAGGTTTCGCGTCAAAAGCCAACCAAAGGGGCGGAGTACAACGGGGTGAACGTCCTGGGGGCGATCTTTGTCATCGGGGCGGTGCTACTCGCCGTCGGCATCGGAATCGCAGGCTGGAATGGCTATGTCTATTCGCAAATCGACACGAAGGACTACGACCAAGAGCTTGCTGCCGAGGACGAAAAAGGGATCGAAGGGCTGAATATCATGCAGCTTTACAGCACTTGGAAATACCTGGAGCAGGCCGGGATCGGCGAATATCACCCCCCGTACCATGTTGTAGCGCGCGAACAATCGGCGCAAGCATTTCGCTTGCTGCTGGGGGGCGTTGGACTCTGCTTGGTTGCTTTGGCGATGTGCACTTACTCGGTGCTCGGCGGCAGATCGGTTCGCCGCAGCACGTAGACCACGTCTTCGCTATCGTCATCGACTTCGATCGGTTGTCGAGCGTTGTAGCAAAAGTCATGCGTTGCAGCGATTTCCCATCCCGATCCCGGCAAGAGCCGTTCCCATTGGCCGCGGGTGTAGGTGCGGAAGCGAAGTTCTTCCACGATTCTTTTTTGCTGTGTGGGGGAGTAAACGTTCACTTCCATTCGGCAGCGTTCCAGCCGTTTCGCGCGATCGAGTCCAAAGGTTTGCAATTGGGACGTTGCAGCCAGATTACCTCGCCGGGCGGACCAGCGTTCTTCGTCATCACCGCTGTAATTGCGTGAAATCAGATGCAGCCCCACGATATACAAACCGCCGGTGCGAACCGCGCGGGCGGTTGCTTCCAGATGAGCGCGGGCGTGTTTATCGCTCGGCAGGTGGCGAATGCTGTTGATGGTGTTGAAGGCCGCATCGACGGGCTTGGGGAGGGTGAAGTCGGTCATGTCCGCCACGAAGGCAGAGGCTGGGTAGCCGTGGCGGACCAATCGCTCGTTGCAATACTCCACCGCCAGTGGGTTGAGATCCAGGCCGCTCACCTGGTAACCATCGCGCGCCAAACGAAACAGCAATCTCCCTGTGCCGCAGGCGGGTTCGAAAAGTTTTTTCACCTTGCCCGTCGCGTAGAGCGCAAAGCAATCGACGAGAAAATCGCGTTCCGCGCGCCAATCGGAACCGAATACAAGATCGTAAATGGCGGGATGATCGTAGAGGCTGCCGGAAAGGTCTTCCATGGGTTGCCGTGCTAAATTCCTGGGGTTCCAAATTGCGAAGGAGGTATTGTCGTGCGTCACCCGCCCGATGGTCAATGACGGCGAACGCCCTCGGCCAGAACGTCCTCCCAATGCCGAATCAAGGTATGCAGCGCAAAACGGTCGGCAATGATGCGCTGGGCGCTTTGCGACATTTCAATACGTAGCGGTTCGTTCGTGAGCAAGGCACTGCAAGCTGCCGCGAACGCCGGAGCATTGCCGCAAGCAACTAACTTCCCGGTGACGTTGTCCTGGACGATTTCCTCGGGACCAAAGTTGGCCCTCGTTGCGACGGCCGGGATTCCGAGGGCCTGGGCTTCAAGCAGGGCGTTCGGCAGACCTTCGAAATCGCTCGTAAGCACAAACAATTCTGCCTGCCGAACGAGCGGAAAGGGATTCTTCTGAAAGCCGAACAGCCGCACGTCACTTTGCCATCCAGCGGATGCAATTCGTTTTTCGATCTCTCCTCGCTGTGGCCCCTCGCCAAGTATCCACAATTGTGGCCGAAACTTCTCTCGCAGTAGCGCGTAGGCATCCAGGAGTACATCGAGCCGTTTCTGCTGGTGCAATCTGCCGACGAAAATCAGCAAAGGCTGGTCCATTTTGCGTTGTTCGACCGGATGTTGTGCAGCCAGAGCTTCGAGGCTGATGACATCCACTGGATTGTGAATCGCCGTCATTCGCTGCTTCGCGAAGGAATATTTTTTGACAAAGCTGTCAGCTAATCCTTGCGAATTGGCCACGAAATGATCGACTCGGCGATAAAACCGTGACAAGCCTGGGCGACTGATTGCGTCTAGCAGCGAGAAGGCGGGACGGTTCACGGCCAGCCCCAAACGGGCGATCCAGCGATAGGCTGCATTTTTTCTAGGCGCAGCGAAACCTGTCACGAGCGTGGGGAGATCAAACGTGCTCAATAGAACATCCGGTTCGCACTCGTCGATCACTCGTTGCAACTGTGACACCGTCCGACGTAAGCTCCAGAGCCCGTGAAAGGCAAGTTTCGTATGCGGCACATCCGTACTGAGAGGATAGGTCGCGTCGCCGGTCAAAGTGACGAGGTGCGGATCAAAACGATGCCGATCCAGGTGCGTCAACAGAACGCTGGTAAACCGTTCCGCCCCGCCGCCACTTAAGCTATGCCCGACGACAAGAACCCGCAAGCGCGAACGCTGGGCACGTAATTGAACGGGCACATCACTCACTTGCCACTCTTTCCCGCTCGCAGCTTCTTTAGTTCAAGCCAGCTCCGTGTGTTTGCCACATCTGCTGCCGAAAGGCCTGCACGACGAGCTTGCAAAATGCCATAGCGCAGCACCCTCAGGCCATCCGTGCTGTGAGCATCGGTGTTGATCACAATCGGGATCCCCTGCTGCTTAGCGGCAGAACAATAAACGTCGTTCAAGTCCAGCCGTTCAGGATTGGCGTTGAGTTCCAGGAACTTGTGGTGCTTCTTGGCGGCGGCGAAGACGGCATCCAGGTCCACCTCGTAAGGCTCGCGGCGATTCAGCAATCGGCCCGTGGGGTGGGCGATGCAGTCGATATGGGGATTCTCGATCGCTCCCATAATCCGCTCCGTGATCTGAGCACGTGGCTGCTTCTGCCCGTAGTGCACGCTGGCGAGAACCCAATCGGCCTCGGCCAAGACATCGTCCGGCAAGTCCATCCCTCCCGCTTCCAAAATGTCGCACTCGACTCCTTTCAGCAGCGTAAAGCTCTTCCCCAACTCGCGGCGAATGGCATCGATTTCGTCCCACTGTTCGCGGAGCCGACTTCCATCCAGGCCGCGAGCCATCGATACGCGCTGGGAGTGATCGGTGATGGCAATGTACGACAGACCTCGGGCTTTGGCGGCCGCGACCATTTCACGTATCGAAGCACTGCCGTCGCTGGCATGCGTATGCATGTGCAGATCGCCACGGATGTCCTCGACGGTGATCAACTCGGGCAACGTGCCTGCTTCTCCCCAAGCGAACTCGCGGCGATTCTCCCGCAGTTCCGGCGGAAAAACGGGCAGATCCAGTTCCCTATAAATTTCTGCCTCAGTCGCACCCCCAAGCCGTTCTTCTCCGCCGTCCGTGACTCGAAAAATCCCCCATTCATTGATCTTCAAACCACGATCCTTAGCCCGGCCGCGAAGGGTGACGTTATGTTCCTTCGAGCCGGTGAAGTACTGCAAAGCCGCGCCGAACGATTCATTCGGGACGACGCGCAAATCGACTTGCACGTTATCGATCGTGCGGATCGACATTTTCGTGTCACCCCGGGCCAGAACCGAAGCAATGCTCGAAAATTCGCCGAGCGCATCCATGACCGGGTTAGGGTCATCGGCCGTGACGAGAATATCCAGATCGCCGACGGTATCTTTTCCGCGGCGATAGCTTCCGGCGAACTCTAGTTGCTGAATGCCGGGCACACCTTGCAAGTGCTCGCGCAATTCCTGCACCAATCTATCCGCTTGAGCCCAGAGCATGCGCCGCCCAGCCTCGCCAGCGATCTTAAGCCCTTGAAGTATCAATTGCTCGGTCTTCGCACCAAAGCCTTTTAACTCTTGCACCTTGCCTGCTTCGCAAGCAGCCTTTAGTTCGTCCAGCGACGATACGCCGAGTTGCTTGTGCAGGGCCGCTGCTTTTTTGGGTCCAACGCCGGGGATGTTGAGCAGGGCGAGCACCGAGGCAGGAACTTTCGCCTCCAACTCGACGAGCATCGGCAGTTGGCCCGTCGTGACCAAGGTGACGATCTTCAAGGCAAGGTCGTCGCCGATCCCTTCAATGTCGGTCAGCGCCTCAGGGGACTGGGTGGCGATTTCGACGAGGGAATCGGGATAGTCTTGAATCGTACGCGCCCCGTTTCGGTAGGCGCGCACGCGAAAGGGATTCGACCCCTGAAATTCCAGGATATCGGCGATTTTGTCGAAGGCTTTGGCGATCTGCGTGTTGTTCATGACGGCGGCAAACGTGTCGCACGGTCGGAGGTTGCGGACGTTCAGGCTTTCGCCGAACCCACTTTTCGTTAATCTAACACGCGGATCGTTGCCGCACTTTGCCCAGACCAAACTTCAACGATATCGGCGGAACTCACACTCCAGATCTTTTATGCAACTTCATTGGCAACCGGCGTTTTCGACCAGCACGTTCCACGCAGCACATGCCTTGCTTGCCGGCTGGCCTCTGGTCGATGCGGACCGGCTGATCCCTGTCCTGCGAGACCCCGCCACGGCACTGTCGGCAGAAATCGAGGCCGCAGGTCTCCCCGTGGAACTGTTTTGGCGGCATTTGTTGGGGTTATCGGCCTCGCTGGCGAGTAACCGGGAATTGTCGACGGCGGTTCTGCGAAAATGTATCGGTACGAACGATTCCAGGTATGCGCATCTACAGCCCCGTTTAGAAGCTCGCATTGATGCCTTGGAACGGAGCATGCAGCAGGCGTTTCCACGGCTCACCGAAGAGTTGACCCTGCGGATCGGCCCTCTAAAAGAGCAATGGGAAGCTCGTGGCCCGGGGCTGTTTTACACGCTCAAGCAGTTGCTCGAGCCAGAACTGTTGGTCGAAGAAGCGACGGTTCTGCTGGTGCAGCCGGTGCTGGGAGGGGGCGGCGGCGCGCACTTGCAGTACAACGCCGTGCGGATCGAGGCGCTGCTGGCGAACGCTTCTCCTTCGCTGCCGGAACCCATTCGGTTGGCCTGGCTGCTAGCGCAACTCAACTGCGACCTGCCGCGCTATGCCGATCAAGTACACGCGGATCGCTTAGATAAGGTGGCGGCACTGGCATTGCTACCTGCGGTCCTTGAGGCAGCACGCGAAGTAGAGTGGGTTGGTGATCAGCCCGATTTGATGGTGCAAGCGATTGCACAGTGGCGGATCTACAGTCCAGATCGCGGGCCAGGTAGAAGTAGCGAACTGGATAGATCGCCGGCAGAAGTCGAAAAATTAGCCGGAATAGTCCAGCAATGGTGGCAGACTTTTCTTACCATGCGGCCAGGCTGGAATGTCGCCTTGGCCGCGCTGGATCGAATGTTGAGTCAGGCTGCTAGTTCACCAACTGAACTCGATGAGCCGCGTTGACAACTCACTTCGTGCTTGTAGAGATTGCCTCGCTCCGACCTTATTTCGCTGGCACGTCCCATTCCACAGTGATCGGCGCGCTGCCCGCTGGGACATCGACCTTCAATGGTGTGGTGCCGGGCGATTGGAATTCCTTGGGAGCCAGGTTCTTCGCATTGGGATTAGTGACCTGATCCGAGTCCCAGCAATTCACAATCACTTCGTATTTGCCTGGAACAAGACCGTCCCCTGGGGCAAACGTTTCGGCGGTGAACGTACCATCCGGCTTCACATCAGCACTTCCGGAATGCAATTCGGTATTGCTCGCTGCGCCTGCCACGGAAACAAACGAGAGGGTGGCCTTGTGAGGCCATTCGCCGCCACCGTAGGTAATCTTGCCGCCAACCTTGGTGGTTGAGGGGGCCGTTCCGCCCTCGCCTGAACAGCCGAGAATGAAAGAAATGCCGACGATAAGCGCCCCTGAACGGAGCAACACAGAAAGAGAGGACATGCATCTACCCTGTAACTGAAAAAGAAGAGAAAGTTGGAAGACCGCCATTTATCCTATCGCTGTCAAAAAAATTTGACTAGTAGCGAGGTCTAAGGACTTGTCGAAAACCTTCAGAACAACTCCCCAAGAAGCCTGACGAGCCTTCACTTCGACGAGCATCGAAAAATGGCATACGCGCAAGAGCAGTTCCTGCCCGCACGGTATTGGTCGTTGCGGTTCTGTGCTAATTTTTGCGGGTTTGAGCGGCGATCCGCCCTGGCAGCAAGGTTTCCGTCTCGAACTTGCATTTGGCAAAGAGCAAGTGTCGGGGAGTCAGGCTTCCAAGCTGAGACTTGGTGCAAAGCTAGAAAATCGTCGTAACTCCGCGGCAATTTCCGTTTGGAATGACGACCCGCTGGTTCGACTAATCCTTACAAGCCCCTTCTGTCTTTGCACGTTTCCGCAATTCTTAACTTGACTGGCCGAAATTCGCTCCCATCCGCAGCGGTCGGTGTTTCATGGGGTGTAGGGTGAAATAGCGGAACTATTCTTGCCCGAGGCACTTCTCACTTTAATGGTCGCCCCTTCGTGGCGAGTCCGACTGCAGTTTTCGCGGTAATCACCGCATGGCTGGTATTATTTCCTCTTCCTATTTTGGAGCGTCGTTATGAAATCCTCTCGTTCAGGCTTCACCCTGGTGGAATTGCTGGTCGTCATCGCGATCATCGGTATCCTGGTGGCCCTGCTGTTGCCCGCGGTTCAAGCCGCCCGCGAAGCAGCCCGCCGCATTCAATGCACGAATAACCTCAAGCAGATTGGCTTGACCGTGCACAATTTTCACGACACCTACAACGGCACTCCGCCGCTGAACATCGGCGATCAGAAGCGCGCCAGCTTCCACATCGCGATCCTGCCGTTCGGCGAAGCGACCAACGTCTACAACCTGTTCAACGGTGGGAACGCCGCCACGAACACGATTTTTGGCGACGACATGGAAACCAACTGGGGTCGGCTCAATGCTTCCGAGCAAGACGCCGCCAGTTCGGTGAAGTGGATGAGCTGCCCTAGCCGTCGCTCTGGCATTCAAAAGGCGAATGGCGGTGCCGGCTATCAAGGTCCTGTGAGCGACTATGCCGTGGTCTTTGTAGAGTTCGATCTGAACGCTGCCGGCCAAACGGTCAACGGCACGACCGTTGTTGGAAGCACGACTAGCCCAACCAGTTGGTGGGGGCATTACGACGCCTGCAATACGGGGCACGTTGAAATGCAGAAGGGGGCGATTCGGGTCGCCTACAACGACTGTGCTTTGTCAGGCACCGCCCGATTCAACGCTTGGAAGACCCGCGATACCTTCGCCCGCATCACGGACGGGACAAGCAACACGCTGCTCGTGGGTGAAAAGCACCTGCGTAATGGTGAGTTGAACAAGTATGCTGGTAACGGGAACGAACAAGACGGCCACTGGCTGTTCGAAGGAGGGGGCTGGCGTGAATACAACCTGGCCCGTAACCTTCGTCTGACGATCGGCAAAGGCCCCAATGATCGCTTGAACGGCACCGGCAAGGCTCCGAGCGTCGATTACGGCTTTGGCAGCTGGCACTCCGGCGTCGCCCAATTCCTGCGTGGCGATGGCTCTGTGCATGCGATTTCCTGGAACGTCGATGACGTGACTCGTAACCGTCTGGCTCACTGCCAAGATGGACAGAACGTCAACGAAAACTAAACTGCCGGTTGTCGGTTCTTAGTTGAATACGTCGAGCTCGCAGGGGAAATTAGCTTTCTCCTGCGAGCTTTTTTCGTGTCCTTGCAGCTTGCAACATCCGCGTGTCGATCGCTGAGCCCCTTTTTTTCTCTCCGTACTCAGGGAAAGGTTTCTTGCGCGTTCGCGCATAATTGAAAAATTCAAGAAAATTGCGGACACCTGAATTGACGCGCGCAATTTTTTTAATTTAAAACACTTATATCGAATGACCGATCACATTAATTGGTTGCGTTCGATCAGCAGGAATTACTCATCTTCTCCTGCCGTTGACTTGAAACCTACTGGCCGTTCAGGCCAATTGGCGAACTTTTCTCTTCTTTTCTTATGGAGTTCGGCTTATGAAATCCTCTCGTTTGGGTTTTACCCTGGTGGAGTTGCTAGTGGTCATTGCGATCATTGGCATCCTGGTGGCCCTGCTTTTGCCTGCGGTTCAGGCCGCCCGTGAAGCAGCCCGCCGCATTCAATGCACGAATAATCTCAAGCAAATTGGCTTGACCGTGCATAACTTTCACGACACGTACAACGGCACCCCGCCGCTGAACATCGGCGATCAGAAGCGTGCTGGCTTCCACATCGCGATCCTGCCGTTCGGCGAAGCAACCAATGTCTACAACCTGTTCAACGGTGGCAACGCCGCCACGAACACGATTTTCGGCGATGACATGGAAACCAACTGGGGGCGACTCAATGCGTCCGAGAAAGATGCTGCCAGTTCGGTGAAGTGGATGAGCTGCCCAAGCCGCCGCTCGGGAATTCAAGTGGCGACTGGCGGGGCCGGTTATCAAGGGCCTGTCAGCGACTATGCAGTCGTCTTTATTGAGTTCGACTTAAATACTGCTGGCCAGACAGTCAACGGCACGACGGTCGTCGGCAGCACGACCAGCCCTACCAGCTGGTGGAACCACTACAACGCCTGCAACACGGGGCACGTTGCCATGCAGAAAGGTGCGATTCGGGTCGCCTACAACGATTGTGCTCTGTCAGGCACCGCCCGCTTCAACGCTTGGAAGCCGCGTGACACCTTTGCTCGGATCACCGACGGTACGAGCAATACGCTGCTTGTGGGTGAAAAGCACCTACGTAACGGCGAGCTTAATAAGTATGGAAACGGCGGCGGAACCCAAGACGGTCACTGGCTATTCGAAGGAGGTGGCTGGCGCGAATACAACCTGGCTCGCAACCTTCGTCTCACGATCGGCAAAGGCCCCAATGATCGCTTGAACGGCACGGGCAAGGCTCCGAGCGTCGACTTTGGCTTCGGCAGCTGGCACTCGGGTGTTGCGCAGTTCCTACGTGGCGATGGCTCGGTTCACGCGATCTCTTGGAACGTCGATGACATCACTCGCAACCGTTTAGGTCACTGCCAAGACGGACAGAACACCAACGAATCGTAGTCGACCGCAAGTTGACTGGAGTTTCTAGAAGCTCGCAGCGCTTTTTGCGCTGCGAGCTTTTTTCTTGCTTGCGGCCGACCAAAGTTGTTCCAGTCTAGAAGCGATCCTGCGTCACTCCCCGGCAAATGTTACCATGACGCGAGATTCGCAACTTTTCCTCCTGAACTACAAGCGCCATGGATGTCATCTCAGTTAAAGCGGCTCGTCAGGCTGATGCGGTAGGGAAGCAGGTTCGCGTGCAAGGCTGGATTCGCACCCGCCGAGATTCCAAAGGGGGCTTTTCGTTCCTGGAAGTGAACGACGGCTCGTCGTTGGGGAACCTGCAGGTCATTGCCGATGCCAACTTGTCGAACTACGAAAGCGATGTAAAACGGCTGGCGGCCGGTTGTAGTGTGACCATCGACGGTGAAGTGAAAGCGTCCGGCGGTAAGCAGCCGACGGAACTGCTGGCAAAGTCGATCACCGTTCACGGCTGGGTCGATCCCGAGACCTATCCGCTGCAGAAAAAGCAGCACACGCTGGAAAAGCTCCGCGAATGGGCTCATCTTCGCCCTCGCACGAATACGTTCGGGGCGGTAGCGCGCGTTCGGAACACGATCTGCCGCAGCATTCACAATTTTTTTCAGGAAGACGGCTTTCTCTACATTCATACGCCGATCATCACCGCCAGCGACTGCGAAGGGGCGGGAGCGATGTTTCGCGTGACGACGCTGAATTTGGAAGAACTTCCCAAGAAGGAAGGGAAGATCGACCACGAACAAGACTTCTTCCAAAAGCCCGCTTATTTGACCGTCAGTGGCCAGCTGGAAGGTGAAATCTTCGCCTCCGCACTGGGCAAGATTTACACGTTTGGCCCCACGTTCCGGGCCGAGAACAGCAACACCAGTCGCCATCTGGCCGAATTTTGGATGATCGAGCCGGAGGTTGCCTTCAACGATCTAACGGACAACATGCGGTTGGCGGAACGCTTCCTGAAGCGAATGTGCAAAGACGTGACCGAACAATGCGCCGAAGACATGGCCTTCTTTCACGAGCACTACGACAAGGAGATTCAGGCAACGCTCGACCAGATCATTCACAAAGAGTTCATCCGACTCACCTACACCGAAGCAGTCGCCATTCTGGAGAAATCAGGGCGCAAGTTCGACTACGAGGTGAAGTGGGGAATCGATCTGCAGAGCGAGCACGAGCGTTTTCTGACGGAAGAACACTTTCATGGGCCGGTAATTTTGTACGACTATCCACGGAGCCTGAAACCGTTTTACATGCGCGTGAACGATGATGGCAAAACCGTCCGGGCCATGGATGTGCTAGTGCCGAAGGTGGGCGAAATCATCGGCGGCAGCCAGCGCGAAGAACGCCTGGAGATCCTCGAACAGCGGATGGCGGAGCAGCATCTCAACCCGGCAGACTACTGGTGGTACTGCGATTTACGTCGCTACGGAACCGTTCCGCATGCGGGTTTTGGATTGGGGCTCGAACGTGCCGTGCAGTTCATCACCGGCATGGCAAACATCCGAGATGTGATTCCGTTCCCCAGAACGCCAGGGAACGCCGAGTTTTAAGCGACGTCGCCAAAGGTCGATCAAGCGACGATTGGGCAAACTCAGATTGTCTGATGTTCGGGGTATTTCACCCGGCCATGATAGACGGCCGTTAGGGACTTGATCAGGCTTTCTTCGATCAGCCGGAGGTCTTGCAAAGTAAGCCCGCATTCGTCGAACTGACCATCGAGCAGGCGTTTACGCCCCATATCGTGCACTAGCCCTTCGATACGGGACGGCGTGGGATCGGTCAGAGCCCGGCTGGCACTTTCCACCACATCGGAAAGCATGAGTACGGCGGCTTCTTTGGTTTGCGGCTTGGGGCCCGGATAGCGGAAGTCCGATTCTTCGATATCAGCGGCATCGGGATCTCCTTCGCAGAGCTTGGCCGCCCGGCGATAGAAGTACTCGACCAGCGTGGTGCCGTGATGCTGCTCGATGAAGTCGATAATGGTTTGCGGCAGATGATGTTTGCGAGCGAGCTCGGCCCCATCCTTCACGTGGGCGATGATGACCAGCGTGCTCATCTGCGGGACGAGCGATTCGTGGCGATTGCCTTCCGAACCTTGATTCTCGACAAAATACGCCGGCTTGAGCATCTTGCCGATGTCGTGAAAGTAGGCACCGACGCGCACGAGCAGGCCATTCGCACCAATGGCTTCGGCCGCGTTTTCGGCAATGGAAGCGACATTAATGGAGTGGTTGTAGGTACCAGGTGCGCGACGGACGAGTTCCTGCAAGAGCGGATGGGCGATGTCCCCCAGTTCGAGCAGGCTAATGTCCGTTTGCACATCGAACATCCGTTCGATAAATGGGAGAAGCCCCGTCATCAGGATTCCAGCAAGCAGCGAACAAAAACCAAACCAGGCAGCCCCCGCCATCAGCGAGGTAATAAAGGTGGCTTCCGTGAGCGGCGCCGGATTAAGCACCGTGGCACCAAAAGTTTGCCCCACCAGCGTTCCCACCCCTAGCGTGGTGGCGATGACAACTAACCCGCTAAACGCGCCGACATAGATCAACTTGGTGCGGCTTCGAATCCGTCCCAGCAACTGAATGGCTGCCGCGACCGAAGAGACCAGGATTACGAATTCCCCCAGCCCTTGTTCAAGCGAGAATGCGACGACTAGAGACACACTGGAGGCCAACAGCAAAGCCAATTCTTTTTCGAACGCAATCGCGACCGTCATACCAAACAACAGCAGCGGAATAATCTCCGCTCTCCATTGGTCGGCCGAGGAAAACCAGCACAGCGCCACCACCGCAACCCCCAGGCACAGCAGTGTGACGAAAATTTGGAAGTCTTCTAGAATCTCGGGCCGGCGATGATAGATGTAGAAGCCGCATAGCGTGAACAAAGCGCAGTACATGCCAAAGGTAGCAGCCGAGTGGCTGAGCATTTCCGACCACCGAATTTGCTTCCGCCAGGCGTTGTACTCATCGCGGAGAAGCTGAATCTCCGGCTCTTCGAGAGGCTTGTTTTGGCGAGCCAACTGGCTCACGCCCGGAGTAAAAACATCCATCACCGGCTTTACTTCGGCGAGCGCCCGCTCCGTCTCTTTGGCTGTCATCGCCTGATTAAAAGTAAGCGTGACGGGCAATTGTCGCTCCAGCCAGGGGGAGATAAATCGTCCCACAGCGTTGGCTTGCTCGGAAGAAAGAATGCCACCCCGGAGCGAATCGACGAAGCGAGTACCGATCTGCTGCCGGATGGAATCGAGTCGCACGTCGCCGATATTCACCTGATGCGTCCAATGGTCGCGGCCCAGGGGGGCGACAAATATTGCTGCCTGACTCCCTTCTTTCGGTTCATGTTGAACTTTGTCGAGTAGTCCGTTCTTTTCCAGCGGCAGGAACGTTTGTTTCAGGGCGAGGTCGAACGCAGCGAGATCTTTGTCTTCCGAGAGAGCTAGCCGGCAGGCATCGAAAGCATCTGCCGTCATGGGAGCGTCGGTGCCGTCGCTCTGTTGCACGAATTCTGCAACGAGTTTTGGTTCCAGATTTTCAAAAGACTCAGCCTTGATAACTTCGAAGAGCTTGTTCTTTAGCTCTTCCCGAATCTCTTCCAGCCGTTTGGGATTGTTGTTGTAAACGCAGGGGAGTTCCCGCCGCCGGCTCTCTTTCGCTTCCTGAGTTTTGGCGGCGTTCTCGACTTCGAAGCCAACTCGCGTGACAATGTCGCGCGGTGGCACGTAGCCTGTGCGGTACGAGAACGGCGGAGCCCAGGCACCGGTAATCAGCCACATCGCTAAACCGGCCAGCAAACAGGTTCCTAGTCGCAGCAGCACGGGCCCACGCTGCAGTGCAGCCCAGGTCCGGCCAATCAGCCCCGGCGGCAGGCCGATGAGGTTGGCCCGGTTCGAACGATAACGCTTGCTAGTGGAGTAAGACATAGGATCGCGGCCTCGCTACTTGCCTCTTCGAGTCGAAGGGGGTAACCGCGTTTCATCTTCGTAAGCTTCGACAATCTCTTGCACGAGACGGTGGCGCACGATGTCGGCTCGGGACATTTGGACGATATGAATGCCTTGAATGTTCCGCAGTCGGTTGACGGCATCGGTCAAACCGCTGGCACTTGCACGCGGCAGATCGACCTGCGTATTGTCGCCGCTGACGACGATTTTCGTCCCTTGGCCCATGCGGGTCAGGAACATCTTCATCTGGGCGACGGTGGTATTTTGGGCTTCGTCGAGAATAACGAAGGCATCGTTTAACGTTCGGCCACGCATGTACGCCAGCGGAATCACTTCGATTGTGTCCTGCTCCATGTACTTGCGAATCTGCTCGAAGCCGATCATCTCGTTGAGGGCATCCAGCAGCGGCCGAAGGTAGGGATTGATTTTCGCGTGCAAGTCGCCGGGCAAAAAGCCGAGACTTTCCCCCGCTTCGACAGCCGGACGAACCAATACGATCTTCCGAATGGCTTGATGTTTTAGCGCTTCAACGGCCACGGCGACGGCCAGGTAGGTTTTACCCGTCCCTGCCGGTCCGATAGCCAGCGTCAGGTCGTGGTCGCGAATCGATTGCACGTAGCGGGCTTGCCCGGCAGTGCGTGGCACGATGCGACGGGCTGTGCTGATGATGTCGATCGCGGTCGGGGCGGTGCTTCCCGCGACGCGTCCTGTGTTTTCAGCAAGCAGATGAGCGACATCCTCGGACCCGAGAACCTGACCACGTTCGAGCAGGCTCTTCATCTGGGCCAGAGTCTCTGTAGCCCGGTTCACAGCTTTTTCATCGCCGGCAATGCGAATCTGGCCATCCCGATGCAGGATCGTCACACCCAGAGTGTCACGAATCGCCCGGAGATGCTGGTCCCGGGGACCAAACAACTGCAAGACGCTTTGCGAATCCGCCGACTCAATCGTGGCTTCAAACATTTAGGTGTGACGAATTCAACGTCACTTCCCAGGAGCGAAAACTTCGTCTTCCGACATACACAAGTATATCCAATGGATTAGGGGCAGGGGTAATTCCGGAAGAAGAGGTGCAAGTCCCTGATTTGAAAACACTTAGGACATTTAGCAACATGCAAGACAGTTTGCAGATCTCACAAAAGGCAAAATCGTGCTCCTCCGGCAAGACCGTGCTACGACGCTCAGTAGGGACTTAGTCGCCATGCTGTGCGTGCTACATTCCTTGCGACACACACAATCCGAATCGGGTTCCCTAAAAACCCGCGACAGGAGCCGCATCATGCGTCGTCTTGCCTTGCATACAAAGGGTTTTCGCGTATCGTGATAGTCTGACGTACTTTACGCCGTGATCTTGCCGCGCCATACAGCTAAAGCTTCCGACCCGCTGGGCCCTGCGGGATGGAAACCGGGACGGGAGTTTGCCTCCCGCGTCTGGAATGAGTGAATTCCTGCTGCAATATAAAAAGGTTGAACCTACAACCTGGGCCTACTTGTCGTCGCTCCTTCTGGTAGCGATTTACTTCAAGTTCAACCGGTTCTGGTCGGTTCGTAATCTCGACCTGATCCTCGCGCTGCTGCTCGTGCCGGGCCTGTTGATGGTCAACCAGGGGCAATGGGAGTTCCAGGAAGCCACTTTGGCCCGTAAGCTTCTCGCGCTTACGGAAGTCACCCCGGGGGAATTGCCGATTGGTCCCATCAGTGAGGAACAATACGAAAAGTATCTCCGTACTTACGCTCCCCAAATCGCCGAATCGCTGCTGAAGTTCGATAAGCAATGGCAACGGGAAGAAATCGAGTTCCATTACCGCCAGGGAACGACTTTGGCCTTCAGCGGCTTTCTGTTCCTGCTCGCGATCAGCGGCACATGGCTTTTGCGACTACTGCTCGACCCCACGATGGTGCGGCGACCGCTCCTCGAACCGAACCTGACAACCGGCGGACTGGTTTTTTTGGGGACCTGCCTGTTCATGTTCTTGATGGCCAACGTTATTACTGGAACCCCCACGGAGTACGACTTGGAGGGGCCCCGTGGGGCGGAAGCGATCCTGAATAAGACCGATCCGGGCAAAAACGGCATCGACTACGTCAGGCATGGTCCAGGTTTTTACCTCGTGAGCCTGTTCCCTAGCATTTCGACGATTCCCTTGGTCGATCCGGTTTCGAATCCGAATCAGCGGGTCGCCTATGCCACGGCCGCCAAGGTGATGGCGATTTTGTCTCATCTGGCCGTGGTGGCGGGGTTGGTGCTCGTAGGCTACCTCCATTTCGACAACATCAAAACGGGGGTTGGCGCGGCAGTGATGTATCTGCTGATTCCCTACACGGCCCTGATGACCGGGCAGATCTATCACGTGCTTCCGGCGGCCCTGTTGCTCTGGGCGGTCGTCCTTTACCGACGCCCCTTCACGGCGGGCATTTTCATTGGGCTGGCGATGGGGGTTTGCTATTATCCCTTTTTCTTGCTGCCGCTGTGGCTCAGTTTTTATTGGCACCGCGGACGTTATCGGTTCGCACTAGGGGTGTTCGCCTCGGTCGCAGCGATTGCGCTTTCGCTCGTCTTCGTCTCCGAGAACTTAAATTCCTACGTGGAGAAAATTCGGGCGATGTTCGGCCTATGGACTCCCGTGTTGGAAGGGTTAGAAGGAATTTGGCACGAGCAATATGGCTGGCCACCCGTCTACCGATTGCCGATCCTAGCTGCGTTTGTGATTTTGGCATTTTCGATGGTCGCCTGGCCGGCGCAGAAAAATCTGGGAACGCTCCTCAGTTGTTCGGCCGCGATTATGGTTGCCGCTCAGTTCTGGCACGGCTACGGCGGGGGTTTGCACATCGGCTGGTATTTGCCTTTGCTCATCCTGACTCTCTTCCGGCCGAACTTAGAAGACCGCGTCGCTTCGACGGTATTGACCGAGGCCTGGCTGAGTCGCACGCGCGAGCAAAACAAGTAACGCCGCGCAACGGCCACGGAGGAAACAGTGGAAGGGCGGGGAAAATACGCGGTGGTCGCCATGCTAACCGTTGGCTTGGTCTTCGCCAGCTTTGGCTGGTGGTGGAACTTGCAGCGCAGCAAACGCACGCTCGAATTCTGGGGGCCAGAAGCAGCTCAGATCATTCGCCAGGGACCAAAGGTCACTGCCTTGCGCCTGACTGACGACGCGACATCATCGATCGTGCTGGATGTTACCAAACTGCCTAACTCGCTCGTCTCCGAACAGAAAGAGATCTCAACTGTTCCCGGCTTGCTCCACGCCCGCAACTCGCTGCTGGACGATGCCAGCTTCGCTTGGGAAACGCCCCCGCCGAACGAGCCGCGTTGGACTCACGCTTTGCAGTTCGAAAATGCACAGCAGCTACGGGTCACGATCTTATTCGATCTGGAACAGTCCTGTTTGCGATTCGTCGAATCGCCGTCCGATCGCAATGTCCTCCCCTTCGTACCGAAATCCAAGCAAGCGTGGCGGACGGCCTTTGGAGCAAGGTACTTCAAGGATCCGGAGTTGTTGCCGGAGGGGTTATGAGTGGGGTGTGGGACAAGATTGATCGACAAAAAAAGGCACCACCCCAGGACGAAACGAAGTTTGCGCCTGAGGCGGTGCCGCGCCAGATGATGGGAGGGCCTTGCGATAAGAAAAGCAAGGTTCCGTGCACTACACCTATAGCAAGGCGCGTTCCTAAGTTGGAAACGACACGAAGTCCCTGATTTTTCAGGGCTGCTGAAAGGGAAAGCCGCCCCACGGCGGATTTTTCGTCAGGGGTGGCGGAAAGAACGCCGCGGTGAGCCAATGCCCCCGCATTAATGTTGCGTCCTCCGCCGGTGAGATTCTTAGCAGCCCACTTGCGCTAAGTTACTCGAATGCCAATACTCCCGGTCGTCAATCCACCTCTGCCGTCGGTCAGGGAGTAACTAATGCCAAAGGCTCCCGCATTCGGGCTTCGGAATGTTATGGACCGCAAAAACGTAGTCAGGCGGGCAGGAGTTGCCTTGGCATTTAAACGGACCGCAATACGGTTGGTATTCGCGGCCGTGCTCACCGTTCCAATAACTACGCCCCCAATAACGATGTTGTTTCCAGAACGATTGCGAGTGCTCAGGAATCCGTTAACACTTGTACTCAGGATGAAATTTCCACCCGTGAGCGGTAATTGGTCAACATCCTTCACGACAGCCGCAGACGCGAAGTTAATGACGGAATTTCTCCTAGTGGTGCGCGCCACCAGTTTCTGGATTACTGGCGCGTCATTTCTGGCGGTAACGGTTATTTGCTTGCTGGCGGTCCGCTCCCCCCCATCTCCATCGCTGATGCGGTACACAATGGTCCGACGTTCGGTAGAAGGTGCTTGAGAAACATTGCTGTAAGCAATCCGCCTGATGACCGCTTGCACACGGTCGGGGGTGGCATTGGCGTTCCAGGCAATCGCCAGTTGCGTAGCACCCACTCCACCGGCAACGGTACCGACCACCACCCCGCCGACGTTGATGAGCTTCGTGGTTGTCCCCGTGACGCTGACCGGAAGTGTGCCCTTAGTCAACGGGGCAATCGTTAGACGATCGTCGGGAGAAGCGTTGACAGTAATTTTCACGAGGAGTGCGCCGAGTTGGAAGTTCGGGCTATCGGCATCCGTGAGCGTGGCGTTCCCGGCAATGAGCTGCGCCGCAAAATCTTCCACAAAATTGACGGCCGGCGTCGCGGGGATCGTCAGGACAGGAGCAACATTAACGGGAGTCGCGGGCCTCACGTTAATCACGGCCGCCGGGCCCTGATCGCCCGCGATGGTGGTGGCCTGGATAGAAAAGGAGGTTTCAATCTGAGCGATGTACTGAATACTTTTTAACGTAGAGAGCACCACAGTACTGTCGAGGGAACTAGTAAAATTGAGTGTCAATAAACCCGGATTCTTAGTGTAACTGCCAATAATAGTGCCACTTAGACTATCGTGTATCGTTCCATCGAAAGCGAAGGAAGTGGGCAGGATAGCAAATAAATTCTGAGATGAAGTAACGACAACCGTTCCACTCATGCCTGACGGATTGAAGATGCCGACATCTCTAAAGGGAGCAAACAGTTGTATTGACGCGTTCATCGACGCAGGTAGATATATGCGTGGGCCGAAAAATTCCTTCGCGCCACTATCTGTTAAAATGTCGCCCTCGCCACGCGGTCTACCTGCTTGATCGTTAGCGTAAATAATAGAGAACGGCCCTCCAAAGTTGATGGCCGGACTGCTGGCTACGAGGTTGAATGCCGTGGTCCCTCGTGCGGTCGTGATGGGAGTGGTGTTGAGGATGGTGTCTAAAGCTCGAACCCCAGCGCCGTTGACTCCGACCCGATTGGTCGCGGAGTTGCTAATACCACCGGAGGAACCGGCCGAGCCAATGACGTTCCCCTCCGCTGTGCCGTTGACGAAACCATACAAATCATTGGCCACCCGTGAACCGCTCGCGCCGGTCAGATTTCCCGCCACGATCGAATTGAGCAAGTTGAGGGTCAGCCCCGGGGTTTGCCCGAAGAAGAGAGGGTTGTCGATCATGATCGCGCCGCCGTCTTCTGCCACATTCGTGGAGACATCGTCATCCGTGCCATTGGCGTTGGACACATTCTGGACGAGGGTCGAGTAGGCAATCGTCGATTCGCCACCCCTGGCCCAAATCGCCCCTGCATAGCGATTGGCTTGATTGCCCGAGATCGTCGAATTGACGACTAAGAGGCTGGGGTTGGGATTTGCCCCTGCCGAGTAGATGCCGGCAGCATCCAGAGTAGCCGAGTTGCCTTCGATGGAACTATTGTTAATTTCGAGATTACCGCTGATATTCGCGATCCCCCCGCCACCGAAGTTGGCTCGGTTGTTCTTAAGCACGACTTCATTGAGCACGAGGTTGCTACGATTGTTGAGAATGCCGCCTCCGTAGGGGCCCAGTGCGCCGGTTCCCGTGCCATCTTGCACCGTGAGTTTCTCGATGCCGACGTTCTTGCCTTCCCCGGTGACGTGAAACACGAGTGAACTGCCGTTGAAGCCGGTACCGCTAATGATGAGTTTGTCGGCACCTAGGCCCGTGATCGTCACGTCATCAGTAATGCTCGGGAGGGGGGTTCCATTGAGTCGGATGACGGCGTTGCCGAACGTCGTAATAAGATTGGAATTGAAATTGATCGTGTCGGCCCCGGCGGTATTATTCGCCTGAATAATCGCTTCGCGGAGCGAGAAGTTACCGGCCGTGGTGTTGCCATCGTTTTCGTCAATGCTGTTGTCCACCGTGAAGGTGGCCATCAGATTCCGCGATTCAAGCTGTTGAAAGAACGCGTGGCGAAATTGTTGGCGTTTCCTCGCTGGCGCGTTGAGCTTCCCCCCCCCCAATTTATAAACCAGGCGAGACAAAAAAGCAGGAGCGGATTGGAACCAGTTCGACATCGTAACAGTCTCGCAGAAGGGCGTGGATCAATGCGGCAATGCAGGGCGGCGAGGAGAAGGGGGCCTGGACGCGCAAGGTATTGGCAGTCAATACCTTAGTCTTAACCGCGGAATGCCGCAAGGAAATTAGGGTCGGCGATTCGCCTCCGAATCGACTATTCCCTAGTAGCTGGGTCGGAAATCTCTGTCGGGCGACCTGTCCCAAACCGTTCTACGACCTCAAAGAGCTCGCTGGCGTAGAGCGGCTTCGAGATGTAGCCATCCATGCCGATTTCCAGGCAGCGCTCGCGATCACCTTTCATCGCATGCGCTGTCATGGCGATGATCGGAACGTGATCGCCCGATTCTTGTTCGTGAGCACGAATCTGAACGGTCGCCTCGAAGCCATCCATTTCGGGCATCTGCACGTCCATTAACACCACGTCAAACGGCCCTTCCGTTTGCAAGACTGAAATTGCTTCCCTTCCGTTCATGACCAGACGGACCGAATGGCCACGTTTCTCCAGCAGCCGAACTGCGAGCAACTGGTTCACCTTGTTGTCCTCCGCGACCAGAAGCCGCAGGCCACAATTGCCCAGAGTGACTTTGCACCGGGGGGAAGCGGCCCGCATTTGCTCCGACGGCAGGGCACTCACTGCCGCAACGAGAGCACTGAGCAGTTCTGCGCGCCGGAGTGGCTTGCACAAGTGGGCACTGACGCCCCGTTCGTGGCAACGAGCGATGCTCTCCCGGCGATCGGCAGAACTGAGCATCATCAGCACCGCACCGGCCAATTGCGGATGTTGTTGAATTTCAGCCGCCAGCATCAAGCCGTCCATATCGGGCATCATGTGATCCAGCAAAACCAGGGCGAACGGATGTCCTTCGTCGGCCGCGCGCTGCATGGCTTCGAGTGCTTGCTGTCCGCCGGAAACGACCGTCGGGTGCAATCCCCATTTGGAAAGCAATTCTTCCAGGATGCGGCGATTGGTTGCGTTGTCATCGACGACCAGCACCGGCAAATTGAGCAGCTGGGAGAGCATCTCCGGCGCAGCTAGCCGCGGCGTGATCTTTTGCGAAAGACCGAACTGCGCGGTGAAGTGAAAGCTGCTTCCTTTGCCTTCTTCACTTTCAACCCAGACACGCCCTTCCATCATCCGCACCAATTGAGCACTGATTGCGAGCCCGAGTCCCGTTCCGCCGTAACGTCGCGTCGTCGAGCCATCGACTTGCGAAAACGCCTTGAAAAGTAGGCCCAGTTTGGAGGCCGGGACGCCGATCCCCGTATCGTGGACGGAGAAGTGCAGCACCGCATGGGTATCGTTCTGCGATTCCTTTTCCACGTGCATAACTACTTCCCCCTCGCTGGTGAACTTGACCGCATTGCCGATCAAGTTGACGATCACCTGCCGCAAGCGACCTGGATCGCCGATGAGTGCGTCCGGGACGTCGTCGAGAACATGGCAGGCAAGTTCCAAGCCCTTGCTGTGCGCCCGCAGAGCCAGCGTGGTGACCGTTTCTTCCAAGTGGTCGCGCAGGTTGAAATCGAGCGGATCGAGATCCAGTTTTCCCGCCTCGATTTTGCTGAAGTCTAAAATGTCGTTGATGACCGCGAGGAGATAGTCGGCGGACAGTTTGACGGCGTCGAGGAATTCCCGTTGCTCGGGCGTAAGATCGGTGTCGAGAGCCAATTCCGTCATCCCGATCACACCGTTCATGGGGGTCCGAATTTCATGCGACATATTCGCTAAGAACTCGCTCTTCGCTCGATTGGCTGCCTCGGCAGTCTCTTTCGCGGCGCGCATTAATTGTTCGGCCCGCTTGATGTCGTCGATGTCGGTATGAATGCCCACCCATTCGCGGATCGCGCCGCGGTCGTCCAGAATAGGTACGGCCCGCACCAGCATGTGGCGGTAGACTCCGTCATGCCGACGGAGTCGATGTTCGACCTGATACAGCGATCGACTGCGAACCGCCTCCGACCAGATCACGGCCGTGTTCGGTCGATCTTCGGGATGCACGGCGTTTAGCCAGCCCCACCCCTGGAGTTGTTCGAAAGTCTGACCGGTGAATGCGCTCCAGCCAGCCTGTTCGGTTTCGAACTGCCCCGAAGCGGGCGTGTTCCAGACAATGGCGGTGGTGGCCTCGACCAGCGAGCGATAGCGTTGTTCTTCGTGGCGAAAATATTCTTCCGCCAGCCGCTGCTTATTGTCGGCCAGGACAAAGCCCACGGCGACCAAGGTCATCAGAACAGCCATCGCCGACGCGACGGAGAGGACTTCAAGCCGAGAAAACGTGGTGCGCTCGGTAAGAAAGCTATACGCGCCCAGAGCGATTAACACTGCGGTCGGCAAGATCGCCAGACAGGCCAGACTAAACGAGACGCTGAAGCGCTGCATCATGCACCTGCATGTCTGGGGTACGAATCGCCCGTAGTATAGTTGTGGCTTGCGGGAACAAGCAACTATGCGAGTCGTCCGAACCGATGCGCTTAGAGGTGTTGGCCGGTTACGCAAAGCGGTTTTGATGTATCGCGCGAGAAAGGTCGTAACCGCGGTCGTCCATGTTAACGTCTGGTGAACTCCAGGCTTCGTCACGCAGCACGAGTCGCTGAAGTTGAACGGCGCTAGAATGAAGGGGCTGACAGCCGAACGGGATTTCGCCTCGGCCTGATGCCGCGCTGCGGTTCTCCGTGACTCCAGTTCGAAAAACTGCAGCCGACGCAAGCTTGTCCCGCCTGGTCCAAGTAAACTAAAGCTCTCGAAACGGACCTGATGCGACACTGAACTCACGAACCCCTCTCTGCTATGAAAAAAGTATTGACCTTGCTGTTGATCGTGATCTTCGCGACACCACCTCAAGCGGCGCATGCCTGGGCGGAGTGTGGTCATCATTTAATTGCGCTGATGGCGTTTGATTTGCTCACCGCAGACGAGCAGGCGAAGATCGTGGCACTCCTGCAGAAGCATCCGCGCTACGCCGAAGACTTTTCGCCGCCGGAGGTAGTGAAGGGAGACCAAGAACAACAGCGTTGGCGCATTGGGCGTACCGGCTACTGGTCCGATGTGATTCGGAAGAATCCCACGTACGATCGACCAACCTGGCACTACGAAATCGGGCCCGCGTTCGTCATTGGCGATCCGGCGACGCTCAAAGTTCCAGCGCGGCCGGGGAAGCTTCCCAGCGACGCCACCATGGAGACAGCCGCTTTGCATATCTCGCAAGCAATCGAATTGAGCAAACGAACCTTGGCGGACAAGGATAAATCGGATGCGGAACGAGCCGTTGCGATTTGCTGGATCGCACACCTTACGGGGGACGCCCATCAGCCTTGCCATGCCGGCAGCTTATTTATGGAAAAAGTATTTACCGACGAAGAAGGGGATCGTGGGGCGAATCGGATTCCTACCAAGCAAGGCAACAGTATGAATCCGCAATGGAACAATCTGCATGCGGTTTGGGATCAACTGCTGGGAAATGAATTTTCACCCGACCACGTCGACAAGCTACTGGCAAAATTGAAATCGAATCCCGAGCTAGTCACGTTGGCTAAGAATTCGCTGAGCCTTTCCAACGGCCTTGATCCGCAGATTTGGCTGGCGGAAAGTCGCGCCGCATCTGCGGAGAATGTTTACGCGCCCGAGGTGATTGATTCTTTGCGATTAGTATCGCGTGGGTTGGTTGAGCAGCCCGAGATGATCGACCTTACGCCCAGCTATCTGCAGAACGGAGAACGCGTCGCCCAACGCCGTGCGGTTCAGGCTGCGTATCGACTGGCTGGAACCTGGAGTCGGGCGCTCCAATAAAAATTCTATCAGTCAAAACCAACACCAACGGCCGAACAGCTAGTTCGTTCTTTCGCGCGTCATGGTGCAAGAACGATTGATCGTTTTGCCAGATGTGAATTTGGGCACGACCCAACCATTCGAACTGAGTGGCACGGAGACCTGCACGGTGACCGTCGTCGTAGCATTGGTAATGGTCGACGGATTGCAGGTGATCGTCGCCCCCTTAATCATATTTGCCGTGAGCACGCTTTGGGCGGCTGCCGTAGCGTTGGCGGCAGTGGCACCCGGCACAATGGCGCGGCGACAACCTTGGTAGGCAGCATACGCCGTCGCATTTGCGGTCTGATTCGCCCGGGCGATCTCGATTGATCCCAAGAAGATCAAGAACAAAATCGGAGCGACGATTGCAAACTCCACTGCCGTCGCACCACGGCGGCGGCCAGTTCGGCCTGTGTTCTTTGGTAGTCGATGGGAATGGTTCACGGCAACTTTCCTCTTTCCCCAGCCAGCGCTATTTCGTCAGCACGACGGGTAACGAGTAGGCCAGGTCTTCGAAGGCAGCGGTCAAAGCGGCCGCATTCGTGGCGTAGTAGAACTTGCCCCCCGTGATGGAGGCGACTTGTTGAGTCGTCGTCTGGTCGGCATTCTGCAAGAAGCAGACACAGTGGATCGTGATGTTCTGTGCCGCCGCTTCTTGAGCGACCGTGACGGGATTCTGTCCTGAATTCCATTGACCATCGGTCATCAGAATCATGATTTTCTTCGCGTAAGAGCGAACATTCGAAGCGGTAAGAATTTCGATTCCGCGATCCATTCCGCTGGACATATTGGTCCCGCCGAGCATGACGTTCCCGGTGCGCGCGTTCACCGCGTTGTAAACCGCGGTCATGTTCGTCGATAGCGCCAGGTCGGTCGCCACCCCCACGGACGTTTGCCCCGTGAGTTGATATTCCGTCGTGTTCTTGCCAATGTCCGTAGCCCAAGTGACGACAGCCACCCGCGGCGGTGCATTGGCCGTCGATAAGATGTTGGTGAACGACAGCATCGCGGTATCGAGTGCCCTCCAGCGACTGCCATTGATTGGTGCCGACTTGATGCCGGTCGTCGAGTTCGAGTTGATGGGAGATGGATACTTCCAGTCCGTACCCGACTGGTCGAAGCACATCGAGTGCGAGCGATCGAGGACGAGGCAGACTTCGCATGCAAAGGCTGAAGCGACGGATGTGTTGGAAGTCGTGTGCGTGCTCTTGCCGATCAAAGGGGCGAAGAATAAACGCACCGCACCATTGGAATTCGATGAATTCAAAGCGGAGTTGACTTGCATCGCCTGCGAAGGTTTGGCTCCGGCGACAAACGCCCACGATCCATCCGACTGCAATTGCGATTGCCCCACCGTGATGTCGGAAGAAGTCAGGACCAGGGGGCGTCCGTTCACGGTGTTCTTGGCTGCCATCGCGATGGCGGCATTCACCGCCTGTGTGTCTGTCTTTCCCTGCACCAAAGCCGAAGTGCCAGCCTTGGCCGCAGCATCGCTAGAAGCTTTGAGCTGCGTTTGCACAAGCTCGATGTATGCCAGGTCGATCGAAAAGGCTGCCATCGCGAGCAAAACGACGATGAACACAGCCACCAAAGGAATGACTGCGCCACGTCGTTTCAGGCTGAATCGCAGGTTGCCGGATTTCCATCTTCGCATGACGCTCATAACAGCTCCCTGGGCCTAAGCCCAACTTGCACTTCAACCGACTAAACACGCGGAATAGTGATGCGCGCCGATAAGGTCGGCCCACCCATGAATCCGAACGCAACCAAATTGTTGGCCAGCGGCGCACTGCACGTAATGACAATCTCCGTGCCGGTGGACGTAGAGGCAGTTACCGTCGGGGTAATGGTGACGGTCGAGGAGTGAATTCCCAGGCTCGTCAGAACTGCCTTGGCTCGGGTTTGAGCACTGGCAGACGTTCCGCCGTTGGCCGAGGCAACATTCGCGGCCTCGTAGGCAGCCGACGTCAACGCCTGCTGCAAGAAAATCGCATTCGAAACTTCAATCACGCCGAAGACGAGTGCGAACAACATCGGCATACAAACCGCCAATTCAACGACCGACACCCCTTTGCGGGCGCGGGATCGCTTCTGCCTAGTGGCAGCGGCAGTTTGTGGAGCAGCGTTCATGTTCAACACAATCTTCCAAACGAGTCATCATCCGATGGAAACCTAGGTCAGCCGGGGGCAAATGCAAACGCATGCCAAGATTTTCTTATTGTTGTGGAGAAGCAAGCTTGTTCTCCGCAAGGCCATACATCAGTTGCAAATACTCGAGGAATTGTTTTTCCGTGTAGATTCCCCCGCTATCCGCTTCCAGGTTCTGGGCCTGCGGTTCGCGCGAGAAACGCACTTCCAAGGCAACCGCAACTTCATGCGAGCAGAGTTTGTTCACGGCCGCGATCGGATCGGGTTCATCGAAGGCTTGCTGAACCAGGTTCAGACCATCGGCAAACCGAGTTAGCCGTTCCAGCCGATCGTAGTTTTCTGGCTTCTGTCCGAGCGCGCGCATGATCGGCAGGTTTTTGGGGGTGCGCAGCAACGTCGCTAGGGGACTTTGATCTGCCAGAAATACTTCGGGACAGAAAAAAGTTGGATCAAACCGGATCCCCACTTTTGCCAGTTCCTGAAGAATTGGTACTACGTCGGCATGTGTTATTAGGTCGCCCGATTGATAGTTTGCCTTGGTCGCGAGGGTCTGTTCCACAAAAGTCTTCACTTCCGCAAAGGGCGGAACGTTAGCACCCTCTGCACTGCAGGCGAGCAGCGTCGTGAAGATGCAGAACATTCCGATTGAAGTTCGAGTCATACGAATTTCCCCCAGGCGAACGAAGTAGCATGCGGCGATAAGCGCGGGCTATCGCCTATTAAAATCTTTACGTCAAGAAAGACCCCTAGGCCAAGAATGCGGATTCGAATCGTCCGGTTATGATGGGCATACTGACAATGCGGATTATCTAAGGATGCTTTCTAGCTATGCCCGAATCGAAGGTCGATGTTTTGATCCTTGGCGCCGGTGCCGCTGGGCTGATGTGCGCTATTGAAGCGGCCCGCCGGGGACGCCAGGTGCTCGTCCTCGATCATGCTGACCAGCCGGCCAAGAAAATTCGCATCTCTGGCGGGGGGAAATGTAACTTTACCCACTTGCAGGCAACGCCCAAAAACTTCCTGTCGAATAATCCGCATTTCTGCATCTCGGCCCTGAAGCGTTTCACCCCTTGGGACTTTTTGGAGCGGGTGAACAAGCGCGGCATTCCTCACTACGAGAAAACCGAAGGACAATTGTTCTGTCAGACTTCTGCCCAGGACATCATCGACATGCTGCTCGATGACTTACGCACCGCGGGAGGGAAACTACAACTGGCAATCAGTGTGCAAAGTGTCGAGCGAACCGGGCAAGACTCAGACGTAGGTTTTTTCGTCACCACTTCTGCCGGCGTGATCGAGTGCGCTAGCCTGGTGGTGGCCACCGGCGGGTTGTCGATTCCCAAGATGGGGGCGACCGGCTTCGCCTATGATCTCGCCCGGCAGTTCGGACACAAGGTCGTCGAAACGCGGGCCGCACTCGTGCCGTTTACCTTAGGAGGCGAAAAACTGGCAGCCATCGAAGGACTCTCGGGCGTATCACTCACTGCCCAGGTCAGTTGTCACAAAGTTAGCTTCACCGATGGCTTTTTATTCACCCATCGGGGCTTGTCCGGCCCCGCAGTGCTGCAAATCTCAAACTACTGGCGACCTGGGGAAAGCATCGACATCAACTTACTGCCGGGGCTCGACCTGCAGAAACTTTTAACGATCAAACGACAAGAGCGCCCCAAGCAGACCCTTGGCACGGTATTGGCCGAACTTCTGCCGCGGCGGTTGAGCGATCGGGTCCTCGCCTGGCAAAAGATTTCCGAAGCTCATCTGATGGCGGATCTATCGAACGAAGCGATGAAGAAGCTGGCCACCGCGATTCAGCACTGGTCCTTCATTCCCGATGGAACCGAAGGTTATCGCACCGCGGAAGTCACTGTTGGCGGCATCGATACACGCGATCTTTCCTCGCAAACGATGGAAAGCCAGTTGTGCCCCGGCCTGTACTTCATCGGCGAATGCGTCGACGTAACCGGTTGGCTCGGTGGCTACAACTTTCAATGGGCCTGGTCGAGCGGCTGGGCGGCCGGGCAGGGGGTGTGAAACCGAAAGCTCGTCATGGGTTAGGTGCCTTCTCGCCGGGTGCTGGCCTTGTTACGACTTGTACGGCAACTTTTAAGGAGTCTGATAGGCGAACATTTCAGGTCAGCATCGACTGGTCCGAATCCGCAGGCGTATGATGAGTCGGCGTTGGGGGAGTGGCAACTCAAGTGCGTGGGAGATATGTTGCAAAGCGACGTCGCTTGTCGAAAAGTCGCCATTACTCGTTGGCGGACTGAAGCTCACTGAAATCGAGAAAGACCTCATCCATGAAATGCATCAGAAGTTTTCTCGGCATCCTCACCTTCGCCATCTTGCTGACCAGCGCGTCGCTGTCCGGACGGTGTTTTGCGGCAGACAAGCCCAACATTGTCTTCATCCTCGCCGACGACTTGGGCTTTTCCGATATCGGCTGCTACGGGAGCGAGATCGAGACCCCCAACTTGGATGCCTTGGCAGCCAATGGGTTGCGCTTCACGCAGTTCTACAATACGGCTCGCTGTTGGCCCACGCGTGGTGCGCTCCTTAGCGGTTTCTACGCGCAGCAGATTCATCGCGACAAGCTCCCGGGCATAGGTGTCGGTGGCGCCCAGGCCACGAGGCAAAAGTGGGCGCGGCTGCTTCCCGATTATCTGCAGCCGGCCGGCTATCGCAGCTATCACAGTGGCAAGTGGCACATCGACGGCAAGGTGCTAAGTAGTGGCTTTGACCGCTCGCTCGATATGCGGAACCAGGGAAATTTCTTCACGGCGAGAGGTAATTCTATCGACGATGTTCCCGTCACACCCCCTGCGGACGAGAGTGGTTACTATGCGACCATCGCCGCTGCCGATCATGCCATCGACTGCTTGAAGGATCACGCGGCGAACCATGCTGCGAAACCCTTCTTCCACTACGTCGCCTTCATTGCCCCCCATTTCCCGCTGCATGCTTTGCCAGAGGATATCGCCAAGTATCGTGATAAGTATCTCGAAGGCTGGGAGAAGTTGCGCGAGACACGTTTCGCCCGGCAGCAGGAATTGGGACTCGTTAATACAAACTTGTCGGCCTTGGAAAAAGAAGTGGGGCCTCCGTATGCCTTCCCCGACGCCATCGCCAAGCTGGGCCCCGGCGAGGTGAACCGCCCGTTGCCCTGGAGCGAACTCACCGAAGAACAACGCCGCTTCCAGGCCACCAAGATGGCGATTCATGCGGCGATGGTCGACCGCATGGATCGTGAGATCGGCCGAATCCTGGAACAAATCAAAGCGATGGGCGCATGGGACAACACGCTCATCATGTTTGCTTCCGACAATGGTGCCAGTGCGGAGGTTATGGTGCGTAACGGTGGCCACGATCCGAACGCGCCGCCGGGGAGCGCCGCCAGCTATCTTTGCCTGGGCCCCGGTTTTTCCAGCGCGTGCAACACCCCTTTCCGTCGCCACAAAACGTGGACCCACGAAGGAGGGATCGCTACGCCGCTGGTTGTCCATTGGCCTGCGGGTATTGCTGCCAAGGGTGAGTTGCGGAGCACTCCCGGCCACGTCATTGATTTCGTCCCCACCGCGCTGGAACTTGCCGGGATTGAGAGACCGACGGAATGGAACGGCGAACCGATTCCTGCCGCACCAGGCCGGAGCCTCGTGCCCGCCCTTGCGAAGGATGTGTTGATCCCCCGCGACAGCCTGTGGTGGCTGCACGAAGAACACCGCGCCATTCGTGTTGGCGATTGGAAGCTCGTCGCCGCCAAAGGTGATCCGTGGGAGCTTTATGACCTTAAAACTGATCGAGCCGAGCAGCACAACCTGGCCGCGACGAATTCGGACAAGGTGCAGGAACTTGCTGCCTCATGGCAAACGCAGACTGACGCTTTCACGGCTCTCGCACAGAAGACCTTGCCGAATCCACCGCCAGGCAAAAAGAAAGTGCAGGCTGAAAAAGGAAAGGGGGCAGGTAAGTGAACTTTCCGTCGCACGTTCTGATGAAAACCTTCTTCAGTCTGGTTCTGCTAGTCACGCTGCTTGGTGGCCACACTTTTGCCGAGTCGAAACCGAAACCGAACATCCTCTTCATCTCGATTGATGATCTGCGTTGTGACGTTGGTGCGCTCGGGGTTGCCCACGCGAAAACGCCGCAGTTGGATTCGTTCGCGAAGTCAGCACGTGTATTCTCGCAGCACTACGTCCATGTGCCAACTTGTGGAGCCTCGCGATGTGCACTCATGCGAGGACGGTATCCGACGGCAGCGGCGCATCTGAGCAATGACGCAATTCGCCGCACGCAAGCCGAGTGGGGCGAGGAGAGTTTGCCGGCGGTGTTTCGCGCGGCCGGCTATCGTACGTTGGCGGTTGGAAAGCTAACCCATTATCCCGGCGGACGGACCGGCAAAGACTGGGCAGAGGGGCCTGAGGAATTGCCCGGCGCGTGGGACCGAGCTTGGATTCCGGCAGGACCGTGGAAGAACGCGCAGGCCATCATGCACGGCTACGCCAACGGCGCTGCACGTCAACCTGGCAAGTCGCCGCCGTGGGAAGCGCACGATGGTCCAGACGACGCCTATCCCGATGCATGGGTCGCGGCAGACGCAGTGAAGACGCTACGCGAACTGGCTGAGCAAAAAGAGCCTTGGTTTCTGGGGGTTGGTTTCTTCAAGCCGCATCTCCCCTTTGCCGCGCCGCAACGTTATCACGAGCTACACGCCGCAGGTATTCCCGATTTGAAAGCTGTGGCAGCGGCGAAGCCCACGTGGCCGTCGGGCTGGCACAGGAGCGGCGAGTTTCGCGGCAACTATAGCCACGCGAACGGACGCGACCCCGACAGTGATGCCGAATATGCGCAGCTGATGCGTCGCGCCTACGCTGCCAGCATCAGCTATATGGATGCGCAGGTGGGGCGTGTGCTGGATGAACTGCGCAAACTCGAACTCGACGACAACACCATTGTTGTGGTGTGGAGTGACCACGGCTTCCTGCTTGGCGAGCACGCCATCTGGGGCAAGCACTGCCTGTACGAGCAAGCGCTCCGTTCGCCGCTGATGATCAGACGTCCCGGCCTGCCCCAGCCTGGCCAGACAAGCGATGCGATTGTGGAGACGGTGGACCTGTTTCCCACACTCACGGAACTGTGCGGCCTAAGTGCTCCAGCTTCGCTCGATGGGCGCAGCCTGAGTCCGCAGTTGAATGATCCCGCTGCTCCAACTGCGAAGCCAGCGCTCGGCTTCTGGACCGGCAATCAGCGCACGGTCCGCACGGATCGCTGGCGGCTCATCGCACAGGGTGCGAAAGGGATGAATCAGCCACAGGTGGAGTTGTTCGATTACGAAACCGATCCCGACGAAACGCGCAATCATGCGGCCGCGCATCCCGAGGTCGTCGCGGACCTGCTGGCGCGGTTAAACAAAGTCCCGACTCCTTCCGCCGACAAATCAAGCAAACCTTAAAGCGCAGCTTCCCTGCTGAGTCGTCTAGACTGTGCCCCGCTGGAATCACTTTTTCTCAATACACCAGAGGTTCGTAAACGTCCGCACGAAGATCTGCCCGTTCGAAATCGCCAGCGACGAATTTGTATTGCCGCCGGGGAGCTTGTTGACGGCCAAGACTTCGTACGTTGGACTCGCGGCCAACACGATCGTTTCGCCGTTCCGCATCAGAATGTAGAGCCGACCTTCGCAGTGGACCATCGAGCCCCATGTTTGCGAGCCGCTGCCCGGACGCTTGGTGACGTTCCACTTGTCTTCCCCCGTTTGCACGTCGTAACAGTGCGGCACATCGTTCTCATCCATCACGTACACATGCCCGCCAGTGAGGATCCCTGAACCGACGCGCTGCGAGTTTTTGGGATGCAGCCACAGGCGGTCGGCGGTGATGTCCCCCTTGCCGCCGAGCTTCACGGCGAGGGCTGAGCCGGCGAAGCCCGACATTTGCACTGCCACTCCGTCGGCATATAGTGGCGACGCATAGCAGTAGCTGTTAATCCCTTGGCATTTCCACAACTCTTCGCCCGTCTTCAGATCGAAGCCGTGCAGATAGCCGGTTTTATCGTCGGGTTGATTTTTAAGATCCTTCGAGATGCCCAGCAGCAACTGTTCCGCCCCCTGCACCTTCGCGACGAGGGGCGTCGACCACGAACCATACGCTTGATCCTTTTCCCAAACGGTTTGGCCCGTTTTCTTATCGACGGCGAGCAGGTAGTTTCGCCCTTTCTCGTTCACGCCGCACCACAAAATGGCCAGGTCACCGGCGAGCACGGGGGACGAACCGTTGCCGAACGGATGCTCGAATGGGCCGAGGTCGGTTCGCTTCCACAACTCATTGCCGCTGTGATCGAAGCAATACACGCCGGCCGAGCCAAAGCTGACCAGCGCCCGTTCGGCATCGAGCGCCGGCGAAGCGTTGCAGTACCAGGTCTCGTTCCAATTCTGTTCCTTTTCGGTGTATTTAATATCCTTTTGCCACAGCAGCTTGCCATCCTCGCGAGCCAGGCAGAGCAAACTCCGCTGCGAGCCTCCCGTGTTGGCTTGGGTCAGGAAAATTTTGTCCCCCCAGATCACTGGTGTGGAGTTCCCCGCATTGGCCAGCGGTACCTTCCACTTCACGTTTTCCGTGTCGCTCCAGGTCAGCGGAATGTTTTTCTCTTCGCAAAAACCCTGTCCGGTCGGACCGCGCCACGCAGGCCAATCGGCGGCGATGGCAGATAAAGAAATTAGTACGACGAGCACCGTGGCTAGCTTCGACATGGCGGGCTCCAGGCAGGGAAAGGACGAGGGAGAGAATCTGCCTTGTAGTTTAGACTTCTGTTTGATTCACTTCCTAGCCGGTGCTTCTGTTCCTCTCCGTTGACGAACACTTTGCCAGTGAACTACTTGGTGTTGTTCCGGGGGGATTGCATGCACGCGAATGGCGCGAATACGCACGGCTGGTGTGACAGGGATGTGCGAACTGACACGCAACTAAGTGGCTATGCCATAATGAGCACCTAGCTTTCGAGTTCGTAATGTATGGGAATTGGCAGCCCCTCTATCGATTGCCCCTTTGGCACGTTAAGTGCTCGAAAGCCCCTGTAGAATAGCCGTGTCTCTAAAAACCGGGCTACTTTAAACCGGTAAGCCGGCTGGAAATCGCCTCGCAGTCTCTGGCTGAGTTGCGCGCACCGGTTTAGGGCCCGCCGAGCCGCGGAACGATCGTAATTGGGTTTCCAGTAATTGCCTGCAGCGACAAGGGGAATGGGATGACAAGGCCGCGCTGAGTCACGATCGAAATCTGGCGTACGCCGCACGGAAGCAACCTAAATTCAGTTCATCGAGAGTTAAATGCCCAGTCACAATCAAAAAATGGAAGCCTGGCACGCCCAAGAGTTTGAGGCTGTCGTCGCCACTTTCGGAAGTTCGTTGAAAGGTTTGACAGCAGCGGAGATTGAGCGACGTCAGCAGGAGTTTGGTCCGAATTTGTTGCCGGAACGAGGCCCAA
This sequence comes from Pirellulaceae bacterium, assembly GCA_041739545.1. GTDB lineage: Bacteria > Planctomycetota > Planctomycetia > Pirellulales > Pirellulaceae > JBGSNR01. The sequence continues at coordinate 55,269 of JBGSNR010000067.1, read as the reverse complement.
CTCCCTTGTGGCTGATCGTGCTGCGGCAGTTCGTGAGCCCGTTGATCTACATTCTTGTTGCGGCCGCCGTCGTGTCCCTGTTGATGGGGGACTTCAAGGATGCCGGCTTTATTGCGGCGGTTCTCGCTGTGAATACCATCATCGGTGCGTATCAAGAATCGCAGGCCGAGAATAGCAGCAATGCGCTGCGCAAGCTGATGCGCATGCATGCCCAAGTCGAACGGGACGGAGAGGTGCAAGAGATCGGCTCCGACGAAGTAGTCCCCGGTGACATCCTCTGGCTGGAATCAGGCAATCGAGTGCCGGCCGACGTGCGTTTAATCACTGCCCAGGGATTGGAAGTAGATGAGTCTTTGCTGACGGGGGAATCGTTGGCGGTGCGAAAGGACTCGGCCTGGATCGGTAAGGAAAATGCGACGCTCGCGGATCGGCAGAACATGACCTACGCGGGTTCTTTGGTGGCGCGCGGGCGGGCGAAGGGAATTGTGATCGCGACCGGAACTGCCACCAGTGTTGGCCAATTGGCACTGGATGTGATGGGGAGCAGCGGCGGAAAGCCACCCCTTTTGGAGCGCATGGAGCGGTTCACGAACTATATCGCAGTAGGGACAGTCGTCGCCTCGCTATCGATCGGGCTGCTCGGAATGCTCCTCTGGAGTTATTCGCTGAAAGACACGTTCTTCCTGGTCGTGGCATTGGCTGTCTGTGCCATTCCGGAAGGCTTGCCAGTCGCCATCACCGTGGCACTAGCGGTAGCGACCACGCGCATGGCCCGGCGCAATGTGATTGTCCGTCAACTCACGGCGGTCGAAGGCTTGGGGAGTTGCACCCTGATTGCCACCGATAAAACGGGAACGCTGACCTGTAACGAACTCACAGTGCGCGAAGTTTTCCTGGTCAATGGCGATGTGTTGCCAGTGTCAGGACAAGGTTTTGCCCCTCAGGGAGAAGTACAGCGGGAAGGGAGGCGAGTGGAATCAGCCGACCACCGGCCGTTGGCGGAACTAGCTCGTGCCGCAGTCCTCTGCAACGAGGCCGACCTCCATCATCGGGATGGTACTTGGGTTTGGCGCGGCGACGCCGTCGATATTGCGGCCTTGAGTTTGGGGGTGAAACTGGGGGTCCATCGTGAGAAGACCCTGGAATCTTGCCCCGAGGTGAACCGGATCCCTTTTGAATCCGAGCATCAGTTTTCCGCCTCGTTTCATCGTGTGGGGGAGCAGGTAGAAGTTTTTGTGAAGGGTGCCCCCGAGCGCGTGCTGGCAATGTGTGGGGACCAACTTTCCGCGGCAGATCGCGCCCGCATTGAACAGGCCGCGTTGGGGATGGCGGCTCGTGGACTGCGCGTGTTGGCGGTTGGTGTCGGCAGGCTGACGAATGCCCTTGCCCCCGGTGATTCCCCTTCGCAGCCGCGAGATCTGACTTTTCTTGGCTACCTGGGCATGATCGATCCCTTACGATCAGGTGCGCGCGAAGCGGTCGCTGCCTGCCACGATGCGGGAGTGCTCGTCTCGATGGTGACAGGGGACCACCGAGTCACGGCCTTAGCCATTGCCCGCGATCTAGGGTTGGCTGAGCGGGATGACCAAGTGGTTACGGCAACTGAGTTGGAAACGAAATCGCCAGAACAAATTGGGGAAATGATTCAGAACGTGCGCGTCTTCGCCCGCGTTACTCCTCGCCAAAAGTTGCAGATTGTCGAAGCAGCCCGCAAGGCCGGGCATTTTGTGGCAGTCACCGGAGATGGTGTGAACGATGCGCCGGCGTTACGAGCCGCAAACATCGGCGTGGCCATGGGGAAGTCGGGAACCGATGTTGCCCGCGAGGCTTCGGAACTGGTCGTCAGCGACGACAACTTCAGTTCGATCGTGGCCGGGATCGAAGAGGGGCGCGTTGCCTACGATAACATTCGCAAAGTTATCTTTCTGCTGGTCTCGATGGGGGCTGCGGAATTGCTGATGGTGTTGTTGTCAGTGGCGATCGGGCTCCCGGTCCCGTTGCTCCCCGTGCAATTGCTTTGGCTCAATCTCGTCACCAACGGCATTCAAGGAGTCGCCTTAGCATTCGAGCCCGGCGAAGGAGATAGCCTGCGCCGCAAGCCACGCCCGCCGGGTGAGCCGGTCTTCAATCGCTTGATGCTCGAGCGGATGCTGGTGTCGGTTGTCATGGTTGGCGGCGGAGGCTTTCTGGTCTACGACATTGCCCTGCGGATGGGTTGGGCAGTGGAAGACGCCCGCAATCTGCTCCTCCTGACGATGGTACTTTTCGAAAACTTCCACATCGGCAACTGCCGTTCGGAGACACGGTCTGCATTCGCGTTGTCTCCCTTCCGCAGTCCGGTATTGTTCTTTGGAACGCTCGGCGCGTTTTTGCTGCACCTGGTGGCGATGTATCTACCGTTCCTGCAAGACATGCTGGCTACCAAGCCAATCGAACCTTGGCTGTGGGGAGTGGCGATTGGCGTCAGCATTTTAATCGTGCCCGCGATCGAACTGCATAAGTTGTGGTGGGCGTACAAGAACAAAACAAGCGTGCTGTAAAGTTTAAGGAACTCTCCCATGACACAGAATTTTTCCGGTTATCGTCGCATCTTGGTCGCCACCGATTTCTCGGAAGACTCAGCTTCGGCATTGCGGCAGGCGGTTTGGGTGGCGCGACAATCGTCAGCCGAAATTACTTTGGCGCATACGTTGCCTGATTTGCGGAGTGTGGTCCATTCGGCATCGACCAAGGCCAAGCTGGACTTGTTGCAAGGGGAGGGAGAAACCTTTGAGCGCGAGGTGCGTCGTAAGTCGGACGCCACGATGCAGCAAATGATCGCCGATCTCGATGCGCACGACTTGAAGATCAAGTGTGAGACCTTGTTAGGGGAACCGTTTGTTGAAATCACGCATGCGGTGCAGTCCGAAGGGTACGATCTGGTGCTGGCTGGCACTCGGGGCAAAGGTGCTTGGGAAGAATTCTTTGTGGGGAGCACGGCGAAGCGACTGATTCGCAAGTGTCCGTCCAGTGTTTGGATTGTTAAAGCTGAGCATGCTGGACCGCCAAAATCGGTGCTGGCCGCGACCGACTTTTCCGACGTCAGCCTGAAGGGGGTGAGGCAAGCGCTGTGGGTGGCCCAGCAGGCCCAGGCACAATTTCATTTGCTTCATGTGGTTGATTCGAAAGATGTCCCGGATGATTTGATTTCGCACCTTCCTCAGGGAAGTTCGCTGCGCCAAGAGATTAACGCCGAAGCGCAAGCGAATCTGCATGAATTCCTGGCCTTGCTCCCGACGGACCCGGCCCAAGTGCAGGTTCATTTATCGTGGGGGACTCCTTGGAAGGAACTGAAACGGTTGGCGGACCACGTCGCCGCAGATCTGATCGCGATCGGTACTGTTGGTCGCAGTGGGATTCAAGGCATGTTGCTGGGGAATACGGCGGAGAAGATTCTGGGGGCCTGCCACTGCAGCATACTCGCCGTCAAGCCGGATGATTTTGTCTCGCCGATCGCGCCCGCCAGTTGGCCGCTCCATCCTGAGTCCAGCGAAGAACCGAAATGAGGACGCGTTTACTCGGCACCGAAGAGCCGCGAGCTTTCATGCGGCTGCCTTCGATGCTGAAAGCGTGTGATAGGTCGCCGCAGCAAAAAAAAATGACCCACAAGAAGCCAAACCTTCCTGCAAAAACTTGCCTGGCCTGCAAGCGCACCTTTGCCTGGCGAAGAAAGTGGGAGAAGGTCTGGGATCAGGTGCAGTATTGCTCCGAAGCGTGTAAGAGGAACAAAAAGTCCCTCCACTGATGCGCATTAGATGCTGAAGCCTGCCCGTGATCGTCCATCGAACGCATTCGCTATTTTTAAAAGCCCCAAATCACCAGCGTGCTGTAGTCCAAATCGTTCGGCTTGGCCCCGTGCGGAGTGCTATCGTAACGATCGATGACGCTGAATTTCAAGCTCAGCCCCCAGTCGGGAGCGACCGCCATTTCCCACGAAGCTTGCGTGTTGATACGGAACGAGTTGACATCTTCAATGGCCGGATAATAGTCCGACTTGAAACTGAACTTGTGCGAATCGCTGAAGCAATGGGTGAATTCCAGACCGGCCAGATATTCGGGGATGATCGCATCATCAGGTCCACCCACTTCGCGCGAGACGGCCAACCCCGCCCGCGTGAGAAATTTGGTTCTTTCGTTCTGAATCCATTCGAAGCCCACACCCGCATCTGCCGAGAGGCGCACTTCGAAGGCCTTAAATTGATCGTACTCCGTCAGTCCGTGAACGAACATGTTCCACTGGGAATCATTCATCGGCCATTCCACGCGACCGTCCAGGAGCAAGCTCTGAGCCGTGTTAACCGTGCCGACACTTTTTTCCAAATAGACAGCTTGAAAGGAATGAATGCGCGTTTCGGTCGTGTACTTCGCATTGCTCCCCACACGAATGTTGAACGTTTCGGTGTTCCCCAGCGTGCCGTTCATCCCCAATTCTACGTTCCCTTCCCAAGGGTCCCAAAACGAGTACCAGAAACTTTCTGGTCCTAGCACCTGGCCGACTGCTTCGGCAGAAGCGTCACCAGGGGGAATTTCTTCCGGGGGAGCAGTGGGGGAAGTTGAACTTGGTGTTGGCGGCGGAAGTTCCTCCGACGAATTTAGCAGCGGCGGGGTCTGCAATGGTGGCGTTTGCAGCGGCGGAGGGGTTACCGTGTACGCCGGCGGTGGATCATTTGATGGGCCAGCCGCAGCAGGGATGGTCTCGGTTCGATACGGAAAATTGTCCGGATTGGCTCGCGGAGTAATTTCTGGTCCCGCGAGCGTAGGCTCAGCCGGGGTGTCTTCCGTCGGTGGCAGGCGGAAAATTTCTTCGTTGCTGCCATCCTGACCTTGCACGACCGTAGCCGCCGCGAGGAGCAGACTCGACAACACCAGGAAATATCGACTTCGATTCATAGCCAGTTTGTTGCGAGCGCACGGGGAGACCTCAAGGCGGTGGAAAGTAACAGCCTGCCGGACTTGGCTCAAGACGAAATCGGCGAGAGTTCACCAAAGTGCTAGCGTCCGGGAAGGACACCGGCCAACTGCCGTTCGACATATTTGGCGAGCAGATCGGTCTCGATGTTCACGGGATCGCCGAGCTGCAAAGCACCCAGCGTCGTAACAGCAAGCGTGTGCGGAATCAGAGCAACGCTGAAACGATCGTCTGTCACTTCCACGAGCGTCAAGCTCACGCCATCCACGGCGACCGAACCTTTCGACGCCATCTGCTTCGTTAAAGCTGGCGGAACTTGAAACCAGAGAAACGCCCATTCCCCTTCCTGCTTGCGTTGGGCTAACGTGCCGAGGGCATCAATGTGACCGGTTACCAAATGCCCCCCCAGCCGATCACCGACCTGCAGCGATCGTTCCAGGTTTACACGACTGCCAACCTGCAAGCGCCCCAAATTGGTGCGGCTAAGCGTTTCGCTCCCTGCTTCAAAATCGAAGGTTTGCTCGGCAGCAGAAATGGAGACAACCGTCAGGCAGCAGCCATTCACGGCAATGCTGTCCCCCAGTTTCACGTCGGCTGCAATCAGTTCGCACGTAATGGTCAGCCGCAGGCCGGGCCCTTCGGGGAGGAGCCGCGCGATGGTCCCTTGGGTTTCAACGAGTCCAGTAAACATAGATAGGTCTCAAGTTGCCAGGCTAAGGCTGAAACGGCTGCGCTTGCGGCTCGTCTATTCCGCGGGGACTACATCCGCTGCCGCGGTTTGCGCATCGGACCAAATTCCCCGCTTGTCCAGCCGAGCGGCTTGCTCCGCACGATACAGGTGTTGGGCGATCGTACCGTTATCACCCGGATAGGCGAAAACGCGTGCCAGCCCTTGCAACACGAGTTCTTGATTCAACAAAACTTCTTCTAAGTAAACATAGCCCAAACGCCGTCCCACGCGATCAATACGGCGTTTGTCCCATTGCAGTTGAAAGTCCTTCCCTTCCAGTCGCTCTTTCAAGAAAGCAGTCGCTGCCGAACCATACGGTTCGAACGTGGGCCCATCGGCCGGGGCGTTGATCCCCAAGAGCCGCAGCGTCACGGAGAACTCCGGATCGGGCCCGGTTTCGCGATAAGGCCAGACGACGATGGTATCGCCGTCGACGACGTATTCGCAGTGATACTTGCCGTCGGCAAGCGGCTTCGCAGCAGCCATCTGCCACGAACTGTCCGGGGAAGAGGGACCGAACCACCGCCATCCGGCAAACAAGACCACCACCAATACCGCCAGGACACGAATGCCGGGCCAGCGGACATGGGGTGGGCTAGACATCAGTTTTGACTGAAGCCGAGCTGCTTCTTCATTTCCCGGCCGAGCGGGTTCTGTTGAAACTTGCGATAGCATTCGGGACACAGATCGTAATTGCGGCGTTGATTGGGCTCATCGGCCAAAGTGTCTTCTTCCTGGTCATCCAGACCTTCCAGGATTTCTTGCATCTCCAACAAGTGGTCCCGGTCATCTTCGCTCTCTTCGGGGTAGAGCGGTTCGAGTGCGGCTTGCACTTCGATTTTGACGATATATCTCACATCTTCTTCAGGGTCCAGCAAACGTTTGCAACGATCGCAGCTGTAGTGAATCATCCCCCTGGGTCCTTCTGGAAACGGCAAGTTAGTGCGAGCCAATCCGTTGTGCCCGCGTTGAATCGACCCCTTCATCCTAAGCACAGTAGGAACAGTGCGGCAAGGTGAGTCAACGTGATTTCTGTCAGACATTTTGCGTGAAAAAATTTCCCCCTTGCAGTTTGATTTTGTTTGTGCTTCGAAAAGCAGTGCTCATTGAGCGTTAAGGGGAGCGAGAGTCGCGTTCGGGTTCGCTGGCGAGTGGATGGGAGACGTTGCGAAGCGAGCTTACAATTCAGACAGCATGCGACTCGTGCTGGGGGGCGAAAGATGATCCCAAAAGAATTATTTTCGCGACGATCAGCGATCGTGTTGGCGATTGTCGTGCTCGCGTTCGCCCTTGGGTATGTAGTTTGGGGAGGTCGACGAGCGCTAATCGTCAGCCACGAAGCAGTCATGGGGCGTATCGCGACGAGATGGATTCGTGACTACGTTGCTGCGAACGAAGGGAAGTGGCCAACGCAGTGGGAAGACTTAAACACGATCCCTAACGCCTGGGGTAACCCGAAGGTAATCACGACAATCCAGCAACGGATCGTCGTTGATTTCAAGGTGGAGCCTGCAAGCCTTGCCACGCAATCCGTGGCAGAGTTCACCGCGATCCGCCCGCGATCTGGATACGGCGTCGATCATCGCGAGTACTGGGAAGTGGGCGAACTGCTGTGTACGTTGCGCAAGTATCACGGCGCGGAATCAATGCCGAAGTGAATTGAGCGTCGAGCGCGAAGTTCCCTCGCTGGCGCAACGGACTGGTGAGAAGGCTCATTCAAAGGGCATCATCGCCGCGTGTGCCGTTAACACCTCACACCTCACACCTCACTCCCCACTCCACACACCCCACTCCACACACCTACGCTGCCCGCAACATCGCCCTAGCAGTTCCTGCCGACGAACACTTTTGCAAGATTCTCTGCAGCCGTTGCTCGGCTCCCCAGCGATCTGCAAACTGCGACACGAACCGGCTGGCACGCTGACGCAGATAATGAGGCCGGCAGTGGTAACCGAACGTACTGTAGCGGAGCAAGCCGGAGCGGGCTTCCGCGTAGTTCTGGGAATAGTCGATGCTCGCGTGGACGCGCGAATCGGGAACGAGCAGAAACCCGAGAACTTCTTGGTTGGGTGACGTCAATACTTCCTTCACTCCCAACCCTGCCGCGGCTGCCAGTGAGGTGAGCGTGCCAGGAGTGAAATTGTAGAGGTGCGCGAAGTGAAACTGCTTCCCCGGTGCCGCATGCGGGGCGGCCACATTGGGGACTTCGACATAAGCGCGCCCCCCCAGCCGCAACATCCGCCGCACATGCTCCAAGGCCTGCAACGGATGAGGCAGATGTTCCAGCACATGATGCAGGATGACCAGGTCGTACCAGGGGGTTTCGTCAACATCGTTGAGTTCCCCCGCTTCGAGCGTGGCGTGGAGTTGCGATCGGCCAAACTCCCGGTAGTTGTCGTGTGGTTCGATGCCACTGGCTTGCCAGCCCGCCAGTTCAAATTGCTTGACCGTCGCTCCAATCCCGGCCCCAATCTCAAAGACTCGCTCGCGGGGTTTCAGATAAGGGGACAGCTTGCGCACCAAGTGAGCCCCCAGTTGCCAGGCCCGGAGCACATGATGGGGGCTGGGACGATACGCACTGTGATAATCGGTGCGATACGTTGAGCGATAGTAGGCCGACAATTCTTCTTCGCCGGGGATCGTCTCGTGCGAGATCAGCCCGCAGGTGGTGCAGATCGCGGTCGCCAGAAGTTCGCCACGTCGATCGCGGTCGCTCACGAGCTCAAAACGGTTCTGCCGGCAAAGCGCGCAGGGAGTCGAACGGGACGATGCGGGCAACGAAGGAAAGTTGGCCATGTGACGAAACCTCTGGGCGGAACGGATTCGGGGGGAAGAATAGTGCGCGCCGTCGTCAGGCGTCAATGGGAAGTGGAATGAGGCAACCTCGACCGCTAGATGTTGGGGAGGATTGCACAAGTGTACAAAAGTACATTATTATGGGTTGCGGAAGCGAACGAGAACATTCATTGCGTTATTGGGAGCTCAAAAATCATGACTGCCGACCTGCCACTGCCGCCCTCTGGGCGGGATTTTGAAATCTATCGCCGGGTGACGGTGCAACGGATGTCCACCCGAGACGCTGCTGCGGAAGCTCGAATTTCACAAACGCGGGTCTGCCAGATCGTGAAACGAGTGGGTGATTTTTTGGCGGAAGTCGCACCCGCCAGCGAGGCCGAGGAAGGAAGGCCGCAGCGGATCTACGTGGCAGAGCAAGTTGCCGCCGAACGGGTCGACTTCATGTATGGGCAGGCCGTCGAAGGTTGGCGCGATTCGAAGGGAACCGTTACGACGGTTCGTGAGGTCGAAGCACCCGCCCCGAGCCCGGCCAAGGTGCGGATCACCAAAAATAGTGCCGGCGATTGTCGCTATCTGCTGGCAGGAGCACGCCTGGCGGTGATCGGTTCTAAGCTGCCGTTTAGCACCTTAGGGGCAGGGATCGAAACCGAAGCTACGGAAGACGAAGCGGATATTGGCCCCCCAGTTAGGGACTGTTCAGCCGAATCCGATTTTGTAGAAGAATGCGGCCGGGCGGCGACTGTGTCTTGCAACGGAACTGGTGTTCAGGACAAAGGTTACAGCGACGAAGATTTTGCGGCCGAGGAGACTTGGCAAGACGTGCAGCGCTCTGTTCAGCGGCCGATGGAGGTGGCGTTGCCAGTGCCCAAGCAACGTGCGGAGCGGCCGCTGAATCGTCATGAACGAAGGCAGAGGGAGCGATTGCGGGAGAAGAAGCTGAAGCAGTTACGAAGTGCGTGAGCACACGTGGCTTCAGTTCCCACTCTTACTCCTCATCTTGCTCTTAATCCTCTTCCTAATCTTAATCCTCATCTTACTCTTGCTCTCTTTTCGGCCGCATTGCCGGCGGGAGAAAGAGTAGGAACACGAGCACGATTAGGAAGATGAGTAGGAGAACGAGTATGAAAACTCGTTCCTGACACGTCGATTAAAACATCGTGAACATTTGCCGGATCATTTGGATCGCTGCCGGGCCGACGAGCACCACAAAAATGCCGGGGAAGATGAAGAGGACGAGCGGGAAGATCAACTGCACTGCCGTCTTGGCCGCTTTCTCTTCAGCAATTTGTTTGCGGCGGGTCCGCATCGCTTCGCTTTGCACACGGAGTGCCTGCGCGATGCTCGATCCGAACTTGTCGGCTTGAATCAAGATCGCAGCCAGCGCGCGCAGATCGTCGACGCCGCTGCGAGCCCCCAGATCTTGCAAGACTTCCTTGCGGGAGCGTCCCATTTGCATCTGCAGGTTACACAGCCCAAATTCTTCCGAAATGACTCGATACGATTTCTTCATTTCTTCCGAGACTTTGCGCATTGCCTGGTCGAGCCCCAAGCCGGCTTCAACGCAGACGACCATTAAGTCGAGTGCGTCAGGAAGGCCGAGGAAGATCGATTCTTTCCGTTTGCTCCCCAGGTACCACAAGCCGATTTCGGGGAGGTAGAACGCGAGCCCGCCGTAAATGACGACCCGCATCAGGGCCGACGTGGTGAGCCCGAGTTGAAACACGGCTAGGCCACCACCGAAAACCAGGCCAATGACCAGGATGATGGTTTTGATGCCGAGAAAAACTTGCGCGGCGGAGGGATTGCGAAAGCCGGCGTGTGAGAGCCGCGCTTTCAGGTTGCTGACTTCCTTTTCGTTCTTGGAAGTCAGTGGTTTGGCCAGGGCGGGGGAGACATTTTCGAACATGCGAGCCATGGCGTCGGACGCTTTGGGCTGGCTGCCGATTTCGAGACGTTTGCGCGGTTCGCGCATGACATCGAGCCGTTCTTCCGCCCGGTTGCGTTCCCCCAGAAACATTTCGGAGCAAAGCCAGATGACGCAGGCGATGCCGCCAAAAACACCCAGCTGCACCATAATCATGGTGGAGCCGCCAAATTGTGCGAGCAGTTCGAACATGGGGCACCTATACCTTGATATCGATGATTTTTTTGATGACGATCGCGCCGATGATCTGCATGACAATCGCCCCGGCCAGCATTTGCTGTCCCATGGGGTCGTTGAACAGCACCATGCTGTAGTCGGGATTCATGCGGTACATCACGATAAACAGGACGGGAGGGAGTCCCAGGAGAACCGCCCCAGAGAGCCGACCTTCCCCGGTGAGAGCCTGAATTTGTCCAAAGATTTTGAAGCGTTCGCGAACGATATAGCCGATCTTGTCCAGAATTTCTGCCAGATCGCCACCCGTTTGTCGCTGCAGGATCACGGCCGTCGCGAAGAACCGCAGATCGAGGTTGGGAACCCGTTCGGTCATTTCCTCGATGGACTCTTCGAGAGCCTGGCCCAGATTCTGCGCTTCGTAGGCCCGTGTGAACTCGGTCGCGATTGGCGGCTTCATCTCATCGGCGATCAGTTTGAATCCCGAGGCGAGACTATGTCCGGCCCGCAAGGCACGGGCAATCAGTTCGAGCGCCTCGGGAAGTTGCTTGCCGAATTTTGCCAACCGCGCGCGGCGTTTGAAAAAGACGTACAGGAATGGGCCGGTGGAGAAAGTCAAGCCGACGACGGGAGCGGCGATGAGGGGCAAACCGGTCACGCAGTAGGCAAGGGCGCCGCCGACCCCCAGGCCGAGCGTGAGCATGCCGAACTGGGGAGGCGTGAGGTTGGTATCGGCTTGTTGAAGCATCTGCCGAAGATTGACAAAATTCCCCAGCAGGTTCTCGACGACCGAGACGGTTTCGTCGAGCGGGTTGAAGAGGATGTTGCTCTCTTTTTGCTTGGCATTCCGCGAATTTTGGGCACCCGTCAGGATCGCGAGCCGATCTTCGACGTCGGTATTTTCGGAACCGCGAAAGAAGAAGGCCACGCTCCCGACCAGGCAGGCGACGCCGACGAAGGAGGCGATGATAACGAGATAGAAAGTCATGGCTGTGCTGCTTGGTAAAGGCGAATGAGCCTGAGGCTTGTGTTAGTCGACTAGCATCACCCGCTGCCGGAAGGAACTGGCAGGGAGGCGGATGCCGTTAGCTTCGAGTTTGTGCATGAAGGCGGGACGGACACCGGTGGCTTCGAAGCGGCCGCGAGCGCGACCCGTTTCGTCGATCCCTTCTTGCACGTACTTGTAAATGTCTTGCATCACGATCGTGTCTTGTTCCATGCCGGTGATCTCGGTGATGTGAGTCACGCGGCGAATACCCCCTTGCAGGCGGCAGGCTTGAATCATGATGTTGACGGCACTGGAGATTTGCTGCCGCATGGCTTTGATCGGTAGTTCGAAGCCGGACATCATGATCATCGTTTCCAAGCGGGCCATGCCGTCGCGCGGGCTGTTGGCATGGATGGTTGTCATGGAGCCATCGTGCCCTGTATTCATGGCTTGCAGCATGTCGAGCGTTTCCGCTCCACGGCATTCGCCGATGATGATTCGTTCGGGTCGCATACGCAACGCATTCTTCACCAGGTCCGTGGCAGTGACAGCCCCTTTGCCTTCGATATTTGCAGGGCGTGTTTCCAGGCGGACCACGTGCTCTTGCTGCAAGCGAAGTTCGGCCGCGTCCTCGATGGTGATGACGCGCTCGTGGTTGGGAATGAAGCTCGACAGCGTGTTGAGCAAAGTCGTTTTACCGGAACCGGTACCGCCGCAGACGATGATGTTGAGGCGGGCTTTGATGGCCCCTTCCAGCAGCATCACCATTTCGGGCGTGAAGGCTTTGTAGTTGAGCAGGTCTTCCAGTTTGAGGGGTTTTGAACCGAAGCGGCGAATGGAAACCGCCGCACCATCCAGGGCCAGCGGAGGAATGATCGCATTCACACGGCTGCCGTCGGTGAGGCGGGCATCGACCATCGGACTGACTTCGTCGACACGGCGACCCACTTTCGAAACGATGCGGTCGATGATTTGCAGTAAGTGCTGGTTATCTCGGAATTCGACCGGAGTTTTTTCCAGCTTGCCGCGGCGTTCCACAAAAATGTGTTTGGGGCCGTTGATCAAAATATCGCTGATCGATGAATCCTTCAGAAGCAGTTCTAGCGGACCCAGGCCAAAGGTTTCGTCGAGGACTTCTTCGATCAGTCGTTCGCGTTCGGCGCGGTTGAGATAGGACTCTTCCGTATCGCAGAGGTGCTCGACGACAAGTCGGATCTCGCGGCGGAGGACATCCCCTTGCAACTCGCCGATGCGATTCAGGTCGAGCTTGTCCACCAGCTTGTTGTGGATCTTTCGCTTGAGATTCTCAAAATCTTCCTGCTTGGTAGCTTCAGCCGCTCCGCGACCGGGACTGGGCATCGATTTCATAGTTCGTTCAAGTTCGAATGGGGAGATCAATCCCGCGCAACCGAGCGCGGGGAGCAACTACCAGTGCTCATCAGAAGGATAGGTTGCAGAATTGCGCTGGGAGGGTTGGCAAGCTGCTGCCGGAAAGCAACGTGGCCGCAAAAGGTAGTCTCGCAGGCAAAGACGGAATAACTGGGATAAGTGGCTGCGGGCCATGGCCAGCGATTCCGCAGATTTTGTCGGCTCCGGACTTGCGGCTGGCGGTTCGCCGCTTGACAATCAGAGGCGAATCTTGGCCCTTGAGGGACGGCCCGTATGGCACGACGGCACAATCATTACGAGGCTGCGTTCGAGGCCTGGCTCCGCGAGCAACGTTGCCCCTATCTGGCCATCGACGAAAGTCGCCGTTCGCTCTTTGGAACGGGAGAGTCTCTGAAGAACCTCGACTTCGTTGTTTCTCCGGGCCGGGGACTGAATTGGCTGGTCGATGTGAAGGGGCGACGCTTTCCGAGCGGCAACGGCGGACAATACTGGAAGAATTGGTCGACCGAAGATGAACTCCAAAGTCTGATTCGCTGGGAAGCACACTTTGGGAGCAGCTTTCAGGGATTGTTGGTCTTCGCTTACTTAATTGTCGCGGACCGCTCTCCGGTGCCTGTGGATGCTTTATTCCGCTGGAAGGATCAGATCTATGCGTTCGTCGGCATTCGGCTCGATCATTACTTGAGCGGAGCCCGGCAGCTTTCCCCTCGGTGGAATACGGTTACGCTTCCCACCGCTCACTTCCGGCACTTGGCGCGGCCGGTCTCCGAAGTCTTTGCAGCCCGTCCCCCTGCGATCAGGGTTCCCGTGATTTCGGCACATGCCGCGGGATGGAATCCGACTGTCGCAACTACCCTTCGAGTGGACTAAATTCCTGAAACGGACTTCAGAGAACAAGAAACGTCGCAGCCCTGTTGGGTGAGAACAGGGCTGCGTTCAGTTCAGTCAATCAGGGCGTCGTTAAACGCAATTACGGCGTTGGTGATGGTCCACCACTTCCCGCGGGAACCGCTTCTGGCGCAGCAGGAGCACTTTTAACTCCTTTGAAGTCCAGGCGGCGAGGTTTGTCTTCGTCGTCCTTAATGGCGTCGACAATGATCCGATCCATCCCCTGGAATTCACCCTTCAAAAGCTCTTCCGAAAGCGGGTCCTCGATCATCCGTTCGACTTCGCGGCGGAGTGGACGAGCACCATAGGGATTGTCCTCTTCCCCGGCTTTGTTGGAACGCTTGATGATCAATTCTTTCGCGATATCGGTTAGTTCTAGAACCAAGCCACGCTCGGCGAGCCGTTCGCGGACCTTGGTCAATTCCAATTCAATGACGTGCTTCAGGTCTTCCTGATTCAGGTGCCGGAAGACAATGATGTCGTCCAAGCGGTTCAGAAATTCAGGTCGGAAGAATCGTTCGATTCGTTCGGTCACACGATCCTTCATCGCATCGTATGAGGAGTCCTTGTCGACGTTCGGGCGGAAGCCGAACTCCGATTCGTTCTTAATCGCCTCAGCACCCGCATTCGTGGTCATAATGAGGATCACGTTGCGGAAGTCCACCTTGCGACCAAAACTATCGGTCAGCCGGCCCTCTTCCATCACCTGCAACAGCGTGTTGAAGACGTCGGGGTGGGCCTTCTCGATTTCGTCGAGCAGAACGACGGCGTAGGGACGACGGCGGATCTTCTCGGTGAGTTGTCCCCCTTCTTCGTAGCCGACATAGCCGGGCGGAGCACCGATCAAGCGGCTGACGTTGTGCTTCTCCATGTATTCGCTCATATCAATCTGAATGAGCGCGTCGGAGTCGCCAAACATGAATTCCGCCAGAGCCTTGGCGAGCAACGTCTTGCCCACGCCGGTTGGCCCTGCAAACAAGAAGCACCCAGCCGGTCGCCGCGGGTCTTTCAACCCACTACGGCTGCGGCGTACCGAGCGAGCAACGGCCTTGACCGCTTGTTCCTGGCTAATGATCTTGCGATGAAGTTCGGCTTCCATCTGCATCAGCCGCATGCTGTCCTCGGTGCTCATGCGAGTCAAGGGAATGCCGGTCATCTTGCTAACAACTTCGGCAATCACTTCCTCGTCAACCACGCCGTCCGCTTCCCGCGATTTCTCCCGCCAGTCGCGGGTGATCTGATCCTTTTTCTTTTTCAGTTTGTCGGCCTGATCTCGGAGAGACGCGGCTTTCTCGAAATCCTGATTGGCGACCGCTTCTTCTTTGGCTTTGTTCAAGCCTTCGATTTCGTCGTCGATCTCTTTCAGATCTGGTGGCCGAGTCATGGAGCGCAGGCGCACTCGGGCACCTGCCTCGTCGATCACGTCGATAGCTTTGTCCGGAAGGCAGCGGGCGGTGATGTACCGCTCCGAGAACTCCACGGCTGCGGCCACGGCGTCGTCGGTAATTTGAACACGATGGTGTTCCTCGTACTTCTCGCGCAGCCCCTTCAAGATTTCGATCGTCTCCGCCTTGCCGGTCGGCTCGACGATAATTTCCTGAAAGCGACGAGCCAGCGCACTGTCCTTCTCGATGTACTTGCGGTACTCGTCGAGCGTGGTTGCGCCAATGCACTGGATTTCGCCACGTGCCAAGGCTGGCTTGAGAACGTTGGCGGCATCGATCGCCCCTTCGGCGCCACCGGCACCGACTAGGGTGTGCAGTTCATCAATAAACAAGATGGTGTTGCGTGCTCGGCGGACTTCATTCATCACCGCTTTAATTCGTTCTTCGAACTGCCCGCGATACTTGGTGCCCGCAACCATCATTGCCAGGTCGAGCACCACGATCCGCTTGTCGGCCAGAATTTCGGGAACCGAGCCGGCGATGACGCGTTGGGCAAAACCTTCCACGATCGCCGTCTTGCCGACCCCTGCTTCGCCGAGGAGCACTGGATTGTTCTTCGTCCGGCGGCAGAGAACTTGGATGGCCCGTTCGATTTCTCGTTCGCGGCCGATCACGGGATCGAGTTTGTTCTGCCGGGCGAGTTCGGTGAGATCGCGACCAAAGCTGTCCAAGGCCGGAGTCTTGCTTTTGCTACTCCGTCCCGACGACGAGCTTTCGGCCGTTCCGCCGACGCCCACTCCTTCGCGACCGCCCCGTTCACTTCCTTCACCTTCCAAGCCGTGTCCCAGAAGATTCAGGACTTCTTCCCGCACTTCTTCGAGTTTCAGGCCGAGGCTCATCAGCACTTGGGCGGCAACCCCTTCTTGCTCGCGAAGCAAGCCCAGGAGCAGATGCTCGGTGCCGACATAATTGTGGTTCAGGTTGCGAGCCTCTTCCATCGAGTATTCGATGACCTTTTTGGCGCGCGGTGTTTGAGGCAGTTTCCCCATCGTGACCATTTCTGGCCCGCTCTGCACCAATTTCTCGACTTCCAGGCGGATCTTCCGTAGGTCGACGTCCAAGTTCTTCAGGACGTTGGCTGCCACGCCACTCCCCTCTTTCACCAGTCCGAGCAGGATATGCTCCGTGCCGATGTATTCGTGGTTGAAGCGCTGAGCTTCTTGATTCGCAAGTTGCATGACCTTGCGGGCGCGATCCGTAAATCGTTCGTACATAGGTTCCCTTTCCTGGCCGTTGACGGGTCACGTCGGGCGGCGGGATGAATAAAACTGTTTCCGTACGCTGATAAGGGCAACGATCTTCGTTGAGTGTATCTCTTGCTATCTGTAATAGTTACTGTTTCTGTTCG
This sequence comes from Pirellulaceae bacterium, assembly GCA_041739545.1. GTDB lineage: Bacteria > Planctomycetota > Planctomycetia > Pirellulales > Pirellulaceae > JBGSNR01. Next base: position 38,639 of record JBGSNR010000067.1, on the reverse strand, counting down.
CCTGACAAGGCCACCAGCATGTCCGGAGACCTTGCAACGCAGTTTGTCGTCGGTGCCAAAATGGCAACTTTTTTGGCAGTACTTTCCCTATGCGATTTTCAGGCCGCGCGGCGTCGGCGCTCCCGTTCCACACGGTCGAAGGCGATCACATCAATTTCATCATTCGTTCGATCGGTCTCGTGACGATGTTTCGAACTGGTATTTGCAGGGGTTGCCGCGGGGTCTTTGCGCGGGCGTGTGTCGCTAGGCATCTGGTGCGGACCGACAAGATCGGTTGTAGCAGTTCCCGTCCGAGAACCTTCGGAAGTCGTTGCTGCCACACTTTCCAAGGTTTGAATCTCCTCAGAAACTACTCTCAGTTTCTGCTCGCTCGATTCCTCTTCAACCGTTTCTGCTAGTAGCTTCATTTCTAAGGCCAGTTCTCGGTGCCAGCGTTGACCGGCAGGTAATTCCTTCAATTCCAGCAAGCACTGGCGCGCGTCTTCCACTCGCTTCGCCCTTCGTAAGACCGTTGCCAGTAATAGTTTGCCTTCAGCATCGGCCGGCCGATGCCGCATTAGTTCGGTAAGTAAACGTTCTGCCACGACCCAGTTCGCCCGGAGGTATTCAGCCTGAGCCTGGCGAAAAAGCTGGTCCGATTCACGATCCAGAGGAGGGGTGGACCACGTCAGCAACATCTGACGAGTCTCCCACGCTCCGCTTACCCATAAACATAGCACTAACAACCAGGCCGCTCCGGAAAGAAACCAACTCGGCAGCTCTCCCCCCCCGATTTCAGGCCAAATAAAGGTTGCAATCAGGGCTGTATTGAGGGCTGCTGCCGAGAATAAGGACAGTGCCAGCGCAGAACCGCTCCCCTGTAGCCACAGACGGGCCAATCCCGGCCATAAACAGAGCAAAAACGGCACAATCCTTGTCACCGCACCTGACATCCCTTCCGTGAGAAATCCGCATCCTGGGCGCAGACAATCCCCAAGGGCAGATTCTAGGGGGGAGGGGCAAAAAACGGCAAGCCGAAAACGACCGTTGAATCGGGCAAACTGGTAAAACTGGCAAAACAACAGGTGGCTAGCGATCGCGTCACCTGGATTCGAGGACTTCTGAATTCGCCCCTTTGACTCTTTTGAGATTCCACGCAAAAATAGCGAACTTGAATGCATGGCCGAAATCGTTGACATTCGAAGGGAATGTTTGACGATTTCATAAATGACGGTCCCATCGTCTAGAGGCCTAGGACTCCGGGTTCTCAGTCCGGCAACACGGGTTCGAATCCCGTTGGGACTACTGTGGTATTCGCGTGATTGCACCGCAATTCCTGCGGAACTCTATTCTTTGACCGGCTTTGCGACGGCAAAAGACAGTTGCTCGAGTTCCATCGCCAAATCGACGCCGACCACGCGAACCTGCTTCGGCAGGGACAAGGTCACTGGGGCGAAGTTCAAAATCCCCTCGACTCCCGCGGCAACTAAAGTATCTGCCACAGATTGAGCCATCGTTGCGGGAACGGCTAGAACTGCTAGACGAATTTTGTGCTGCTGGATCACAATCGGAAGCTGATCGTGATGATAAACGGGCACCCCTTCCACCGTGTCCCCCACCTTGGCCGGGTCAACATCAAAAGCGGCCAACAGGTTGAAGCCTTGCTGCGCGAAGCCTCGATATCCGGCGAGCGCTCTTCCCAAGTTTCCCACGCCGACAAGTGCCACGCCCCAAGTTTGATTTGTCCCCAAAATTCCCTTGATTGCCTGAATCAGTTCGCTGCACCGATAGCCAATCCCCGGATAGCCAAATTGCCCAAAGTAGGCGAGGTCTTTCCGCACTTGCGCGTCGGTGAGTCCCAAGAGCGTGCCGAGTTGCGTAGAGCTGATCGTTTCTTGCCCGTCCCGAACCAAATGTTGCAATTCGCGCAAGTACAGGCTGAGGCGGCTGACAACGGCCTTGGGAACCTGGATTTCGTCGTCGGATTTTGACTTGCCGTCACTCATGCGGGAGGAAAGTGGGAGAAAAGAACGACGGTTCCCGGGCCTGGCTTCTCGCTAAACTCACTCTAAACCCCCGGTAGATGGTCGGCAAGGTAGACGAAAAGGCCGTCTAACGGTCCTGCGTTGATAAGGCCGTTGATCCCGTCGCCAGTGGAGCAATCTTGGCACGCCAATAGCTGTCAATGAAGACGTCGTTCGTCATCCGGTATTTCTATGAAACTCTGATCGTTTCCCGCTCACCATGCGTGCCCGCTGGACGCGGCCGAATCTGCTTCCGCGGGCACGAGACTGAATCATGCGAATTTTTCACTGCGACCATTGCCAAAATCTTGTCTTCTTTGAAAACGTACAGTGTGGAGTTTGTCAGCATCAGCTCGCATTTCTTCCAGATTTGGAAGTGGTCGGATCGCTCGATGTGGATGGCGATTTGTGGAAGTCACCCCTCAAAGATGCAGCCACTCAACACTATCGGCTGTGCCGGAACTACACCAACCACAATATCTGCAACTGGGCGATTCCACTGGATGACCCCGAACCGTTTTGTGCATCGTGTCGTCTTACGCAGGTCATTCCAGACTTATCGCAGGCCGGTTCGGTTGAAAAATGGTTCAAAGTCGAAGTGGCCAAACGGCGCACCATCTACAGTTTGATGCGGCTGGGCTGCCCAATGGTCGCTCAGGAAGGGGCGAACGCCTGCGGGTTAAGTTCGAGTTTCTCGCTGACTCGCAACAAAACATGGCACCAGTCCTCACGGGGCATGCCGATGGAGTAATCACTCTGAACATAGCCGAGGCAGATGATGTGGAGCGCGAACGTCGGCGGCATGAATTGGGGGAACCCTATCGGACCTTGCTCGGGCACTTTCGACACGAGGTCGGACACTATTACTGGAATCTTTACATCAATGGAACCGATCGTTTGACAGATTTTCGCGAGTTGTTTGGGGACGAGCAGGCCGATTACACTCAGGCCTTAGCTCAGCACTACCAGAATGGTCCGGCTGCAGATTGGCAGTCGAAGCATGTCAGTTCGTATGCCAGTGCGCATCCCTGGGAAGATTGGGCGGAAACCTGGGCCCACTACATGCACATCACCGATACACTCGAAACGGCGGTCGCCTGTGGGCTCTCACTCCGGCCCAAACGTCAGGATGAACCAACCTTGCTGGTGCCGCCCTCGAAAGGGAACGAATTCTTTAAGTCGTTCGACCTGCTGATCGAAAGTTGGTTCCCGTTGACCTACGTTCTGAACAATCTCAATCGTGGCTTGGGGCTGCAGGACAGTTATCCCTTTGTCTTGCCTCCGCCGGTGATCGAAAAACTGAGATTCATCCATGCCGCAATTCGATCCAGGTAGCTCGCCGCGCGCGGAACGCGCGCTTAGTGGACTTTCCACTGCCAATCTCTTAAGGTAATCGAGTTCGAACGTTGCTTTGGCATTCCTCACCCTGGCCCGAAACGTCGTCATGCGCCATTTGATCTTTTTTTCGTTCGCGGTCATCTTTTTCTGGGCCAGCCGTGAGACCAGCAGTTTCGCCGAAAATGCGAAACGCCCCAACGTCTTGTTGATCGTCTCTGATGACCTGAATGTTGCCTTAGGCTGCTATGGTCATCCGCTGGTGCAGTCGCCGAACATCGACAAATTGGCGGCCCGTGGCGTTCGCTTTGAACGTGCCTATTGCCAATTCCCGCTTTGCAATCCTAGCCGCGCCTCTTTTCTGACCGGCTTGCGTCCCGATCAAACGGGAGTGCTGGAGAATGCGACGCACTTTCGCAAGAACGTGCCGGAACATGTAACTCTGCCGCAAGCTTTTCAAAAGGCCGGCTATTTTGTGGCCCGCGTTGGGAAACTCTATCACTACGGCGTGCCTGGGCAGATCGGCACAGACGGATTGGACGACCCACCGTCTTGGCAGAAAGTGGTCAATCCGCGTGGACGGGATAAGGACGACGAACCATCTATTTTCACACTCACGAAGGGACAATTTGGCGGTACGTTGTCCTGGTTAGCGGCCGACGGCTCGGACGAGGACCAAACCGATGGCATTGGTGCGAACGAAGCGATCAAACTTCTGGAGGCAAACAAAGACAGGCCCTTCTTCCTCGCCTGTGGATTTTACCGGCCGCACACGCCGTTCGTCGCCCCGAAGCAATACTTCGAAAAGTATCCCCGCGAAAAAATTCCGCTCGCCGAGGAACGAGCCGATGACTGGGACGATATCCCGGCCGCCGCTTCAACGAAGAAAAAGGAACAAGAGGTTCTCGTCGGAAACAAGGAATTGACGCGAGAATGTCTGCAAGCTTACTACAGCTCGATCACGTTCATGGATGCGCAGGTGGGCAGAGTACTTGATGCCCTCGATCGCCTGGCGCTCGCCGACAACACGATCGTCGTGTTCGTCAGTGATCATGGTTATCATCTTGGCGAGCACGGGATGTGGCAAAAACAAAGTCTCTTCGAACCTTCGGCCCGTGTGCCTTTGGTCATCGCGGACCCGCGGGCCAAGGCAAATGGCAAATCGGTTCAGCATGTGGTGGAACTTGTTGACCTCTATCCGACACTGGCCGATCTGTGCGAAGTTGAGCCACAGGCTACCCTGCCGGGAATCAGCCTGAAGAAGCAACTCAGTGATCCATCCCAGCCCACGAAAGAAGCTGCTCTGACGCAGGTTCGCCGCGGGAATCCGGGGGCCAAAAAGGGGAACGCCGTGGTGCATGGCTACAGCATCCGCACGGCTGGCTTTCGTTACACCGAATGGGGAGCCGGCGAAAAGGGGATCGAGCTATACGACGAACAGAACGATCCGCACGAGTTCACCAATCTGGCAAAGGATCCAAAATTTGCCGACACCCTTCATGAGCATGCTGCGATCTTGAAGAGGATGGTCAAGTGAGTGTGGCGTGTAAAGACGGCGCATCACATGCAAAAGGCGATAAATCACTTGCCAAATACAAACCGCCCCCGGTTTAAAATATTCTGCGGATCAAATTGTTTTTTCACGGACTGCATCACTTCAAACGCTCCGGGGGAGCCTGACCAACAAGCCTGGGGCGTTAAATCAACGCTACCATGATTCGACAGAACAACCAGCCTGCCGTGGTGGGCGGTCGCAAGTGGCTGTAGTTCATGGATTAACAACTTGCTAAAACCCGGCGGCAAGGGTTCGGCGAACTTCACCGTAATCGAGCCTTGTCCTGCGTGCGTCAAAAGGGAGGCGCTCGGAAATAGCTGCTGTACCTTGGTCATGAACGGTATCGAACCACTCGGCACCACATGCGCTTGCACGACCAGTGCGGCCGCTCCAGCGGCGGGGAACTCTATCAGTCGCTCCCAAAAATCCTCTCCGGCCAGTCGTAGATTGATGCAGCCCGACGCATCCAATTCGTGACCCAGGTGCTCCGTCATCCAGGTCATTTCATCGGTGGTTCCTTCCAGGCGAATGGCTAACGTGTCGACTTCCAGTCCCTGATCTTGCCAGCCACTGCCGGCCAGGACTTCGATTGCAATCGGGGTTGCTGATGACTTCGATAACTTAGCGAGCACTAGTTCGCGTGCTGCGGAACCGTCTGGAAGATCGGCCAGAACGTGCCGCACGGTTTCCGCGAGGGGCCGCAGCTTAAAAGTGAGTTGCGTTATCACGCCCAGCGTTCCCAGCGAACCGGTGAGAAGTTTGCAAAAGTCGTAGCCGGCGACATTCTTGACCACGCGACCGCCGCCGTGAAAGATTCGTCCAGTTCCGTCTACGGCTTCGATGCCGATGACGTAATCGCGAATAGCACCCAGCGCGTACCTGCGCGGACCGTTGAAATTGGTCGCGACAATTCCGCCAAGCGATGCCTGCTCGGCACGGGGCACATCAAGAGGAAGTTGTTGCCCCTCGCGTGCGAGTACTTCTGCCAGCGATCGCAAGTTCATGCCTGCGCCAACAGTGACCGTCAGATCGCGGGCAGGATACTCGATAATTTGATTCAACCCGGACAGACTCAAGCCAACTCCACTTTCCTGAACGGCCAAACCGTAGTCGAGGCTGGTACCGCCCCCAATCGGATAAATCGGCACTTTCTCGGCCAAAGCAGCACGAATTTCTTCGGCGACTGCCTGCGATGTGGCGGGTGTGGCGGAACGCAGGAGCGGGAGCGGTGTTGAAGTCACTGCAAAGCAAGCAAGAGTTCACGATTAGAAAGCTGAGGCCCACATAGCATAGCTTCCTTGCGGATTTCCGTCGATTAGCTTGCTTGTGCTGTAGCGCAAAACATACACTAGCGATAGAACGACCCTCCCTTCCAACTGCCAGGAGAACAAATTATGAAGCGTTGCCCGGACTGCCAAGACGGCTCATCACTTCCACGTCGGGACTTCATTCGTGTTGTCAGTGCTGGTGCCGCGGCAACAGCGCTGGGGGGGCTGTCCGCGCCGCTGCTCGGTGCGGAAGAAGCGACCGCCAAGAGCACGCCGGAAACGCTCGTGCAACAGCTGTATACGTCGTTTACAGAAAAGCAGAAGAAAGACATTTGCTTCGCTTGGGACCACACCGATGCGCAGCGCGGCCTGTTGCGGACTCGGGTAGCGAATAACTGGCACATCACCAAGCCAGTCATTAATACCGACTATTTCACGGGGGAGCAGAAGCAGCTCGTTCGCGAAATCTTTGAAGGGCTGATACAGCCCGAATGGCACGCCAAGGTCGACAAGCAATTGCAGGACGATGCTGGTGGCTTCGGAAATGACCAGAACATTGCGATCTTCGGCACGCCAGGATCGGATAAATTTGAGTTCGTGATGACCGGTCGTCATATGACGCTTCGAGTCGATGGAAACAGCTCGGAGCATTTGGCTTTCGGCGGACCTATTTTCTACGGCCATGCGGCGAGTGGCTTCAACGAGAAGCCAGGTCATCCCGGAAACGTTTACTGGGAACAGGCCGTGGCAGCCAACGCAGTCTATGCAGCATTGGACGGCAAGCAACGGAAATTGGCCGAAGTGCCCGATTCTCCCCGCGAGCAGGCGTCTGGTTTCCAAGGAAAAGAAGGGAAGTTTCCCGGCATCGCAATTACGGAACTTAGTTCGGATCAAAAAGAGTTAGTGCAGAAGACACTTCAGAAGCTGATTGAACCCTATCGGCAAAGCGATAAGGACGAAGTCCTCGAGTGCTTGAAGAAGCAAGGTGGACTCGATGCTTGCTCGCTGGCGTTCTTCACCGATGACGATTTGCACGATGACAAAGTTTGGGACAATTGGCGTTTGGAAGGTCCATCCTTTGTGTGGTACTTCCGCGGATCGCCTCACGTTCACTGCTGGGTGCATGTGGCAGATGATCCGTCGCCGAAGCTCAACGCCTAGTAGATTACAACTTGCTATACGTCAGCCTGCGAAAGTCTCTACTTTCGCGGGCTGTTTTTTTATGCTCGTTTTCCGAAAGAAGCTGGCTCACCAAGAAAAACAAACCGCCGCGTTCTCTCGAAAGAGAACGCGGCGGTCTTCAGGGGGGGCTTGGGGGGGCGAGCGATCACCGTCAGTCTTTGACAACGATGTTCACTCGTTCGCGAACTGCACTATTTCGGCAGTTCAGCGATCCCCAGTTTGTCTTCTTCTTCTTCCTGAATGATGATCCGCGGAGTGACCATCATCATCAGGCTTTGAGCATCGCGGCCGATACCGACGTTGCGGAACAATCGGCTGACGTAAGGAATCTTGCTGAGCAAGGGGACACCACGTTCGCGTCGACCTTCTCGCAATCGCTTCACGCCGCCGAGCAACACCGTTCCACCGTCCGGCACGCTCACCGTGGTGGCGACCGTAGTGAAGGCGAAGGTTGGCAACTGGACAGTCGTCCCTTCCGTCGTGCGGACAGCATTGTTCTGCACGGGGCTGGTGTTGTCCGGATCCGCGGGGTCAGAAATATAGCCGCTGGTTCCAGTATTCGTCGTCACTCGGCCGGTAAAGGTGAAGGTTTCAACATCACCGATCTGGCTAAAGAACGGCACCATGGTGAGGCGGCAGAAGCGGCGGTCAGCCGAAACAACGGCTTGCACACTGAGCGACGTTCCTTCGCTAAGGACCACGATCACCGGCATGTTGGCAGCAGCAAAGTCGCCGACCACTGGAACCACGCTCGTTACGAAGGGACGTTGCGAAGTGTCCGAAACGAAGGCCTGTTGTCCGTTAAAGAGCGTCACCTTAGGTGCTTGCAGTACGTTCGTACGGTCGTCACCTTGCACGGCATTGAGAAGGAGGAACACTTCAATGTCGCTAAGAATCGCAAAACCAAAGGTGGCAGCAGCGTTCGGATCGAATCCACCGAAGGTCGGTGTGGCCGAGCCGAAGCCGTTCTGTCGGAACTGGAAGTCCAAGTTTGGAGTGAACCCTTGTTGGTTGATACCGACGGCAAAGCTGGAGTTGTTGTCGTCCGGTTCGATCACATCCGGGGGAGTTCCAGTGAGGATCTGACCAGGCAGCAAGTTCTGTAGACCTGGGAAGCGTCCGCTGTTGTCATCGATGTTGAAGTCGAAGTCGACCCCGATCCGCTCGAAGAAGCTATCGCTCAGGGTGATGAATCGCACTTCAATCGTGACTTGCAAATCTTGCAGCTTGCGGAGTTGTTCCAACAGGTCAGCGATTTGTTCATGCACTTCTTGTGTCTGGCTGACAACCAGGCTCAAGTTCGTGCGAAACTCTTCGATGGAACCCGGACCACCCACTTCCTGCCATGAGGTTGGCTGGATCGTTTGAGTGATGAGCTGAATCAGCGAATCGAAGTCTGCTTCGACACCACCACCCATTCCACCCGGGCCAGGACTCAAACCAGGTTGGTTTCCCAAGGAGGACAGAGGACTACCTCCGTTCATTTGAGCCATCACCGCTTGCTGCAGGCCGGTCGTGCTCTGCGGCTGAGGAGCGTTTTCCGCGATGGTCATCGCCGAAGCACCGGCAGGGCGGGCAAAGCCACCGTGAGCTAGAGAATTCATGCTTTCCTTCAGGGCGCCAGGCAATCCCATGTTGTAGCTCGGCGTGAAGTTCGGAATCGGCGTTACCAGATCGGCAACGTAGTACACCTTGGCGTAGGTATTCGTCTTGCGGTTCTGTTCACTGGTAATGAGCAGCACTTCGTTTTGAATCACATAGCTCAGTCGATAGTTTGACAGGATCAGATTCAAAGCACTCTTGAACGAGATCGGATTCGTCAGGTTCAAATTGACCGGCGAATTGCTGGTCACAGCTTCCTGCCCTAAGCCTGCCTCGTCGATGTGCACGTTCACGCCGACCATCGTTCCGAGCGTTTGCAGAACCTCTCGCAAAGGTGCATTCTCAAATTTCGCTTCGACGGGCTTCGAGAGTGCCCGTTCAATTTCCATTTCTGCGGGGCTGAGGCGCGTCTTCTGGTTCGCTAAAGACGCTCGACGTGCCAGCGTCAGTTCAGTCCACTGACGGGCTGGGCCGAAGACCAGCGGGTTCTCGTCGCCGACGTTGGCAATCGAGGCTCGGGTCAGATCGTCTCCGAGCATTCGTTCCCAACCCTTCTCCTGCGCGTCTTGCAGCGAGCGATCGGCCGAGATGTTTCGCACGAAGCGAGCCTGCCACATCATTTGCTCGGTGATCCGTTCTTTCGGGGCAATCTCATTTGCCTGCTTGGCAACGATCTCTGCCTCGCTGAACCGCCGTTCGTCGAGCAACTTGTTGAATTCTTCGACCAGTTCGGCGAGCTTTTGCTGGGTTTCCAGCTTCAGTTCGTTCCCCTTGTCCATATCCGCGCGAATCTCTTCATTCCGTTCGCGATTTTCAATGGCTGCGAGGTTCGCAGTGATGTAGGTGTCGAGTTCGCTGATATAGCGATCCACCACGCTGAGCATTTGCTTGCGAGCAATGTTGTTAATGTCTGCCGCGTTGACTCGTTCCCGCAGTTTCTGCAGGTTGACCATCGCTCCGCGCGGATCGCTCTGACTGAGATCTTGAGCGATCTTATGCTCGTTAGCAATTTCCCGCGCCAGGCGTTCCTGGTTCACTTGTTGGCTGTTGGCTGCCTGATCGAGAGGCGTGGGCAGTGGTTCCCCAGCACCTGGCAAAGCAGGCAGGGGACGAGGCGGATTCATCGACTCCCGCAAGTTCGTCAACTTGTCGGACAGTTGCTTCTGAAGGTTGGGATCGAGTTCGTCTTTCTGCTTCCAAGCTTCTTTGAAGTAGGAAAGTGCTGTGGCCCGATCTTGTTGTTCGAGTGCTCGCAACCCCGATTGCCACAGGTCATAGGCCGTTGTGCCTGGTGCCTGTCCCTGAGCCAATTGAACTTGCTGGGCGAGTCGTCCGCTCATCACGCCGTCGGCACGAACTGGGGCGACCCGCGTGTTGTCTCGTTCGGGGACGTAAACTCCTTGCGCAACCGCTCCGGCAGGTTGCTGCTGGGGCAAGTTACCACCCGCCAGGGCCATCCCTTGTCGTTGGGTCATCATTTTGTCGATGTTCGACAAAACCTGCCACGGACGAGTTTCGTTGGCACCAAAGGCGGCATCAGGTATTCGGAACGAATCGGCCTGTTGTGCGAGCGTGTAAGCATCCTGCACTTGTCCGCGGTCGAGCAGAGTTTGAGCTTGAGCAATCAGACGCATGGCTTCTTGCTTCTGCGGATGCTCCATCCGATCGGGGGCACCAGGCTCCGCAGATTGTCCAAAAGCAGGAGCGTTGGTCGTTGGATACGCTGGAGGTGGTGCATCGGCACCCCAGCTGTTGCCGCGGCCGGCGACACGTTCGCCTGCGCCGGTGGCAGCCATTGTGTTTGGATTGGGATTGAGCGCAGCCATGCCTGCTGGAGGACCTGCACTGTTTCCTGGCAGATTCGGCAGGCGATCAATCGAGTTCCCAGTAAGTGGCGGCGTCATCAAGTAAGGCGCCGTGGGCTGATTGTTGGCTGGCGTGAGCCGAGCAACGTCTACCCCTGCCTTTTGCAATTCGGCAGCCAAATCAGACGGTTTGTAGTCCGTCGCCGCGAACCGCGCGGGGAAAGCAATCGCTTGTTGATACGAGGCCACGGCTGCCGGAATATTGCGTTGGGCCAGGGCCTGACGACCTGTGTCCAGCGCAGCTTTAGCCTTGGCGAGTTGATCGTCCGTCATGCGGCCAATCGCATCTTCGCGTGCCGGGGCTGAATTTGGATTAGCCGGCTGGAGTCCTCCGGAAGGTGCTCCCGTGGCAGTGGTGCCTGCCGCTGCGAGCGGGTCCTGCGGAATGCCTTCATTCTTGGGGGTGCCTCCAAAGCCGAAAAAGGCCGGGAAGCGTCCGCCGGCTTTGGTCGCCCGGGCTTGTTCGTCGGCGAGCAGTTTCTTCAGGCGTTCCGGCGTGTCCTGAAATTTGCTCAGGACCGGATCGTACTTCACATTGGTGGCTTCCGCCTTGCCGATCAATTCTTGGGCCAGTTCAAATTTCTGGTCCTTGATCGCTTGTCGGGCCTGTTTCAGGTAGGTCTCCGCTTCACGCTGCGGATTTCCAGGGGCGGCACTGGGTGTCGCACTTGCCGAGGGAAACGCTCCCCCTTGCGCAAGTACTGAAGCTGGAGTAATCCAGCCGAACAGACCCAAATTCACACATACAAAGAAGGATGTCACGGTCGCTTTCAAAGCGATTCTCCTGTGCTACAAGGCCGACAGCACAAACTCCCGCCGTCTGCAAACCAGTCCTTGGAATACAAACGAGTTGGCACTGTCTGTGCCGACGTTACCGCCGAGGGGGAGTGAATACTCCCGTGGCTACTGCCGGTCAAGATGGATTTTCAGAAACATCGTGCGACCTGCTATCAGCAACCATGGCGAACAGGCATTTGCCGTCACCCAGTGGCTGAACAAGTAGCGCACTTTGCCCCTGGGGCCATTGACCCTCGTTGGCGGGTGGAGAAATACCGGAGAAAGAATTTCAGCAAAAGGGAAATTTTTACAAAGCGGGGAAAAAGGGGATCGGAGGTCGGGGGGCAGGGGTCGGAGTCGGAGGGAAGAATCAAATGTGTCGCACGATGTTCTCTGCCCTTCTCTGATCTCCGAACCCCGACCCCTGCCTATACTAAACGCTTCCAATCCACTTACGCGGAGCTCTCCATGCTTGGTGCGAAATTGACGGCCGGTGATTACCTGGGCCGCTTGGAACAAGAATTACAGCGAATCGATCTCGGCGACTTGCAGGCCTGGGCGGATGCGATTTTCGAAGCGTGGCAAAACGAACGCTTTGTCTTCGTCCTCGGCAACGGCGGTTCGGGGACAACGGCCTCGCATATGGCAGAAGATCTCGGTAAGAGCACGCTCCGGCCGGAAGATCTGAAGGACGAATCGAAAAAGCGCTTGAAGGTTTTGAGCCTCACCGACAACGCAGGTTGGATCATGGCCGTCGGAAATGATCTCGCCTACGATCAAATTTTCGTGCAACAACTGATGAACTACGGCAGCGCCGGCGATTTAGTCATCGCCATCAGTGGCTCAGGAAATAGCCCGAATGTTTTGCAGGCCGTTGACTGGGCGAATCGCCACGGCCTAAAAACTTTTGGACTCACGGGCTATAGCGGCGGCAAACTCATCCAAGAACAACAAGCTGGTCTCCACGTGCCGCTCGATGACATGGGAATGGTCGAGAGCATTCACCTGTGCTTGTTCCACTGGGTACTCAACGATGTATTCGCGCGGATCAACAGCGAAGGAAGGTACGCGTAATTCGTACGATAGCCCTCCGAGGCCGTCGAATGTGGTATCCCTCGTGATGTCGCGTTATTCTTAAACAGCGTTAGGAGTTTGCCCAACTGCAACGCTTCATTCTCGATAAAGCACAATCGACGGCCTCGGAGGGCCATCGTACGAAAGAACTATGTTCCTCGGCATTGAAATCGGCGGCACGAAGTTGCAACTTGCGGTTGGTGACGGCCAATCGCTGAAGCTGATGGCGCTAGAACGCGCGCATGTCGATGCGCCGCGCGGGGCACTTGGCATTCTCGAACAAATCGAGCGCATCGGCCAACTCCTGCGGCAGAAGTATCCGATCGAAAAAGTTGGCATCGGCTTCGGTGGACCTATCGATGCAGCGACCGGCAATGTGCAAAAGAGCCATCAAGTTGCGGGCTGGGAAGCATTTCCTTTGGCAGCGTGGTGTCGCGAGATTTTTCAAGTGCCGGTTGTGCTGGGCAACGACTGTGATGCAGCCGCACTGGCGGAAGCGACGTACGGGGCGGGACGAAATGCGAAATCGCTGTTCTACGTCACGGTCGGCACCGGCGTCGGCGGGGGGCTGGTAGTGGGCGGAAAACTGTTTGGGCAGGATCGTCCGGCGATTGCGGAAATTGGTCACTTGCGCCCAGGGCTCAACGCGGATCGTCCGCAGATGACGCTCGAAGCGATCGCCGCCGGTCCTGGAATCGCAGCCGCGGCGCAAGCGCGCGTGAGTGGCGTGATTCGGGCGTCGCTCGATCTGTTGCGACAACATGGGCCGAATCCAGGTCGCGATCGCTTGCGGCAGTATCTGCTGCACGTGCAGGAGGCGGAACGTGAGTACTTTGCAGACCTCTTGGAACGGTGCGGTGGCGATCCCGATTTGCTCACTTCCAAAATGGTCGCTCAAGCGGCGACAGAAGGGAACGAAGTCGCGGCAGACGTGCTACTGCACGCCATTCGCGCGCTGGGCTGGGGAATTGCCCAAGTAATCACCTTGGTCGCTCCGGAAATCATCATTGTCGGCGGCGGCGTTTCCCTCATCGGCCCGCAGTTTTTCTTCGATCCATTGCGGGAAGCGGTTGCTCAATACGTCTTCCCGCCCCTCGCCAAATCCTATCGCGTCGAACCAGCGGCTTTGGGGGAAGAAGTGGTTCTGCACGGCGCGATTGCGCTAGCTTCCGCGAAGGCGTAGCAAAATCCGAGACACGACCGTTAGTAGATAGACAGCAGCGTTGTAAAAAAACAGCGAGCTGTGCGGTCGACTTGGACTCACACAGCTCGCTGAGAACGGATCGCTGTCAAACGACTATCATCGTTTGCTAAGAACTACACCCCATCCGCCGTTGCCGGCACCACGAACGGTGCTCGATACTCACGCGTGACCATTTTGTTCGCTTCATCGTTGCCGGGGAAGTTCTCGGCCTTGGGATCGAACGCCAGTGCCGGCCCGAACTGAACTTGCTCAGCATCGAGATCGACCTTGTTGTCCTTTAGATGAGCAACCGTTCGTTCGAAGGTGTCTTTGGCGTTGTCGCTGGTCTTGAGGGACTCGACTTGCTTGGCCGCATCTGTCCACGCGATCTTGGTGCCAAGCCGATAAGCGATGTTGCCGGTGTGACACAGCGCGCTGGAAAGATGTCCTTCCAGAATGTCGGCATTCAGCTCTTCAACCTTCCGGCTACGAACCGCTTGCAGGAAGTTGGCAAAATGATTGGCTCCACCCTTGAAGTCCTTGATCTTGTTGCCGTCCTTGTCGAAGGCAGTGGCGCTGTCATAGCTGGGAGAAACGACATAGCCGTCGCTTCCTTCAAAAATCACGCCGACTTTAGAACCCTTGTAATCGTTGGTCTTCAGGCCACGAACTTCAAAGACGAGCGTTTTGTCGCCGTAATCATGCACGACGACCTGCGTATTGGCAGTCTCTCCTGCATCTACGTAGCTGAAGCGGCCGCCGTAGCTCATCACTGCTTGGCTCAGTTCATTCACACCGAGTCCCCAGCGGGCGATGTCCATTTGGTGAATCCCTTGATTGCCAAGATCGCCGTTGCCATATTCCCAAATCCAGTGCCAGTCGTAATGCAGCTTTTGTCGGGTAAGCGGCAGAATGCGAGCGGGGCCGGACCAAAGATCGTAATTGACGTTCGCTGGAATCTTGTAATCCCCCTTTGGGCCGATCGAACCACGAGGTTTATAGCACAGTCCGCGGGCAACTTTTACGTCGCCGATTTCACCAGAATGCACGAATTCAATTGCTTGCCGCATTCCTGGATTGGAACGGCTCTGCGTTCCGGTCTGGCAGATGCGACCGTACTTGCGAGCAGCATCGACGACGCGACGCCCTTCCATCACGTTATGGCTGACCGGCTTTTCGACATAGACATCCTTGCCCGCTTGGATTGCCCAGATCGCACCAAGCGAGTGCCAATGGTTGGGAGTGGCAATGCTGACAATATCGATCGACTTGTCTTCGAGGGCCTTGCGAATGTCCCCAATGACTTTGGGCTTGGTCCCCTGCTTTTTTGCGATATCTTCTGCTCGTCGGTTGCCGATCACTTCGTCGACGTCGCAAACATGCGAGATACTGGTGTCATTTCGGCCTGCCCAATTGCTAATGTGTTCGCCACCGCGACCATTCACGCCGACGACCAGGACGTTGACTTTTTCGTTCGGACTTTTGCTTTGGGGCGCTTCGTCCGCGGCAAACAGGGGCAGGCCCTGCGTGGCAGCTGCGGCCGCAGCTGCAAACATGCTGTCTTCCAGGAAACGACGGCGGGATTGAGACATGGCAAACTCCTTGAGAGTCGGGAGAGGTAAGGGGGACAGTTTTGGGGCGACTGGAGTTGGTGCTGGCGTCTTCAACAAGACCGCTCAGACGGCTCGATGTGCTCCTCGGCAAGACCTTTATTGTAATGATTTGCCAAGCAGAAAGTAGTCGATATTTGGGGCCTTTTTTCGGCTTAAACTGGATAAAAAGATGGCCAGCGATGTTGGATAGGAAGATAACTCGTGATCGCTTGCGAAAGTGTTGCCTCCGGAAGCAGTTCATGGGCATTCGTCATCCCCCTGACACTAGATTCACTGCCCCATAAACTAAGTAGCTTTGAAAGTCAAAATCTTGTTTGGAATCGCTCATGCACGCGGAAATCATTTCCATCGGCGACGAACTCGCCAGTGGACAATCGCTCGATACAAATTGCCAGTGGCTAGCGCAGCGACTTGGCGAACTCGGCATTCCGGTGGTCTACCATACGACGGTGGCCGATGATCTGGCAGCCAATGTTCGAGTTTTTCAGCAAGCTGCGGAACGAGCTGACATTGTGATCGCAACAGGCGGATTGGGGCCCACTGCGGACGATCTTACCCGGCAGGTCTTGGCTGAAGTGGCAGGCGTCGATTTGGTGCAAGACGAAGAGGCCCTGGCACATATTCGAGCGCTCTTCGCCCGGCGGAAGCGGGAAATGCCTGAACGAAACATCGTGCAGGCACAATTTCCACGAGGCAGTCGCGTGATTCCAAATCCGCATGGCTCCGCACCGGGGATCGATTTGGAGCTTCCGCGTCATAATCGACGAGCCGCTCGAATTTTCGCTCTGCCCGGCGTACCGGCAGAGATGAACGAAATGTGGACAGCGACCGTAGCGCCAATTCTGCGCGAACTGGCTGGTGGCAAAGTGATCATGCACCAGCGCATCAAATGCTTCGGCGTAGGAGAGAGTGACCTTGAAGCAATGCTGCCCGATTTGATTTGCCGCGGCCGCATACCTTCTGTGGGAATCACTGTCAGCAAGGCGACGATTACGCTCAGGATCACAGCGACAGGCAATACCGCCACTGCTTGCCGAGAGCAGATGCAGCCCACGATTGCGACGATTGAACAATGTCTGGGAGATTTGATTTTCGGGAGCGAAGATGATGAACTGGAACATGCCGTCACTCGGCTCTTGGCCGTGCGCGGCGAAACGTTATCGCTCGTGGAGTGGGGTACGGGTGGCTTGATCGCAGACTGGCTCGCCGAATGTGCGGGGGAAACATCCGTCTTTCGCGGCGGCTGGACCATTCGAGATGCTCGCACGGCAATGCGTCTTTTGGGAGAACTCACCCCACCGGCAGATTTGCGAAGCTGCTCTCCCGCAATGCTCGCTCGGCTTGCGCAGTGTTGCCGAGAGGTCTATGGGACAACCTATGCACTTGCAGTGGGGCCGTTTCCGGCAGCGGAAAACGTTGCGTCAGCTGCCGGAGTAACGACAGCGGGGGAATTGGATTTGCAGTTTGCGTCGTCCGCCGGTTCCCGCCACAAGAGTATTCCGTTTACGGGGCACCCCGATATTCTGAAACCCAGGTCCGCCAAGCAAGCACTCAATTTTATTCGCTTGTCGGTGTTGCAAAGTTAAATCAGCGAAGGTCCCACGCGACAAGCTCTCCGCCGCGAAACGAAGTCGAGCGGAAGAACAGCTTGCCATTGGAGAAGGCCGGGATCGCTCGTGTCGTATCCTTGGCAACTTTAACTTTTCCCAGTGGCCGATACTTCGCAGGGTCGGCGGCGAATAGAACCAGTTCGCCTGATGTCTTCAAGAGTAGAACACGATCGCCCGCTCGTAGCAAATGTCCGATACCGAAGTCCGCCTGCGACCAGAGAACTCGGCCTGACTTCGCTTCGACCGCCCGTAGTTCCCCTGCACCCGCATCTTCTCTTCCGTGGATGCCGTAGAGGACTCCTTCGAATTCAACGGGAGTCACATACTGACTGGAAAGCGTGTCATCGTTACTCCAAAGCGTGACCAGTTTGTCAGCTTCGATCCGACCGAATAGGGCACCAATCCCGTAACTGGCTGTCAGGAAAATATGATCCTTGCCTACCAGAAGTGGCGTGGCAGCATTCACCGTTGGTCCCCGTTTGCCGAAGGGGGTTAAAAGGGTCGTCTGTCCCTGATCTGGCTGAACAAGCATGGCGTTATAACGTGTCACGAACAGCGCCTGCGGGCGCCCATCTTGCAAGAAAATGGTCGGTGACGAATAGCTGGCGTTCTCGTCAGTGCGACTCCAGAGCGTTTTGCCTGTCGCAAGATCGAATGAAATCAGGCCGGCCTTCTCTGCTCCCAGGTTCAGGAGAATTTTGTTGCCAACAACGATCGGGGTGCTACCTGCGCCGAAATAACCTTCGTCTACGTCGTAGTCGGCACTTAGGTTACGTGTCCAACGCTTCTGGCCGTCAGCGAGTGCAACACAGTGCAAGTCGGCTGCGGCCCCAAAAACGATTGCGGAATCGCCGGACACAACTGGCGCACATCGTGGCCCGGTATCGGAATCAATTCCGCCCCGGTAACTTGCCGGAAAATTGGCCTGCCACAAGTCTTTACCTGTGGCAGCATCGAATGCCTGAAGTCGTTCTTGATTCTCGATCCGATGGAAAACAAGTACTTTTCCACCGGCAACAATCGGACCAGCATACCCCGCCCCAAGCTTGGCAGTCCAAGACGGTCGAAATTCGGCAGGGAGGCTGTCAGGAAATTTTTCCCCCTCGGCCACACCATTACGCTGTGGTCCCAAAAGCTGAGGCCAATCGCCCGCGTTACAGTTCCTCCCGCCAAGAGCAACGAGCATCAATATGTACGCGCAGGTTATTCGAATCATCGATGCTTCTCGCATGAGTGGTTTCAATCAGCAGAACTAAACTTCTTCCGTTACTTTTACTGGCCCAACCGGTGGCGGGCGAATCATATCCAACAAATTGCGTTCGATCGTGCCACAAATGGCTTCCAGTGGAAGATCATTTTCATCGTGGCCAAAAGGGTCTTCAATTTCCACGCCGATTTCTTCGATTCCCATGAAGACATAGGAAACCGCAAAGGTGATCGGAATGGTGAGCCAGCCGAATTCTCCAACTAGAGCAAACGGTAGAAATGTGCAGTACATGATCAGCGCACGCCGAACGTGCACCATATAGGCAAACGGAATTGGGGTTTTATGGATTCGCTCGCAACCGCCGATGTAGTCGATCAACTGCTGGGTGTTCTGATCGATCATCACCAGCACGTAGTCGGAAATCAGATTCTTTTCACGGGCCATTCGCAAGCACAACGAAATTTGCAACGCGACGGCCGTCGGCAAGTGATCGGCAGATAAAACGGCCTGGAAATCGTGCGAAGGGAGGCTCATTGATGCTGGACCAAGCGACACCACATCGCTCGGCTCTGTTGCAACCAGCTTTCGTCGTTCAGGGCGTGGCTGTGCATTCCGATGGAGAACATGCATCGCAGCATAGGGCATGCAGATGGTCCAACGTACGAGTCGGTCACGGAGCGGTAGGTCGTCAGGCAGATGGGTCAGGGCCTGTCTGGCCAGATTGCGGGTTTCATTGACAATGCCACCCCATAACTTCCGGCCTTCCCAAAACCTATCGTAAGAGGCATTCGTGCGAAAGACGAGCAGCAGGCCCAGAGCGGTGCCAACCAGTCCATGAACTGCATGGTGTGGCGACCAGGGAACAAGTCCCTTGTATTGCACGAGGTAGTTGTAGACCAGCACGATGACCACGGACCACAGCGTGAATAGAGTCACGCGAACAATGATTTCGCGGGCCATCGAGCCACGAATATCAAACAAATGGGAACGCCAGTTATGCGGATCGTAGTCAATCATCGGCAGTTGAATCTAAATCGAGAACAAGCGGTGCAATCGTCCGATACATCAGCCTACCAGTAACCTCTTCTCGCCCAAAGACAGAGTTCGGCGGCTGCCAACAGCGAATTTTTGCGCTGCTGGGCAATAAGTTGCCGTTCGTTGCGCGAAATGTACTGAGGGCTCTGGAGCATCAAGATGACTAATGCTGTCGCGAGATCGTCAGACGACAAAGTTCATGTCGATATGACACCGATGATTGATATCGTTTTTCAACTGCTTGTGTTCTTCGCGCTTACGCTCAATGTCGTCGAAGCGGAAGGTGACTTTCGCATCCGGATGCCCATGACTGGCGGTTTGAATTCTGATCGAGCGCTACCGCCGCTGCGTTTAGAGCTGTCTGCCAACGAGGGCGGGGGGTTGCAAGCACTCCGGTTGAATCAGCAGCCGCTCGCAGATTTTGCGGAACTTCGACGGCGAATGGTTGATTGCGTACAAGATGTTAAGGATTCGCCGCTGGCATCTGAACTGGAGGTTGAAATCGCCAGTGATCCTGACTTGCGCTATGAGTTTATGATTGCTGCAATAACTGCCATTTCAGGTGATAGAACTGCTGATGGAAGGCTCGTACCGCTTATCGAGCGAATCAAGTTTGCGTCACAGAAGTAGAGCGGAATCGACCTGCCTCGCCAGGCGGACGCCACACCTCGGAATTCGCACCCAAGTCGGCATTAATTCGGGCGAACATTTCAGCACCGATCGCGATCTCTTCAAGATGTACGACCTTGACCTCCTGTCCAAACGGAGTCATTCTCAAAGTTTTCGTTTTCCGCTGGCAGCGTACCCATGGCCGACCACTTGATCGAACCCCGCACCCTTGGCGGCTTTCGCGATTTTCTCCCTGAAGCGATGATCCCGCGTGAGCGTTTAATCGCCACTGCGCAGAAGGTATATCGCTCGTTCGGATTTAGCCCGATCGACACACCAGCGCTTGAATATCTGGAAGTCCTCACCGGGAAAGGTGGAGAAGAATCGGACAAGCTGATGTACCAGTTTTCCGATAATGGCGGGCGTCCCGTTGGCATGCGGTTCGACTTGACTGTACCTCTGGCACGATTTGCCGCCCAGCACGTTGCAGTCTTGGGGCTGCCGTTCAAACGCTATCACATCGGGAATGTCTGGCGGGGAGAACGACACGCGCGGGGCCGATATCGCGAGTTCATGCAGTGCGACTTCGATACGATCGGCACCCGCAGTGTTGCGGCCGACATCGAAACGGCGGTCGTAATTCATGAACTGTTGCGGGCGATCGGCTTCGAAAAATTCTCGATCCGAATGAACAACCGGCAGGTCCTCAACGGCCTCCTCGAAAAGCAAGGATTGCGAGACAAGTCAGTGACGGTACTTCGAGCCCTCGATAAACTTCCCAAGGTCGGCCGAGATAAAGTCCAGGAAGAAATGGTTGCGGGAGGCATCGTGGCCAGTGCCGCCGATGAAGTCCTAAAACTGGCAAACTTGACCGGTCCTAACGATGACATTTTGAAGCAGCTGGAAACGCTCGTGGCGGGTAATTCGCTAGGCGAAGAAGGAGTGGCACGTCTCGAGCAAATCCTGCGCGGTGCACGATCCGGCGGTGTTGGCGCAGGAACGCTGCAGCTTGATGTCGCTATCGCCCGTGGGCTAGATTACTACACTGGGGCAATCTTTGAAACATTTCTCGACGACCTTCCCTCGATTGGTAGCGTCTGCTCTGGGGGACGTTATGACAATCTTGCGGCCCTGTTCACCAAGCAAGAGTTGCCTGGAATTGGTGCGTCGCTGGGTCTGGATCGTCTGTTGGCCGCGATGGAGGAACTCAAGCTGATCGCGCCAACGCGGACTTCGGCACCAGTCTTCATTCCGTTCTTCGATGCCAATCGCCTGGACGACTATCTTCGCCTGGCAGCTATCGTTCGTCGCAGCGGAATCGGGGTAGAAGTTTATCCAGAGCCGAAAAAGCTGGGGCAACAATTGCAGTACGCCGACAAACGAGGCTTTCGTATCGCAATCATCGCGGGTTCCCGAGAATTCGATTCCGCCATGGTCCAGATCAAAGATCTGGCGAGCAAATCAACGCAGGACATACCGTTGAGCGTCAGCGGTGAAGAATTGCTGGCTGCTCTGGCGACGTTTCTGTAGTCCAACGAGCCGGACGTGTTCGAGTTTCAACGAAAACGCCGGGGGCCTAGCCTTAGTTCAGGTTGCGTAATTGTCCGACGATGATCGAAGCGTTATGTCCGCCGAAGCCAAAGCTGTTGCTCATCGCTACTTCAACTTTCCGCTCGCGAGCCACATTGGGTGTGTAGTCCAAGTCGCACTCGGGATCGGGGTTCGTTAAATTTATTGTCGGGTGGACGATGCCGCTCATCAGAGTTTTCACGGCTACCACGGCCTCGATTCCGCCACTTGCTCCGAGCGAATGGCCGATCAAGCTCTTGGTGCTCGAAATACTAATTTTCTTCGCGTGATCTTTGAAGACGGACTTCACTGCTTTCGTCTCGGCTTTGTCGCCAAGCGGAGTACTCGTGCCGTGCGCATTGATATAGCCCATCGCATCCGGTGATAACTGAGCATCGTCGAGCGCAATTTGCATTGCCTTCGCCGCACCCGAGCCTTGTTCGTCTGGTTGAGTAATGTGTCCGGCATCGGCACTGGCACCGTAGCCGAGCACTTCTCCCATGATGTTCGCACCACGTTTCTTCGCGTGTTCGAACTCTTCGAATAGAAGCATTCCTGCACCTTCGCTAAGCACGAAACCATCTCGTTCGGCGTCGAAGGGGCGACTGGCCCGTTGGGGGTCGTTGTTGCGAGTTGACAGGGCTTTCATGTTCTGAAAGCCAGCTAATCCCATCTTGGTAATAGCGGCTTCAGTTCCGCCGGTGAGTACCACATCGGACTCGCCATTTTGGATGGATCGGAAAGCATCACCCATCGCATTGGTCGCACTGGCGCATGCAGTAGCGATGGTGAAGTTGGGCCCACGCAGGCCGTATTTGATGGAAATGGCTCCACCCGCGGCGTTGAGCATCAACTTGGGAATGGTGAACGGGGAAACACGATCAGGACCGCGTTCGATCAGGCGGACTACCTGTTCTTCAATTTCGTGCAAGCCGCCGATTCCGCTTCCCAGAATGACTCCGCATTTGAACGGGTCTTCTTTGCTGAAATCGATTCCAGAAAGATTGATCGCATCGGTAGCCGCCACCAGGGCAAACTGCGTGAAGCGATCGATCCGCTTGAGCTCGTATTTGTCGATGTACTCAGACGGCTCCCAGTCCCAAACATCACCCCCAAACTTCACCTTAAACGGCTCAGTATCGAGGATGCGCAAGGGGTGAACGCCGCTCTGACCAGCGACTAATTTATTCCAGAAGTCTTCAACCTTGCAGCTCAAGGGCGTTACGACCCCGAGCCCTGTTACTACGACACGCCGTTTCATGGACTCAAACTCGGGTCAGATTTACGACTGCTGGGCTTCATCGATAAACTTGATTGCCTGACCGACCGTTTGAATCTTCTCAGCGGCGTCGTCAGGAATGTTGATGTCGAACTCTTCTTCGAGTTCCATCACCAATTCCACTTGATCGAGCGAATCCGCTCCCAGATCGTTTACAAACGAGGTCTCGGGGGTGATCTTTTCCTTATCCACACCCAATTGCTCGGCCACAATATCGACTACACGTTCTGAAACAGTTGCCACGAGGCCATCCTCCTGAGGGATCCACGTATCGCGAGCGGGGCATTCCAGAGAGGCCTGCTCGCCGTGCGAAAGTCCTTAAACCTAACAAGATAGAGGATTTCTGCAAGCACGGTCAAGATCGAGATTTTTACGAATTTCGAGCCTGTCGCCGTGTCCAGAACTCCTTGCTTGGATTGAATTTGAACCATCATTGCCATGTCCTTTCACCTTGTCGAGATGGAAAGTTGACAACACAGACCTCAATTTGGAGCGAGCGAAATAGTACAACTCAATTTCGCAGTTCCAGATTTCTGATTTTCGACCTATCGGCGGAGTTTTAGCTCAGGGTAGTACGGGGAGGCGGGCGGGTCACCGCCGTTTCCTCCAAGTCCAAAGTGAGGGGAATCTACTTCCTTTCCACGCGGCCATGCTTCAGACGGCCCCCAGCGCAGATTTGTGGGATTGCGTTGCCTTTTGATCGCCGTCTAAACCTCGTGCGGCCAGCGAAAATTTGATTCACTGAAAATCTCTTGCTTTCGTCCCCAGCTTGCCGATCCTTGCAGACAAATCTTGCAGACAATGAACGACGAGATGAATAACCGATTCTTTGCACTCGAGTTGACCATGCGCAATCCATGCGGGACTGCGGCGGGCGATCGAGTAATAACGATCCCAAATGGCAGGGCGGATGACCAGGTTCGTTAGTCCCGTTTCATCTTCCAGCGTGACGAAGGTAATGCCCCGGGCGGTCCCGGGACGTTGTCGCAGCAAAACGATACCGGCCACCCGAAGTTGCTGGCCGTCGAGATTCTCGCCAAGTTCGCTAGAGCGAGTCACCTGCAAATCATCTAGCTGATTTCGCAGAAATGCGATGGGGTGCGACTTCAGGGATAGGCCTGTCGCGCGGTAGTCGGCGATGACTTGTTCGAAGAGCGGTTGTGGCGGCAACTCGGCGGGAATTGCCGTCAGTTCGCGCTCCGCCGATGTGCAGAACAGCGGCATCTCTCGCGGCCGTTTTTCCTGGGCGAGTGAGTGCCACAATGCTTGCCTCCGATCGAGCGTCAGGGAGTTAAACGCATCGGCATCGGCGAGTCGAGCGATCGTTGCTTGATCCAGTCGGGTGCGGTGAGTGAAGTCATCTACCGAGCGAAATGGTTGCTCACGACGAACATCCATGATTCTTAAGGCCGCTGCTTCGCCGATCCCCTTCAGCAGGCGAAACCCTAGTCGCAGCGATCCTGCTTCCAGCGTGCAATCCCAATCGCTGCAGTTCACATCGACTGGCAGTATCGATACGCCATGGTGCCGCGCATCACGAATGAGTTGCGACGGTGCGTAGAAGCCCATCGGCTGGCTGTTGATGATGGCTGCACAGAATGCGGCTGGGTAATAGCACTTTAAGTAAGACGAAACATAGACCAGGAGGGCGAAGCTGGCGGCATGGGACTCAGGGAAACCGTACTCGCCAAAGCCACGAATCTGATTGAAGACTTGTTCCGCAAACTCGTGAGGCAAGCCGCGGGCCAGCATCCCTTCCACGAGCTTGATGCGGAATTTCTCAATGGCCCCGGTTCGCCGCCAGGCTGCCATGGCGCGGCGTAATTGATCCGCTTCGCCCGGCGTGAATCTGGCCGCTACGACCGCTAGCCGCATCGCTTGCTCTTGAAACAGCGGCACGCCGAGCGTTTTGTGCAATACGGCTTCAATCTCGGGGGTGGGATAAGCTGGCAATTCTTCCAGTTTCTTCCGCCGCCGGAGATACGGATGGACCATATTTCCCTGGATCGGCCCCGGCCGCACGATCGCCACTTCAATTACCAAATCGTAGAAACATTCAGGTTGCAGGCGCGGCAACATGCTCATCTGCGCTCGGCTTTCGATTTGAAACACTCCGATTGTGTCGGCACGGCGGATCATGTCGTAAACTACGGGATCTTCCGGCGGAATCGTTGAGAGGCTGAGTGGCCGATGGTGATGCTTGGCGACGAGTTCAAAGCATTTGCGAATTGCAGTAAGCATGCCCAGAGAGAGACAATCGACTTTTAAGATTCCGAGTTCATCCAGGTCGTCCTTGTCCCATTCAATCACCGTTCGCCCGGGCATGGCGGCATTTTCAATCGGCGAAAGCTCGCAGAGTGGCCCGCGCGTGATGACCATGCCCCCGACATGCTGCGATAAATGCCGGGGAAAGCCGACTAATTCCATGACCAAAGAGACCAGTCGCTGGCCTACGGGGCTATCGGGGTCAATGCCGACTTCACTGCAGCGACGGGCAAAAACTTCTGCGGGCGAAGTCTGCCTGGCAAGCTTGCGGCGAGGATCGTCTGCCTGCAAGTCTTCATGCTTGTCATCTTTGAACGGTAGGTTCACGAGCCGATCGAGTTCGCGCCCTTCTACATGCTTTGCCAGGGCATCGACCCGATCTAAAGATAGGCCCAGTGCTTTTCCCACATCGCGAATGGCGCTTTTCGTGCGATAGGAGATCACCACGGCCGTCATGCCGGCTCGTTCGCGACCGTATTTATCGTAAATGTACTGCAGTACTTCTTCCCGGCGTTCATGTTCAAAGTCGACATCAATGTCCGGCGCTTCATTGCGCTCGGCACTAATGAAGCGTTCAAAAAGCACGTCGGTTCGATCGGGATCGACACTCGTCACTTCCAGGCAATAGCAAACCGCCGAGTTTGCCGCTGAGCCCCGACCCTGGCACAAAATGCCGCGAGTGCGGGCGAACTTCATCAGGTCCCACACGGTTAGGAAGTAGGCTTCGTAGTGAAGTTGCTCGATCAGCCCTAGTTCGTGCCGAATCAAGCTCGCCACTTTTTCCGGCACCCCGGTCGGATATCGCCAGGCCGCTCCTTCCCAGGTGAGCTTCGTGAGATAAGCCAGAGGGGTAAATCCTGGTGGTGCGAGTTCTTCGGGATACTCGTAGCGGAGTTCATCGAGTTTGAAGGTGCAGCGGTCGGCAATTTCGCAGGTGCGAGCGAGGGCGTCCGGTGCTGAGGCGTATCGAGCGGCGATTTCTGCGATCGGCCGCAGATGCCGTTGAGCATTGGGAAACCGAGCGGCAGCAAGATGCTCGACGGTAGTTTTCAGGCGGATCGCAGTCAGTACCTCATGCAAAGGCTGACAGGCGGCCGAGTGATAATGAACATCGCCGGCAGCAACGAGCGGAACGTTTGCTTTTCGGGACAACGCTTGCAACTGCGCTAGTCGCGAATCGTCGTCCGGACCGTAATGCAATTCAGCCAGTAGATACGCCCGGTCAGCGAAGATTTCGCGAAACCTTGATAAGGCGAGAACGTTGGTTTGGTCTTCCAAGCAGGGCAGGGCACCCGCCAGCAGTCCTGCCGAGTGCTCTGCGATATCCTCCAAGTTCAGCCGGCACTGGCCTTTTTCTGCTCGTCTTCGTCCGACGGTAATCAGCCGGGATAAGCGGCCATAGGCTTGCCGATCGCTCGCCCAAACAACCATCGGTCCCGCATCGACCGGATGAAGTTCGGCTCCGATCAGCAGTTTTAAGCCAGAATCTTTCGCCGGGATGTGAGCTCGTACCACTCCCGCCAGGCTATTACGGTCCGTAACGGCAATTGCGGAGTAGCCAAGCTCAATTGCCCGCTCGACAAGGTCTTCTCCATGAGAGGCCCCTTCGAGGAAGGAGAAGTTCGTTTTACAGTGGAGTTCGGCGTACATTGATGGAAACGAGTCGTTCTAGGGATATAATCGACCAGTACTATACAAAAGTTCACATTATCCGGCGGCAGGTGCTAGCACAAGGATTCGCCGCCCGAGAAGCAGCCCTATGTGTGCCCGCTATACACTTCGCACCCCACTGAACCTTCTGGTCGAGGAGTTCCAACTCGGGATTCCCGGCTTTCTGAAAAGCTTCGAGCCAGTGCCACGCTATAACGTTGCTCCGACGCAAACTGTTATTGGCGTCAAAGGAGCCGAGAGCGGCAGCCGTGAGCTTTCTTTATTCCACTGGGGGCTAATCCCCAGTTGGTCGAAGGATGCCAAAATTGCCCGCAGTACGGTGAACGCCCGCGGCGAAACGATCGCGACCAAGCCTGCCTTTCGCTCCGCATTCAAGAAACGCCGCTGCCTCGTCCTCGCCGATGGCTACTATGAATGGAAGGCCGAGGGCAAAGTGAAAATCCCGCATCTGTACGAAATCGACGGCGGCAAGCCCTTCGCCTTCGCCGGCCTTTGGGAAACTTGGTATGGCGAAGACCAGAACAGCCCACCGCTGGAATCTTGCACATTGGTCACCACTGAGGCGAATTCACTGGCTCGCCAAATGCACGACCGGATGCCGGTGATTCTGGAAGCGAAAGACTACGACCGCTGGCTTAACCCCAAGCTCCAGAACGCAGGCGAACTTGCCAGCCTGATCGCTCAGTTCCCCGCCGAGCGGATGCAAGAGCGTGCTTTGGGGAGTACTTTCGTGAACAATGCGCGACATGAAGGTCCTGAATGTTTGGCGGAGTGAGCATCGCAAATAGACCCTGAGTTATTCGAACCCTCTAATCCCAAGAAGTAGCGCAAATTTCAGTGGATAAGGGCACGAACTAGACCTCGGCGCGCATCATTCTTTCAACGGTGGTATTCTTAAACCCATGAGCAACCGAGCCCTTTTTGTGAACCGAACCGTTCAATTCGTGGCAGTCTTGGCATCCCTATCCTGTGGATACTTCGTCTTAGCAGACGGCAAGCCCGGCAATAAACCGCGGGAAAAGCAAGATAACCAGCGGATTCAGAATGCCCAAAAGGCGTTGGACGGGGCTCGCCAACAGGCGAGCGCCGCCGAGAAACGCCTGCGCGAAGCCCAGCAGCAATTTACTCAAGCCGATAGCCGCCTGGATAAGGCCAAGGTGGTAGTGCAAAAGGCAAAGGAAGCCGCCGAAAGCAAACTAGAGGATTCGACCGGAATCAAGCAGGCCATCGATCAGATGAAGGCCGCCCAAGCGAACTTCGACCAAGCAGCCGAACCCGTTTTGGCAAAGCTCCAGGCCCAGCACGAATATCAACAAGCATCGCGAGCTGCCGAAATGGCTCGAGTGCATCTGAAAACGATCGGCTCAGATGATACGCTCAGCGACGCCGTACAGGAGGCCGAGATCAGTGCCATCAACAAGACGTTGCAGTTGCCGCGACAACTGGAATTGGCGGCTTGCGAGTCCGATTCTCGTTGCAAGCAGGCCCAAGCCAAGCTCATGGCTGCACAGGAGAAAGTGGCCCAGTTGCGCGAGAAAGTGCGTGATCGAATTGAGCAGCACCCAGAAGTGAGGTCTGGCCTAAAGACACTTGACGGCGCCACGACAGAGTTTGCTCAGGCAAAAACGCAAGTAACTGCCGCCCAGCAACAATTGCTTAAGGAACGCCGGGAACTCGCTACGAAACAGCAGCAACTCGAGCAAGCTAAAGCAGCGGACAAGAGGAACGACAACAAAGGCAAGAACCAGAAAAAGTGAAATCGGCCTCGGTCGATTAATCCTATGTCCCGCATAGTCCTAGCCATGTCCGGCGGCGTCGATAGCAGCGTTGCAGCGCACCTGTTACGCGAGCAGGGACATGACGTGATTGGCGTTTTCATGCGACATGGCGAAGAAGCTCAGGAAGCGTGCGCCGTCGATCAGCCGGGCTTCACACTACCGATTTTTCAGCAGCGCGCAGATCACAAGCAGGGGTGTTGCAGTGCGAGCGATGCAGAAGATGCGCGCCGCGTTGCCGATCGGCTGGGAATTCCGTTTTATGCGTTGAACTTGAAAGCCGAGTTCCGGCAGATCATCGACTATTTCGTGGCCGAGTATACCCGCGGTCGAACCCCCAATCCCTGTGTGCAATGCAATAACTGGATCAAGTTTGGCAAGTTGTTTGACTATGCGGATAGCGTCAACGCGGAGTTTGTCGCGACGGGACACTACGCACAATTGAAGGTGATTAACGGCGAACCTGCACTTTGTCGTGGCGTCGATGAAGACAAGGACCAGTCCTACGTTTTGTTTGGAATCGAGCGAAAGAATCTCGCCAGAATGATGCTGCCGGTAGGTTCCTACACCAAACCCGAAATTCGAGCCCTCGCTATGCAAGTCGGCTTGCGGGTAGCGGATAAGAAAGATAGCCAAGAGATCTGTTTTGTCACGTCCGGCAAGCACGATGAGTTTGTCCGCAGTCGGCGCAAAGAGATCGATACTTCGGGCGAAATTGTCACGACGGATGGCCGTGTTGTCGGGACTCATCCTGGCATCGAACGGTTTACCATCGGACAGCGGAAAGGGATGAAAATCGCGATGGGGGAGCCCTACTTCGTGGTTCGGATCGAAGCTGATACCCGCCGCGTCATTATTGGTAAGCAAGAAGATTTGGCCTGTTCTTCTTTAACTGCCGTCGATGCAAATTGGCTCGTTGATCCGCCGACAGGAGAATTTTCTTGCCTGGCCCAGATTCGTTACAACAGCAGTGCAACTCCCGCCGTAGCGAACTGGGATGGCGGACGACTGCATGTCAATTTCACCGAGCCGCGTTATGGGGTCGCTCCCGGACAAGCGGTCGTACTATTTAAAGGCGAACAGACGCTGGGGGGCGGTTGGATCGAATGAATTATTGCCCAGTCGTTCGGCCGTATTAACTATTTCCCTACCCCAGGCTATATTCGCTGAAAACTGCAATTCTTCTTGCTCGGAATGCCAAACAATTGCCAACTATGACCCGAGAAGACGAGCCACTGACGGCTGAAATCATAGAGGAGCCAAAGGGCAATCAGTGGGTAGCGTTAGCGAACAATCCCTGGCTCTTGTTCAGTCTGCTCTTTCTAGTGACGGGCTTTCTTGGCATCCCGCTGATCTTTTGCAGCACGCGGATGACGATGCTGCAGAAGTTGATTCTAAGTTTTGTCGTTACCGTTTACACACTTTTATTGATCTGGGGAACCTATGCCATCGTGATGTGGTCTTGGTCACGGATCGCGGAAACATTTTAAGTCAATCAAATTCAGCGAATGGTTTACTTAGTCGTCGACCGTTTCCGATTCGCCCGTCTGCTTGGCACCAGGCTGTTCTAAAACAAGGGCCTTCGAAATGGCTCCGCGGGCCAACCAAAGTCCCTGAATTAGCCAGTACGCACCCACAATCAACCCGATCAATCCGCCTGCCGTTGCTGGGAGGGAACTGGTTTGAATTCCCCAACTCAATCCGGTTGCTCCTAACGCCAAGGCCACTGCGGACGCGAAGAATCGCCCCGAGCTCTTTCTTTTGCCAACTTTCTTCGCATGTGTTTGGAGTGCAGAGCGAGCCTGACTGTTCGCGACTTCGCGCATGGCCGCCAGGCTCATTGATTGTTCTGGCGCCGTGGAGCGAGGGATGTACTCTTCTTTTGTTACTGGCGTGGTGTTGATCGGCTTGGCTTCTACAGCTTTTGGCTTTTGCTCCACATCTTTTGATTGAGGTGCAACCGCTGCTTTATAAACTGGATTGGGACCTGAACCACTGGGGGGAGCGTCGCCCCGAACCCGACTAAGCAATTGCTGCATGTAAGATTCGATGGACTCTTCATCGTCTGCACTATCTGATGCAGCGGCCGCGGCAGAGCCGGGACGATTGAAGCAAGCCAGTTCTCCCTCGGCATTGGGATCGTCGTTCTCGGGGCGTATGAACGCGCTCGATACCAAACCGGTTGCCCCAACTGGTGCGAAACTGGAAGGGGTAGGTTCCTCGTCGAGCAACGCGTTAGCTAGTGACTCCTCAGAAATCAAAGAAGATTCTGGAGAAATCGCTGCGAATGGAACGCCTGCGTTTAATTCGTCGTCCGAAGTTTCTGCCGAATCGAGGTCTTTCACGATTCCGGCCGCACGCAGGCGGGCGAAGATGTCGGCATCGGAATCAGATTGGCAATTCTCGCCGACAGCTGATTCTGCTGAGAACTCGACGATATTTGCCCTGTATTCGCTCATCCGCGTCGAATCGTCATCTGGTTCAGCGTTGACAGGTAACACGAGACCCGATTGCGACTGCCGCTCGGCAGAGAACTCGCCTGATTCGTGCAGCATGTTTTGAATGCGCAGGCCAGTAATAGTATCAACCCGGGCAGGACGTTCATGCTCATAGGACCAGGCGGGGAGTTTTTCAGGTGAAACCCCGTAGTCTGTTGGAAAGGGGGAGGAATTCCCTTCATGCAGTGGGGCTGGGAGGTTCGGGTCGACGGGAGAATGATTGGATGCGGGGCCACTCAGAGCTTGAGCTAAATCATCGGCAGAGAAGTCTGGGAAGGGGGAGGCATCAACAGAAGTCAACTCTGCATCAGAAGTGAAGATAGATGACACGTCGGCTATTGGTAGTTCAGAAGGACACAATTCGCCTCCGGAACTCTGGGGCGATCCTTCTACGACTGAGGCCTGTGATGCGTCGTTCCAGACTGTCGGCAACAGGAATCGGTCTTCTTCCTCGTTTGTGGCAGACGATGCAGATGATTCTTCTACAAACTGAACGGCAGCTACTTTTTCATTAGAAGTCTCGTCTGCTGCCTCGAAGATTTCGGAAGTCGCGTTGCCTTCGCATATCGTGGAATTTACATCTGGAGCGTGCGCCGTTTCTTCGCTGCTAAGGAGATGATTGACGGGTCCATCGTCGGCATTCCCGGCAAACTCATTCGCGATCTTGTAATCCTCCGGGCGCATCAGCTTAAGTGAACTGATCTCTATCGTCTGAGAAACAGGTTCTTCGTCCTCGGAGGTCGCATTCTCCGTGCCCATAACTTCATCCACGTGCTCCTCGTTAGGTAAGCAGATGGGCGTCGAGACCGTAGAAGGTGTGAGTTCATTGCGAAGTCGTTCCAGATCCTCTTGAGCCTCTTCCAGAGTCGATTCCATCTGAAATGTGCCCCAAGAGCTTGTAGGCTGGTAACCCACGGGAATCTCTTCTATGGGGAATGCCTGAACTTGGGGCTCGCGAGCGTCGTCAATTGCTTCGCCCGCGATTAAACTCTGCTCGTCAGGGGTTGATTCCGGTTCAAAATGCGTTGATGACTCCTCGACAGTCAATGCAACTGACTGTTGTTGATTTGCAACCATTTGCTCGCGGGCAGTGGCCAGTTCTCGTCGCTCGCCATGCAATTGTTGTTGCAATTGCTCAAGCTGGCATGCTAGGGACTGCAAGTTGTCTTGGCCCGATTGGAGTTGTTCCGAGCGAACTTGCAGTTCCGTTGCCAATGCGTTGAGTTGCTGTTCGCGTTCGGCCATTGCTTGGGCCTGGGCAGCAAGTGTTGCGTGCCCTTGATCCAAGACTTGCCTTGATTCGGCGAGGGAATTCATTTCCTGCTGCAGTTCATTCCGCTGCTGTTCGAGCGCAGCGCGGCAAGCATCATGCTCCTCGCTCCTAGCGGCAAGTGCCAGTTCTTGCTCCCGCAGGGCATTGAGCTGCTGTTGTAGTTCTGCCGTTCGACGTGCAAGTTCTTCGCGAGCTTCGACTTCCTCCGTGGAGCATTCTGTCGAACTAGTCATAGCCAGTGTTTGTGTGGCAGGGGGCTGCGAAACGCTCGCCAACTCTTCCCGTATTC
This sequence comes from Pirellulaceae bacterium, assembly GCA_041739545.1. Classification (GTDB taxonomy): domain Bacteria; phylum Planctomycetota; class Planctomycetia; order Pirellulales; family Pirellulaceae; genus JBGSNR01. The sequence continues at coordinate 6,102 of JBGSNR010000067.1, read as the reverse complement.
GAAGAATCTCTCCCTGAAGGCTTTGTTGCGATTCGAGAGCGGATTGTAGCTCAGCCTGGAGAACTGCTTCACGCTCGCCGGATTGAGCGATGGCTGCGGTGAGCGTCGCCGAATTTTCTTGTTCAGCGACGAGTGCTTCTTGCAACGCGAGTCGTTCCTGTGTGCCGGCATCGACATGCTGTGAAAGTGCTGCGCGCAGCTCTTCGCAAGTCGCCTCTGCGAGCAAACGCTGGGCGCGTTCATGCTCAAGCTTCGACGCAGCCTCACTTTCTGCAACGCGATAGCGGCGAACTTCATCGCACTGGCGGTTGAATTCATCGGCCTGTCTGGCCAACTCTCGCTCCAGACGCTCTCGCTCCTGCACTTCTGTTTGATGTTCTACCGCTTTTGAGGCCAGCCTCGCTTCTAGATCTTTGGCCTCGGTAAGTTGACGATCTCGTTCATCCACAAGCTGCAAGAGTCGTGATCGTTCAATCTGCCAGGCATTCTCGTTGCTCAGGGCTTGCTGACGTAGTTGTGAAAGTTCATTCAGGTGCGCCGCAATCTCTTCTTGCCGTTGAATCAAGTGACGAGCGGACTGCGCGAGCTGTTCACGCAGGTCATCAATCAGCGATTGCTTCCCCGTAACTAGATTGGCATCTTGAGCGGCAGCAGAGCTTACCTGGGCAATAATCTGCAAGCGTTCATCTTCCCATGAACGACGAGCAGCTTCCGTTTGTTCTCGAAAATGAACGAGCGTTTGTTGGCAGATTTCCAGCTCGCGACGAAAGTTGTTGGCAATTGTTTCCTGCTTGGTCAGTTTTGTTTCAAGCTGTTCAATGACTGACTGCTGCAGACAGACTTCGTTGCGCAGTTCCTGTCGCTGCAGTTCCCATTGAGCTCCGTCAGAATGTAGCGCTCGCTGTTCCCCCGCAAGCAGCGCCCGCTCCTGATTTAGTTCGCGCTGTAACCTTTCGTGCTGCTGGCGAAGTTGTTCGCACTCACGCTGCTTTTGTACAAGCTCCTGACGGGTCTGTAGTTCCTTTCGTTCCTGCTGCTGCAACTCCTCGCGAAGGTGCGTTGCTTCTTCCTGTCGTGAAACTGCCTCGCGCTGCAGACGTTCGCGAGTCGCTTCATGTTGCTCCCTTTCGACGTCATACTGCCTTTGAATTCGCTTCAGTTGCGTCTGTTGTTGTTCGAGATCCCATTGCCGCTGCGCGAGCTCACCTTGCAGGAGGTGAAGCCGCCGGTCACGCTCAGTAATGTCCTCCGTTAGACGGCTTTGATCCAGCCTCCAATGATCGGAGTCTTGGCGATGTCGCGTTTGCGTGGCCAGGAAGTCCTGTCGCAGTCGTTCTAAGGAGTGCGTGAGCTGATCGACCTGCAGAAGAGTGGTTCGTTGCTCCTGATCGGCGGCAAGCTGGCGCTCACGCTCCGCCGTTAGTTCTCGCTGCACCGTCGTGAGTTGCTGTCCCAGGCGATCAAGTTCGAGCTTGCGCCGATCGGCCGAATGGCTAATATCGCGCACTTGTTGCCGTTGCTCTCGAATGGTTCGCAACAGCCGCTTGAGTCGAGCGTGCCCCACTCGGCGGGCCTTTCGCACCTGCTCCGAAAATGACTTTTGTAACTTGAGTGCAGAGGGTGACGTGACCAGCCGGACGTCATCTTCGGTGGAATTGGGACCTAGGACCGTCAACTTGATTGGCCCAATCTGCAGGCGGTCCCCCTTGCGCAAACTGGCATCATCGATTTCGGCTTCGTTGATCGAAAGCTTGTCCCCGTAGCGTCGAATAATCGCCCCTTGCGGACCACGCATGATCAGAGCGTGAATGGGCTCGACTCCCGGTGCTTTTAGGCGCAACGTGCAGCCTGGAGCGGAACCAATCGTGCACTTAGTTGCATGAATCCGAATGACCCGGCCATGATGTTCGCCGCCGACCAGACGCAAAACAAGATCGCCGATGCCAGCAGCGTCTCCGGCTACGGCAGCCACCGCCGATGCCGAGAGTTTTGTAGTTCGCGGAGGATGATCGTCAATGTGTGACTTCATGAGGGCCTCTAGGTTAACGGACGTGCTTGCCAGCCGGGCCCGACTGGAATGGTCCAGTAGCATGTAGCCCACGGGGAACGTGTTGTCAAAAGACAACGAGCTTGCCTGACGCGAAATCTCGACGTAGGCGGCAAGAATTGCCGGTTTAGCCGAAAAGAACTGAACCGCGGGGCCGGTTGTGCCGATTATCCCTGTGCGACAAAGGGCACGAAATTAATTGCCTGCTACTGTCGAAGGGAGCAGGGAAGGCGTGCCGCAGGGGGAGCTGCTAGAAAGCGTCGCTCGGAAACAGCTGCGTCAAACTCGGCGGGATTTTGCGCGCTAATTGCCGGGAATGAGCTAAGTTTGCGATTGAGGATGAACTTTCTGCAAGGAAAGTGCGTCTTCTTTGCTTTGAGGCGGGAAACCGTCTCAAGATTGCTCTCCGTTCGCACCTTAATATCCGGAAAGTAACTAGTTTCAGGGGGACTCGCGGCAATGGCACGTAAAGATTCACTATTGGAATTGAAGCAGATCTTGATCCGTCGCCGCGATGCGCTTCGTAGCGCCCTGGCCGGTGACCTTAGTCTGCTGCGCGAGCTGCGACAGCAGAGCTCCGGGGATGTGCTCGATGCCGCCCTGGATACTGCTCAAGATGAGCTGAGTTCACAATTGGCCGAAGTGGAAAGTCGAGAGCTGGCTAACATCGAAACGGCTCTGGAACGGATCAAAACCGACGAGTACGGCGTCTGTGATGGTTGCGGTGAGGGAATTCCGATGGCTCGCCTGCAAGCCCTTCCCTATGCCACGATGTGCATTCAATGCCAACGTGAATCCGAGAAGCATGGCGACCGCGGCGGTCCTTCGGGCAACTGGGGACGCGTGGCCGATTCCATCTTCGATGGAGACATTTCCTTGAATGACATGGAAATGGATGTCTCGTAACCTCTAGCGGTTGGTCCGCTCTCTACCGCGGCGACAATCAGCATGATTGTCGCTCGGTTGAACCAAGGAAGGTTCCGCCATGTTGGATGCCAACCTCCGAAACTGGTTGCTAATTGGGGGCCGCCATTTAGTGGTTGCCTGCGCGATTTGCGATTCTTCTTTGTTCGCGCAGCAGCCGGCGGTAGGTGATCCGACGGTCGCACCTCGCACACGGCCCAGTTTTCCACAGTTGCAGGCTCCGCAAGCGGGTGCTTCAACGACGCCATCAGACAGGTCCGAAGCCAACTCGTTCGCGACACCTTTTGGTGCTGCGATCACTTCTCCAGCGGAACGTCAAAAGGCCTATGAGGAAATTGCCGCAGAGGTGGCGATTCTGGAACGCGAAGGAAAATTGCTCAAACGTGTCGTTCGATTGGCCGCACCAACCGTGGTGCATATCGAGGCCGAAATAAATGGCGAAATGGCAAATTCGCGCAAGACTTCGGTCGAGGAAGCCGGCTCGGGTGTGATTTTGCAGTTCAACCAGCGGCACTATGTTTTGACGAACCGACATGTCGTTCGTGGCGCGGCATTATCAAAGATCAACATAAAGTTGTACGACGGACGAGCCTTACATCCCTATCGCGTCTGGTCAGATTCTGCGAGTGATGTCGCTGTATTGGCAATCGATGCTCCCGATCTGGAAGCAGCGCGGCTGGGAAGCAGTGACGCGCTCGAAATTGGCGACTTCGTCTTGGCAATTGGCAGCCCATTCCGACTAAGTCATTCTGTGACTTACGGCATTATCAGCGCGAAGGGACGCCGCGATCTCGAATTGGGCAGTGGCAAGGATGGCGTGCAGTTGCAAGATTTTCTGCAGACGGATGCCGCGATCAATCCTGGTAATAGTGGCGGCCCGCTCCTCAATCTTCGCGGTGAAGTGGTCGGCATCAACACCGCCATCGCTAGCAATTCCGGTGGGAGCGAGGGAATCGGTTTTGCCATTCCTATCAAGATGGCTGCCAATATCGCTCAGCAGTTGATCGAAAAAGGAACCGTCAGCCGCGCCTTCTTAGGCGTGCAGCTCGATTCCAGGTTTTCAGCGGAGTCTGCCGCTCGGCTGGGCCTTCCGCGACCGATGGGAACCCGTGTTTCTGGAATTACAGCTGGCTCCCCTGCAGAACAGGCCGGGTTGTTGATCGGCGATGTAATCCTAGAACTCGATGGCCAGAAGATTGAGGACGACAATCATCTCGTTAATTTGGTGGGCTTGATGAAGGCCGAGGCCACGATTCCGGTGTTGGTGTTCCGCGACGGAAAAACCACTACCGTTCAAGTTCGCCTCACCACTCGCTCGCCGTAAGACATCGCTACTTATTCTGACGAGCGATCGAAGTGGACAGTAGTTGTCATCGCATCGAATTCGATCGATGCCGATTTTTCTAGTTGCAACGCTCGCAACGTTTTTCTGTTTAAAGGCCATCCCCTCTGTTCGATTGCCAGTGCGAGCTCGCGCGCACCGCGCGGATTGCGACCTACGGTTCTGTGGGGTCGCGCTGATGTGATCCCCGCGTTTGCTAATTAGCAAGTGCGAATGCCTCGGAGAGATGCATAGGCGAGCAACTCACCGTGGGCTCTACCGTGATCTTTTGACGGGGAATTGCTTGTGAGTACCGAACATTCGCTTCCTGACATCATTTGGATGTTGGTGTGTGCGGCGCTGGTGATGCTAATGCAGGGAGGCTTTTGCTGCTTGGAAAGCGGCTTGGCGCGCGCGAAGAACAGTATCAATGTTGCCATCAAGAACCTGGTCGACTTTTGTATTGCCGCCGCAGTTTTTTGGGTCTTTGGCTTTGCGTTGATGTTTGGAGCGTCTTACGGCGGGTTGATCGGGACCAATCATTTTCTGCTGGGGCGAGAGGCCGGCCCTTGGCTGCTCAGTTTCTTTATTTTTCAGATGGTATTCTGTGGGACCGCAACCACGATCATTTCCGGCGCGGTTGCTGAACGGATGCGATTTCGGTCGTACCTGTGGGTCAGCTTCTTAGTCTCGGGCATCATCTATCCGGTCTTCGGGCATTGGGTTTGGGGAGGAGCCGATCAGGGGATTACGGCAGGCTGGCTCGGCCAAAGGGGATTCATTGATTTTGCTGGTTCCAGCGTGGTCCATTCCGTGGGCGGTTGGGTATCTTTAGCAGCAATTATGATCCTGGGTCCGCGCTACGGTAGATTCACTGACGCCGAACGACCCATTCATGGGCATGATATTCCCCGGGCGATGCTCGGCGTGATGTTGTTGTGGTTTGGCTGGTTCGGATTCAATGGCGGCAGTACACTCGCCGTTTCCGATAGTATTCCGCTAATCCTGCTGAATACCAATCTCGCAGCCGCTGCCGGCGGTTTGGCATCACTGTTCATCGCCTGGCAAATTGAAAAGAAGCCGGATGTTGGCCAGACGATGAACGGCTGCATCGCCGGTCTCGTCGCAATTACTGCCTCTTGCCATATTGTTGAACCCTGGGCCGCTGTTGTGATTGGTGTGGTTGGCGGTGCGCTTTGCACTTTCGCCTCTTATGCACTCGTTAAGCTAAAAATCGACGACGCCATTGGTGCCTTTCCAGTCCATGCCTGTGCTGGAATGTGGGGGACGCTGGCGGTCGGACTATTTGGTGACCTTACAGCTTTCTCTGAGGGAACAACACGCTTTGGTCAGACACTGATCCAAGCCGAAGGGATTGGTGTTTGCTGCCTCTGGTCTTTCGGCGGCGGTTGGTTCTTGTTGAAAGCACTCAATTGCTTTGTGCCACTCCGAGTACAACAAGACCACGAGATGATCGGTTTGAACGTCTCCGAGCACGGAGCGAGCACCGAAATCATCGACTTGCTCGCCACCATGCATCGTCAGCGTGAAACAGGCAACTTTAACGAACCCGTTCCTGTCGAACCTCATACCGAAGTTGGGCAAATCGCAGCCGAGTATAACCTGGTGCTGTCGAGGGTGAACTCTGCCATTCAGGAATGCGCCGCTGCCCACGGCAATCGCATCTTAATTCCCGGTGAAACTGCGGAGTATGCCTTCCAACGCGTCGGTGGAGAGGCAGGCGCGGTAGCGTTTGCCACGAATATTGTCTTTTAGGGAAGTGTCCACTGACAAAATGGACACGGCCAAA
>JBGSNR010000132.1:0-5792 GCA_041739545.1 Pirellulaceae bacterium | reverse complement strand
GATTTCGGAATATGCGAGGCAAGTGCCGTGTTTTGCCGCTTAACGTTGGCATTCGCCTGAGCGCCGCGCGGGATGTTGATTTCAGATTCCGCACCCAACCGCCGCTCCGGTTGAGCGTTTCGTTAGACGTCGTAGACAGGTTGCGTTTTCTTCGACCGATCCCATTGCACCACTACTGATCGCCACCCATCCTTGCGGCCAAGTTGGTGCCAGAATTCCACACCATCAGCCCCGTCGGCGAACTCCCCATCGAATGCTGGCACCACCCAGTATGTAACCCGCCGAAGCACTGGTGACTGGTGCTCAAACCGGTTCGCCACTGAAGGTGGAACGATTACAACGGCGTCGAAGCTCCACGGTTTGGGGAAGGTGGCTGCTGCGACCTGAATCGTCGTTGAGGATATTGCTGGTAACTTCAAGTCTGCGACTTCGTCGAGAAGGAACACGGCCAGTCGCTCATCGAAACCATCGCGGGAAGTCAGCTCCACTAATCGACGGTCGTCGAACTGCATGACAAGCGACTCGAAGACATGAGCTGGGGTGGACGTGCGAAAGCGAAATACCCGATGCCGGCCGAGGGTAACGCTCTTGCCTTCGCGGTGGACCTCTTGAAGAGCCAATTCGAGATCAGCCATCCGACCCTCCCGAGCCTAACGTTTCGGCCAGCCCGGCGGCGGCCAAGGCCGTTGAATTCAGTTTCCGCCCGATCCGCCGCTCGGGTTCAGCCGCTTGGGTACGCCCGGCATGGGCGTGATTTTATCGGGTGCAAGTCCCGTGTACGAGACTGGGAGTCCGAGTTCAGCGACCCGGCCCACGAGGGCGCTCGATTACAACCGCGACGAGACGGCCGGGTTCCCTGCAGCGCATGGTTCGCCCTTGGTTGGTTTTGGAGCCGACTGCTCATGAATGTAACAGCTGATGAGCTATCTGATGCCATCTCTCCTCGGTGATACCATGTTGCTGATCAAGCGCCAGTGGATGCTCAGTGGGCTCGACCGTGAAGAGTGGCGTCAGCCCTGGTGGACGTGACTGAACGGAGAGTTTCAGATGAATGGTGCTGGGATAGACTGAAATGGGGCTACACAACCAGCCAAAGTACGGTGGGTCGGTACCTCGATCTGGTTCATCCCAGCGATCACACATGTGGATAAAACTATTCTCGCTGAGTGAGGACCAAACAGCGAATGACAACGGATGCTCTCGGCCGAAAATCGGAATCTCAATGTGCCCCCGAACGAAAAAGTGCTCGCCGTCAACGACGCACTGATCTTTTGTCAGCTCAACTCGAGTGTCGAACTCAGCCTCCGGAACCAAAGCGGGCCAAGGAGCATCTATGCCGAAACACTCGGGCAAGTCATCGTGGTCAATTCCGCAGACCTGGCACTTCCTAGGCATGGCGATTAACGCTGTTTGCTGGGCTAACGTTTCGCATCAGCGGGCCGGCGCGAGACGCGTTGATTTTAAAACCGACCCGACCGCCAGCTCCGTTGCATGCGATTGTGTACGCCCGGCATGGGCGTGATTTTATCGGGTGCAAGTCCCGTGTACGAGACTGGGAGTCTCAAGGAGATCAGCATACCAAATGATCGCTCCGATTGACAAAGTACGAGGTGAAGGCAACTGCGCACGGGCGACCGTGGGTGGGAAGGAAGCCGGAACCAGAGCTGCGAGGCTACGAACAGAAACGTTCTACAAGGCCGGTTCGGTCAGGCGAGTGAGCACAACATCACGAAGCCGTTCCCAGACGACCGTGCAGGTAAAGGACGAGCTTGTGCAGCCACAGATCACGTTCTCATCCGGGAGACCTGCGTACCTAGTCCTTGGGCTTGCAGCCACGCATTGGTCAGGCCCACTCAGCCTGAAGACCAACTTGCTCCTCTTCGTCGAACCGCCTAGTGCGGACCCGCATGCTAGGTGGGGTGGGGAGGGCGGTCAGCAATGACCGCCCTTACCCGATTATTTGCAGTCTTAGCTTTGTATTGTAGTCAGTGTGGCGACTATCGACCCATCGCGGACGATTGCGTAGCCAGCAGATCCCGATAGTGATTGAAAGACCGTCGAGTACCAGCAAATTGTGTCCGTCTCACGTAGCATCTTTTCGAATAGCCGTAGTTCCGTGGCAAAAACTGCGCTACCGATATCATTTCTGAGTTCCCTCAGTCGATCACGATCAACTGGTTCGATGCTGCTGACATTCTCAGGCACGTCATCCCCTCGGACAATGCGTTCCAAGTCAAAAGCCGGTCGAGAGAAGTCTGTCACGTCAAAGACGATTCCTATTCTACAGCTTTCGAATAGCAACCCAATCTGTCCGTTCGAAACTGCCCCACTCACCGTTCGCTTAACAAGCGATCCGTAAATGACGCCATCCCAATCCAATCTGGCAAGGTGACATTCAGGGCACGGGATCGAGATCACATCGCTTGCGTTGAGTTTCACTTCTGGATGTCTGCGTTTCCAAAACACTTTGACGCTCCGAAGCAAGTAACGACCAAGCTCAGCAGCGGCGGGGGCCGAGTGAGCTACACGTCCCGAAAAGCCTACATGCCCCCGCAGTCTGCTGCAGCGCCTGGTTCGGCGTCTTGGCTACTCGTAGCTCTTAGCCGCAAACAGGATGTCCGCGCAACGACGCCACAGGTTGTCGGGCCTTTGGTAGAACGGATTGCCGTTCACGGAATCTCGCGCCCACCGAACCGCAGTATCCAGGAAACGCTCGATCGTTGTGTTCTCCCACCCGCCGGCGTCGGAGCCGTAGGGCGAACTGGGCGTTGCCTCCTCCTGCGCTATCGACACCTCGCGGTCATCTCGCAGCGCCAGCAGGAATTGGAGGAACGTCTCTTCGTCGTGAACCGCCTGCAACGCCTGGTAAAGCTCATCTTCCTGCGACATCACGTCCCCACCCCGGAAGCCCTCCGCCGCCGAACTTGTTTATAGAATGGTCAATCTATCACTTGTAGGTGGCAAAGTTGTCAGCCTAATGCGCAGTCATGCAATTGCAGTAAGTCTAATCGTAGCAGTTGGTTACTTGCATGTCACGCGATTTTCTGTGTGCCAGACTGTTGCAGCCTAGCGCTCAGCGGGCCGTGGGGGCCAGCCCATCCTCCGGACTGCGAACGCCGCGGTCTCCCTGGTTCAGAACATGGGTGTCAATCATCGTGGTCCGAACGTCCTTATGGCCCAGGAGTTCTGGGACCGTACGAATGACTCGCTTCGTGAGGCCTGCCTTGCGGGCCGCAGCCTTCAGCGAACGCGAAATGAATCGGCGAACGCCAAGTGGGGGAGAACGTCGCTATTCGTCGCCCCTCCCGCGTTTCAGGCCGCGCCTTTACAATAGCCGCATGGACCAGGAACTCACCCATTTCGACCAATCCGGCGCCAGCCGCATGGTAGATGTGGGATACAAGAACGTGACCGAGCGGATGGCGCGCGCGAGCGCTTGCCTGACGATGCGGCCCCAGACGCTTAAGCTCATCATTGATAAGCAGTTAAGCAAAGGGGATGTGTTCGAAGTGGCCCGCCTGGCTGGCATTATGGCGGCCAAGCGGACCGGCGAACTGATTCCCCTCTGTCATCCGCTGGGTTTGGACGCTGTGAGCATCGAGTTCCGCGTGGAGTCGAGTTCTACCGTCCGCATCGAGGCGACCGCCAAAACCACCGGCAAGACAGGCGTGGAAATGGAAGCTTTGACGGCCGTAACCATCGCGGCTCTCACGGTTTACGACATGGTGAAAGCGGTCGATCGCGAAGTCGTGATCGAGCAAGTGCAGTTGGAGGAGAAGTCCGGCGGCAAGAGCGGGCATTTTGTGCGAACATAGGATCGTGAGTGCGTCGATTTGCCCTTCTCCCCGTGGGAGAAGGTGGCCGAGGAACGAGGCCGGATGAGGGCTTGAAGCGGTGAAGACGCAAATCACCGAGCGGATTTCAAGCAACTTGTAAACCCTCACCCCGGCCCTCTCCCACGGGGAGAGGGAGTAAGGCAACGCGTTCCGTATTTGCGTTAAGTCCCTGGCTGGTTTGCGGTTTAGAAACAGGTGGCGGTTATTGGAATGCATGAGAATCTGGTCGAAAGGACGTCTACCGTGCCCCCTGTTGCTTCGCTTCCCGATACGGCGGAAACGCTCAAAGCCTTGTACGCCCCCATTGCCGCCGAGCTTTTGGCGGTGGAACAGGTGCTCCGCGACGAGATGCGAAGCGATCACCCGTTCGTCGATGAACTGGTTCGCTACGGCAATTTGCTAGGTGGTAAACGGCTCCGTCCGGCGCTGCTCATGCTGTCGGCCAAAGCTTGTGGAATCGTCACGGACGAACATGCGATCTTGGGCGCGGTCGTCGAGATGATTCACACCGCCACGTTGGTGCATGACGACGTGATCGATGAAGCCGACACCCGACGCCATCTCGCCACGGTCAACGCTCGTTGGGACAATCAGGCGAGCGTGCTGCTGGGGGATTTTCTGTTCACGCATGCGTTCTATCTTTCCAGCACGCTGGAAACGGTGTTCGCCTGTCGCACGATCGGCCGCGCGACGAACATCGTCTGCGAAGGCGAACTGCGGCAAAAAGGCAACCGCGGCAACTTTGAATTGAGCGAAGCGGAATACACCTCGATCGTCGAAGGCAAAACAGCGGAACTGACCGCCTGCAGCTGTCTGCTGGGAGCGCATTACGCCGGGGCGGATGTTGCGACTGCCGAGCGGTTTGCCAACTACGGTCGGCATCTAGGAATCGCCTTTCAATTTGCCGATGACTTGCTCGACGTATTGGGCAGCGAAGCGATCACAGGCAAGTCGCTGGGAACGGATCTTGATCAACAAAAACCGACGCTGCCATTGATTCGATTGTTGCAGCAAGTGAGCGCCGACGAGCGCGAGACCGTGCTCAACATCATGCAAACCGAAGGGATCGATCGGCGCGAGTCGCTGGCCCCCTGGCTCACGCGCTGCGACGCCATTGAATACACTCGCCAGCGCGCTCAATGGCATGCCACGCGGGCACGAGAAGAACTGGATGGCTTGTCATCGTCGCCAGCCTTGGCTGTTTTACGCAAGCTGACGGACTTTGTGGTGTTGCGCGCGCATTAGTCGCAAAGGGCAAGGGAAGATGCATTTTCTGCTCGCATGTGTGGTGCTGCTCGCGGCGGACGCGGCACCGTCGATCAAAGTCGACCTGAAACGTCCCGCCGATAAGTCGAGCATCGTGGCCGCCGACGACGGTGTCGCTATCACCATCACTTCCGAAACCGGCATCGGTGCCGCCGCGCTCCGCCGCGCAGGCAAGACCTGGCCCCAGCAAATCGCTTTGCAAACCAACTTGCGCGGGCTGGAAGGTTGCACCATCACGTGTGGCAGCTTGCGCGTGCAAACGTTCCTGGGAAGCAAGGAGATCGAAGCCTCTCGCCGTAACGCCGCCGGCAAATGGGAACCCACGAAGATGGCGGAGGAGTTTCAACTCAAGATCTTCAAAGCGAAGGCTGGCGTGCGGATCGAGATTCCCGCCGCGTGGTTGGCGGAAGATGCGAACGAACTGACGGTCGAATGGGTGGATTTCTATCGAGGGTGATGCAGCGACTGGAAGAATTAGATTGGCGGCCGTATGCCGAGATCATTACGAAGTTGGAAGGCGGCCCGCCCCCACTGGATCGCCAAATGATTACGCCCCGGGACCTGGCGAACGCCGAGCAACTGATGTTGGTCCACGGTGGCCTTGATTCGCCGTAGTCAGGCTCGTTCCCGATATCCATAGGACGGTGCCACCGTCGCGTTCTTCTTGGGACGCCCCAACATGAACAGTGG
>JBGSNR010000131.1:0-1877 GCA_041739545.1 Pirellulaceae bacterium | reverse complement strand
GACCGCCGAACTGACGACGCGCCAACAAGCCGTGGCAATGAAGACAACAGCGGTCGAACAGTCTCAAGCGAAAATCGGGGAATCTGATGTCGCGGTGCGAATGGCCGTCGATAAAGTGTCGAACATCTGGGAGCAGGAGTTCGTCACGCGTGTGGAAAAGCCGCTGACACCCGAACAGCTCACATATGCCATGTTGCAATCGACCGGCGTGCTTGAGCCTCAACTGGCCGCGGCAGATGCCGAGATTGAAAAGACCACGCCCAAAGCGTCGGTGGCGGATGATCCCGCCAAGCAAGCCGCACGGGACTTCCAGGTGCAGCAGCTGCTGCGCGAGCGAATGCGGGGGAATGTCAACGCGTTCATCACCTTGTATGGTGGCGGAGCCGGCCAACCACAGGATCAGTTTTTCGCGACGGTCGATCAGGCGCTGTTTGTGGCGAATGGTGGGACTGTTCGTAGTTGGGTCAATCCATCGGGGAATAATCTGGTTGCGTTGACGGAACCAGCCGCCGTGGCCGAGGAACTTTATCTGAGCGTCTTGGCCCGCCCGCCACGTCCGGAAGAAGTAGCCCGCATCACTGAGTATTTAGCCACCCGGGCGAATGAACGTCCGCAAGCGATACAGGAAATCATCTGGGCGGTTCTCTCATCCGTGGAATTCCGCTTTAATTTGTAATGCAATGCTGCTCGCGTCGCCTCGCAGTCCCCTGGAATATTGTTGCATCTCTCTTAGGAGTTGGAATGATGCATGCCGCTTATGCTTGTCGCTCGCTTGAGCATGGAATGGCTCGCCGGCAATTCCTGGGAACACTGGCGGCTGGTGCAGGAGCACTCGCCGGGGGCTTGGGGACATTTGCTCAGCCGGGGTTCACCGCCGAGTTACAGAAGCAGCAGAAACGCATGCTCGTCTTCAACATGCACGGCGGACTCAGCCAGTTGGAAAGCTGGGATCCGAAACCCGCGACGAGCACCGGCGGCCCCTTCCGCGCGATTCCTACCTCGGTACCGGGCATGCATATCTGCGAATTGCTGCCGCAGACCGCGAAGCAAATGCATCATCTCTCGCTCATTCGCAGCGTGAACACGGCGGAGGATGATCACGGCAAGGGAGCGTACATGATGCTCCACGGCCGTCGTCAGACGCCCGCGTCCGACTTTCCCACGCTGGGTGCGGTGACCGCAAAAACGACGGCTCCCGCCACGGCGGCGTTGCCGGGGCATATCATCGTTACTCCCAGCGGCGGTGGTGGCCGTGCGAATGATGCCTCGTACCTTGGTCCCAAGTATGCCAGCTTGTCGCTGGGTGGAGGGCAGCCTCCGCAGAACACCACGCGGCCCGATGGACTGACCGAGGCGATGGACCTCAGTCGCAACACGTTCCGTAAACAACTCGATGATCAATTTTTCAGTCGGCGTCGCACCGCCCGGACGGAAGCGTACACCTTCAGTTACGAACAAGCCCAGCAACTTCTCGCACAGCGCGACGTGTTCGATGTCACCAAGGAACCCGAACACGAGTTTGAGCGGTATGGCAAGCACGATTTCGGTCGGCAGTGTCTGCTGGCACGTCGACTCATTGAAAACGGCATTTCCTTCGTGCAGGTCACACACCGCAATTACGACACGCACAACGAGAACTTTAATTTCCACATCGAGCAACTTGGTGAGTTCGACAACTCGTTCGCCACGCTGGTGGGAGATCTGGCCGATCGTGGTCTGCTGGAACACACGTTGATCGTCGTCCTCTCGGAATTCGGCCGCACGCCGAACATTAACGTCTACTACGGTCGCGATCACTGGAGCAAGGCGTGGTCGGTGCTAGTCGGTGGCACAGGAGTCCAGAAGGGTGCCATTATCGGCAAGACGAATGACAAGGG
>JBGSNR010000104.1:0-79012 GCA_041739545.1 Pirellulaceae bacterium | reverse complement strand
CAAGTGGCGGCAGGCCGAGTGGCGGTGGTCGTCCTGGTGGTGGCGGCAGACCAAGTGGTGGAGGTCGTCCCAGCGGCGGTGGCGGCAGGCCGAGCGGCGGTGGTCGGGGAGGGCCGCGACGATGAGCAATCCACTGCATGCCGAGCATTACGCAGATCAGGCTGCATTTACTCGAACCGCGATCATCGAGCAAGAAACGCTGGCGCGCGACACTGTTCGTGTTCGCCTGCACGCGCCGGAGATAGTGCGCCGCGCGGTGCCCGGTCAATTCGTCATGTTGCGACTAGCGGAGTGCAACGATCCACTCCTCGGACGCCCACTCGCGGTTTACAACTCGCACGAATCGACGGGCTGCATCGATTTGGTCTATCTGGTGAAAGGAAAATTCACGAAGCGATTGGCGCAGCAACTTCCCGGCACGCCGCTCGAAGTTTGGGGACCGCTCGGCAACGGCTTCACCGCGCGGCCGACCAAGCACTTGATTCTGGTAGCGGGGGGCATTGGGCAGACGCCGTTTTTGACGCTGGGCGCCGAATTTCTCGGCCAGCGAAAGTTTGGTGATCCGCCGCGCACCGTTTCGGCAGCGGAACGAGTGACGCTGCTCTACGGCGCACGCAGTGCCGAGCATCTCGCAGGAGTCGCAGACTTTGAGCGTGCCGGATTGGAAGTTCGCCTCGCGACCGATGATGGCAGTCGCGGCGAGCGCGGCTTTGTCACGCAGTTGTTAACGAAATTGCTGGATGAAGTTCAGGCCGGCTCAGTGGCAGCGAATGATCCGGCGGTTGATGCGGTGCGCATCGCCTGCTGCGGTCCTGAAGTGATGATGGAAGCGGTCTCGCGAATCGCGCTCGAGCGCAACATTCCGTGCGAGGTTTCGCTCGAAACGCCGATGGCCTGCGGGATCGGCATTTGCTTCACCTGCGTTGCGAAAGTGAAGACCAGCGACGGCGAGTGGGATTACAAACGAACCTGCGTGGAAGGGCCGATTTTTTGTGCCGAGCAGTTGGTGTGGTGAGCTATTCCTTGAGGGCTCCACCGCCCGGCAATTCGGCCAGTTTCTTCCGCGCTTCTTCGACAAAATCCCGAGCCCACGGACGGTCGGCGTAGAGAATGATGATGCCGCGCAGAATGTCGCTTGCCTCGGCAGAGTTTTTGTCTGCCAGCCGCTGCGCATCTTCGAGCCGCTTCCGCAGGAACATGCGATCTTCACCCGTGAGTTGCTGCGTGGTGATTCGCAGTCGTTCCGCCTGTTTGCGGGCAAGTTCCAAACAGCGGGCGATGCTCCGCGCGGCAAGAGGATCGTCGGCACTTTTGTCGGTCCCGCCAAACAGTTGCGGAATGGCTTCCAGCCGCGCGAGAGCCGCCGCGGGTTCGGTGGGAGCCAGTCGCATCGCTTCTAAATAGGCCCGTTCGATCGGCAGCATCGCGTCGGCTGAGTTCAGTCGTCGCGCTTTGAAGTCGAACTGCTTTTCCAGGCGATAGAGTTCGATCTCTTCCAGATATTGCTGGACCGTGGGAGCCTGCTCGCTGTCACCAAAGCGGCGGAGATACTGCTGAATGTCGGACTCAACCTCCACCAGTTTTTGCACCTCACCGGCCGAGGCTCCTTTCTGAATCCGTTCGAGCAAAGTGGCTTCAGAAGGAGGTCGCGTCCCCATCCAAGCAATTCCAGCCAGGACCAACAGCGCGACAATGATTCCCGCCAGCGAGAGCCACCGCGTCCACAGGTCTTCGTCGTGCGTCGCATGGGTGCGATTCGAGGCCTGTTCTTCTTCCGCCATCGTAATGAAGTGCTTGGTCTTCACCACGTTCGGCGCGATCGCGCTGGGGAGAGGCATCTCCAGCGACGGCAACACTTCCAGCTCGGTGTGCTCGGGCACTGGTTTGCCGGTTAGCTCCGCCCCCGGGTTCGCGGGAACAAAGGTGGCATCGTTCTCCCCGGCCAGGCGATAGACGTCTAGATTCCCTTCCGCATCTAGTTCGGCCGTCACCGCATGGGCGTCGGCATTCGTCCCTGCCACGGGACGTCGCCCCATATTTTCTTCCGGGGGCAATTCGAGCCGTACTTCTTCCGCCGGTGCGATTCGCGTTTCGATGGAGAGAGCATGCTCCATCGCTTGCAAACGGTTCGCCACGGTCAACGCGGTGGCGACTCGCTGGCTGGGATCTTTCTCCAAGAGCTGCATCACAATCGCGGACAGTTCCGGCGGAGCATCTCGCACCAGATGCCGCAGTTCAACGGGCTTATCATTCTTCAAGCCATTCAAGACTTCGGTCACCGTGCGGGCCGAGAACGGTGGCCGGCCGCACAACAGCGCGTATAGCACGGCTCCCAGGCTGAACAAATCGCTCCGGGCGTTGACTCCCTTTCCTTCTGCCTGCTCGGGAGACATGTAATCCGCCGTGCCGATCACGCCCCCGGACATCGTCAGGTTCGTCGCGCCAAACAGCTTCGCAATGCCGAAGTCGGTAAGCTTGATTTGCTCGCGAGGGTCGAGCATCAGGTTGGCAGGCTTGAGATCGCGATGAATGATGCCGCGATCGTGCGCGTGCTTGAGAGCCCGCGCGATCATGATTCCGTACCGCGTTACTTCCCGCCAGGTGAACCGCCGCCCCAGCGAGAGTTCCTCCTGCAGGCTTTGCCCTTCAACCAGTTCCATGGAGTAGAACAGCAACTCGTCCTCGGCACCAAAGCCATACATCTGCACGATGTTGGGATGCCGCAACTTCTTGAGCGTTTCGATCTCCTGCTTGAAGCGGGCTTGAAAGCCGGGATCTTCCGCGAGCGCTGCCGACAGAACTTTCACGGCCGCCGGTTCCCCGGTGGCTTCATGCTCGGCCGCATACACGGTTCCCATTCCGCCGCGCCCCAGCACGCGCGACAAGCGATAGGGGCCGAGACGTTCCAGCGGCATGACGGACCTCGGAAGCAGAGCAGGCAGAGACGATAAAGACTAAACCGAGCGACGAGCGAAGAGCACGTGCGACCAGAAGCTTATTCTAACTCGAACCGCGCGGCGACTTCTCTGCCAGCGCCTGGCTCCAGAACCAGGTTTGCGGCTCGCTCGCGCGAAAGCCCACCCGCTGGTAAAGCTGCTGAGCGGAGACATTATCCTCGCGGACTTCGAGCGTCACTTTGCAGCAATCGCGGCGGCGGGCTTCTTCTTCCACCGCGGCCAGCAGCTTCCGGCCGATCCCTTGCCCGCGATAGGTTGGCGCCACGGCCAGATCGTGAATGTTGATGAGGGGCTTGGCGAGGAAGGAAGAAAAACCGACAAAACACAGAGCCAGGCCGATGGGAGTTTTCTCGTCCCAAGCGACAAAGGCGAGCGCTTGCCCGTGAGCCTTCAGGCCGGGAATCAGTTGCTGCTTGACCTCGTCCGGCAGGGGCTTACTCGCTCCGAATTCGTGCTGCGAATACATGTCGAGCAGGTCGACGATGGCCTGCGCGTCGGCAGCGTTATCGAGATCGGCCAGGCGGATATTCATGCGAGGATCGCGTCGGTGGCCTAAAGAAATCTGCCGCGGAGCGGCCCCCGCACAAGAAAAGTGACGCTTATGGCTGCTCCGGTTAAGGCCTGACCAGGTTCACGGCTTCCCCTCGCGAGGGCCGCTCCGCGGCAGAACATTGCAGTGTACGCGGAACGGGTGCGGGGGTCAAAGGGACGAGTTAAAGTAGACAGGGAAATGAAATGCGGGCCTACGACGTTTTTAAAGATAGTCGCCAGTTAGTCCCCGTTAACGCCCCGTCCTCCCTAACTCATACTCATTCCATGAAATACATCTACTTCGCCGCGGCCACTTTGGCACTTACATTCCTGGCCAATTCGCCGCTCTACGCCCATCCCGATCACGAAGAAGATCGCCTGATTGCGCAATTTGTTGTCGGAGGCCACGGCATTGCCAGCGGGAAGTGGGAAGACGAATCGCATGCACTCACTGCCCGGATCATCGGTGCCCCGAAAGTCACCACGCTTGGTCCGACCGAGGGACTGACCTTCAACGGCAAAACCGATTGGCTCACGCTCGGCAACGGCGCCGACCTGAAAAAACATCTGCCGACCAAGGAGTTCTCCGTGGCAGCGTGGGTGAACCCTGCCAGCGCTGGCTCCTGGGGAGGGATCGTGGGGTGGCTGGAAGACAACGGCGATCACGAAACGGGTTGGCTGCTCGGCACCAAGGACAACCGCTTCTCGTTCGCCCTGGCCACCAAAGGAGCGGATGACGGGAACGGCAAAATCACTTACCTCTCGGATGCGAAGTCGGAGATCGAATTCGGTCGCTGGTATTACCTGGTCGGCACCTACGACGGCCAAACGATGCGACTGTACGTGAACGGCAAGCTGCATGCGGAATCAAGAGAGCAATCGGGGGACATTCTTTATCCACCGCGCGGCGAATTCGTGATTGCCGCTTATCAAGACATCGACGAGCGCTATCCGTTCGCCGGCTCACTGTACGAAGTGAAAGCCTACACGCGCGTGCTATCGGCAGAGGAAATCGCTGGGGTCGCCAATAAGAACGACAACCTCATCGCCTGGCAACCGCCGATCACCACCGACCTGGAATTCCTGGTGAAGCCTTACTTGCAGTTCGGCACACAGACTTCGATGACCGTGATGTGCGAGACGATCCGCCCCAGCGTGATGCAGGTGGAATACGCTCAACAGCAACCGTTGTCCGAAAAAGCAGTCGCGGAAGAGAGGAAGCATATCGGCGAAATCACGCTGAGCAACTTGAAACCCCACACCACATACTTCTATCGCGTCACTTGCACCGATGAATCGGGGCGGACCGTCGTTAGCGAAATTCTTTCGTTTCAGACGGCACCTGGCCCAGATGCAGCCTGGTCGTTTGCCGTGATTGGTGACACGCAGCGTAATCCGGAAATCACGCGCAAATGTATGGAAGGAGCGTACGCGCTGCGTCCCAACTTTCTGCTCCATTGTGGCGATGTGGTCGATAACGGGCATGCGAAGAATCAGTGGGTGAAGGATTTGTTGGAACCTTCGCACAAACTGATGAGCCGCGTGCCGACCTTTCCGGTCATCGGCAATCACGAGGCCAACTCACATTGGTATTACGACTACTTCTCGCTGCCAAAGCCGGAGTACTACTACACGTTTCAGTATGGCAACGCTCAATACTTCATGATCGACAGCAACAAGCCGCTGAAGCCCGACAGCGAGCAATACGTGTGGCTCGAAAAGGAACTCGCGGCCAGCAAGGCGACTTGGAAGTTCACCTGTCACCATCATCCCTGCTTCACTTCGGACAACAACGACTACGGCGACCTCGATACAGGCAATCCCCTCCGCGGTAAGCCGACCTTTGGAGACAAGAACGCCCAGAACCTGATCCCCCTCTACGAAAAATACGGCGTCGACATCGCCTTCAACGGACACATTCACGTCTACGAACGAACCTGGCCCATCCTGGAGATGGCCATCAATCAGAAGAAAGGGGTCCGCTACATCACCAGCGGCGGTGGAGGCGGATACTTGGAAGAAGCCGCGCCGCAAAAGGCCTGGTTCAGCCTCCACTTCAAGAAGGCCTATCACTTCTGCTATGCGACGATCCACGACCGAACCATTCAGTTTAAGGCGTATGACTTAGAAGAACGGTTGTTCGATACGTTTGAGTTGACAAAGGATAAGTGAGGGGAGTGGGGAGTGGGGAGTGGGGAGTCAGCAGTGCGCAGTGGGGAGTGGACAGTGAGGAGTGACTCGCCACGAATTTCGGCTTGCTTCACCTCACACCTCACACCTCACACCTCACACCTCACACCTCACACCTCACACCTCACACCTCACACCTCACACCTCACACCTCACACCTCACACCTCACACGTCTCACCTCACACTCCACACTCCACACTCCACACCCCACCCTCACTTCCCCGCTGCCATTTCAATTGTCTCGCGGACTAGCGGCGATTGAACGGTGATTGCCAGCCCTAGCGAAGTGTGCACCACGCGCTCCTCGAATGGTGTGGCCGAGCGATCGGTTTGCCGGGTCATGCCGAAGACCAGGCCGACCACGATCGGGCGGTTGTCGTGAACCATCACGACCGGCGAGCCACTGTCGCCGCCGAAGTGCGAGTAGTCGATCAGAATGGTGCGGGCGGATGTCAGCGGCGTGAGTGGATGGGTCGCAATCGTGCCGCGCCGCAAAATGGGCCAGCCGGCGGGATTGGCTTCCAATTGTGCGGGGAAGCAGGCGATCCAAACATCCTGCCCCACTTGCACTTTCTTTTGAGCGGCCCAATCGGCATCGGCGACTTGCGACAGAGGAATCGGCTGCATGTCGACGCTCAGTGGCAGTTTCACCTCGATCGCGGCCACGTCATCTTGCGGATGACGAACCCAGAGCGGCTTCTTCTCCTCGCGAATTTTCACGGCGAGCGGCTGTCGTTCAAATGTGCCGTCCGGCTTGGGCTCCCGCAGGATCAGATTGCATTCGGCTTCGGGAAAGCCGTCCAGAACGTGGTTCGCCGTCACCAGGAAGATCCGCGCGGATTCTGCATCGCTGGCAGCTGGAACTTCTACCAGAAACCCGGTCCCAGAGACTTTGCCTTGATTCACGCGACACGTCGCGCGCAGCAACTGCTCCTGGGGGGAGAACTCGGCTCCCTGGCTCTGCAGATGCGGAGCAAGCAACAAAACGATCCAGCCGGCGACGACCAACCATTGAAAACGAGACACAGCAAAAGTTCCTTGAGCATGCGGTCCGGCTCAACAGACAAGCCGGTTCGCCTCAGCATAACTGGCGAGTGTCGCGATTGCTGGCCCGCACCAAGGATCTTCACCGCCGGTAACTGGCCCGTGGATCGGGCAGAACATCTTCCAGCAAAGCAGGTTCCCGCTCGTCACGCGGTTTACCAGCCGCACTTTCCCACGGGTGCACTTTGGCTTGCGTGGCGATGTTTTCGACAAAATGATCGGAAGTGTCTTCAGCGTTCTCTTCTGTGGCAACTTCAGCCTGCTCCACTTCCTCGTAACTCACCGAGCGAATCGGCTTAGGACCGCTCCGATAGTTCGCGCTGCGCGGCCCACCCGGTCGGCGACCTGTGGGAATGGGAACGCCGGGAATGTCGCGCGGCACGGTTCGATCCCAACCCGGATCGGACATAGCCGGCGTGGAGCGCCTCGCGGGCATGTAACTGGTGGTGGGCTGCATCGTTTCGATGCCTGGTTCTGAGTACTCCATCGGCATTTCCCCCCCGGACCACTCCATACCATCGCCGCAACTGCTGCAGCCACCGGCACCGCAAGAGCCCTCGCCGCAACAACCATCATCACAGCAGTAGTTAATGCAGCTGCCTCGAATTCCGCGAATCCGTTCGAGAGCACCGACGAGACAGAGCCGCGTGTGAGGCCGACCGGCGCAGCAATCGCGGGGACCAACGAATTCGCCGTTGCAACACGGATCGCAACTATCGGGGGGATCACTGACCCACTCACCCCAATACATATCGCCACATCCCTTGGAGCAACCCGCCATCCGCTTAATCGGCGGCGCGAGCGCGGCCGCAATCGGCCCTTGACCGGGAATGTAACTTCGTTGATAGCAGTGGCAGCAGCCGCTGGCCAGCACGCAGTTGGCGAGCAGGACAAGAGCGAGAAGCCGAGGCATAGTGGCATCCTTGCATCGAGACGTTAAACCTTGCCTCCTCGTATCGACCGGTAAAGTCGTCGCAGTTTAACAATTGCGCGTGAGCGGTAAAGTTTTTCAGAGGGAGTGAACTCCATCCAAACTGCTTTCAAATCCGTTTCCCAAAGCAGGCTCCGGAGCATTCACTACGGTTCCTTTGCAGGCATGCCGATGAAAGCATTCACTGCCATTCGTGGCAGTCGCTCTGGTCGGCGAGAGTCATTCCCGTGGCCTGATTGGTTCACGTCTGCCGTGAATGTTTCGTCGCAAACGGTTAAGAGTTCGAGACTTGGAGCCGTTTCAGGCCATCTAATAGCCCTTCAAGCCGGTGCCGATTTGGGGTGGGAAACGACGGCTTCCGCTACCCCATGGGGCCACGATAATCGTGGTAGAATCGGCTCCCGGTTACACGCTTTTCAACTGCCGTCCACTAAGGAACGTAGACATGCAAGCTGACTTTGGACTCATCGGGTTGGCCGTGATGGGAGAGAATCTCGCACTGAATGTGGAGAGCCGCGGCTACACGATTGCCGTTTACAACCGCTCCACGGATAAGGTCGATGCGTTGCTCGCCGGCCGGGCCAAGGGAAAGAAGTTCATCGGCTGCCACAGCATCGAAGACCTGGTGAAGAACCTGAAGCGGCCGCGGAAGGTGATGATGCTGGTGAAGGCGGGGGAAGCCGTCGATCAACTGATCGCGCAGCTTCTGCCGTTCCTCGAACCGGGGGATGTGATCATCGACGGCGGCAACGAACAGTACACCAATACCGAACGCCGCACGAAGGAAGTCGAAGCCAAGGGCTTGCTCTATGTGGGCTGCGGCGTTTCCGGCGGTGAAGAGGGGGCGCTCAAAGGACCCAGCCTCATGCCCGGCGGCAGTGCGGCCGCGTGGCCCATTTTGAAGCCCATTCTGCAAGCGATCTCGGCCAAGGTCGGGCCGAACAACGATATTCCTTGCTGCGAATGGGTGGGCCCGGGCGGAAGCGGCAACTACGTAAAGATGGTCCACAACGGGATCGAGTACGGCGATATGCAGTTGATCTGCGAAGCGTACTTGGTGTTGAAGGAAGCGGGGGGGCTGACCAACGACGAACTGTATGAAGTCTTCGATGAATGGAATCGGGGAGAGCTGGAAAGCTACCTGATCGAAATCACCCGCGACATCTTCAGCTGCAAAGACGATCAAGGGAAGGATGGCTACCTGGTCGACAAAATCCTCGATGTGGCCGGTGCGAAGGGAACAGGGAAGTGGATGAGCCAACTGGCGCTCGACCTGGGGGTTCCCAGCACGATGGTGACGGAAGCGGTTTACGCTCGCGGTACTTCGGCTATGAAAGATACGCGCGTGAAGGCCTCCAAGGTGCTCAAGGGACCGACTGCCGAGGTGGGCAAAGTCGGCGACAAGAAAGCCTTCATCGAAGCGGTCCGGCATGCGTTATTTGCTTCCAAGATTTGCAGCTACGCCCAAGGGTTTGTGCAATTGCAGGCGGCTGCGAAAGAGCACAATTGGTCGCTAAATTACGGCGATATTGCCTTGCTGTGGCGCGGCGGCTGCATCATTCGTGCGGCATTTCTGTCGCGGATTAAGGAAGCATTCGATAAGGTTCCCAATCTGGAAAATTTGCTCCTCGATTCCTACTTCACCGACGCCACCGCGCGGGCGCAAGACTACTGGCGGCAAGTGGTGGTGGTTGCCACGCAGATGGGCTTGCCGGCCGTGGAGTTCGGCAATGCTCTTGCCTATTACGACAGCATTCGCCGGGCGAACTTGCCAGCGAACCTGTTGCAAGCGCAGCGCGATTACTTCGGGGCGCACACCTACAAGCGAATCGATATGGAAGGGACCTTCCACAGCGAATGGATGGAACTGCGGAAGGAACCAAAGTAGGCGAACGCAAGTCGCTTAGCTGCGGCTTGCTTCTTCCTTCACGGCCAGCGAAACGTTCTTCGCATGGGCGATGAGCTTTTCGGCAAAGTGATCCCGCAGCGTTACCGTCTGCGGGTAAGGAGAGCCGGCGAGTGCGGTCTCCATCTCCTTGAGCAACGGTTCCAAAGGAGCGGCAGCGGCTCGCGATTCTGTCAGCCCCAGCGTTTCCAGTTGAATCAGCAACGCGCGGATGATGTTCACCACATTCGCCACTCGAAAGCGCGATTCCGGCTGGTTGTCTAAAATGGCTGGGAACTCAGCCAGGCTAGTGGCTTGCATGATCGAGACCGACGCGATGCCGCGCAGGTATTCCAGGTTCATGCCGAGCTTAACGAACTGATAGTGCGAAACGTCTGCCATGCGCGCGAGATCCTGCGGGCGGAGGTGCTAGATAAGTTTCCAACGCGGGCCCCATCCTAACATGCGGACCCCGTTGGATTGAACCACAGCCAAGCTGCACTGCCGCCGTTAGAACAAATTGCCGTTCTCATCTTCGCCCAGCGATGCAAACATCCAGTCCACGTTTTTGTCCCACGCTGGCTTGTTGACGGCACCCGGGATCGCGGCCAGCCGGTTCGCTGCATTCAAGCGATCGATCCGCCACACGCCGTTAGTGCCACGGCGGCCGAAGAGTTCAACCTTGCCATCGCCGCTCAGATCGGCAGCAAAGACCGACTTATAATTTTCCGTCGGCAGCCAGCGACCGATCTTGTTGGCAAACACGTTCTGCGCGCCGTTTTGACGAATCCAGAACCAGTAGCCGGCCGCATTTTGCCCCACGATGTCGTCCTTGCCGTCCCCGTTCAGGTCCGCGACGATCACGTTTTTCCACTTCGCCAGGGCGTCTCGTTGCCAGGCTCCCAGGTCGCGGCTAACAAACTTCGCCCCATTCGATTGAGCAATCCGCCAACGTCCGGTGGCCGGATCGCGCCCCACAATATCTGCCTTGCCATCGCCGTTGTAGTCAGCGGCTTGGACATCCTTCCACGGCAGACCGCCCCACTTGCCCCAAACTTTACCCTTCGAAAGAACCCCGGCGGGACCGGCGGTTGAAACATACCAGGTGCTCAGTGCGGGATTGGTTGCCTGCACGCGAGCGGCAAAGTCGGTTCGGCCATCGCCGGTGAAGTCGGCAATCACAAAATCGGTCCAGGTGTTCCGGGCCGCGTACTTCAAGATTTGCACGTTGAAGTTGGTCGCACCCGCGTTGGTGCGGAAGACATACCACGCTGAACCGGCACCGCGACTATAGCCAATGATGTCTGCCTTGCCGTCCTTGTTGACGTCGGCAACCTGCACCTTTTCAAAGGCCTTGTTCGTGGAAAAGTTCCAGGCCTGGGCTTGATACAGCACTGGTTGGCCTGGCTGGGCAAGCGCCACAAACCACCGGCCACTGCTGTTGCGGGCGGCGAGATCGGAAACCCCATCGCCGTTGAAGTCCGCCACGATGCCATCCCGCCAACCTTTGTTCGCTCCAAAATTCGCCAGCACCTGCGACGTGCCGTTCGTCAGATGCGAACCAAACCAGCGGCCGGTCGGCGGATCGAAGGCGATCAGGAACTCCGCGGGATCCAAGATCGGCGGGTTGGAAACAGTAGTCGTCACAGCGGCGCTGTTATTGTCACTCTCCCCATCATCGGTATCGGCCGTGATGGAAACAATGTTCTCGAGCACCGCACCATCCGCGTTCCCAACGCCGACGAGGACCACCACATGGAAGGTGGCCGAGGCGTTCGCGGCGAAGCTGGCGATTTCTGCCGAGACAGAACCGTTCGTGCCGACGGCGATCGGGATTAGCGTGAAGGCCGGGCCGTCGATCTGAGCGAACGAAACAAACGTTGTCTCGGCAGGAAGCTCGTCGTTCAGAACGACTAGAACCGAATCGCTGGGCCCGTTGTTCGACACAGTGATGGTATAGGTAAGGTTTGCCCCGGCCAGCACCGTCGTGTCGGGAGAGCCCGTGACTGCGATGGACAGATCGGCGTTGGTAGTGACATCCGTTTCTTCCTCCGCAGAATTGTTGGCAGGGGTCGAATCATTCGTGGCCGACGCCACCGTGACGGTGTTCTCGATGGTTGCTCCTTCTGCCACGTTACTATCGACCCGGACGACGAGTTCGAACATGGTCGTTTCGGCACCGACGTCGAGGTTGTCGATCTGAGCAGTAAACGTTCCCGTCGCACCAACGGCCGGGGTGTTGATGCTGTCGTAAGTAGGGCCGCTGACATGGTTGAGCGAGACAAACGTCGTTCCGGCCGGTAGCACGTTTGAAATGACAACATTCGCGGCATTGCTGGAGCCCAGGTTCTCCAGCGTAATAGTGTAAGTGATGTTCTGGCCGGCAACGACCGTTGCCGGGCTGTCGAAAATCGAGATGCTCAAGTCGGCTTCCGTCTCAACCGTCGTTGCTACCGTCTCGGAATTGTTGTCTTCATCCAGATCGTTTGTGGTTGTCGTCACCGCAGCCGTGGTCGAAAGAACGGTAGCATTCGCGACATCGCGTTCCACCAAAATGGTCAAGACGAATTCACCGTTGCTAAGAGCTGGCAGCGTGGCAATGCTCGCCGAGACCATCTGGTTGCCACTCGACGGCGTGGTGAGATTGAACCCTTGGGCGACAACGTTGCTTGGCGTTAGCGAGATGAATTCCGTTCCCGCTGGCAACAGAGTGGACCAATCGACGGTTTGCGCGTCGCTCGGGCCAAGGTTGGCGACGTTGACCTGATAAGTCAGGAATTCTCCGGCGATGACCGGATCGGGGCTATCACTCAGCGAAATCGAAACATCGGCGGAAGTGATGACGGTCGTTTGCACCTCGGCCGAGTCGTTCGAGTCCGTGGGATCGTCCGTCGCGGTCGCTACCGAAACGGTATTGGTAATCAGCGTGCTTTGGGCGACAGAACTCCCCACGCGCACCACGATCTGAAAGCTCGCGCTTTCGGTAGCGGGCAAACTGGCCAGCGTACCGGTGATTGCGCCAGTGGCTCCTACTGCCGGCGTCGTAAAGTCGAACGTCGCTCCACTGACATCCACCACTTCCACAAAGGTGGTTCCCGCGGGAAGGGTGTTGGCGAAGGAAACATCGTCGGCCGTGCTCGGACCATCATTGCCGACCGTGATCGTGTAAGTGAGCGTTTCGCCAGCCACTACCGTCCCACTTCCGGAGGCTTCCAGAGTGACAAACAAATCGGCCTGGGTGACAACGGCCACCGGTGCTTCAAACGCGCCGATGTCGACCAGGCTGTTTACGATCCGATCAAAACCCGCCCCCCGTTGATCGGTGATGAGAGCAGTTCCGCCAATTTGGCCATTCGTCGTCGCATACGCGTTATCCCCGGCATCAATCGCCAGACTGCCGGTGGCCAGAGCATGTGTTCGCGTACTGCCGCCGTTATTAGCGAGCGTGGTGTTGAGGATAGAACTGAGTGCGAGGGTGCCGCTCCCTGCGTTGCCGACAATGTTGCCGTCCACGCCGTGGACGAAACCGCCTGCCGAAGATGCATCGCCGATCAGGTTGTTGCTGCCGGTGATGGCCCCCGCGACATCACTGGCCGTGCTTCCCAAACCAGCCAGGTTGCCGGCGACAATCGTGTTTCGCATTTCATAGGGCGTGGTTTCGGTATATACCGCGAAGGCTCCTGAACCACTCCCGTCGGAGTCAGCCCGATTGCCGACAATCGTCGAATTCACAATCGTGGTTGAGCCGCTTAAATTGCTAATCGCGCTTCCCGAAAATTCGCTTTCGTTCGCTGAAAACGTGGAGTTTACAACGGTGAGCGACACCCCACTGAGAATGGCCCCACCTTCGTTGGCACGATTGTTAAAAAAAGTGCTGTTGGTAACGACTGCGGTACCGGCATTGACCAGCCCGCCACCACCACCGGTTGCTCCGTTGCTGTTTGTCACTTCCACGCTGTCGAGTGTCAGTGTTTCTACGTTGCGAATCGCACCGCCACCTAATGCACTTCCGGCTGTCAGCGTTAATCCGCTGATCGACACCGTGCTGGCCTCGCTCGGGTTATCGACATTGAAAATGCGGCTCGCGTTATTCCCGCTGATCGTCAGTTGATTCGCACCCAAGCCGGTGATCGTCAAATCATCGGTAATCGCCAGTTCCGAGCCGAGCGTGATGGTCGAACCAGCGAGGCCCGGTGCAAAGGTAATCTCGTTGGCACCAGCGACGGCATTGGAAAGTTCAACTGCCTCGCGAAGCGAAAGATTGCCCGTGGTGTAGTCCCCATCGACAATGTCTGAGGTACTGTCGACCACCAGGTTCAAGTACAGGTCGTGCAGGACACCCAAATAGACTGGGTCGGGATCGTAATTGGATGCAGGAGTGAATGCGCTGTAGGGGGCTTCGGGACCAGGAATGGCCAGATGCTCGCTGTTCGCACCGTTGTCTTCGGGGATCACGACCCCTTCGCCCGACGCGCTGGCCAGCCGATCTTCGTCGGTGATGTTCACCAGGCGAATCTGGGAAACGTAGTCGCCGCTGCCGACCCCCATGTTCGATAAATCGAAGACGGTCGCAAAGGCACCTTCATTGCCAGTGCCGCCGTAGGGGGCAGAGGACGTTGCTGCAAAGTAGTACCAAGAACTCCAGGCCGAGGTGGAGGCGTTATAGACTTGCACAAGGAAGGGCTCTGGTGATTTGCCGGATCCCGAAATCGTCCCGCTCTCGTACACCACAAAGTCGTTCCCCGGGCCGTTGGGCAAGAGGCGGTTGTTCGACCAACCCAGTTCAACCCCTGAACGCCGGGTGGTGCCGTTGTTGCCGCTAGGCAAGTTCAAAAGTCGCGGCCCGCTGGTTACCGGGCTATGAACTACGCCAAGGGACAAGGCGGGGTCAAAGCCGGTTGTCGGTGCATCCGGAAAACCAGACACGCTGGAAGACCCACTGGGGAGATGGGTTACGATCGCATCGGAGTACGTGCCGACGGCGAGTGCTGATTGCACGTCCGGCGTGCTGTTCTGTTCAAACGTCACCCCCGCGAACGAATACTGGGCCATGTTCGTGCGCTCTTCGAGCTGTTCCAGCATCCGTAAACGCTGGCGGACTTTGGCGAGAGCGACTTGGCGGGTTCGAAATGTTTTGCGACGCATGACGGGCACCTCACGGAAGCGGCTTCCCCTGCAAATAGGGGCGATAGCTATTCAGCGTATTTGCCGCATCAAAAAAGGCAACGAGCGTGTGCCCCTGCGTCACAATTATTCATAATCCACGCCGATCGTGCAGATTTTTGGGGTCGTCCGTGGCGAAAAAGCGACATCGCAGGCGCGGCTGGCGATGGTCGTTGTGGGAGAGGTTGGTTTCGCGCACAGAGGGCCGAATTCTGATGCCGTTTGCCTGCTCACTCCCTGGATGCCAGGGGTGACTCATTATTGCAAATATAGTTTGAGATGTAATCAATCATTCCGTATAACTAAAACTGGGATTGCAGCAGAGGAAGCGTGCTAGCTGTGAACAGGCCGGTGTAAGACGGTGGCGTCGATGCCGGCGCGAAGTGCGTTGTTGCCGGGGGCCGAAGTGAGAACGGCAGGCGCGCCCCTTGTCCGCATGGGGAAGGAATCCGAGAATGAGTCGGAGGAGCGCTTCCGCCACAAGCGATGTACCGTGCTAGCACCCCCCCTGGAAGAGTTATTAACAGCCAGTCGAGAAAAGAGATTCAAAAACAGTTTGCAAGTTGTTGATTTGGAACGAGATGGCGATGCTAGCAGCGCGCATTTTTTCGCTGTAAACCGGTTTCCAAAACAACTCCTGTAGGGGAGTCGAGTTTGGTTGCTGGCGCGGGAAGGATCACGACAGGTTGAGTGCGTTTACGCCCGGCGTTTAATAGAGTAATCAACACCACTTATTCAATAGATTAGAAATTTTCATGACTGAAGAAGTTGAGTTTACGACCGTCGCCAAGGTGGGGGAGATTCCCGTGGGGGAAGGTAGATCGTTCGCGGTGAATGGTCGGATGGTGGCCGTGTTCAATGAGGACGGCAGCTACCATTCGATCGACGATTTTTGCCCGCACATGGGGGCGTCGCTCGCCGGGGGGCACATGGCGAAGGGGATTGTTAGTTGTCCCTGGCACGCCTGGCGGTTTTGCATTCACGATGGGAAGTGGGCCGACAATCCCAAGATCAAGATCGACAGTTTTGCCACGCAGGTGGTCGGGGACGAGATCCAAGTTCGCGTGCCGGCGAAACAGTAGCCTGGGAGGATGGGCTTCCTTGGCCGTCGGTGTTTGTACGATGGCCCTCCGAGGCGGTCGCTGTTTGTACGATGGCCCTCCGAGGCCGTCGCGGAGTGAACGTTACAACTGATGTAGCGTCCGGTTAAGCGAAAAATCAACATGGCGAATGAAACAGAACGCTCGTCCTCGACGGCTTCGGAGAGCCCTCGTACGGGTGGGCTGCAACCGACAGCCAACTCACGCTGCAGCCAACACACCCTTGACTAGCGCCCTAACTTTTTCCCCTGCCTTTTCGGCCGCGACGACCACTTCGTTCGCGTCGGTCTTGATCGGGTCATCGGGACGGGCAACGTTGGTGATGAGCGAGATGCCGAGGACACGCATGTCGCAAGTGACGGCGGCTAAGACTTCCGGCACGGTCGACATGCCGACCGCATCGCCGCCGATTTTTCGAAACAGGCGGTACTCGGCGCGGGTTTCATAATTCGGACCGGTCACTGCCACATACACACCTTGCTGCAACAGAAAATTCTTCTCGCGCGCGGTGCGATGCGCATGGGCCAGCAGTTCGGCATCGTACAGCACTTTGCGTTGCAGCACTCGGCCATGCTCGGTGATGTTCAGCCGGAGCGGTTCGGCCAGATCGCGGGCGTACATCAAGTTGATATGGTCGGTCATCAACATGATGTCTCCCACTTCGAACTTGGGATTCACCCCGCCCGCCGCGTTGGAGACGATGAGCGTTGTTGCCCCCAGCGCGTGCATCACGCGCGTGGGGAGCATCAGTTGTTCGTAGGGATAGCCTTCGTAGAAATGACATCGCCCCTGCATCGCGACAACCGGCACTCCGGCAAGATGTCCCAGCTTCAAAACCCCCTTGTGGGCCAGGGCCGTGGAGCGCGGAAAGAAGGGAATATCGCGGTAGGAGATCGCCGCGGCCGTATCGATTTCTTCCGCCAGTTCGCCCAGGCCCGTGCCGAGAATGATGGCCACTTTGGGCACGAGCGCGCACTTTTCGCGAATCGCAGCCGCGGCTTGCTCGATGAACGGGGCGGAAAGGGGTGATTGGGAAATGGCCACGGCGGGTGGAGTTTTGAAGTTTGAAGATTGGATTTGAAACCTAGCCACCAGCTTTAGCTGGTGGTTGGCGTTGCGTTAAAAAATTCCGGCCGGCTTTAAACCCCACCCAGGGCAAAGCCCTGGGCTTATATTTTTCGCCCCTCCGGGGCTGAGGAATATTGTTGGCCAGTCAAACTTGGTTGACTACTTCTCCCCCGCCAACACCCCCATTACCAGCTTCCTCAACTTCGGTTCCGCCGCGTTCGCATTCGCGATGATCTGCGGGATGTTCGCCGGTTCGAGCGAATCGGGGAAGCACATGTCGGTGATGACCGAGAAGCCCACGACGCGCATGCCGCTATGGACCGCGACGAGAACTTCGGGAACCGTCGACATGCCGACTACGTCCGCGCCGATCGTCCGCAGGAAGCGATACTCGGCCCGCGTTTCCAAGTTCGGCCCGGCTACCGCGACGAACACGCCGGTGTGAACCACAAAGTCCTCTTTGCGGGCGACTTCCTGCGCTCGTTCGATCAGGGCCTTCGTGTACGGCTCGCACATATCGGGGAAGCGTGGGCCGAGGCGGTCGTCGTTGATGCCGATCAGCGGGTTGCCCCCCATCAAATTAATCTGATCTTCGATGATCATCACGTCGCCGCACTTGTAGTACGGATTCATGCCGCCGCACGCATTGCTCACAACCAGTAGGTCGGCCCCCAGCTTCTTCATCACGCGGACGGGCAGCGTGATGATGTCGAGCGGATACCCCTCGTACATGTGAAAGCGACCTTCCATCGCCATCACGGAAAGGCCGTTCAGCTTGCCGCATACGAGCCGGCCGCGATGCGCGGTGGCGGTGCTACGCGGGAAGTGCGGAATGTCGCCGTACTCGATGGCGGCCTCGACTTCAATTTGCTCGACCAATGGGCCGAGCCCCGTGCCGAGAATAATGCCGGCCTGCGGCGTCCCCGACCACTTGGACTTGATAAAGGCGGCCGATTCTTCGATTTTTTCAAACAGACCTTGCATGGCAACCACCGCGGCAAAGAAGCAAAAACGGACGGAATTTGGCGTTGGGGCCAACGTAATTGACAGGGGAACGTTTCACAAGGGAGCGCGTGATGTCGGCCGCCCCAGGGAGAGCCACGCGACCCGAAAAATCGCCCAGCCACTTAGATAAACCGCACAGCCGATTCCCAATAAAAGCGGGCCGCGAACGTACAAGGAATACGAGTCTAAATCGGCTTGGCGGAAAAGCGAAACATCGCTGGGAAGGATGTTCCACCACCCCAGGAACAGACCTTGATTTTCGTAGAGCCACCACACCACGATCACAACCGTCGTTAGCACCAGGATCGATTTCAGATTGAACTGCCACGGACGAAGTCTACTCCGTCGCCAGCGCTCGAAGACGACCGTGGTACCGATTAACAGCGCGGCCGCTACGCAGGCATCGAGAGCTACGCCCCACGGAAACCAAGGATGTACGGGTTTGATGACCTCCGAACCAGTTTGGGAATAACTGGCATCGTAGTACATCACCGGCCAGCCATACGAGCCATCGACCGTCACACCTATGCTGACAGCTATAAAACCGATGTGCACAGTACGGTTCGCCTCGAACAGCGCAAAAGCAACGATCAACACGGCCAGAATCGTCGTCACATAAGGCTTGTACCACGGGCGGTCATTCATTGCCTCATGATATCGCAGGTCGCATCACTTCCCCAAGTCTGGCGAATTCTTCACAGTGAAAACTTGCGCCTTCCAGCCCGGTTCGTCGAAGAACATTCCTTCGGTCGTCAAGACGCTGGCGGAACGGGTGTATTCGGCACCACCCAGCAGGTCGACCAGCAACAACTCCCCTTCGCCGCTGTCCACATGAGGCAAGCGAATTCGGCACTGGGCAGGCTGCGCCGAGAGATTCACCACCACCAGCAAGCGTTCGTTGCTGGTTCCCGTCCAGGCAAATGAGACGTAGTTGCCGTTGGTGGTGTTGTCTTGCCAGCCGGGAACGCAATCGAGCAACTGCCACGTGCCATCCCGAACTTCCGGTCGCGCGATCACAGGCAGGAGCATGTCGTAGAAGCTTCGCAAGTCTTCGTTGATTGGCTCATCGGGGCGACGGACCAGATGGGGCGAGACACGCACCTTGCGTCCTTCGAACTGACCATCGTGCAGGAACCGCAAGCCAGGCGAGAGATAGGTAATCACCGCCGCTGCCTTATGCTTGGGATCGTCAAAGATCGCAGCCGCGCGCGGCTCGTCGTGATTCTCCAGAAACCGCGCGAGCCGATCTTGAAAATCGAGTCCCGCATAAAGGTGCTCGCGCACATGGCGGGCGTTCCCTTCATGCAGCCGATCGTAAAGTCGCTTGTCGTAGGTGTAATGAAAGCCCTGCTGTTGCAAGGTCCATTCGAGATCCCAATAGACTTCGGCCAGGAAGCAAAATTCCGGATGCACCGCATGCACGGCCGGTATCGCCCACGGCCAGAACGGGGACATGGAAATTCCCCAGGTGTTCTTGAAGATCAAAGGCAAGACGAGCATCGCCATGTCGCACCGCAAGCCATCGCATTGCCCTGCCAGGCGGGTCAATTCGCCGAGCATCGCCTGTTGCAACTCCTGGTTGCCGTAGTTGAGTTGCACCACATCCGGCCAGCCAGAGAAATACGGATCCCGCCCTTTGGCAAAGACGCGCGAACTTCCATCGTTAAGAGTCAAGCGCAGGTAGTTTTGCGGTTCGCGCTGCAGTTGTTCCTCAGTGCCAGGAACGAAGTATTCTGGATGTTCGTTAATCCATGGATGATCGGGAGCCATGTGATTGGGGACAAAGTCGAGCATCAACTTCAGCCCGCGCTGTTGCAATCGTGCTCGCAGGCGAGCTAAGGCAGCATCTCCCCCCAGATCCACATGCGTGCGATAGTCCTGAACGGCAAAACCCGAGCCGGCAATGTCGTAGTCTGAAAGGTTTGGCAGCGTCGTTTCAAATTCATGACGCCATTCCAGATTGCTTCGCGAGATACTGCGCGCGATTGTGCCGGTTTGCCACACGCTGAGGAACCAAATCCAGTCGAAGCCTTGCTCGGCCAAATGATCGAGCGTGGCATCGGGAATGTCATCGAGCGTTGCGCGGCGACCTAAATCGCGCGACAATTCTGTCATCCAAACTCGCGTGTTGATTTGATACAGAGTGGGATATCGGGGCGAACTCATGAACCACATCAGGGGAGAGAGGAAGTCGCGCAGCGCTCATCATTTCCTTGTACTTGCGCCGCGGTTGAGGAACAAGTTCGCTTGCGAAAATTCGTTGCTTGACGACTTCACCGGGTTGCTGGAAGATAACGCGCTCGCAAAACTCAGCCGTTTTCCTGGGACAATTCCTGCAAGTAGTTCAACACCTCATCCACCTCCTCGACTTGCACGCCGCGGCAGCAGCCGGCGCGATCAGCCCGCGCCAGCAGCAGCAATTCTTCATAATCCTCCGATTCCCGCAGTCGGCGATGTGCGCGATGCCCAATCGAACCATCTAGAACTTGTAGTCCCGCGTGATGATGTTCGATCAGCCAGGCAGTCCGTTCGGTGATGAAACCGGCGAGTGCTTCCAGCGCTGCCGGGACGTGATCGGCTGGGTCGATCCCTTTTCCCACATCATGCAACAGCGCGGCCAGTAACAATTCTTCGTCGTAGGGGAGCGCGTCGCGAACGATCTTATAGACCTGCAGACTGTGATACAGCGCATCTCCCTCCGGATGTCGGGCCGGGTTCTGCTCGACCTCTTCCAGCGGCAGCAGCAGCGATCGATAAACCTGGAAACGATCGCGACGATGCAGCGGAATGCCCACCGTGGAATAAAGATCCACGGCAGGAAGATCGCTCGCCACTTGCCGTTCGAGGTCCGAGATTGACCACGCGCCGGCCGGACACAGAGCGGAATCCTCTTCCCACGATTGCACCCCATGCAGCACCAGCTTGATCTGCAAACCGGTCAATGCCATCGCCGGCGGATGATGCTCAGTCCGTTCCTCCCATTCGCCGGCCAAGCCTTCTTCCAAACAAAGTGCCGCGATCGCTGCGGGATCGGCTCCACAAAGATGAACGACGTGCTGCGTCTGTTCCACTTCCTCCGGATTAGCCACTGCCCAGCGCGGCCGATGGGCTGCTAACAGCCGCATCACGCGGAGCATGGTGAGCCGATTCACCACGTCGTCGGGCAAGCGTTCCAAAGGATAGCGCGCCGCCAATTCAGCCAACTCTTCGCCGATTTCTTCCTGACTCGGCAAGGAATAGCGATCCGCATCGCGCGCGGCCAGGCGTCGCTGCGCTTCCTGCCGAGCGCGGAACAGTTGATTGGTCTCGTGCGAATAAAGCAAGCGGGCTGCTTCGCGAGCGAGCCTCTTGCGGAGCGAAGAATGTCGCATGGTTTTTCAGGCTAATCGTGGCCTGTTTTTGTGCGTTGGCCCTCCGAGGCCGCTGATATTGTTTCCGAATCCTTGGCTCGTCCCGGTTTACCCTACCGCAACGTCAGGTTGCGAAGAAGCAAACTTCGACGTCGAAACCTCTGGCCAGCACATTCGACGGCTTCGGAGAGCCATCGTACTTTTGCCAAGGGTTACACTAAATCTTACTCAGCGTCTCACTCGGGAGGTCAAGAAAAATGTTTCGCGCAGCAGTGGTGGGGACGGGGTTCATTGGACCTGTCCATGTCGAAGGAATGCGACGAGCCGGCGTGGAGGTGATCGGCATCAGCGGATCCTCGGCCGCGAGGGCTCAGGAAGGAGCGAAGAAGCTGGGGATTCCGCGAACTTACGGCAGCTTTGCTGAATTGCTCGCCGATGCCGATGTGCAAGTAGTACATCTCACCAGTCCCAACCGATTTCATTTCGAGCAAGCCTCGCAGGCCCTCCAGGCCGGCAAGCATGTGATGTGCGAAAAGCCGCTGGCCATGAACGCCCGGGAGTCCGCCGAACTGGTTCGAATCGCTGCCAAAACGGGTCTGGCGGCCGGCGTGAACTACAACATTCGTTACTACCCTCTCTGCCTCGAAGCCCGCGAACGGATTCGAAGTGGTTCCATCGGCGATGTCTTCCATGTGGCCGGCGGCTACGTGCAAGACTGGCTCCTGTACGAGACCGATTTCAACTGGCGCGTCCTTGCCGAAGATGGCGGCCCACTCCGGGCTGTCTCCGATATCGGCACTCACTGGCTCGATCTGGTGCAGTTCATTACGGGGCGAGAAGTCGAAGCTGTGTGCGCGGACCTGCGAACCGTTTATCCCATTCGCAAACGTCCCACGGGAGGGGTCGAAACTTTCAGCGGCAAGTCGCGCGCGATCACCGAGACGGAAGATGTGGCGATAACCACCGACGACTACGGCGGCCTGCTATTACGATTCAGCGGCGGCACGAAAGGGATCTGCTGGGTCTCGCAAGTGACGGCCGGAAGAAAGAACTGCTTGCGATTCGAAATTGCCGGGGCCAAACAATCGCTGGAATGGAACAGCGAACGCCCCAACGAATTGTGGATCGGCCGACGCGAGACCGCTAATGAACAACTCATTCGCGACCCGGCCCTGCTTTCCCCGACCGCTCGCCTGCATGCCGATTATCCCGGCGGTCACAACGAAGGCTTCCCCGATTCCTTCAAGCAATGCTTCCGGGCGTTCTACAATTCCATTGCCGATGGCAGCTATCGCAGCAATCCCCAATTTCCAACTTTTGCCGACGGCCATCGGGAGATTGTCTTATGCGACGCGGTCGTGCAAAGTGCTCAAGAGGAAAAGTGGGTCGAGGTAAAGGTTTGATTGAAAGGCAGTTTCCTGGGCTGGATTGCAATTTCAATGTTGCTTATCGCAACACATTGAACAACGGATTTCGAGATCGAATGAGTTCTAGTTCAAGCGCCTTTCGCACTCGTGTTGTCGTGTCCGCGGGAAAAATCTGAAGTTCCAAGTGAAGTTGGGCATCACTCTCTTCCCAGAGCCAACGTGCGAAGAACTTATTGTCTGAGTGATCAAGGTGCTTGGAAATTCTGGACCTGAGGTTCTCACTTTCGCCGACGTACAAAGGTTGGTCAGGCGTGAAGAAGATGTAGAGCCCTTGCCAACTTGGAATTTCATTGAGAACCAGTTCTGCGACCCGCTGCACGAGAATTCGCTCGGGTGGGACAACCTTCGCCAAGATTTCTGGAGCCAATCTCGCAGATTTCCGCAAGTTCAGTGCGGCCCATCGGTATTGCAACGGAGTGAACCCCGGAGCGATGGCGGCTGCCAGGGCATCGAACTCTGCCACTCGATCAGGATCACAAATCACGTCATCGAGGGTGACTTTATCGCGGCGCTCCAAAAAGCGAATCGCCATTTCCGCTGCAAAGCGGTACGAAGATTCATCAGGAAAAGACGTTAGCAATGCCCTCGGCCCCTTGAGGATGCCTTGCTTCCGCATATTCAAAAGGCCACGATTCAACTCTGGTGCAGGCTCAGCAAGCCCGAGTGATCTACAACGATCTATGAATGCGGTGTTCAGCTCAGGGTCCGCAACGATTCGATCCGCCGAATACCCTGAACTCACCGCTCGGAAAGCGGCGACTAAATCGGGCTTCATGACGCTGCCAGCTCACGATAGTTGAACTTAGGCCTATGTTCTTCCATGTACTTACTTTGATAACCGAGTAACTCTCGAACATCACCACCCGTCCGCCAATAACTCAGTTGCAAGCCTGACTCATGCGCAGGATCAAGATCCCTCCAGACCTTCGTAAATGGTGCAGAAAAACTCGAGCGCACCTTGCTCCGAAGGTTGAGGGCTTCTCCAACATACACCGCTTTATTGTCGGCCAGGACCACAAATAGCCCGCCTGTATCCGGAAACTTTCGGTGGGCTCCGTCCGAAAAATCTACAGCAGTGCTGAGTCGACCAACGCGCAAGTGCTTCGCACGGGTTCGAATACTCCCTGCTTCCTTACGCAACTTTAGGGCTGCCCAGCGATACCACAGCGGTTTCGAATCAGGCGAGAACTTCTGTGCAATGGCATCAAACTGAGAGGCCAACTCTGGATCACAAAGAATATCGTCAAGGCTATCGGCACCCCTGTCCAGCATTGACTGCATTGCAATCTCGCTCGCGACAGAAATCTTGTCGAACTCTTCCCAAGGAAGTTCCGTTCTCCTTGTTGTCCTGACTGAGGAAAGTTTGCCTGCTTTTCGCAGGTTGAACAACAAATGGCCCCAATCTCGCTCTCGTCCAGGCAGACCAAGAGAAACGCAGTGGGCGGTAAATCGCGGAAACAGATCCGGATCGGCCACGACACGATCGGCAGAGTAGCCATCACACGATACCGCGAACGCCTCGATGATCCCCTGCTCGACAAGAGCCGAGCTTCGCACGCTGGCATTGTGCTCTGAGCTATTGAACACGGCCGACGCGATACGTATCTTTTTTTTCTGAGGTGACGACTTCAGAGATCTCTTTCCCATAGCCTGATGCGTCGCAGGCGCACTAACCAGTGGTTCGGGGTCCCCTTCCAAGCGATCGCCGAGCTTGATGGACGATAATCTTGCCGTGCCGCGCTTCACATACTCGGGCGAAAGATCAAAGCCCATGAAACGACGGCCGAGCTTCTTCGCAACGGCCAGCGTTGTCGCGCTCCCGCTAAACGGGTCCAGCACGAGGTCGCGCTCATTCGAACAGATTCGAATGATGCGCGCCAGCAACTGTTCCGGCATTTGGCAGCCATGAAAGCCGGCCCGTTCTTTGAACGTTCCCGCCACGCGGGGCAAGTACCAGGTATCTTCACCCACGGTGAAGCCTTCGTTCAGGTCTTGTGGTCGTAGAATCCACGTGTCGTCCGGCAGGCGACCTGTAGGGTTGCCACGGCGGTCGTTGTAAACCAACTGCCTGGCGGATGGAACTCGATTTTCCAACGCTTCACTTCGAAACGTGAATTCCTTGGGATCCTTGACGAAGTGAAACAGATGCGCGTGAGATCGCGTAAATTTCTGCTTGCAATTCACGCCGAATGTGTAGTACCAAATCACCCAACTGCGAGTGGTAAAACCTACCTCTTGGCTCAATAGCTTTAGTTCCGCGGCATATTCATCACCGATCGCGAGCCAAAATGTCCCGTCGGGCTTGAGCACCCGATGAACTGCCGAAATCCATTCTCGTGACCAGTTCAGGTACGCTGCTTTCTCCTGACGGTCGTCGTACACGTCATAGTCATAGCCGATATTGAACGGGGGATCGGCGAAGGCGAGATCAACGGATCCCGCAGGGAGCGAGTTCATGCCCGCGATACAGTCACCTAACTGAACTGAATTCATGATTCCATTCCCACTCACCGAGCGACTGCTGAGTTTTCCGAACAAAAATTGATTCTAACGAACTTCCAGGAATGGCGCGAGTGGTCCCGGTCGATTTCCTGCTCGCGAATAAGTAAAAGCTTTCACTGGCTTGCGTGCTGCCCATTCGTCCAGTCGGCGGTCAACCACGGGCGTGTCCTGGCGGATAATATGAACCATCCGCCGCTTCGGAGATTCCCTGTTAATGCATAGCCACAACCACGACCACCAGCATCACGCGGAAGGGAACCTGCTGGTTGCCTTCCTGATCAACCTGGCGTTTACGATCATCGAGATCGCCGGCGGGCTGTGGACCAATAGTGTCGCGATTCTGAGCGATGCGGTGCATGATTCCGGCGATTGTCTGTCGCTAGGACTCGCCTGGTATCTGCAACGTCTGGCAAAAAAATCGGCCGACGCGAAATTCACCTACGGCTATCGGCGCATGTCTTCGCTCGGAGCACTCGTGACCGGTGTGGTGCTAATAGTGGGCTTGACCATCGTTGGCTGGAAGGCCATCCAACGCTTGCAATCCCCTGAGCCCGTCTATGTGCCGGGCGTGATCGGCATGGCGCTGGCTGGCATCGCGTTCAATGGCTTTGCCGCGTGGCGGATGCGGGGCGGGAAGTCGTTGCTCGAAAAAGTAGTCAGTTGGCATTTGCTGGAAGATACGCTCGGTTGGGGAGCCGTTCTGATTGGCGGCATTGGGATGTATTTTTTCGAGCATGCCACCTGGATCGATCCTGTCCTTTCGATTTTGATCAGCCTCTTTATCTTGTGGAATGTGTTTCAGAACCTGCGGAAAGTGCTGCTCATCTTTTTGCAAGCCAGACCTCACAATTTCGATCAGGAAGCCTTTTTGCAAGAGTTGATGACCTATCCGAACTTTGTCGGCGCGCATCACACCCATACTTGGACACTGGACGGCGATGCCCATGTGCTTTCCACGCACATCGTGCTCCGTTCCGATTCGACGCGGGAAGAGATTATTGCCGCCAAGCGCCGCGTTCACAAACTCCTCCGCAATCAGCATTTTGAACACATCACGGTTGAGGTCGAATTGGCCGGAGAAGAATGTGCTGCCCAGTTAGATGCTGCCCACTCCTGCGAGGCAAATTCTGGGGACGGTCGTACGCACTAAACCCGGTCGGGAACCCTGTTTTTGGCCCTAATTGGCAACCGCCGGCCTGCTTGCCGACCGAACGGTTTTCTATCCTTAAATTTCTTGACAGCGAAGCGACCTCCGGCGAGACTAATGCCATCCTCTTCGCTGGCTAGTCTCGCCAAATTTTCTTTAAGGCAATCATGCTACGTCCTGGCATCAGCTATTCGTGTCTTGGCTTACTAACGCTATTGCTATTCAGCAGTGGCTGCCGCAGCACTACGGTCACGGAACAACAGGTACTCGATCCGACCCACGAGCGACTGATGCGAATTGGTCTGGCCTATCAGCAGTTCAACACGAATTCAGGTCGCCCACCGGCCAAGGCCGAAGATCTGCAGTCGATTTTGCAGGCCGACGGTGCCGATGATCAGGTGTGGGTCTCGGGTCGCGATCAGCAAGCGCTCGTCATCGTCTGGAATGTGGATGTTCGGACTCCAAGCGAAGCCGTTCCGCCGTCGACCGTGATCGCCTACGAGCGCACCGGCAAAGGAGGCAAGCGATTGGTGCGAACCTTGGCCGGCACCACCGAGGAGCTTTCGGCCGAGGACTTTGCCAAAGCGACGTTTCCTCCGGGACATACCCCTGAACCATAATTGCCTTCATTGATGTACTTTCGCGAGAGCAGTTCCCATGCAACGTTCATTCCGCAGTCAGCGATCTGGCTTCACACTGGTGGAACTACTGGTCGTGATTGCCATCATTGGAATTCTGGTGGCGTTGTTGTTGCCTGCGGTGCAAGCGGCGCGGGAATCGGCTCGGCGAATCACCTGCGCTAATCACCTGAAGCAGATTGGGCTCGGATTTCACAATCATCACGATACGCTGAAGGCATTTCCCACCGGCGGGGACCATATTGGCACCGCGAACACCCGCACCGTGACGAACGGCGTCCCAGGCATGCTCGATAAGCAATCTTGGAGTTGGGGTTATCAACTGTTGCCGTACATCGAGCAGCAGAACATCTGGAACTATGTCGATACGGCGGCCACGGATAACGGCGATTCAGTCGTGGCGGGAACGAAGATTGAACCGTACTTCTGTCCCACGCGTCGCAAACCGACGGCACTCAGCGGCGGCATCTGGGCCTCAAAAACCCATCCCCGGGCGATGACCGATTATGCAGCCAACGCCGGCACGACGAATCTAGGGGGAAACAACGGTAGCATGTACGGCAATGGCGGAAACAATTCAGGGGGCGATGGCGTGGTCCGCATTCGGCCGAACGGATTGATTCGCATGAGCGATATCTTGGACGGAACCGCTTACACCATGGCTGTCGGCGAAAAGCGGATGAATGCCCGACAATGCACGAACACCACTGGTCCCGACGATAACGATGGCTATGTCGGGGCGTACCAGGATGATGTCATCCGCTGGGGAGCCCAAGTGCCGGCGGCCGACTATTTCAGGGATCCGATTCCCAGTTCGGGGCTTACCCCCTTTATCCATCAGTTCGGCAGTTCGCATCCGGGAATGTTTCAATGCGTCTTTGCGGATGGCTCCGTGCACGTCGTCCGCTTTAACGTCGAATTGGCCACCTTCCAAAAATTATGCAATCGTAACGACGGCCTGGCCTTCAGTACGGATCAGCTCTAGCGCTCGCCTGCCGACTACTTTTTGAGCTTCAGCCGCGCGGTATCGATTTCGGCCCGCATCTCATCGGTCACCGCGGGCCATTGCAGTCCAAGCTTCTCGATGCGGTTGACGAGGATGCGCGCAACGAGCGCTCGCGTGACCCATTTGTGATCGGCCGGAATCACATACCAGGGGGCCTCTTCCGTGCTGGTGCGGCTCAAGCATTCTTCGTAGGCCCGCTGATAGTCGTCCCAGCGTTCGCTCTCCTTTAGATCGCTGGGAGCGAACTTCCAATGCTTGGCTGGGTTCTCGACCCGCTCCAAAAACCGTCGATGCTGCTCTTCCTGAGAAACATTCAGAAAAAACTTCACGATGGTGGTTCCGTTGCGCGTCAAATGTTTTTCAAAATTATTGATGTCCTCATAGCGGTGATCCCAGAAGGCAGCATCGGGCTTGGCGTTCGGAATCCGCTGCCCCAGCACGATCTGCGGATGGACTTTGACGATGAGAACTTCCTCAAAGTACGACCGATTGAAGATGCCAATCTTGCCTCGCTCGGGAAGCACCTTGCTGCAACGCCAAAGAAAATTGTGGTCCAGTTCCTCTGCGGACGGATGTTTGAAACTGTAAACCTGGCAACCCTGCGGATTGATTCCGGACATCACATGCTTGATGGTACTATCCTTGCCGGCCGCATCCATGGCCTGAAAAATCACCAGCATCGACCAAGAATCGGAGGCGTAAAGCTTCTCTTGCGCTTCGGCGAGTTGCTTCACCCCTTGCGCGAGAACTTCCTCGGCAAACTTGCGGCGTTCTTTCTTGGAAACTTTCTCATCCCCTTGCCAGCCAGGCTGGTGATCTTTCAGCCGCAGCTTTTTTCCGGGACGAACGCGAAAGGCGTCGAGTTGTTTGTCGTTGATTTTCATGAGGTCGATCTTGGTGGAAATACTGAGTGTAGGACCGTCAGTTGGCGGGGCCAGATTTGATTCCCCTTACCTTAATCCGAATCGCTCGCGAGGGCGAGCTTTTGTAGTAGGCACACTCCGTATGCCGTTCGCAAAAGAGAGACGTTCTAGGTAGTGAACGGCACACGGAGTGTTCCTACTACTTTGCCGTTCTGCCGTTGAACCATAACTAAGGTGCGTTCTGCAATCCCGCCGCGATTCTCTCTG
Organism: Pirellulaceae bacterium; assembly: GCA_041739545.1. Taxonomy (GTDB): domain Bacteria; phylum Planctomycetota; class Planctomycetia; order Pirellulales; family Pirellulaceae; genus JBGSNR01. The sequence continues at coordinate 49,937 of JBGSNR010000104.1, read as the reverse complement.
CTGCGTTCTCGCCGCTCCGAATACAAAACGGAATTCCTACACCTCGATAGGCATTGCCGGCCAAGGCGAATCGAGGAATGCGCTCCACGCGGGCTTCAATTTGATCGACCAGTTGCACATGGCCGACATGATACTGAGGCATCGACTTGTTCCAGCGGACAACGCGCGTCAACTCCGGCGCGCCCCGCGCGCCCAGCAAGCCGGCCAGTTCTTCAGCCACAAGTTGTGTTAGTGCCGAGTCATCCAGTTGATTTAGCTCCGGCTGCAGCGCACCTCCCACAAAAGTCCGCAGAATAATTCGGTCGTCAGGCGCGCGACCGGAGAATTTCACGCTGGAAAAACTGGTGGCGATAATGCGGCGCCCTTCAATATGGGGCACGACGACGCCGAAACCATTCAGCGGATGCGTTAGCTGATCGCGGCGAAAACAGTTGACGACCACCGTGCACCCCGCATACTCGATCCGCGCTACTAACGTAGCAAGCTCGGCATCGACGGATTCGAGCAAAGGCCGGCAGACATTCGCGGGGGCAGCCACGACAACGGCAGCGAAATTTTGCTCTTCGACAGCGCTGCCGCGCGCAAACTTCAGCAGCCAGCTTCCGTCTGTCGAACGTGCGATCGATTCCACCGGGGAGTTTTTCTGCACCACGTCTGGCTGCAACTTCGCGGCGAGCGCCTGCACCAACGATTCCATGCCATCCTTAGGCGCCACAAACAAGCCGTACCGCGCGCCGCTTTCCGCAACCTCTGGCTTTCCTGCTCGCGTTGGCCGCTGGTTGCGCATGCCACGCAGCAGTCCTCCATGTTGGCGTTCCATGTGAATGAAGTTCGGCATCGTCGCTTGCATGCTGAGCCTAGCGGGATCAGCAGTGTAGATGCCACCGATCAGCGGCTGAACAAGTCGCTCAAAGGCTTCGCGACCAAACCGGCGCACCACAAATTGCTGCAGGCTCTCGTCGGAGTTCTCTTTGCGCGGCGGAACAAACCATTCCCAACCCATGCGGGCTTTGGCTCGAATACTCAAGAGGGGCGAACGAAGCAACGGGCCGATCCGGGTCGTTGCCAGCAGCGTGAAGCCTTCCGGCACGGGGTGCAGCCGGCCGTCGCGGACGACAAACGCCCGGCGGTATTGGTCGTTGGTGCCGATCAGTTGATCCGTAAAGCCGATCCGCCGGCAAAGGTCCAGGGCCCAGGGCTCACGCGTGGTAAACATGTCGGCGCTTTGCTCCAGCAAGTAGTCCCCGGTTCGTTCCGTCCCCAGCACCCCGCCGACGCGGGCTTGCGATTCGAACAGCCGAACCTTCGCCTGCGGAAGGAGCTCTTGCAGGCGAAGTGCGGCAGAAAGGCCGGTAATGCCACCGCCGATGATCGCAATGCGGGGAGAAGTTGTTTCGCTCATGAAATTGGGAGGAATACTGGCAGGCGGGAAGAAACTTGAATTGTACAGGAGGAGTGTCAGATTAAGAAAAGTAGCAGGCACGCTCCGTGTGCCGTTCACTAGGGACTACCTCTCATTTCTGGCAGTCGACGCAGCTATGTGGTGAATCTTTAAGCCGTGAAAGGCACCCGAAGCGTATCTACTACTATGACTCCCTCCTTATCGACGGGGCAGAATTGCGGTAGAAATCTACCTTTATTCTGCTAACGCCCAGGAGGCGTGCTCGGCGGGCCACACTCGGACTGCCATGCCAGCGGCAGATTCCGCTCGGAGCCGACGGCGTGGGAAGCAACAACGAATCAACTTCCAAGCGTCTGTGGAACGTCGCCAAGCCGCTCCTGTTGATCGCCGTTCTGGGCTACTTCGGCTGGTTACTCTTCACCCACAACTTGAAGAATGTCACCTGGGCAGGAGTCGTTCATGCGCTCGCCAACGTGCCGGCCTGGCGGATCGCGGCCGCGGTGGCGCTCACCTGTTTGAATTACATGGTGCTGATTTGCTACGACGCGATCGCGCTGTATTACCTGGAGCATAAGCTTTCGCCGCGACGAATGGCATTTGGCTCGATCGTGGGTTATGCGTTCAGCCATAACTTCGGCTGGATTGCGGGAGGCTCGGCCGTTCGGTTTCGGCTCTATTCGCAATGGGGCTTTGGACCACTCGAAATTGCCAAACTGATCGCCACGTTGACGATCACGTTTTGGGTCGGCGTCTTTACGCTGGCCGGTGTTGCGTTCGTGCTGAAACCCTTACCCCTGCCAGAAACCATCCTGCACTATCTGCCGGGGTGGTTGGACATCCGCACGGCCTTTCCATTAGGGGTGGCCTCGCTAATTATCATTGCCGCTTATTTAGTGGTGTGCGGCGTGTGGCATCGGCCGATTACTTTGTTCGGAAAGAAATTTGTTTCGCCACCGCTGAGTTTGTCGCTGGTGCAAATTTTGGTGGCCTCGGTGGAACAATTGCTGGCAGCTTCGATATTCTTCATCCTCCTGCCCGATGAAGTGCGGCAGAGCCTGGACTTCGTCGAAGCCCTGAATGTTTACCTGCTGTTCACAGTCGTGGCCGCGTTACTGCACATTCCCGGTGGTGTCGTAGTCTTGGAAAAGATCGTCCTCGACTTTATCCCCACCGACAATCAATCGGCACTGGCGGCGTCGATCGTCATTTATCGGTTGATCTTCTACGTGCTGCCCCTCGCCGTTGCCGGCATGATGCTGCTGGGGAACGAAGTCCGGCGACCAGGCGACAGTCCTCCCGCCCCCGTTTCCCAGTACACTGCCAAACGGCTGGCCTTGGCAGAGCGAACCAAACGCAAGCGAAAAAGCGTCGATTAAGCAGTCGGAATACTAACGGCATTCTTGCGGCGACTGGTCGCTAGCAATCATGCCTGGCAAATTGCTCCTCCCAGCATTCCCCTCGCCCAAAATTGGCTTCGACTGGGGAGCCATCAGAATCAGAGTGGGCATGGAATCGCAAGCCAGCAGCGTCCGAGCGTCGGCCGGTGTGAGACCCGCCGACACGTTCCGCGAAGACAGTGGCTGCAACTGCGGTTTACTCATCCAGAGATTAAGCCAGTTCATTTCAATTCCCTCCTCATGCCAATGTTCCAAACGTTTCGGTCGAACGACCGACAGCATCCACACCAGTAGAATGGCAGGCCAGGCGCGGACCTTTCAGGCGAAAGTGCGGGCGCTGGCATTTACATTGGCCCGGGCGTTCTCGACCGAGGTTTGCAGCTAGCAACGCGGATCGCTGCACAACTCGCAATCCACCAGGATTTACGGCAACTGCCCCTCTTTCTCGACGTTTTTCTCAATTGCCCGGCTCCGCAGGCAGTGGTACAGTCCCGCTCCGCAAAAAGTAGCCCAGTCGTCGGCTGCGCGGTGCTATCGTGTCCCTGATTTTGGGTTTCCCGTGTCACTTCAGTGGTCCCTACAAACGAAGATCTGGCTGTGCGTGGGGTCGCTGTGCGCGATCGTCGCTCTGCTGTCAGGCATCAGTTTGAACGGCGTTTACGCCTATCGGGAACTGGTGCGCTCGCTCAGTGTGCGGGCGGTGGAATTGCCGCTGGCCGGTGAGCTTTCGCAAGGATTGGGAGACTTAAGAGTCACGCTGAGTCGCGCCCGCGCCTTGCACTCGCTGCCCGATTCGGAACGCCGGGTGGAAGCGACAGGGATAGAACAACTGGACGTTCAATTGGTGAAGCACGACTTCCGCCGTAATCTGCTCTCCGTCCAGAACACCCTGCAACAATATCAAGAGACGCTCGAAACATCGCGGCCCACCGATCCGCGCTTTCAAGATAACTCCCATGAATTAGCAACCCTCGATGCGATCAATAGTGTCCTGAAACATTTGATGCGCTATCTGGATGATCCTGCCTGGATGCTCGATCAATTGCGCGTGGAGTCTCTCGCAGCCCAGGTCGATGAAATGTACGAACTGGCGAATACGCTCCCGCAGCATCTGCACACGCGCCTGCATGCGTTTGCCGATGACGTGAAAGTGACGTATCGCGCCTGGATTGTGGTCGCCTGGACGTCGACAGTTCTAACGGCCTTCGTACTAGGGGTGACGTTGTTTCTGTTCTATCGCTGGATCATCGGCCCCATTCAGAATTTGATTGCGGGCTCGCGGATAATCGCCGGCGGAAACTTTCAGCATCGAGTTGAGGTGCGAACCAGCGATGAGATCGCCGAACTGGCGCATGCGTTAAACGACATGACGACGCGCTTCCGCGAAATTCGAGACGACCTTGATCGGAAGGTTAAAGAGCGCACCAAAGAAGTCCTGCAAAGCGAACAACTGGCCAGCGTCGGTTTTCTCGCGGCTGGCGTCGCACACGAAATCAATAATCCGCTGGCTTCGATAGCGTGGGCGGCGGAATCACTTGAAGGACGGGTCGGCGATGCGTTCGGCGAAGTGGAAGAAGGAGCGGCCGCTGCGAGTGAGTTAGCGGTCATTCAAAAGTACCTCCGCTGCATTCAAACCGAAGCCTTCCGCTGCAAGGGAATCACCGAGCGCTTGCTCGATTTCTCCCGCTTGGGAGATATGCAAATGCACGACACCAACCTCGGCGAACTGGTCGAAGGGGTGATCGGCATGGTGCGGCACATCGGCAAATATCGAGACAAACAAATCGAATTCCAATCGGCCATTGCCGTCATCGCGCCGGTCGAAGCCCAGCAACTGAAGCAGGTAGTGCTCAATCTGGTTACCAATTCACTGGATAGCTTGGACCCGGGGGGCACTGTCTGGGTGGAAGTTCGCAAAGCTCAAGGCAAGGCAGAAATCATCGTCCGCGATAACGGGTGCGGCATGACGGACGAAGTACGCGAACACTTGTTTGAACCTTTCTTCACCCGGCGTCGCGATGGCAGCGGCACCGGCTTGGGACTTTCCATTACGTATCGCATTGTTCAGGACCACGGCGGGAGCATTGTGGGACAAAGCGCTGGGCCAGGCACCGGCTCGCGCTTTTGCGTCACGCTCCCTTTGATTGCTACGGAGAAACAATATGGCCATGCTCAAAGACAAGAAAAACGGGTCGCCGCCTAGCGCTCGGCTGAAGATCCTCTTCGCCGACGATGAGCCGACATTGCAGGAATTGATGAGCCTGGAATTGCCTCGTTTAGGGCACGATGTGGCGGTCTGTCCGGACGGCTTTACCGCCATCGCTGCGCTCGAAAAGGACCAATACGACTGCCTGCTCGTCGATATCGACATGCCGGGCATGACCGGCATTCAGGTCATCACCAAAGCCCGCGAGATGATGCCCGATATCGAGGCCGTCGTTCTCACGGGCAAAGGTTCCTTCGAAACCGCGATTCAAGCCTTACGGCAAGGTGCGTTTGATTACCTCACCAAGCCCTGCAAGCTGATCGATCTGCAAACGCTCCTCAGCCGTGTGGCCGCTAAGCGGGAATTGAAAAACAAGTGCAAAGCACTGGAGCACCAACTCGAGCGCTCGGCAGGCAAAACGGAACTGGTTGGCACGAGCCGCGCGATGGATAACGTGCGCAAACTCATCGACCGCGTAGCACCGACCGATAGCACTGTGCTGGTTCTCGGTGAGACAGGAACAGGCAAAGAACTTGTGGCGCGCCTCGTCCACGAAGAAAGCAATCGCAGCAGCAAGCCGTTCGTGGCCGTGAACTGCGGTGCGTTGCCGGAAACGCTGATCGAAAGCGAATTATTTGGCCATCGCAAAGGTGCGTTCACCGGCGCGGATGAACATCGCACCGGCCTGTTTGAAGTCGCGCATGGTGGCACGATTTTTCTGGACGAAATCGGCGAGTTGCCCAAGGGGATGCAGGCGAAGTTGCTCCGCGTGCTGGAAAGTGGCGAGATTCGCCGCCTGGGAGAAAATCATCCGTTTCAAGTCGATGTGCGCGTGATCTGCGCGACGCATCGCAACCTGCCGCAGATGGTGGAAACGGGGGATTTTCGCGAAGACTTGATGTACCGCATCAATACGTTCGATATTCATGTGCCGGCGCTGCGCGATCGGCTCGGCGATCTGCCCGAATTGGCCGGGCATCTCGTCCGTCGCTTCCGACCTTCGACACGCGGGAATGAAACATTCTTCACGGCCGATGCCTTGGATCTCTTGCTTAAACACACCTGGCCGGGGAACGTGCGCGAATTGGCGAACGTGATTGAACACGCCTGCATCCTCTGCGATCGCTTGCCGATTGGCGTGGAGCATTTGCCGCAACGCTTCGCCGGCCGAAGTTCCAAGGGGCCCGCAGGTCGGGTCAAGCTGGGACCGATCACGTTGGCCGAGCTGGAAATGTTCGCGATCTACGAATCGCTGGAACGTCACGAGGGGAACAAGCCGAAGGCGGCCGATGAACTCGGCATCAGCCTGAAGACCCTTTACAACAAGCTGAATCAAAGCCTGTTGCAGGATCGGGCGGCGGCGTAACTGCGGAGCAGATTGATAGAAGTAGGCACACTCCGTGTGCCGTTCACTCAATGCCCGTTCAGATTTCTGATCGACCGCGAATGTGCTTGGAAAACGAATACGCTGCGAACGGCACACGGAGTGTGCCTACTACTTTGCGAAGTCGCGAACGTGCGTGTCCCACATTCTTGGCCGGCTGATCTATAATGCGAAATTGGTGACTTTCCATTCCGCATTCATAGACCTTTCCTGCCGCATGTCCGAACCTTACCCCACGGCCCTGGGCTTCACGCCCGATAACCGTCTGCAAATTACCTGGAGTGATCAGTCTCGTCGCACTTATGGCTTTCGCGAATTGCGAGACGCCTGTCCCTGCGCGACCTGCCGCGAGAAGCGAAATGCTCCTCCAGCGGCCGTGACGAACCCCATGAGTTTGCCGATGCTCTCCACGGCCGAACTTCAGCCGATGCGCGTGGTCACCATGCAACCGGTGGGGAATTATGCGTACAGCATCGCGTTTTCAGATGGTCACGATACGGGGATTTACACGTTCCAACTGCTGCAAGGCTTAGGGGAGCCCGGGTAGAAGGCAGAAACGCGCCACATCTCGGCAAAATCGGCAAGTCCGGCAATCGCCATTGTCAGCCGTCTAAAATCAAACGACCAGGTCGGCTTTTTCTTCTGCGTAGCTTTTGCTGTTGCCGAAGACATTAACGCGGGGGAAACTTTGAGCGGTTCTTCTGCCACTGTCTGGTTGGCCGTGGGGGCTACACCAAACAGGTCGAGTATTGCCGCGGCTGCCCGCCCGAATCTTGCCGGTCCGCTCCCTGGCGGGAGGTGGGCGGGCAGCCGTTTATTTTGCTGCTGTCAAAAGTACGATGCCTCGCCGAGGCCGTCGAATTTGCCCATAAAGTACGATGGCCCTCCGAGGCCGTCGAATCTGTCCCCAAAATTTACGAAAACGGCCACGTTCACCTTCTGCCGAATGCCGAATGACTAGCCAGACGCACGACTTCGCCAGCAGAGCATGAATTCAACCGCTGCGGAGAACCCCCCGCCGACTCGCCTCGACCGCTAAGCCAATCCCCGGTAAGCTAGGAACTCTTGGATGGCTTTGCGTTTCGCAACGCCGTCGCTTCATCTGTCGCACATATTTTTCAATGAGCCGCCGAGTTGTCATCACAGGTTTGGGAGTTGTCTCCCCGCTGGGAAACACCCCAGATCGGCTCTGGGCGGGGCTGGCCTCCGGCCAAAGTGCCGTCGGACCGATCACCAGCTTCCAGGCCGACGCCTACCCCGTCCCGTTCGCTGCTGAAGCCAAAGACTTCACCGGCGCGATTGATGATTTCGGCCCGCTCGAAAAAGGGATGAAGCGGACGATCAACAAGGGGCTGAAGACGATGTGCCGCGAGATGCAAGCGGGCATCGCCGTTTCGCAACTCGCCCTGAACGACTCGAAGCTAAATCTGGCCTCCATCGATCGGAGCCGCTTTGGTGTGGTTTATGGTTCGGACTACATGCTCACTCTGCCCCAGGAGTTTGCCAGCGGCATTAAGAAATGCATTGATGAGGAAGGGAAGTTCGACTTCAGTCGGTGGGCAGAGAAGGGGCTGAAGGAAGTCGAGCCTCTGTGGCTGCTCAAATACTTGCCGAACCTGCCGGCCGCACACGTGGCCATTTTCAACGATCTCCAGGGTCCGAATAATTCGCTCACCGTTCGAGAAGCCTCAGGCAACATGGCTTTGGGGGAAGCGTTCCGCACCATCGAACGAGGCCATGCTGAAATCATGCTCAGTGGGGCAACTGGCACCAAGGTGAACCCGATGCGCACGCTGCATGCGGAGACGCAGGAGGAAGTGGCGCGCGGGACCGATCCTCATAAGCTCTGTCGTCCGTTCGATCTGGACCGCAACGGCACCGTCCTTGGCGAAGGGGCAGCAGTGTTTACGCTCGAAGAATTCGAGTACGCCCAAGCACGCGGCGCGCGGATCTACGGCGAAATCATCGGCCACTCCTCTTCCACCGTCGCGAGCACTACCGGCAAGCCCGACTTCCACAAGGCCGTGAAAAACGTCCTGGAGATGGCACTTCGGGACGCCAAACTGCAACCCGCCGACATTGATCACGTTCATGCCCATGGACTGGGGACAAAACGTGCCGATGCGGACGAAGCCCAAGCCATTCAGCAGGTCTTGGGGAAAGTCCCTGTCGTCACCGCGAAAGGGCACTTTGGCAATCTGGGTGCCGGCGGCGGCATGGTGGAACTGGTGGCCAGCTTGTGGGCCATCGAGAAGGGGCATCTGTTCCCCACGCTGAACTACGAGACGCCCGATCCGCAATGCCCCGTGAATGTGGTGACCTCCACCGACATCCCGGCCGGTGACACCTTCATCAACGTGAACTTCACGCCGCAAGGACAAGCGTCCGCGATCATCGTGCGAAAAGTCGCCTAGCTGGCTAGCAGCAGGCACGTCTTGGTGGTGTAGAAACCATCAATCTTCACCGCTTCATTTTTGCACGAGAAGCGATTGCCAGATTACGAGAACCTCCCAGCTTACGGTCTCGTAGCTCGTCATCGTCCCACCCTTGACCCGTGAGCAATAGTGCTCCGCAAGCGGCCTGGACCGTAATCTTTCCAAGCTGTAATTGTTGTCATTCCTGCCGTTGTTATCGCGAGTTCGGCGTGTTCTCCATCCGCACCCTCTTGATCATCGTTTTGTTCTGCCTGGGCATCCAGCCGCAGCAGCGCGCCTTCGCGCAGACATCGAGAACCTACTTTGGCGAAGGCTATCTATCGAACGGAATCGAACGTTTGCCGCCGGTTCCGCCGGAACTGGAGGCGCTTGAACCACCGCCAAATCAAATCCTCCCCTTGCCGGAGCGTCCTGCTCTGGCGCCAAGCCGAGGCTCTGGGCAGGAAGGAATGGGGCCACCTGGCCCTGGAGGCAGCAAAGTTCCCAACGTGCAGTTCTATTGGCTGCCGCAGCGCGACTTGAAATCGAGTCCTGGGACAATGGAAATTATCGGGGGCGATATCTCGTTTGGAATGCCCGTCGCCCGCTCAGAAACGACAGGGATGTGGATCCTCAACGGCTCATGGGGACAGGATCATTTTGAAACGAACGCCCGCTTGGATTCGCTGGGACGTGATTTCCCCGAGGAGCTAACCAAGCTCAAGCTAGGCCTGATGAACTTCCGCTCGCTCGACAATGGTTGGAGTGTGGGGGGCATGGTGAATGTTGAATCGGCCAGCGATCGCCCCTTTGCTTCCATCGATGAGGTGAACGCCAACTTGCTCGCCTTCGTGAAAGTTCCCAGTGGGGAGCGAAATGCGTGGAACTTCAGCCTGATGTATTCGCCGTTGGGTCAATTGCCGTTTCCCATTCCGGGCGTTTCTTACCACTGGCACCCCACCGATCGCTTTCAAGCGAATATCGGCATTCCGTTTTCGCTGAATTACCAGCCTACCGATGCGGTGCAGATTTCGCTGGCGTATCTGCCGCTGACCACCGTGAATGCCCAAATCAAATGGTCGATCACGGAATCTTTCGCACTCTACACCGGCTACAGCACCCACAGCGAGGGCTTTCTGCTGGCCGATCGACTGGACAAGCAGCAACGGCTATTTGAATTCGATCAACGGATCGTCACCGGAGCACGCTTCAATCTGGGCGAAAAGTTTGTGCTCGACCTCTCGGCGGGATACATTTTTGATCAGAGCTTCTTTCTGTCGGACAGCTTCTTTGGCGGCGGTCGACAGGATGAGATCGATGTCGAGCCAGGCCTCTATGCTGGGATTCGATTGGAATTCAAACCATTCTAAAATCCGTCACTTCGCCATGCCGCGCTATTCCGACGATGAAGACGAGGAATGGAACGATCCTTACGAGCCGGACTCTCCCGCAGACGATGAGGACGACTACGATCCGAGCAGCGATTCTGAACCGCTGATTGCCTGCCCGCACTGTGGCGAACCAATTCTGGAAGATGTGCCGCAGTGTCCGTATTGTCGACAGTATGTCACGCGTGCGGCTCAAGCCTGGCAACCCAAACCGCTGTGGATTGCGATCACCGTCGCACTGCTGTTGCTGTCGATGGTGTTGTGGATGTTTTTGTGAAGTCCAGGCTTGTCGGGTGGGACCAACACCAAAGCCGCCGAATTGCTGCTTGCGACGCTCTACCACTCGCTTACGGTCGTGTCTCGGTATTCACACTTCACTCACCACTCTTCACTCTTCACCCATTAAAATGCTCTCATGCATTTCCTTTGTTCTACCTATGGCAGCTCCGGCGACGTCTTTCCCATGCTCGGTCTGGCGCTCGAACTGCGCCAGCGTGGCCACGAAGTCACCTTCGCTACCAACGAACATTACCGTGGAATTGCGAACGAATACGATCTGCCGTTCGAGGCACTCGGGGACGAAGCGGGATTTCAAGCTTGCATCAATCATCCCAACGTCTGGCATCCGCGAAACGCGTTTGGCCACGTCTTCAGTTTCATCCAGCCGACGTTGCGCCGGCAATACGAACTGCATGCAGAACTAGCAGCGCGCGGCCCACTGGTGAGCATCACCAACTGCTTTGGCCTGGGCGCGCTCAACGCGCAAGATAAACTGGGCGTGCCGGTCATCACGCTCAACTTGCAGCCCGCCGTGCTGTGGAGCGATCACAATCCGCCGGCGCTGCCTGGTGTCTTCGGCCCACTGTGGCTCAAGCGCTACGTCTTTCGTTTTGGCGAATGGCTGGCGATCGACGGCGTTGTTTGCCCATTTCTGAATCCGTGGCGGAAGGAATTGGGACTGCCGCCGGTTAGTCGCATCACGCGTTGGTGGCATTCCCGGTTCGGCGTACTGTGCTTATTTCCGGAATGGTACGCGCCGCCGCAAGTCGATTGGCCGGCGAATTTGATGCAGACCGATTTCCCGCTCTGGAATCATCGCGCGAGCCAGCCGCTCTCGGCGGAAGTCGAAACGTTCTTGCAGGCCGGTGATCCGCCGATCGTCTTTGCCCCTGGCTCGACCAACGTGCACGCCCACTCGTTCTTCGCGGCCGCGGAAGAAGCTTGTCGTCGTCTGGGTCGGCGTGGAATCTTGCTCAGTGAGTTTCCCGAGCAGTTGCCAACGAATCTTCCGTCGTCGATCGCGCACTTCTCCTATGTGCCGCTCGATCTCTTGTTGTCACGCGCTGCCGCCTTCGTGCATCACGGCGGAGTTGGTTCGATGTCGCAAGCGTTTCTCGCCGGCATTCCGCAAGCGTTGATGCCGATGGCACACGACCAGTTCGATAACGCTGCGCGCGTGCAGCGGCTTAAACTCGGCGCTGCACTCCCAGCCGGGAAGTTCACCGGGCCACGGCTAGCTAACGTTCTGCAACCGTTGCTCGCTTCGCCGGAAGTCGCTGCCGCCTGCCGGGAAGTGGCGAAAAGGGTCGCCTCGCGGGATGGTCTGCAGCGGTCTGCCGAGGCGATTGAAGAGCGACTTCGGACGCGCGTCGCGCAAAATTAGTGAATTTCTGAGTTTTTTTAAATAAATTTTAGCGATTATTCGCCGAAATTTCAGCCAAATCGCATAAAACCCCATTTTGAGTATGCCGCTTGCGGCAAACCGAAACGATAATGGGACAGTACAAGTTTGCGTTGCGGCTTTCCGGTGATGGGATCATCGCGGGGATTCTCAATCAAATCTCACGACGCCCCCATCTCTCTCGGAATTCTTATGAAGACTCGCCGCCGCGATGCACGCCCGATTTTGAATAGGCAACTTTCTCGAAAATTGCGGCTGGAACGCCTCGAAGAGCGAACCGTTTTCACGGCCGATACCTGGGCGGTCACGGTCTCGACCGCGAATCGTGACGTGCCCGCCGCCATCAGCAATACTGCGGACGGCGGCTATGTCGTGGTCGGCACGACCACGTATCAGGACGGCGCGGATATCTGGCTCAACAAATTTGATAGCGCCGGTACACTCGCGTGGTCGAAAACCTATGCCGGCGACTTTTCCGTGCAGATGACGGCGGCCCCTGCCGAATTGGAATTCCAAAACTTCACGTACGATTTCGCCACCGATGTGGTCGAAGCGAATGACGGCAGCTTCTATATCTCTGGTTATTCGCAATTTGCTCCTGGCAATTCGAGCTCCGGATTGCAGCTGCATGTCGACAACGACGGAGATCTGCTCGATGCGCAACTCCACTCGCATGGACGGTTCCCCACCGACCGCCTCGTGAGTGTCACGGAGGATACGCATCTGGGCGTCGGCAACATGACGTTGACGGTCAAACATAGCAACTCCAGTTTGGTCGGCTATACGTCTTTCATCGATATCGGCGGCGTGCTCTATGGGGATGACGCGCTGAGTGAATCAATGAGTGCCCGGGCGGCCATTGATACGCAGTCGGTCGGCATCGCGGGAACTGGGAATTGGGGCGGATCGACACTCGTCTTCGCGAGCCCCAATGGACTCGTCGGTGCGCGCTTCGGCGGTGGTGAATTCGGCGGCCGCGCGATCGCTGAAATTCCGGCGTTTGGCAACAACCCCGCGTCGTTGGTCGTCACCAGCCAGGGGCAACCGGTGAACATCAACTCCCCGGTCAACGCGATCGTCCGAAAACTGGATGCCGCAACGCTGCTCCCGGCGTGGGAACTTCAATTGTATGCCGCACATGCCGGCCAGGTCGTCGCCACCGAGGACGGCGGTATGGTCGTGGCACTGCGAACCGACCGGAGCTCTCTCCAGGGGACTGGCATCCAGGGGGGTGGCAGCGGCTTTGGAGTTACGCTTGTCAAGCTCAGTGCCGCCGGGAGCGTCGAATGGGCCAAGTCCTACGGCGGGCGATTCAACGAAGGGGTCGAAGAGAATCAGGCCGGCGACCATCTGGTGGGTCTCACCAAAACAGCGGACGGCTATGCGTTCTCGATCTCCACGTTCTCCTTCGGCACGGATGACGCACAGGCTTCTTCGCTGAACTATTGGGTCGTGAAAACCGACTTGAGCGGCGATGTGGCCGACATGACCGGCATCGTGCGGGACGTGACCGACGAAATGATCGCCTCGGCCACGATGATCGTGTCGGATCGATTTGACGTTGCGATTGATGCGGTGTCGCTCGGCGCCACATTCGGCGACTCAGAGAATTATTTGTTCTTTCCTCCCACGGGGTTGCCTGAATACGGCGGCACGATCAATGATGTAACGCCAACTAACCTCGGCGGCACCTCTCTTCATCAAGATGATGGCTACTACAGTGCGGGGACGATCTCACTCAGCGCTAACTCGTACGATTTGACCGAGGGCTTCAACCTCGCGGACAAAGCCAATGTGATTTTTCAGCGCACCGGGGGATCGTACGGGTTCGCAGAAGTCGAAGCGACCGCGGTGCTGCAAGGGGGCGCAACAGAGTTTGGCGACCAGGTATTCCCTGTCGGCTCGTTTCGCGTCCGCTTTGAACATCGCGAGACAGAGCAGTCTCAAACGTTCGAGGCCTATCCGAACGACGGTTTTGATCCTGGCGAATCGGTGCTGTTGACCCTTACGGATCCGCGACCCACAGACGGTGCAAGTCTCGGACAGAACTCTTCGGCGATAATCAACATCATTAATGTTGATCCCGAACCGGTCCCGGGCGTGATTCAATTCGATTCCGCTACGTATCTGGTGAACGAGAATGGCGGCTCGATCTATGTCAGCTTCAATCGAACCGGTGGATCGGATGGCATGATTTCCGTGGACCTGAGTGTGTTGGGCGGAACGGCAATGCTGGGAGGCGATTATGAAGATCCAACGCAAACGATCACCTTCTTTGATGGTCAGACGACTAGTGGATTTTTCCTCACCATTCTGGACGACATCCTTTTGGAAGGAGATGAAACGATCAGCCTGGCGATCACCAATCCCACCAACACGCCCAGTTTGCTCACCACGCAGCAGGTGACCATCAAGGATGTCGAAGCACCAACGGTTTCTATCGCGGGAGCGGCTTCCGCGGCAGTTCAGGGAGAAGCGATTCTCTTTACGCTACTGGCGAACGATCCCACCGGCGGCGTGGTGAACCCTTCGTTCAAGTACACCATCGATTGGGGTGATGGGCTGGTTGAAACACCAATCGCCAAAAGCGGCTTGAAGATTTCGCACACCTATTCTGTGGCTGGGACGTGGACGCTAAGTGTGATGGTCGAACTCAATCAAAATGTTAGTTCGCTCGTCTCGCGGAACGTTGTTGTCACACAAACGCGGACGCAAGCCGGCATACTCTACATCGGCAGCACATTTCTGGGTGCTGACACCTATGAGCTCGTTCCCACCGACGCCGCTGGTACCAGGCTCAGCGTTAAGCTCAGCGGCACGCCCGTTGCCAACAACCTGAAGCCGACACGTGTGGTGATTTTCGCCGGCCATGGAAACGACACGGTCACCGTCAACACGGCCCGCATCGGCACCAAAACGGTGCCATTAAAAGTTCCTCTCACCGTTCATGCCGGCGACGGAAACGATGTGGTTACGCTCAGCGGTAGCGCTGCCGCGAATCTTTTGAACGGGGATGCGGGGAACGACATTCTGGTCGGCGGCAGTGGTGCAGATACGATTAACGGTCTCGCTGGTCGAGACATCCTGATCGGCGGGTTGGGAAGAGATCTTCTCCGCGGCGGCGATGGCGACGATGTGCTCATCGCGGGTCGCACCAGTTTCGACGCCAGCACCAACGCACTCAAAGCGCTGATGACGACCTGGGCCGGGGCAGGAACGTATGCCGGCCGGGTGAATGCATTGCAGACTGGCGCGGGCCCCAACTTAATTGTGAAAGCTGGCTCAACCAAAACCGTCTTCAACGACTCCGTGGTGGACTCGCTGTTTGGCGAGGCCGGCAACGACTGGTTTTTGGCCACCCTTTCACCCGCGACGCAGAAAGACAAAGTGACCAAGATTACCGCAGAGAAGTTGACGGCGACGCCGTAATGCGAATTTGCCTCTGGCATCCGACCCATCAACAGCCGATAATGCCTCCAAGGAGGATCGGCTATGTGGAGTGTGACTGGCAAACAACAACGGACCTGTGACGGCGTTTCACGCAGAAACGTTCTGCAGGCGGGGGCGTTCGCGTCGGCAGGCATGCTCCTGCCGGGATTGCTCGGCAGAAACCTGCACGGGGCGGAAGGAAAAACCAAGCCTAAACAGGCCCTGATGATTTTCTTGGCCGGTGGGCCCTCGCACTACGAAACGTTCGATCCCAAGCCTGACGCTCCGCTGGAAATCCGCGGGCCTTATAGTCCCATCTCCACCAAAGTGGCCGGCACGTTCATCAGCGAAACGATGCCCAAACTCGCCGCCATCGCGGACAAGTACTCGCTTATTCGCTCCTGCTGCCACGACAATTCCGGACACGGTGGCGGCCAGCGCTATGTGCAGACCGGCTACAAAAGTGCGTCGCTCGAAGATGAACTCCCGCATGACTATCCGGCCGTTGGTTCGATCGTGGCCAAAGTGCGGGGCGGCATGAGTGGTGCGCTGCCCACATACATGCACCTTCCCAACGGCGGTGATGGCGGCCCTGCGTTTCTAGGCCCTGCCTACGATGCGTTCTCGGTCTACTCCACCGGTCGGCCGGTCGGGCTTGATATTCATCAGCATGTTCCCCTCGCGCGACTCGAATCGCGACGTCAACTGCGGATGTCGCTCGACACGATGCAGCGGCATGCCGATCGGCGACTGGAAATGAACGCCCTGGATCAGTTGGAAGGGCAGGCCTTGCAAATGATCAGCAGTAAGCAGGCGCTCGAAGCGTTCGACATTGACAAAGAATCGGCTGCAATCCTTGAACGCTATGGCGCGCACGAAGCGGGCAAGACGCTCTTGCTTGCGCGCAGATTTCTCGAGGCCGGCGCCGGCATCGTCACCGTGCGGATGGGAAGTTGGGATCATCACGGCAATGCGGGAGGCACCGTCACTTCCGGCACGCAAGAAAATGTGCCGCCGCTGGATCAAGCATTAGCAGCGCTGATTACCGATCTGGAAGAGCGCGGCATGCAGGAGCAAGTAGTTCTGTGGTGCTGGGGTGAGTTTGGCCGCACGCCGCGAATCAATCAGTCCCAGGGTCGCGATCATTGGCCACAAGCGATGAGCGTGCTGGTCTCCGGCGGCGACTTCAAGAGCGGCCTGGTTTACGGCGAAACTAACAAGAAGGGGGAATTCCCCGCCGACCGCATGTGTTCCCCGGCCGATGTGCTGGCCACTATCTATCAGCAAATCGGCGTGGATACTTCGCAAAGCTTCATCAATTCCGCCGGCCGACCGATTCCGATTCTGGGTCATGGCGAAGTGCTGCGAGAATTGATCTAAGTCCGTACGACGACCCTCCGATTCGTACGATGGCTCTCCGAAGCCGTCGCAAGGTGGCCACCATCTTTGCTAGGTGCGGAACGGCAACGAACAAGTTGAACTGCCACGTCTGCTTGCAATCAGCACACAATCGACGGCCTCAGAGGGCCATCGTACGGAAGGCAGGGCAATCCATCTTGCTAGGTGCGGAACGGCAATGAACAAGTTGAACTGCCACGTTTGCTTGCAAGCAGCACACAATCGACGGCCTCGGAGGGCCATCGTACGGAGAGGAACAGGCGACTTCACCCAACGCGCAACCGATCAATTGGATTCCGTGTCTGAATTCTCGAAGACAATGCTTGTTTGCGGCAGCAGAGCCTGCATGTACGTTTGCGTTTCGGCGTCGAGCGGAGGGGACACAACCACATACAGGAATTCAAGCGACTTCAATTCGAGAAAATGAATTGCTTCAGACGCTTCCAAGGTATTGGAACCTATCGTCAGGGTTTCCAACTGGCGCGGCAGATTTTGGATCCCCGCCCCCTGAATTTTGTTTCCATCGAGCATCAAGTATCGCAACCTGGAAAGCTGAGCAAGGTTTACCAGGCCGGCATCGGCAACTTGCGTGTGATCGAGGTCCAAGGACCATAATTCCGGCAGGTGCGTTAAATGGACGAGGCCTGCATCGCTGATCGCGGTGGAACTCAGTCCCAAATGCTCCAAGTTCTTGCAGGAGGAAAGGGAACGTAGCCCCTGGTCGGTGATTTGCGTTTCTTCCAAGTAGAGATGTCGTAACGCTGGGAGCTTGACTAAGCACTGCAGGTCGTCATCCGTGATGTTGGAGGCTCGGAGATTTAGCGTTTGCAACGATTGGATGTGACCGAGGCTCACCAAGTCCGCATCGTCGAGCGTGGCGTGACTCAAATCAAGCTCGACAAGATTGGGGAAGTGATGCAACTGAGACAAAGTTTGGCTCGTTACTTCATCCATGCACAGGTTGACTCCTACCACAGCGGCGTAGTAATCGACGGGCAATCCAATTGTTTGCATTTGGCGTTGCCAATAAGTGCCATGGACGATGATCGAGAATCCGCACGAAAAACTGTGTTCGCCGACACATTCATGGGAAACCGTTCCCCCCGCGGCTTCAATCGCCGCTACGGCATGGCGCTGCTGTTCGCAACGGTTGACGTACCCGCCCAGCGCTAGGGAAGTCCCGGTCAAGACGACGAACGCCCCGCGGAGCGAGAAGCGCAACCACCGCCGCCAGGTGCGCGGCGGACGTTTATCAGGAGCTAACGCAGGGTCGGTCATATTGGTTATCAAACCCCGCCGTCGCTGGGCCTGTCAATCTCTTTCTGCCCAACGCTCGAGACGAGCTTGTCCCACCCGACGAGTGCGTCGACCTAGAAAGTAGGATGGGACCAGCCGCAGAGCGGCGCAGGCCCACCAGGAAGAGCTCGTTTAGTCGCAACGACTTAGCAACAAGGGTTGCACATCGCGACGGCCTCGGAGGGGCATCGTTCAAAAGGCAGGGTAATCGTAGCCCACTACGAACAGATCAAAAAAACGCGACGTTTTAGCAAGATAGACTACACAATCGACGGCCTCGGAGGGCCATCGTACGGAAGGCAGGTCCACCAGGGACCGCACCTAAAATCGGTACGACTTAACAAGAAGGATCACACCTTGCGACGGCCTCGGAGGGCCATCGTACAAGTTGACAATTAATCAATAAGTTGTGATTATTGAACGCGTAAGTAGGACTCTGGCTGGAACGCCACCCATCAGATCAAAGCGGAACAAGTCGCCCTTGATCGCGATTGAACTCCGGTTTTCGCCCCAGTTCACCAAGCCAAATTATCCCCCGGATGAGGCGCTAACAGCCACCTGCGGGCTTTTTTCAGTAAGTAATTAATAACAAAGACCTTAATGTGTACAAAGAGGTGTGTAAACCGGTTTCCAATTTAACACCAATGGGGGGCTGTTCACTGGCAAACGCGCCAGCCGTCCCCAAGGGAGGAGAAATGAACGCAAAGCCAAACAGCCCGCACCAGCATCGGCGGGCTGCGAATCAAGAAAAACGAGGGGCGAACTGCGGCCAGCTTTTGCCACGTGTCGCTACTTACACAGCGGGCGCTACTGCTGTGCGCCCGGGGCTAAACCGTTTCCACTTCGGCGGGCTCGGTATCCCGGAAGCGGTAGCCGACGCCCCGAACCGTTTCGATGACGTCCGCGTTTTCCGCCAGTTTGCGACGCAGGGCCCGGATGTGCACGTCGATGGTCCGTTCCATCACCATCGTGTCCTCCCCCAACGCGGCATCGATCAATTCCGAACGCTGAAAGACTCGCCCCGGCTGGCGGATCAGCGTATCGAGCAGGCGAAATTCGCTGCGAGTCAGTTCCAAGGGGGTGCCGTGGATGGCGGCTTTGTGACGCCGGCGGTCGATCGTCACTCCCAGGCGGTTGGTCACTTCCACCGTGTCGGCCTCGCCAACCTGACGGCGGCGGAGCGCTTTGATTCGTTCCAGCAGCACCTTCACGCTGAACGGCTTGGTGACGTAGTCATCCGCACCCAGCGAAAAGCCGATCAGTTCGTCCGATTCTTCGGCCTTGGCGGTGACCATCACAATCATCAGGTCGCGTTGGGTCGTGTCGGCTCGCAAGCGGCGGCAAACATCGTGGCCATCGATGACGGGGAGCATCAAGTCCAGGAGGACAATGTCCGGCGATTTGATCTGAGCCTGCAGGATGCCATCTTTGCCGTCGTAGGCGACGATGACTTCATACCCGGCCTGCTTCAGGTTGTAGGACAGAACCTCCGCCAGGGAGCGATCGTCTTCGATGACCAATACTTTCAATTTTGCCATGATGAAACTCGCGTCGGAAAAACGGGTGCCGTGGAACTAGGTGCTCCCGGCGGCGGTTGTGTTGGTATTGCGATGGCGGATGATGTCTCCCTCCACGAGGTAGATCACATCTTCCGCAATATTTGTAGCGTGGTCGGCAATCCTTTCCGTGTGACGAACGGCCGAAAAGCAATTCAGGGCAGGCTGGACCAGGTGCGAATGCTGCTGCATGGTGGTACACAGCCCGTCGATGATGCTGCGATTGTACTCATCCACTTCCACATCCAGCGAAATGATTCGCCGAGCAGCGCCGGTATCCAGGTTGACCAGGGCGTCCATTGCTCCGCGAACAATCTGCGTGGCCAGGTTGACCATCCGCCGCAAGTCGTCCGGAATGACGAACTCGGGGAACGGCTCAATCGCTCGTGCTCGTTCCGACATGCTGACGGCCAGATCAGCGATACGTTCCAGATCGTTGTTGACCTTCATCAAGGTGGCGATGCGGCGAAGATCGACGGCGACCGGCTGATGCAGGGCCAGGATCTTCAGGCACTCTTCCTCGACGTGGACTTCGTGTTCGTCGACATACTGGTCCGAGGCAATGACTCGTTCGACCAGATCGTAACGGCGCTCGGTCAGGGCCTGGGTAGCGTTATCAATCATTTCTTCCACGACGGACGAAATGCCGAGCAGTTCGGAGTTCAGACTCTCGATGTCGCGGAGAAGGTGTCGGCTCATAGGAAATTCGGACCCCAGGGAGATGCTTTCGACGGTAAAGGACGAATATGAAGATTACATCAAGAACCGATGAAGCCCAAACCGGAACCTGTGGGAAGTCCGCTCGTGGCAGGTTTTCGACCAGCGTGCACGCTAAATCGCCAGGGGGAACGGTGCTGGTCTTCGAGCGGCGGAGAGGAGCAAAAGAGTGCTCCGGGAACGTTCTGCATGTGGCCGAATTACGCCGAACCTGCCTGAAACGTGTTAAAGAGAAGCGAATCTTTGTTTCAACACCCCTCCGAAGTAGAGAACTGACCGCATAATCGCAAACTTTCTGCTTGAACGCCCTTGCTTATCCCGATGGCGCTTGAGAAGATGCCACTAGGGAGGCGATTTCCTCCATCGACCAGCATTTTGGGGGTGTTTTCGTACCCACCGCATTTATCTTATCATCGCGGCAAAAGAACTGGCCGAGCTGCAGATTTCTGCGGTCTCCCTTTTATAATTTTTTTGTTCATGGAACGCGTTTCGCTCGCCCTTATTTCCTGACAGGCAAGTTTTGTCCAATTTCGAAGGCGAAACAGTATGCAAGTGAAGCTCATAGTGCGATCGGGCTCCCAGGCGGGAAAGGCCGTTCCGTTGCCCAGTCCGCAGTGTCTGATTGGTCGCAGCGAAGAATGCCAAATTCGCCCGCAGCTGGAAGCGATCAGCCGCAAGCATTGCGTGATCACCACGCGTGAGAACGAAGTGGTGGTGAAGGACTTGGGGAGTCGCAATGGCACGTATGTCAACGACGAGCGAATCGACAAAGAAGCCGTCCTGTTAAACGGGGACATTCTGCGGGTCGGTCCGGTAGAGTTTGAAGTGCAACTGGAGGCTAAGAAGCCGAAGAAGACGGTCATCAAGGACATTCGCGATGTTGCCAAGCGAACGGCAGGGGCGACTGTTTCCGCCTCCAAAGAGGATATGTCGGACGTCAGCAAGTGGCTCGAAGAAGCGGATGTTAAAGAAAAGAACAAACTGAAAACTGAACCGGAGACGCGGCAGTTCCGTCTTGACGATACTTCTAACACCGGCGTGCTCAAGGCTTTTTCCAACGAGCAGGCAGCCACGCAAGAAACCCAGGCGATTCCAGCCGAAGAGCCGCAGCAGGCTAAGAAGAAAGAGCCGGGCAAATTACCTCCCCGTACCGGGAACAGCACGGCCAACAGCAAAGAGGCCGCCACCGAGATGTTGAAGAAGTTCTTCAATCGACGGTAGTTGAACTGGGAATTCCGGCGGAGCATCAGGCCAGGGGCGTTTTTTCTTAAAAACTCTCGCTTGCCCCTTCTTTTTTCGTCAAGATCAGGGATGAGCGGACGAAACCCGCTTGGACTATTCTGGGTATTCCCTTCCGGAACGTTTGCATGCGGTCACCCACTGACGACAACCTGCGGCACTTAATCACCGGCTGTTTGCGGGGTGATTGTGATGCGCAGCGCGAGTTGGTGCAGCGGTTTCAGGGGGCGGTTTTCGGGCTTTGCTTCCGGATGCTTAACCATCGCCAGGATGCCGAAGACGCCGCTCAGGAATCGCTGGTGCGGATGCTGCGGAGCTTGCACCGCTGGGATGCCACCCGGGATTTTGAACCGTGGCTACTGGCGATTGCCGGCAACCGTTGTCGCACCGCGATGAGCACCCGCAAACGACGGACACCACAGGAAGAGTTGCCCGAGCAGTTGCCGGATCGCCCCGGAAACGAAGGCTCGGCCGATCACCTGGCGGAAGAAGTAACCCAGGCCCTAAACGGGATGCGGGACGATTACCGGTCAGCGTTTGTGATGTTCCATGAAAACGAATTGAGTTACGCCCAAATTGCCGAGGCTTTGTCCGTTCCGTTGGGAACGGTGAAGACCTGGGTCCACCGAGCACGCAAAGAGATAATTGATCATCTGCGTCAACGAGGAATTGTCGCGGAGCCACGCCATGAAATGCCCAGAGTTTGAAGATCGCTTGCAGAACCTGCTCGACCAACGTTTGGTTCCCGAACGTGACGAGTTGTTGACCGCCCATGCGCATAGCTGCGTAACCTGTCGCGAAGTTTTGCGCGCTCAGGATGCGTTGTTCGATGCGTTGCCGCGCTTGCGTGTGCAACCGCGAGCTGCCTGGGAGAAGTCCGTGGCGGATGATGTGGTGGCGGCCATGTTGTCGGAATCGCAACCCCAGCACCGAGCAAAGCGTTCGCGCTCTTTTTGGGACGTGCGCTGGCTTTCCGTTGGACTGGTCGGCTTGGCGGCCGCGGTGCTGTTGGCATTCTCGCCGGCGTGGCGCGTGATGACGAATCCACCCGCGCGTGACAAAAATCCGCAGGCCCAATTTGAAACCGAGCCGGGGAAGAAGAAGCGGCAGCAGTTGGCCATCACGGAGCCGAAGAAAAAGGTTCGTTTAGAAACGCCGCGGCCGCTGCCTCCCATCGTTCCCGATAACAATCCAGACAGCAGCGGCAATAGCGACCTCTTGGCCGAATACCAGTTAGCGCTCCAGCAGTTCATGGCGACGTTGCCGGAGAATGTCGAACTCAATCAGTTCGAAGAATTTTCGCCGGGCATTCGTCCGCTGCGGAGTACGATTGGTCTCGCCATCGACACCCTCCGCCGCACGCTGCCTGGGCATCGTGAGATGCGCACGCAGCAAGCACCCGCTGGTGCCCGGTGGAACTGGGAACGCACTCCCTGGGCTTAAGTGATCGGGCGCGAAGGCTCGGCAAAGCTATTCCACCTTTTGAAAGGCGACGTACTTCGTGTTGCCGGCTGATTCCAAATAGGCGATCAGGTCGAGCAATTCCTCGCGATGCAACACATCGACAAGATGTTCAGGCATGGCAGAAAATTTTGATTTGCTCCGTTGCTCAATATCGTCCTTCAGAATCGTGATCCGATCGGGGCGGAGGGGGTTGGGACGGAGCACCAGGTGCTCGGATGTTTCTTCGATGAGGCGACCGTTGATCACCTCGCCATCGACGGTTGCAATCAGAATGTGCTCGTATTGATCGGGAACGACGCGTGACGGTGCGACGATCGATTCGATAATTTGTTCGCGACTGAAACGCCGCGCGACGGTGGTCAGATCGGGGCCACTAATGCCGCCGGTCCCATCAAAGCGATGACATTGAATGCATTGAGCCCGCGCAAATGCTCTTCGGCCACGTTCGAAGTTTCGATTTACATCCACCTGATCAGAAAATTGCAACAGTTCATCCAACGTCCAATTCTTCACGACCTGCATACCCGTCGGCGAATCGAACTGCGGCACGATCGTGGTGTTGACTAGTTCGATTGTTTCATCAAGCTCTTTGCGCTCCTTTAAGGAGAGATGGTCGACAGTCTCCCAAAAATAGTTGGTGAGAAATTCGTAGAACGCAGAACCATCGGTGTACTTGCGGCCCACCTCTTCAAACCAACTCACCAATTGCGGTTCGCTCGGCAAGGCAGGTCGATTCTTGCCATACATTTCCAAGTAGTTACGGCGTTGTTCGAGCGTCCAGTGCCGGGCTGAAAGAAAACGGAGTTGCATCAGGTGAAACAGCAGGTCTTGTTGCGTTTTTGCTTGGGCAATCAGAGCCAATCCTTTGCCGACCGCGCTGGGCGCGTCGAGCTGTACCAGTAAACGCATGCCTTCGCGGTTGAGAATTTCGTCCTGCGTGGGAACGAGCTCGTCGAGTTGCTGCACTAATGATTGTTGAATGGTCGGGAGGACGCTCTCGCGATGCCGCATCAAGTTCACGCTCCAGGTGCGAAGCAACATCAATTGCTGCTCGCGCGCGAGTTCGCTCAAAGGGATGGCGAGTAGGGCTTCCTGAACTTGCGGCTGAATGTCGGGCGGGCCCACGCGGGTTAGAGCCAGGAGCGAATTGATCGCCGACGCGGGCTCTTTCTCTGCCAGTGCCTTGGCTTGCCAGGTTTCGACGGGTTGGCTTTCGAGTGCAATGCGGGCCGCGGAACGGAGGTGGCGATCGTTGCTTCCCAGATGAGGCCAAAGTTCGGCAACGGCTTGCGGATCTTGCCGGCCATGAAATGCTTCCAGCTTTTGCCGCAGTGCGCGGGCTTTTGCGCCGTCTTGATTTGCGAGCGTAACGGGCTTCGTCGATTCCTGTCCTTCGTAAGTCACGCGGTACAGCGCACCGCGAGCATTTCGTCCACCGACGACAAAATACATCGCCCCATCGTTGCCGATGACGAGATCGGTCACGTTGAAGGGCTGCTTGATGTCGTCCCCTTGAAATTTCGCCGGCGTCACCAGTGGTTCAATAGTGGCAGAGTAAGAAGAACCTGCGGGCTGCAGATGGGCCGCAAGAACCCGTCCATACGTCCAGTCGAGGAAGTACATCGCCCGTTGATACTTAGCAGGGAACTTGGCCCCTGCGCCGCTTTCAACCCCGGTGGGAGAGGAAAGACCGATCTCGTGCACGGGCGGAAGGCTGTCTTCAAAGTAGGTGGGCCACTTGCCGCTGTTAGGTCGACAGCCGAACTCGGCGCCGCTGGTCGCGTGGACAATTCGCGAGGGACGATACCAGGGGAGTCCCCAATCGATGTCCATATCGCTATCGACCGTGATGAGTTCACCATCGCCATTAAAAGCGAAGTCGTAGCAGTTTCTTAGACCTCCCAAGACGATCTCCCAGTCTTTCCCGTCGGCATCAGTCCGCACCACATATCCGCCCGGGTAATGCTCCTTGCCACGGCTATTGCCAGCATTCTTGGCGGTCGACGTGATGATGTCTTCCTGATGGTTGCGATGAGGAGAACTGGGCGAGATTCCGGCGATTAGTGGTGTTCGGTCACCAATGATGCAATAGACTTTCCCGTCCGGCCCAAGACGTACAGCATGTGGTCCATGTTCGTCGCCTGATCCGCCGAAGTGGGTCAGTTTCTCGATCTGGTCGAACTGCTCGTCTCCGTTGGTATCGCGACAACGGAAGAGCCCATAGCCATCTTCGTCGAGCGCTGTCAGATAGAGGCTGTCGTGCGCATAGACCATTCCCATCGCGCCAGAAAGAGAAAGCTGTAGCTTCTCCCATTTGGTGATCTCGCCTTGGACAAGAGTCGCGCGAAAAATACCTTGCCCTGGCTGGCCAGAGATAATCAGGCGACCTTGAGGATCCGTCGTCATACAGATCCACGAGCCTTCCTCCAACTCTGCGACTCGTACTAGTTCCAGACGAAAGCCAGGCGCGAGCTTGAGTGCTTCCACTGGAGTAATCATGCGTCGCCGTGGAATAACCTTGGGCTCGTCGGCCGAAGCCTGCAAACGCGCTTGTGCCGCCAGTTGTCGTTTGGCGGCTGCGTCGGCTGCTTTCCTTTTTCGCAGTTCGGTTACAGCAGCATTTTTAGGCGGCAAGGACGTGGCAGCTTTCGGCTTACCGGGCGTTGGGGAGGGCTTCTCCGCAGTGGCGACTTTTTGCTCGGGTTGGATCGTACGTTTGCCGACCACACGCCAGAGGACAAGACTGCCGGCGACTCCGACGATGACCAACAGCAGAATCATGGTGCGCAACCAGGGCGCTGAAGCAATCGCCATCTTTCACCTCTCCTGGAGCCCATGTGCTCTGCGGAACTACTTCCTACCTATGCGGTTGGAAGTATAGAGAAGGCAGGCTATAAGATGAAGATTGCTTTCGGCCGCTAGCGTGATGAATCGCGGACCGTTCTATTGGCCTCGAAAGCAGTACAGATACTCTTTGCGCCCTTCTTCCGTTCGCTGACCGACGCGGAGGAAAAGCTCGTTGCCGCACACCGCGGGGCTAGCAAACGATTCGTTCCCCAACCGATTACGGGCAACCTCCTCGTATTTCTCCGGGTTCGGTCGAAATACAAATAAGAACCCCCGTTCACTCGCCCAGTAGATATTCCCACCGGCAAGCACAGGTGAGGCGCTGACGGGCCCGATCAACCGCTCGGTCCACATTTGCTTGCCATCAATTCCCCGCCAGCAATACATCACGCCGTTGTCTGAAAGCCCGTACACGTATCCACCGACCACGATCAGCGACTGCTCGTAGCACTTCACGTTATTGGTCCAGAGCACTTCGCCACTGCCATCTGCTTTAATCGCAATCGTCTCGGCCTTGGGATAACCGCCGCTAGCAAACACAATATCGCCATCCCAAACCAATGTGCCACAGGTGGCGGCGGAAGTTCCACTTTGGCTCCACAGGGGCTTGCCCGTATTGGGATCGAACGAATCAACGTGGTCGCTACCGCTGATTAGCAGCTGGTCCCGACCAGCCACGAAGCCCACGACCGGGGATGAGAAAGTGATGTTTTTCGCCCGGGGAATTCGCCATTTTTCTTGGCCGCTGAATCGCTCAAAAGCAACGATGAAGCTGTCCCCGTCCCATTCGGCAGCAACAATCACGCTGTCCCGATAGATCAGTGGTGAGGAACCATAGCCGTACTCATATCGCTTGGGGATAAATTTCCCAGCGCTCTTGCGCCACTTCACCTGACCATTCAGGTCGAGAGCTACGATCTCCAATTGGTCGTGATGATAGAAGACCCCAAACACCAGTTCGCCGTCGCACGCTACCGTGCTCGACGCATGCGTATTCTTGCCGTGAATCGCAGCGGGGAAGCCTCCACGATTGACCTCCGTCTGCCAGAGCTGCTTGCCGCTCGTCCGATCGTAGGCCAGGATGCTTTGAGTTTTCGCTTCTTCATCGGCAGTCGCCAGGAAAACCCGATTCCCCACGACGATTGGCGAAGCATGCCCCCGGCCGGGAACTTCAGCCTTCCACGCAGCCTGAGCCTCGGTGAACTTTGTCGGGACTTGTTTGAGGGTCGTCAGCCCGTTGCGCAAGGGCCCACGCCACCAAGGCCAATCGGTGGTGGCAGAGAGTTTGGGAAACTCTGCGATGCCTTTTTTCTGGGCCGCCAAAGGTGCTGTGAGGCTGAGCAATGTTGATAGCAGAAGCGCGGTACCAAACTTGCTAGCGGAGTTCGTGAACCAGGCAGGAGGATTCATCTCTATATTTCTCCGGAAAAGCGGGGAGTAATTTGAGGATGGGGAAAGGATACTAAATTCCCTTCAAAACCGCGGCCATTGTATATTGCCGCCGCCCCTCTTCAGCTTTCAAGCCGCAGGTTTTTTCTCTTTTTTCGTCAGAATCGGAAAAATCCGCAAGTTCCGCCCAGCTTCTCTCGATAACTAAGCACGGCAGAAAAACCGTTGTGGCAACGCAGCGGGGGTTCGGTCCTACGAGAGTCTCCTGGAAGATCACCGGCCAAAGACAGGCCAAGACGAGAGGTTCTGCGATGTCGCGAAAACTGACTTTCCTCATGCTGGGACTCTTGGCGGCAATCACGTCCGCGACCAGCACCGGCTGCATCGGTTTGGTCTCGGGCCCCTCGCTGGGTCCATTCGGAATTCCGATTCCAGTGAGTCCCTACTTTGCGAAGAAGCAAGAAGATAAGTTCTGGAATCAGGAGCGGTACAAACGCGTGCCCATCCTGGGACCACTCACGGCCGGCGGACCAGTCAAAGCGCTGGACCCACCTAGCGATGACGAAGTCATGCGAGCCATGGAACAGGCCAATCCGATCCAAGGTGGCCTCCCGTTCTTACATGAAGTGCAGCGGAACAACGTCCGCATCATTAAGGACAAGATCGCCGACTACGTCGATCCGCCGCGAGTGGTGCCTCTCATCGGACCAGCACAGCTCCACCACGCCCACTACAAATGCACGATCTATTACACCGAGGTCACACGCGTCGGCTGGCCAGTGCCGCACACCTTGGTGGACGAAGATTCACAAGAAGTGATCTACATCGACCACAACCACTTCCACATGGTGGGGAATGTCGATACCGGTCCGAGTGCGAACTTCTAGAATGAATGTCAAATGACAAAGTTCAAATGACAAAAGGGGGCAGAGAACATCTGCTCCCTTTTGTCGTTTTTTATTGGTCTTTTGTCATTTGCCCTTCCGCCCAGTCCCACATCTCACCGAGTTCCCGCTGATAGCCACCGGATAAGATCGGGAAGCGGCACCAGGAACGGGGATCGAGATTTTCATCGTCAAGATGAAAGGAAGGGGCGTAGCGTTCCCGCTTCCACTGATTTCGGCACCAGAGGCGGAAAAAGCGATCGACCCAAACGCTGAGCGGCCGAAGTTCGTACATCGGGAAGTCGACACGGACCCGTTGCAAAATATCGAGCGGCGACATCTTGTCCCGGATCGCCAGTCGCTCGACCGCATCCAGCAGTTCGTAGGGCATTAAATCCGCTTCGTCGGTTTGATTCGCAGAGGACGGGCGCAGTTCCGCCGTCGGCTGCTGTTCATTCACCGCATTCACCGCTGGCGTGGGGCCGATTCCTTCCGGGCCATGCGTTTCTACCCATCGCAGCCAGCGCCGAAGAAAGGCTTTATCGATTCCGGCGATCGGTGCCAGGCCGCCGCTGGTATCGCCGTCCATCGTGGCATAACCCACGGCCGCTTCGCTGCGATTGCTGGTGGAAAGCAAGAGCGCGCCGCGAATATTCGTCAACAGCCAGACGCTGGGAGATCGCGTGCGGGCCTGAATGTTCTGTAGGGCGATGTCGTCTTGTTCCCAGGTCAATTCCCGACCGATGGCTTGCGAAACAACACGGATATATTCCTGCACGAGGGCATCGACATCGAATTGCAGAAACTCCGCGCCGATCCCCTCGGCCACCACCTCCGCCGCATTGCGCGTCACTTCGCCGCTGTTCCGAGTTGCCTGATAGACGCAGGTCAGCAGCTTCTTGGTCACTTCCCGCGGCGACTGTGCGGCTTGCAACTCCGACAGATAGCCGAGCTTGTGTAGAAACGCCTCGCGGCCCAGTTCCTGCATTCCAAAGTCGGCGAGCCACGCGGATAACAGCGAACAGGCCGTTGAATCGGCTCCACCGCTGAGCGAAACCACGAATCCGCGCGAACGACTCTTGCGGAGATAATCGAAGAGCGATAGCGAAACGGCCCGCGTGAATTCTTCTTCCTTAATCCAGGGCGAGTTTTCCCAGCCAGGACGTGTGACGACGGAGGGAGTTGGCGAAAGTGCGGGATAGTTGAAGTCCGTATCGATGATGCGCGGGGCGTCACTTGTGATCGACGGGCGAAAACTTCCCGTGCGCGCGCGACCGAGGCGGATTGTTTCGATATTCACCACGGCGGAAGTAACATGACAATCGGCATACGAGAATCGCGGGCCGGTCGCGAGCAGTGTTCCAGCCGAAGCGATCATTGCGTCACCGTCGTAGATTGCTCGCCCTGCTTCGTTGCCGAGCAGATTTGCGTAGACGTAGGCCACGCTGAACGCCCGCGAGCCTTCAATCACAAACCGCAGCCGCACTTCGTGCTTGCCGAACGCAAAATGGCTGGCACTGGGATTAAGAATCACATCGACGGCTTCGCGCGCCAGATACGCCCCAGGCCGTTCGGCCACCCAGGCGTCTTCGCAGATTTCAAAGCCGATCCGCACGCCGCCGCAGTCGAAAATCAAATCGCCGATGGGGTAGAGCTTGTGGGCCAGTTCGATTTCCGCCCGCACTCCTTTAGGCCACGGCTTGAACCAACGCGGTTCGTAATGAATCCCTTCGCCGGCGAGATTCTGCTTGGCGACGAAACCCAGGATCTTGCGATCCGCGACCAGACAGGCCGTATTGAACAAGCCGCCCGCGTACAACAGCGGCAGGCCGAACGAGACCACCATGCCCTTCGTCGCCGGCAACAACTCCTGCAACGACCGCCAGGCTTGTTCTTGCGTGCCTGGGGCGGGAAATGCATCTTCACAGCCATAGCCCGTCAGGCAAAGTTCCGGCAGGCAAAGGACCGATACCCCTTGCTCCCGTGCGAGTTCAATCGCTTGCCGCGCGCGGGCCGTGTTTCCCTCCCAATCAAGGGGCGTTTGGTTAAGGACGGCAGCACCGACGCGAAGCAACTTCATGCGTATGGATTGACAGCGTGAATTCCGAATGACGAAACCAGAATGACGAATGCCGAAGACGGAAATTCAACGCCTGCGTCATTCGCTGTGTGATATTCTAATCCGCCCGACCACGCTCACGAAGCTTCGATAGAAGTCTTCTTCTTCAAGAATCTCAGCGATTTTCTCGGTCGTCAGATGCAGGCTGCCAGGTCAGTCGGTGCGAACAATGGAGCAGTAAACTCACTTCCCCTGCAGTTCAGGCGTCTTTTCGTCATTCTGATTTCGTATTTCTTCTACCGTCCATAAGCCCGATCAAAATGCACGTATCCGCCGTCGACATGGATCAACTGCCCCGTCGTGTGGCTGGAAAGAGATGACAACAAGAACGCGACCATGTTCGCAATTTCTTCTCCGGTGGTCATCCGTTTGCCAAGTGGAATGCGGGCTTCGATGGTTTTGAGCAACGCTTCGGGTTCGCTTTGCGTAGCAAGCCAACTGGCGTACATGGGGGTCCAACACTCGGCCACGATCACGGCGTTCACACGCACGTTGTACTTCGCCAGTTCCACGGCCCATTCACGCGTCAGTGCGTTGCGTCCGCCGTTGGCAGCGGCATAGGCGGAAGTGCCCCCTTGGCCCGTCTCAGCCACCTTCGAGCCGATGTTGACGATCGCACCTTGGTTCTTTTTCAGCTCCGGCAACGCGAAGTGAGCCAGTTCGTAGTAGTGGAGCAGGTTCTTACGAATGGAGGCAAGAAAAAGCTCGCTCGTACCGCTTTCGAGATTCACGCCGTCGTTGACTCCGGCGTTGTTCACCAGGCCATCAATCTTGCCGCAGCGGCGGAGAACTTCAGCCACGGCTTTCTCGCAGGCGCCCGGTTCGGATAACTCCGCCGTTACGTACCGGGCTTGGCCACTGCTGTTTGCGATTTGCTCGACGGCCGCGCGATTGTCGTTCTCATTGCGGCCGATGATGACCGGCAACGCACCTTCGCGGGCGAGTGTCTGCGCGATGGCAAGGCCGATTCCTTTAGCGCCACCGGAGACGAGGATGACGTGGTCTTGTAGATGAAGGTCCATAGAGGGTCAAAAGGAGGGAACCACGAATGTTACGAATCGCACGAACAAGGCAGCAGGGCAGGAGCAACGTTATGATGAGAGGCGTGAAAGGCTTCGATTATTTCACTTTGTCAGTTTACATTTCTCAATTGTCATTCGTCTCCACCACTACTTGCTCGTAATACTTCTTTGCCTGATCATACGCCGCTCGCGCCGCTTCGCGTTCCGGCGGTCGAATCTGATTTTGCTTCGACTTCCAACAAACTTCCACCGCATCGCGGCACCACTCGGCACTCTTCTTATCAGCTCGAATGGGTTTCCCACCCACTTCCACAAAGACTGGGTTCGTGTGGCAACTGGGAAAGATTCGCAGCGCGATCCAACTTGATCGATCGAGCGACACGCTGAACGACAATGGCTGTGTGCTGCCGTCCGCGACAATTTCCTTCTTCGCGATGGGCCGACCGTTGACGATCAATTCCACCGGCACACGCCGTGTTTCGCCGAGCCGCGCCCGCTCAACATGCCAGTAAGGCTTCTCATCCAGCCGCGCTCCGCGAATGCGTTCCGTTTCAGGCGTTGGCTTCTCGGCCAAGAGGGCCGCCACTTCGCAGGTGATGTTCGCGATGCCCGATTTCTCGAAATTGAGCTGACTGATTTTGCCTTCGCTCCCGGGCTCACCGACCCGAACGTCATTCACCTTGAAGTCGAACAAGTGGCTCATCCCGTCGTTGCAATAGCTGCGTCCATCCTTCAGCCCGGCACACCAGGCATCAAAATCGAGCGGTTTGTCGGTCGGCAATTTTACATAGATGCGTCCCAAGCCGACCCGCTCGCCATAGATGCACGGAAAATCGGTTTCGCCGCTGATGCGGGGGCGCAGGCCGCAGTTGAGGGTGTGATACCAGACGTTCAATTCCCACACCGCGG
Organism: Pirellulaceae bacterium; assembly: GCA_041739545.1. GTDB lineage: Bacteria > Planctomycetota > Planctomycetia > Pirellulales > Pirellulaceae > JBGSNR01. The sequence continues at coordinate 17,796 of JBGSNR010000104.1, read as the reverse complement.
GCGTATCGACGGCGGAAAGAAAATCACATTGTCCGTTCGCTGCCGTCACGACGTACTCGTTCGCGCCGATGCCGTCGAAGCGGGGCATCGCGTAGTCGGGAAGTTTATCTGCCGCGCGGCCCAGCCATGGGTTTGCAATATCTCCGCGCTGCTGCGTTCGAAATTTCCGCTCGCCGGCGGGGAAGACGTCGGGCAATTCCAAACCCCAGCCGCTATGACTGTAGCCAACGACGCCACCTTGTTCTTTTCCCCAAGCCAAGACCGGCTGTGTCCAACTGGGCCAATCTTCGAGCCGATCGGTCCCGGGATAGTCGTCTTCCTTAAGTCGTAGTAAACACAGATGCCCCGCATGCGACGAAGGAAAGCCACTCACTTCGATATCGTAGCGCATCAAGTAGTTCGGCTGCGAAAGCGCATTCGTCTTTCCCTCAAAAAACTTCTTCTGTGTGTACCAGCAGGGCCCCCATGACAAGACACAACCAACGTTGAGATCCTCCCCCAGGATGTGCCGAAGCATATCTGCCGGCCCGACCCCTTCGGTGGGACTGTCGTAGTGCGCGCAGCCGGCCGCGTGCACATGATGATCGCCGCTGTACCAGCCACGCGCCTTGGGATGGACCCAGCGCTTGAGGCGAAACGATTCTGCGTGTGTTTTCTCAGCGGCAGAAATGGTGATCATGCGCGTGCTGACGAAATACTCGGGGCCACGCGTGCAACTGATTTCATATTCCCCAGCCGGCAAACGAACCGTCTCGCCATCGGCACGGTAAATCTGCTCGTGGAAGAAAAAATCGGGCGCAAGGCGGCGCGCCGGATTGGGATAAACGCGCCGCTGCGAATCGCGAATGGTAAACGCCGCCATCGTCGGCGTGCCGTCGTCATCGAGAACTGAGAATCGCAGTTCGCAGGAGGGCTGGCAGCGAAACAGCAACGGCAAGTCACTCCGAAAGCCGAGATCTTGCGTCCCTTGGCCGACATGAAACGCAAGGGTCGCTTCGCGATCGCCGGCATCACGCGAGTAAAGCTGCACGATGCGGTACTCGCATTCCAGTCCGGAGAGTTGCGGCTTCAACGGCTGCTTGCCGAAGACATCCAGGTCTAAGAACCGCTGCGGCACGTCGGCAGGTTGCACCAATTTGTCTTTCTTCAGTGGCTCTTCGCGGGCTCCTTTGCCGCGCTCGTAAACAGGCAACGCGTTCGGGCTTTCAATACGGAGCACCGGCGTAATGCGGGCTTCGTTGTGAACCTTGATCAGATACGTTCGCCACCCTTGCTCGATGAGTTCCTTCTTGGCCGGTCCCTCCGCGGCCGAGACGCGACTTTCGGGATTGATGCGCACCACGGCAAGACAATGCTTATCGAGCGCGGCTTGCAGTTTCTGCACTGCCTGTCGAGACGCCTTCGCGTCATCGCCAGCGTTCTTCGCGGCAGTAATTAGTTCGATTTCTTCCTGAGCTAGCGGCGAGCCGACAATTTGCATCGCTTGTGCCAGTCGTTCGGCCGCGGCAACGAACGGTTGAGCCTCGACATCGATCGGTTCCCAATCAACGTCCGCGGCGAAGGCGGGCGAGGCGAGGAACAACAGACCAAGCAGCAATACGAATCGCGGAGACATCGGCGGCTCCAGGATAGGAGGGAATAGCGATTGTTATCTTAGCGGCTGGCGAAGTGGCTTGCACTTTCGCGGGCGGGTATGTTGATGAAGTACAAACCTTCTCCCAACAAAAGGCCCGTTCATGTTTGCTCTCCGCCCGTGGCTCGCGGCAGCCTTGGCTGCCATCACTATTTGCTCGTCGCTATCGGCAGAAGAAAAGGTTGCCGTCGCAGCCTTGCCGCGGAGCACTCCCGAGGAGCAAGGCGTTTCATCCGCGGGCATTCGCGCTTTTGTGGAAGGGGCCGACAAAAGAATCAACACCATGCATAGTTTCATGCTGATGCGGCATGGCAAAGTGGTGGCCGAAGGTTGGTGGTCCCCCGAAGCGGCCGAAAAACCGCACGTGCTGTGGTCGCTGAGCAAGAGTTTTACGTCTACCGCTGTGGGCTTGGCAGTAGCGGAAGGAAAGCTGAAGGTCACCGACAAGGTCCTGAGTTTCTTCCCCGCAGATGCTCCCGAAAATCCTTCCGAGAATCTGCAGGCGATGACGGTGAAGGACCTGCTGACAATGTCGGCCGGTCATGAAACGGAAGCCAAACTGCTGGAGAGCGACAACTGGGTGAAGACGTTTCTCGCGCACCCGGTGCCCCACAAGCCAGGTACCTTCTTCCGCTACAACACACCGGCAACCTACATGCTTTCCGCCATCGTGCAGAAGGTGACCGGCGAAACGGTGCTCGACTATTTGAAGCCGCGGCTGTTCGAGCCACTCGGCATTCGAGATCCGCAGTGGGGGAAAAGCCCGCAGGGAATCACGCTAGGCGGTTACGGGCTCTACCTCCGCACGGAGGACATCGCCAAGTTCGGCCAACTCTATCTGCAACAAGGGAAGTGGAACGGCAAGCAAATTCTGCCGGCTGAGTGGATCGCAGAAGCAACCAGTAAGCAAGTCGATAACTCGAAATCAGGTACGAAGAATGTCGACTGGATGCAGGGCTACGGCTATCAGTTCTGGAAGTGCCAGCATGGTGCTTTTCGAGGGGACGGCAAGGACGGTCAATTCTGTATCGTTCTGCCGGGGCAAGATGCGGTGATCGCCATCACCGCGCAGACCGGCAATATGCAGGCGCAACTTGATCTGGTGTGGGAGCATCTCCTGCCGGCCTTGCAGAAAGATGCCTTGCCTGCCAATCCTGAAGAGCAGGCCCGGCTCAAAACGATTCTGGCAGAACTCAAGGTGCCGTCCAAATAGCTGCGTCGGATTCAATGACGTTGCGAGGCTTCTTTCGCGGCAGCTTGGCTCTTGAAGATATAAAACAAGTAACCCAGCGCGGGGAACAAGAACAATCCCCCGGTAACAATCACGGCCAACATCATCCACAAGACGATGTCCGGGGCTTTTGCCTCTGCCGTAGAAATGCCGGGCACGATGGTTGGGTACTGCGAAACGCCCCAACCCCACAGGACGGCCGCGACTGCCAACGACGCTGCGAGCACGGCCAGATTGACATTTCGCCGCCAGGTTTCCACGAGTGAACCAATGCCGCAGACAAGCGACACGATCACCAACGGCCAGCCCCGATTGTAGAAGCCGAGTGCCAGTTGGGGTGCTTCGCCGGCCACGATGATCAGGCCGCCGAACGAGAGAGCCCCCATCCAGACTCCCGTCGACAGCGCCCGTTGTCGCCACAGCGCTTCGAGTTCGTCCTCACCTGCAAAGTGTGCTTCGCGTGTGAGATAAACGGCCGACAAATACGCGCACATGCCGATGGCATAGAAGCCCGTGAAGACTCCCAGCGAACTAATCCAGCCGGTCAGGAAAGCGGCATCCGTTTGGGTCGCGTCAGAGAAGATGGCATCGCCCGAAGCGATCGCGCCGGCACTCGCCCCGAGGAAAAGCGGCGTGGCCGTCGAAGCGATGGCAAAAACTCCTTCCCACACATGCTGCATCTGCGAACTCCCTTTGCCGTAGGAGCGAAAAATGAAGCTCGCTCCGCGGAAAACAATTCCACACAGCGCGAGCAGCAGCGGCAACCAAAGGGCACGACTGAGGGCGGCAAAGATGCCGGGAAAACCATTAAGCAGAATGACGAGGACGAAGATCAGCCAGACATGGTTGGCTTCCCAAACCGGACCGATCGCTTTGTAGACGTGGCTCCGCTCTTTCTCGGACGATTGCAGGACTGTGCTGAACTCCCAAATGCCCACGCCAAAATCGGCCCCGCCTAGAATGGCATACAGCGTGAGCGCCAGCAGCATGATGAGGAGCAGCAGGTCAACCGGTTGCATCGTTCTCTCCGTGATGAATGGACATCATTGAAGGCCCCAGGAGAGAATTGCGCCCAACACCAACGCCGCAGTTTCGATCAGGCCCCCGCAGCGCTACTTGCTCAGTTGCCAACACTTCAATTTTCCTTGCCGATCGCGACAGTAGAGTCGTTCCGCGGCCAGGACAACGTGCGGCCAAACATCGGAGTCGGCCAGGGGATCCGTCCGCGCCAGTTCGACGTACTTCGTGGGTGGTTGTGGGCCGATCTCCGTCAAGGCGAGGATGCCGTTTCCACCCCAGATGATCAGCTTATCGTCCGCGGTGGCGATGCAGGAACCCGCTTCGCCGAATCGACCGCCTGTCCAAAGCGGCTTTCCCGTTTGCCAATCAATGCACTTTAGCTGTTGGTAGGCCACGTAGAGTCGCTCACCAACAACGACGGGCGTGCAGACGCAGGAAAATATCGGGCTCTCCCAAACTTTCTCTGCCCCATTGGCCGTGATGCGCAAGCGGACCAACTTTTCATGGTTGTAACCCGCTGTGATGGCCACCGAGTCGCCGTGCACACAAGGAGAAACGACGCTGTTCGCGTATTCGGTCAGCCAAGGATACTCGGCCACGGTTTTTCCGGGCGTTTGGCTCAGCTTCAACACAAGCAGGTTCTTCACGGTCTGGACCACCAGGCATGGCTCGCCAGCAACCTGCATGACGACGGGTCCACCGGTATGCCCGGCAATGTCCTTATTCTCTGAAGCCCAGACTTCTTTCCCCGTTGCTTTGTCGAAAGCGATGACATTCCCGCGTGAGGAACCGGTTTCCACGAGCAGCCAATCGTTGAACACCAAGGGGGACGAGGTGTAGCCATAATCCCGCAGGCTGCTCCGTCCGACTTTAGGCCGCTGCGGCATGTCATATTCGTCGTAAAGATTCTTCCGCCAAATCAGCTTCCCTGCCTCGCGCGTATTCCAAGCCCGCAGTTCGCCATCGCCATTCAGGGTGTAAAGCACACCCGTCGCGGCATCGAATTCCGGGCAACCACTCGGGCCGCTGTAAAGCCCTTCGTCCCCCGTCGCTTTGCGACCGTAACGCGGTGCCACGTATTGTTGCTGCCAAAGTTTCTCACCGGTGGCTGCATCCAGGCAGGTCACCAGGTCCTTGTTCGCGATCCAGCCCAGAGTAAACACCTTCCCTGCAGCCACGATGGGGGAACTTCCTCCTTCGCCAACCTGCTTTTCCCAGGTGGTGCGTTCCGCAGGCCATTTCTTTCCTGCTTGCCAACCGGAGTCGTGCGCGGAGTGATCGTTCCGTTGATTGCCCCGCCAATGAGGCCAGTCTTCAGCCCGAACACGATCGGCCTGACTCCAGATCACACTGCCGATCAGCAGCAGTGCGAATCGCAAGTTATTTTTGGTGGGCATGTCTCGTATCCTCTCCCCGTCACTAATGTCAGACCGTAGGCACGATGTTACACGCCAACTAGAACTCCTGCCATTCGATATAAATGCAGCAGATGCCGAGCATGACAGCTACAAACAGGGCACTGCTCCAGACCGGCGACCACGGATTGAGTTTGACTTGGGCGGCCTCGAGGTTGTCCACCTTTTCTTTCGCGGCCGTTGTTTCCTGGCGCGTCATCAGGTATTCAACTGTTTTGTAAAACTCGCCGGGCTTGGGGCAAAGGGTGTAGATGGGCAGGATGCCGTAGCGATAGGCAAACTCGGTCATCGTCAGCGGTGGCGAAAATCGCTTCAAAACTTTGCCGCTGGGGAGTTCGTACTCGGTGACTTTACTAACCTGATGGGCGACGAGGAGCGTCCCCTCTGGCGTAAACAGCACAGCGTTAATGTCACCTTGGCTATTAAGCGGGGCGAGTTTCCAAGCTTGCGACTTCTCGCGCAACCAGAGCTTTCCCGTGTGATAGGCCACGGCCAGCCATTGGCCATCAGGCGAGATCCACGCTCCACGCGGCGGATTTTCCCCACCCGGTTGCTGCGGCGACTCTATTTCTTCCAGCGTCTTAGCATCCATTAAACGCACAACGCCGTTTTCGCTGGCCAGCATCACCGTGCCACCACCAACGGCAATCACTGCCGGCGGAGGATCTTTTTCAAAGACCCTTTTCTGCGCCAGTTGTTTGTAAACGCGCGAGTTTTCACGCTGATAAACGGTCACCAATCCAGCACTGTAAACGGCCAACAAACCTTCTTTGTCGATCGCTGCCGTGGCAGGATTGTTCCAGTTCTCATTCGGCTCGATCGTGAGTTGCGTCATCGGACCGCCGGCACTAAACGGCAAAGACATGCCAAAAATCTTGGGTGGTTCGGACTTCTTCCGCACATCCCCCGTGATGCGAAATAATCCCAGATTCGATAGGAGCAGCACACTCCCATCGGGCTCATTGAGCATGGTAATAATCACGTTCGGCGGCAGAGCGAGCGGTCCTTCAGCGTACTTCCAACCCTCACTCCGCTTCCCGCTGACGAACGCGAACCGGCCATTTTGGAACGAAAGTCCGATACGAATTAATTGGTCGTTACGAGCATCGTAGATCGGCCCTACCGGTGGCGGCAGGTTGGGCATCATCGACAACAGAAGCGTGAACTGCTCCTGTTCTTCCGAAACACAGACCTGACGCCAGTTGCCGGCCGTCTGATCCCATTCGAGCGGCATGTGCAGTCCCGTGACGCCGATCAGCGAATCCTTGGCAAGGGTGAGTCGCATGATGCGTTGCTTTTCCATCGGCCCTTCCAGCGTTTGCTTCGTGAAGCCAATCCCAAAACAAACGCCCCAAAACAAACCAGCCGCCACGATGGAAAGTACCGTGTTGCGCCACCATAGCGCAGCCAGTGCCGCGACGGAGTAATAAATCATGAAGACGAATACGTACAGTGGAATACACCACAGCAATTGATGCTCCCACAGCCCCAACCGTGTGCCGAGTAATAGCCAGATGCCTACAAACAAATACACAGCACAAATCAGAACGAATGCACAACTGCCGACAAACTTGGAGAGAAATAGCAACGATCTGGAAACCGGCTTGCTGAGCAGCAGATGCAAAGACCCTGGATCGAACATCTGCGGAATCACTGGGGCCGTGACCAAGAGCGCGATGAACAAACCAATCGCGAGCAGTCCTTTGTCGACCAGCCACGGCAGGAGGCGTTCGACCACTCGCGCAAACTGCTGCTTCCGAATGGGCATCGGTTCAGAGAGCGCATAAGGTCCAAACTGAAACTGCAGGCTTGTTGCGGTGCTGGGCTCCACAACGCCGACAAACGCATTCTCCAAGAGCACCCGATTAAGGCGAGCTTTCCCCTCCTTGTCGAGCTTGTCGTCGTTTCGCAAAGTGCGGGCCTCAAGTGTTTGGTTCACGTCCTGCCACGCTTTGCGATCGTAAAAGTCGTCCCGTTTCAAAAGGTCATCCAGGATTTTTACCAGCTCCCGTTCTTGCTTCTGAAACTCTTGGATATCACGAAAGTTGGGCTTTTCTTTGAGCGGCTTAAAGTTCGCAACCAGTTGCTGCTGGTCCTTTGACATCAGCGACCACAAATGCTCGGCAACGGGATTTTTTAGTCGGGCCGCAGCGGTAAATTGATCGGCTAGAAGTTTTGGATCGGGAACATCTCGGCCACGGATGCCGGTCGTCTGCCGCTCCGAATACGTCAGCGGTGCTGCAACAAGCAATACTCCCGTGATCAGAACCAACACGACCACCAAAATTCGCGAGGCAAAGGCTTCGCGAAACGAATCTTTGATAACGGCAAGATAGGGCCTGATCATTCCGCGACCTCCGCGACGATTTCGGTGTAGGCGTCTTCGAGACTGACTCGACGCGGGGCGAGAAGTTGAATGCTGATTTGCCGGCGACGCAGTTCGTCGACCAGTTGATCGACGTCGGCCTGATGATTGACGCGCGACACGACCCGAAAGCGACCAACACCCAGCGGATGCCATTGATCGAACGGATGACTGGCGAGGGCGAGGCGGGCTTCTTCTTCATTGCCCGAAAGTTCCCAACGAACTTCCACCTGAGTGCCGTTGCTTGTATTAGGGCCGGAAGCGCGATCGGTGGTGAGCTCGCTAACGGGGCCACAGAACTTCAAATTGCCGCGATCGAGAATGGCCACGCGATCGCAAACCAGTTCGACTTCCTGCAAGATGTGGCTGTTAAGGAAGACCGTGCAGCCTTTCTCTTTCAACAGTTTCAGCGTGCGGCGCACACTCTGCCGGGCGAGCGGATCCAGGCCGTCGGTCGGTTCATCCAGAATGAACACTTCCGGCTCGTGCAGCATGGCTTGCGCGAGCCCCAGTCGCTGCAACATTCCTTTGGAATAGGTTCGTACCGGATCTTTTGCCCGCTCAACCAGTCCCACGTTTTCCAGAATAGCTCCTCGTCGCTGGCGAACTTCACCGGTCGAAAGACCACTGAGAGCGCCGTAGTATTCGAGAGCCGTATAGCCGGTTAAGTGTCTTGGCACGCGCAGATTTTCCGGCAGGTAGCCGATCCGCTGCCGGGCCGATCGGTCACCGGCAGAAAAGCCCAGTACTGACGCCTCCCCGGAAGTTTTGCGGATGATGCCCAGCAAGATCTTGATGAACGTGGTTTTGCCGGCCCCGTTCTGACCTAGCAAACCGAAGATTTCACCGGGCTGAACATCAATCGACACCCCCCGCAGGGCGACGAATTCCTTCCGCCAGATCACGCCTTCGCGATACGTTTTGCGGAGATCGGCAACAGAGATGGCTGGCATAGGAAAAGTTCAACTGAAAAATGACCCAAGTCAAACGGAAGCAAATTGACGCAAGTTATTTGTCAATTGACATTTAACATTTGTCAGTCGGAGCCGAGCAACAATTTCTAAAATGCGTCGCGAACCTTAATGTCGCCCGGCTGTCCAATTAGCAAACAAACCATTTTGGCCCGCGAGAGCCTTAAACCGGCAGCGCGTCCGGATTTTACCTCTTGCCTGCCTGGGAAGTTTTAAGCATGATTGTAGTGATGTTCGTGCTCCGCGGCACGAGTTACTAGGGGCCCGGCGGTGACAGTTCTTCGGCATTCGTCACTTAAGGGGAAGTCTAGTGAGAAAGGAGGTGGTCTAGTGAGTTGTAGTTTCTTTACCAGCCGAGGTGGCGTCGCGTAAGCGGCCGGCGGGCTGCCAGCGGCAGCCACCACCCTCGTCGTGGTCACTAGATCGTCTAGAAGATCGAAGATCGACGAACGAGCTACCTGGGGCCCGGATGTTCTTTGGAACGTCCGGGCCCTTTTTTGTTGGAAGTTGTTTCCCTTTTTGGACTCAGAGTTGTCAACATGCATCCCCTTTCGCTAGAGTTAATCACTGAGGGGTTACATGAACGAATTTGCCGGACTGCTACTGCTGGGGCCAAACGATGAGAGCATCATCGTCCAGACGAGAAAGGGTAACTCGGTAAAGAACGCAATCGATCCGTCTCCCAGAAAGGATCAAATTGACAAGTACCGACGACTACTAGAGAAGCATCCAAACTGGGTCGAACGAGTTCCGGCAATTGGTGGGTATAATTGTGTAGGGCACGTCTGGGCGAGCCGCCGAACTGGCATTTTCGAGCAAGAGCAAATTGATATCGTTTTCAGAGACGACGGGTTCCGCATTGTTGACGAAACGAAGGAGCTAATCCATCCCGGGGATTTAGTTGCCTATTGGAGTACAGACCATCAACATTTTTTACACATCGGACTGGTGGTTGAACTCCGAAGTGCAGTGGGCTTTACAACTTCGATTCCTTGGGTGCTGAGCAAGATGGATGCGACGTCGGGAGAAGTGCTGCATCATTTTCGCGACATAGACTTCCCAGGTTTTGAATATCGATTCGAGTTTTGGACAGAACGTCAAAAACTACTTAGGTGAAAGTGTGTCGGTATCATTGTTATCTGAACTGCTTACCGATGAATTCGCTGACGCAATTGGCTTTGTATTGCCTCCTGCTGCCATGCGAATCGTCTTTCGAAGGTCCGTTGCGGTTCGAAAGCTAACACAAGCGATTCGACATTCGGTTGTAACTGAGGCAGAAATCCGCGATTTTGTTGCATCGATCGTCAAGAGCTTTAAATTCGGCGAAGGACTGACCGGTGATTTGGCTCTGGCGGCAATTGCCGTCGCAATAGAAAGACTTCCCGTAGATTTTGTCGACGAATACCTCGACGCCTTGGCCTCATTAAGATTGAGGGAAATGTCCACCTGTATTCGAATAGCTCGCGAGTGCATCAAGCATCGTGCGAATCTACCAAAGAAAGAATTTCGGCAACAAAGCTACTTGCGTACGCGGCCAGGCACTTTGCAGCAACCAAAGCAGCTCAAGATACATTTGCTATTCGTTGGCACAAAACCAAAGACACTGCGCTCGCGCTCTGCACGGCTTTTGAAGACCGTTGGCTCTTCCTTTGATAAACCTGATTCCCTGCGTCTCCCAACTCGCCCTCAAAGTATTCGAGGGTACATCTAATGCCTGAGCTTGAATACTTCGTAGTTTGTCGGCATTTATCGACTGATATCGAGACCGATGAACTTACATTTGGTGGAGTTCTTGAGGACATCTTTCCGATCGAACTACCCATGTATCTGGAACGAGCGGTAGCCATTAGTTGTTGGCGACTCACGAAAGATGAACTGGAATCCGACTTTCAAACGATCCTGCGCGTAACGCCTCCCGGTGCCAATGATAGCGTCGATTTTGCGATGAATCTTTCGCGAGGGCGAACAAGACATCACGCCATTCAATCAGTATTCAATATCCCGATGGAAGAGCCAGGTACGATTATTTTCGAGGCCCTACTCAACGGTCGTCATGAGGCTTCACATCATGTCGAGGTCCATTCAGCACTTCAGCCGGATGAATCGGGGCGCGCTGAGCCGTAGTCAATTCTTCACGCTGCCGCACGCGTCTTCTGCACGTCCCCAAACAGCCGCTCCAGCGTTTGTTGGCTTTTTCCGTAGTCGAAAATCTGCCCGGGAATCTTGGCGGAGGCGTCGACGATCGTCCATTCTTCTTCGCGACGAATCGAAACGATCAACTGCCCCGCGAACGACCGCCAGTCGCTCGGAATTTCGGCATCTAAGACGCAGCCGGCGTCGGCCTGATGAACTTGCTTGATCGTCTGTCCGGCACTGGCGAGTGAACAGACGATATCCACAAGCACCTCACCGATCGGCTGCTGCAGCAACAACGAACGGTTCTTACCCGTGCTAATTCCCCACTGGGCATATAGAGGCTGGACAATCGCTGCCAGCTTGCCAACAGGGACACCATTCAACAACGGCTCGAACGCTTGCTCGGCCAGTTCCAAAAACTGCTCGCCCGAAATTTGTTTCGTCGCGGCAGACACACTGCGCGCAATGCGCTCGCGAACCTCGGCCACTTGCAGCAGCCTTTGATAGCGGGTTTCCTGCCGCCAATCGATGGGGCTCAGGCCTCCAGCCACCAGCTTCTCGCCGCAGCCCGAGCAAAAATTTCCCGCTGCTTGCAGACCGCAATGAGCGCAGTACATGCGACCCCTCCGTGCCGAAGTAAGAACCACTTACTTCGGTCGGCCATTCCGCCCCATAAGCATAAGTCTAAAATGGCTAACGGCAATTTCGCCCCATTTAATCTCGGGCTCCCCACCACATCCAACCTCCAAACGCCAGCAACACTACCAATCCGCCGAGATGCCCCACGTGAGCCGGAACGAGTTGCCAATCGGAATGAGCACAGACATTGAGCACATCCCCGGCCGCGACAATGGCGATCGCGAATACCGACGCGGCCAAGAGTTTTCGACTGGCGCCTAATCCGACCAGGGCCAGCAGCCAACTCCCTAGTGCCACATCGCGCACGCCGGTCGCCAGGAGATAGCCGCACGCATGTTCGCTATCGGCAGGAATGCCGAACGCCTGAGCCGCCAGATCGGGAATGAAGAGCGACGCAGGCCCAGCACTAATGAGGGCCAAACCGATCAGAACGAGCAGCAGTTTCATGAGCGCCTGTTTTCGAGATCTGCGGCAGAAAGAAATATCGTACGGGGTGCGATTTATGGTTGCTGCGGTCTACTGCGGCCGGCAGCTTTCGTTTCGTCCAGAAGGGCCTTCATTTCGGCCACAACTTCGGGCCGAGCGGCCGAGAGGTTTTTCGTTTCGCTGGGATCGGTGTCGAGGTTGTAGAGCGCAACAGGTGCCGGATCGGGCAGGGCGAATGGTTTGAGTTGGTCTTGCTCGTAGCGATTGCCCCCCGAACCAGGATGGTCGAGGTATTTCCACGGTCCACGCCGGATCGAGAGAGTGCTTGCCCCCCCAAACGCTTGCGTCAGCAGGTAGGGGCGGATCGGTGCTTCAGCTTCACCAAACCATACGGGGAGGAGGTTGAAGCTATCTTCCGCCGCATTGTCCGGGAGCTTCGCTCCGATTACTGCGGCGCTGGTCGCCATCACGTCCGTGAGGCTGACCAGTTGCGAACTAGTGGTACCCCCCTTTACCTTGCCGGGCCAGCGGACGATGAATGGAACGCGATGCCCACCTTCCCAGCTATCGCGTTTCATCCCGCGCCACGGCCGCGCTCCATCGTGATCGTGTTCGCCGCGCATGTGAACCACACTTGTGACTTCCGGGCCGTTGTCGCTGGTGAAAATGACAATGGTGTTTTCGGCCAGGCCGAGTTTCTCCAGCGTCGTCATTAGTTCGCCAACAATCCAGTCGAGCTGATGGATGAAGTCGCCGTGCGGGCCCGCAGGCGTCTTCCCCTTAAACTGCGGAGCGGCGAATGATGGCAAATGCACCGCCTGCGCGGAATGGAAGAGGAAGAACGGCTTGCCCGGCGATTGGCGGACATGCTGCTCTAAAAACTCGCGGCTTTTTTGCAGGAAAACCAAGTCCACTTCCTCCATCGGAAAATCGGGCGCGATAAGTCCGGCGCGGCAATCGTTGGCGTAAGGATGTTTGGGTAACTTCGACTTATCAACGATCTCCGTCGGTGGCACCGGCACGCGGTCGTTATCGAGGAACGCGTAGAGCCAGTCCGTGGTGGGACAGCACGCGGTTCCAAAGAATGTTTCGAAACCGTGATCCACCGGCCCTCCCTCGACACGCCGCGAAAAATCCACCCGGCGCACTGCATCGACGCCGTTGCCGCGCACGGGCTGGCCAGCTTGGTCAAAGAACGTGAGGCCAATGTGCCACTTGCCAACACACGCCGTGGAGTAGCCGTTCGCGCGTAGCATCGCGGGGAGGGTGAGCCGCCCCGGAGCGATCAGCGACGGCCCGCCGATGCCATCAAAAACCCTGCCGCCATTCGGTACGCGGAAGGCCATCTGTCCCGTCATGAGGCTATATCGTGTGGGGGTGCAGACCGTTGCCGGGCTATGCGCATCGATTAAGCGCATCCCCTCGCGCGCCAGCTGGTCAATGTGTGGCGTGGCGACCTTCGACTGGTCGTTGTAGCAACGCACATCGCCATACCCAAGGTCGTCGGCGAGAATGAGAAGTATGTTCGGCTTGTCAGCGGCTGGGGAGAGACCACAGAGAGAGCCAAGGACACAGAACACGTAGAGGAGGTGCTTCATTGCTCACCTCAACTTTCGATGACGAAGGCAGGGCGCGAAAGCACGGCTTTGGCGCGCTCCCCGTAGTAGTTCGAACGCCAGAAGTCCTTCAAGTCGTCAGAGGTGATGAGTTGGAGGCCAGGAGTCGCGACGGCGGGGTTGCAGAGAATGTAGAGATTTTCCGCCGCAATGTAGCCGCAGACGCTTAGCGTATGGCCCGCGAAGCCGCCGGCGTACTGCGGGCCAATGTACTTGAAGTCCACAACCACGGGCCGACCCGCATCGAGTTCGCGTTTCAGCATGGCCGTGGCTTCATCAAAGCCGGTGTCGTCAGGGGTGAACGTGACGAGTTTCCATTTCTGTCCGATCTTCTCCGAGGCATCCAGCAGGTGCCACCAGTCGGTGCCAGTGCCGAGCGGGGACGGGCAAAGCTTTTTGAAATCCCAACCGCTAATTTGGCTCCCCTGAAAACGCGCGAAGGTGGCGCAGGCCGTGGAGCCACAGTTGTTGTAGCCTTGATGAATGTGCGGCATCTGCACGAAGGCGAACTTACCTGGCTCGCTTTTTCGCCGGCGGTATTCAAAGAGCTTTAGGAGGTCAGCCCCCTGCTGCGCGGAAGCATTGCCGGACGGTTGAGCAGGATGCCCGGTGGTGCTAGTCGGGTGAAGTTTTGCGGCTTTGGTCCAGATCGCTTTTGCCGCGTCGAATTCGCCAGATTGAAACTGCATTTCGCCGAGCACGATGAGTCCGGATGGGTCGTTCAACTCTGCTGCGAGTTCGGCCAGCCGACGCGCCTCCGCGGCATCGGGCACAACCCCCTCGCCGGAAAGCAGCGCCATGGCCGCCGTCGACGCCGCGCGTCCGTGGCCTTTGGCAGCCGCCTTCCGCCACCAGTCGAGTGCCTTGGCGCAGTCCTGCTCTGTGCCCTGGGCGCCGTAGTAGCATTGACCGAGGTTAAAGGCCGCCTGTGCTGACTCTTCTGCCGCCGCCTTGAAATAGCCGAACGCAACCTCCGGCCTGCGCTTCACTACCGCACCGCGCAGATAAGCAAAGCCGACGAAGTCTAGTGCGTCTGCGTGCCCTTGGTCTGCTGCTCGGTGCGCCCACTGCATCGCTGCCGCATTGTCTTTAGCAACGTCCTTGGCATCTCGGTAACGGATCGCCAGGGACAACTGCGCAGCGGGATCGCCCTGCCGAGCCTGTTCTTGGAGTTGCTCGAAGGGGGGCTCCGCCGCGCTAAGAGTAGTGGGCAGTGCAATGACTGAGGCGGTCATGATTAGTATGTTTCGTAGTGTCATATTCAGGGATTGTGATTTTACACAGGGTAGCCCAGGTTGGTTGAGGGCGGACTGGCCGGGCCGGGCTAAGCACGACTCTGGCCTGTAGCACCTACGACCTGGGCCGCGAGATCGGGAATGAAGAGCGACGCAGGCCCGGCACTGATGAGGGCCAAACCGATCAGAACGAGCAGCAATTTCATGAGTGCCTGGTTTCGAGATTTGCAGTTGGAACAATAGTCGCATTAGGTTCGCCCGCCGTGCGTACCAGTTTAGTCGGACCGGACACCATGGAATGAGGTCAAATAAAGATAGAAGCCGGATTGTTTCAGGGACGGGGTCCGTGACCTGCGAAACTTAGCCGCGGAGCGGCGTGAGATATTAGCCGAGGGCGTTGTGAGCGGCCGCCGCGAACAAAGCCCTTGGAAGATGGCCAACATCAAATTCAAAGCCCAGGAGGGGCGACACAAGCATTCGCGGAACGCCAATCGGGTCGGATGTGGGACGGCCGAACTTCGCGGGGTGGCCCTGGTTGAAAGAAGGCCACCCCGCGAAGAACCCAGCTACCCGAAATGGCGGCCAGGCACTGCCCGGTAATATCCCCCCTTTTTCGACAAGCTGCTAGACGACCCTACACCTCGTATTTATTATAAGATGAGTCGATCAGGTGAACTTTAACGGCTACCACCTAATGCACTTCGTCGTTATTCGCTGTGCTTCAGTTGAACAGTTAAATTAGCCCCCTGGGACCCCCGCTTGGGGGCTCCAAAACAGTCCTTGATCTGGACAAGCAAGTTGCTCGGCCAGCAAGCACTCCCAATTTAGCCAGATCGGTAGCACGCCTCCTTTGGCTCAGGTACTTGTAACTATCCCTATTGAGTTGAGTTCAAACCGCTACGCGCCAAAAGTCGAGCTGCGAAATGGCCTATCGTTCAATTAACCGAGTGGCCGCACGTCCGTGTTGGCTTCGTCCCCTGCGGTTTGAGTTGCCGGCAGGGTGGCAACTGCTGGCCACACCAATGGTCAACAGTTTGCAGGATTACGACACCGCTAACAACGAGTTGACGACACTCCGCGAAGCCGATCCTCTCGGCCGGCCACGAGCTAGTACCAGACCTGAGAATAGCAAGCAGCGGCATGAATGTGAGCCGCAAGCGCACTGCCGGTACGCGGATCGGCCTTGGCAGCGCGGCTGTTCCCAGCGTGTTCTTTTGCAACGTTGGCCTTACCAATGCGGAACTGAATCAGCTCACCTCGCGACAGCGTGGTCACCGCCAAGTGGCTGATGGATCAGTTGATGCGAACCTGCAGGGTGGTGCAGGAGCATGTCCCGCGCTTGTTACTAGCGAACAATAACCCAGAACTTGAAACGACTAATTCTTCCTTTGGAATCCGCCTCATGTCAAAAACTTCCTGGATTAACAAACTGATCTTTGGTTCCAAGCGCGGCAGAGCCCCCCGCCACGCTAAGGGGCGTTCCGGCCGCCACCTTTTCTCCGGCCTGGAACGCCTCGAAGACCGCGCGCTGTTAGCAACACTCACCTGGGTCGGCGACGTCGACACCAACTGGAACACGGATAACGCCGGCAACACCAACTGGGACACGAACACGCTGCCGTTAGACGGCGACACGCTGGTCTTCAACACCGCCGGTTCGAGCATCAACAACACCGGCGCGGGCAACAGTTACGCGCTGATGTTCAACGCGAATCACGCGATTGGCGGCGACGCGATCACACTTGACGTGGCGGGAGACGACGTCACCTCCAACGCCGGTCTGCAGCAATACAGCATCGACTTCATTCTAGTCGCCGACAGCACGTTCAATATTCAAGGCGGAGAATTCGTCAATCAGGGCGTACATTCCGGAGCGGGAGGGAGTCTGACCAAGATCGGCGGCGGGACATTGACGCTGGGCGGCAACAACAATTACACCGGCGCGACCAACGTGAATGCCGGTGCGCTGCGCATGGTGTTCGGTGGCAGTATCAATTCCGCCAATCCGGTCACGATTGCCAGCGGTGCCACACTCAGAAGCCGGGCAGTGAATGGCGGCAGCGTCAACGCCCCGATCAACGGTTTGGCCGGTTCTTTCATTACGGTCGATGTCGAATCGCTGTCGGCCGGCAACAACACGGCCGCCGGCTTTGCCACCGCAGGCACGGTGTCCGTCGGTGATGGCCGCACGCTGACCATTGTCGACTCGAACGAGGCAACCCTCGGTGCCAGCACGGTTCTCGGTGGCGGGAGCGCGAAGATCGTCGCCGCCAATGGCCTGTCTCTCAGCGCCGGCGATGTGCTGTCCGGCACCGGCACCATCGAGGCCAATATCACAACCAACGGCGGCACGATCTCCCCTGGATTCAGCGTCGGCGCGATCACCGTCACTGACAATCTCAACCTCGCCGGCGGTGCTTATGTCGCGGAGATCGACGGCACCAACGGGGCGGGTGTCACCGGCGGACACGACCAGACAGTCGTCAGCGGCAACGTGGATCTCACGGGCGCCACCCTTAGCACTGTGGGCAGCGACATCGTCGCGGCCGCGAGCGGTCAGAACTTCATGATCATCGACGTGGGGGGCACGCTCACCGGCACCTTCGCCAACGCGCCCAACAACGGCGACCTCGTCACCGTTAACGGCCAGCCGTTTTTCATCTACTACAACGGCGGCGACGGTAACGACGTGGTTTTGAAGTCAAACGATCCTCCGATATTGGGACCGATTGGCAACAAATCAATTGCCGAAGAGGCTGAACTGAGCTTCATGGCAACTGCCATGGATGCCAATCTGCCGGCTCAAACGTTGACCTTCAGTTTGAGTGGTGCACCGACAGGAGCGATTATCACCACTGCTGGCGCTTTCACCTGGACTCCCAGTGAAGCCCAAGGACCGGGGGAGTTTACATTTGATGTGGTTGTCAGCGATGGATTCGAAACCGATAGCGAAACCATCACGGTTACCGTGAGTGAAGTGAATGTGGCCCCGGTGCTGGACCCAATTGGCACGCAGTTGGTGGATGAGCAGACCGAACTGACCTTCACGGCCTCTGCGACCGACGCAGACCTGCCGCTGAACGGTTTAACCTACAGCCTGGACGCCAAC
>JBGSNR010000027.1:0-56856 GCA_041739545.1 Pirellulaceae bacterium | reverse complement strand
ACCGCGGGGCTGCGACTTGGCAGATCCTCGTCAGTCTGGCGACGACCGCTTATCAAACTGGTCGCGACTTCGTACGCGAACTAGCCAATGCCATCGTCTTCGAACCAGTACTTGCACGGTAAGCACGTACTGGCTGTTAGCAACTCCTGTGGGGGGATAGGTTCGAGGTTGAACAGGTTGGAAATGGATCAAAAACGAGAGGCGGTTCGGCTTCAGTTGGCTCAAGTTTGACCAGTTGACATCCCGAGCCGCAGTCTTAGGCAATGCAATAATTGTTCCCAATTATTGATTACTCGTCAATGTTTTAATAAAAAAACTTGGCGTCCGGTGGCACGGGGGGCTAGCCCGCCTGAATGGACCGGGCCGGGCAACGTGGTATTAAGCAAGTAGCCCGCTAACGCGAATCGCAAAATCGCGCAGCTGCCTTTCGAATCCAATGGTTCGCGTTGAGAAGTGCCTGTTGGAACGACGATGCGTAAAACATGCCTTTGGTCGCAGAATCGTAACGGGCGGACCAGCCACACGGTGCGAACCTGCGTTCATTCATCACTGAGGTTTCGTATCCAGTAGAAACAGAATTCCACGAGTGGGGCAATCGTTGACGCGCAGGCGGCAAAGACGAGAACTCGCTCAACAAAGCCATCGATCCCCCAGTAATAAATGCTTCCTGATCCAACACAAACCACAGCCACCAAAATCAACAACGCTCGCAACGAAAACTGAAACGGGCGGTTTGGGACAGTCTTGAGGCTCGTCTGCGTTCGCTGGTGCTTCGGCCATTGGCACTGATTGCAGGACGCATCAGCCGAGGGGCGGGCTGCGTTGCAGTTTGGACACGGGAATCTGAGCATCGATCGTCTGTCTCGCGGCATATTTGAATTGTTGGCACGGACGCCTGCCAGCACCGTACCACCAGCCGCCAATATTACCAATTTTCCAGCGAATCTCTCACTAGCACGCTTCAGCCGCTGGCATTCTGGCAACGCGATCCCCTTTCGCGTAGAACAACAGTATTAGGTTCGGGTCGGCCAACATCGTTGGCTATTCATCATCCACTCGGAAGATTTTCACATGGGCATTCGCCTCGAAGTCATCGACTTTCTGGACAATTCCAACCGCTCGCTGGTTCATCGCGTCCCGGCCGAAGGAACCGCGGATATCAAGCTCGGGGCACAATTGATCGTGCAGCCCAACCAGGAGGCCGTTTTTGTCCGCAGCGGCAAAGCGCTCGATAAATTCGGGCCGGGGCGCTATACGCTGTTCACCATGAACGTGCCGATCCTCACGGCCATGCTCACCATTCCGTGGGAAAAATCGCCGTTTCAGGCGAGCGTCTACTTCATCGGCCTGCAGAACTTCATCGATCAAAAGTGGGGCACGCGTCAGCCGATCACGGTCCGGGACAAAGATTTCGGCATGATCCGCCTGCGCGGCAATGGCAAGTTCGCCTTCCGCGTGCAGGATAGCCGGAAGCTGCTTGATGACCTTGTCGGCACGCAAGGAAAAGTGACGACCGACGAAATCACTTCATTCTTGAAGGACCTGATCGTCTCGCGCTTGACCGACATGCTCGGCACCGCACAAGTGAGCATGCTCGACCTCCCCGCCCAGTTCGACGAGATCGGCAGCAAAGCGCAAGCGTCCATTTCGAAGGACTTCGCCCGTTACGGCCTGGAGTTGACCGAATTTTTCATCAACGCGATCAGCCCGCCGGAAGAAGTTCAAAAGGCAATCGACGCCCGCAGTAGCATGGGTGCGATCGGCGATTTGCAGTCGTACACCATGTATCAGGCCGCCAACAGCATGGCCAAGATGGCCGAGAACCCGGCGAGCGGCGGCGGGCCGATGGGTTACGGCATGGGGGCCGGCTTTGGAATGATGCTCCCCGGGATGATTAACAACGCGATGAATCAGCCACGCCCCTCACAGGCGAATCCTGGTTCACCCCTGCCGGCGACTTCGGCTACAGCACAAGTAAGTTCCCCCACCGTTGCTGCGGGGGCCATCGGTGCCGCAGGGATGGAAGTTCCCAGTTTTGACTTCCTGCAAGAACAGGCCAAAGTGAATGATCCCAAGGGAATCATTCGCAGCGTGGCCCAGTCGTCGGGCTGGCAACTAACCGAAGGGGAATCGTCGTGGAAGCTAATCGTTCCCGTCGGCACGCTGCGCAAACAAACGGTGGAAGTTCGCTTCGGCGAAAAAGGACAAGATGGCAAGGAAATTGTTACCTATCAGTCCATCTGTGGTCCCGCTTCGCCGGAAAACGCGATGGCACTTTTGAAATACAACTCCAAGATGGTGCATGGTGCGTTTGCGATTGAGGATACCGGCTCAGGAGACGTCGTCGTGATCTGCGCGAGCGAACCCGCAGGAACCGTTTCGTCGCTCGATGTAACCAAGCTGGTAACTTCAATCGCCTGGCAAGCGGATAAGGTGGAAGAGAAGTTGCTGGGCGGGGATACGAATTAATTTAGCTGTTTGGTTTAACCAGAACTTTCGCTGAATGACGAAGTTCGAATGACGAATGACGAAATTGTTGGTTCGTCATTCAGGCTTTGTGCCACTGCTGGCTTGCCCAGCAGTGCTTCCATCCTCGAAGATTTTCCAATCGTTTGCTCAGGTTGGTTTGACGGGAACCGGCTGCTCACGACAGTAGATGCAATTAAGATAGAAAAACCTCTCTGAAATCAGGACTGCTGGACAAGCCAGCAGTGGCACTTGGCGTGTGTTTTCAACCTTTCGTTGGAGCAAGAGCTTGCCATCGCGTTTTCATCCTACTATTCCTGTCGATGAATATGCCGCTGAGCGTGTCCCAGTGTTCCTGTCGCAATCCGATCTAGACTTCTTGGTTAAGCATCTGAACAACAACCAGGTTATTGACGAACAGACTCGTGAAATGTGCGCGCGAATACGATTTCGATGTCTATCTGCAGCACATAAATTGTACGCGCCGGCATCTGAAGTTCTGCCCAGTGCTGGTTGTGACTTTATGGCATTCGTCTCTATGGTTTCAAAAGACAGCGGCGGACGCCAATCGAAAATCTATTCCGGCTTCCGCCCTCAGCTTTATATCGACAGCGATGACTGTGACGTAGAACTAATTCTCGCAACTGACTCGCTTGATCCGGGCGCGAGCGGTATCGTTTACGGGCGGTTTTTCAATCCCGACCGAAACCTTCACAAGCTTGCTGTTGGCAAAGCAATTCTTCTGCGTGAGGGAGCACGCACGATTGGATACGGCACCCTTGTCTGGCGGCGCGTCGCCGAAACAGACCACAATCGAGAGCCGATCGCAACATAGGTGGCCCTACTTCGACATGTCGCCTAGTCGTCATGACGAATGACGAAATTGTTGGTTCGTCATTCGTCATTCGGGCTTCGTCATTTTTTGATCTACAATGAAGCGCAGTTCCTAAAACTCGTTTACTAACCGCCCCGATGTCCCTCCTCGAACTGCCTGAAATCCGTGCCTGCGACGAACGTCGGGAGTTGATTCGTATTCCGCACGAGATGGATGTGCCGCTCACGCCGCGTGTGGCGCACCTCATCGATACGCCCGAGTTCCGCCGGCTGGCGCGGATCAGTCAGCTAGGCTTGGTCGCGCTCGTTTACCCGGCCGCCCATCACACGCGATTCGAACATTCGCTCGGCGTCTACTGCAACGCCCTGAGTTATCTGCGGCAGCTCGCCCAAGATACACGGTTCGATCAGATGATCGGGCCGGATGAAGCGGAATTGCTCATCGTTGCCGCGCTGCTGCATGACCTGGGGCATTGGCCGTTTTGCCATCCGATTGAAGATTTGAAGCTGCCCGGCGTGCCGGCGCATGAACTATTCGCGAACAGTTTTTTGCTCGAAGGGGAAGTCGCCGATTTGCTCCGTGCCGAGTGGCATGTGCAGCCGCGCGACATAGTGGCCTTGCTTTCCGAAAAGCCGCGCGACACGCGCTCGCAGGTGCTGAAGAGCTTGCTTTCTGGGCCGATCGACATCGACAAGATGGATTACCTGCCGCGCGATAGTTTGCATGCCGGCGTGCCGTACGGTCGGAACTTTGACCAGCAACGGCTGATCGGCAGTCTGTGCCTGAATGCTGCCGGGAACGGCCTGGCGATCACCGAAAAAGGTCGCACCGCGGCGGAGATGATGGTCTTTGCACGCTACGTCATGTTCAGCGAAGTCTATTGGCATCATACGGTCCGCGCAGCAACCGCGATGCTTCAGCGCGGTTTTTATCAACTCCACGGCGAGCTCGATTGCGACGCCCTCTTCCGGCAGTCGGAAGCGGAAATGATTGCGTCGCTGCGCCAGCATTCGGCCGGCAGCGTCGCGCACGACTTGTTTGAAGGATTGTTTGGCCCCACGCGGCGATTGTACAAGCGTTGGGCGGAATTCAGTTTTTATCAAGAGCGCGAACTGTACGAGCAGATCGCCCGGCAGCCTTACACCTGGCTCGTTCACTTTGCCGAGCGTTTGGCGGCGCACTTGAGCACGCGGCTGCGAAAACGTGTTGCACCGCATCAGATTCTGGTCGATGCTCCGCCTCAAAAGCGGGAAGTAGAATTCCATGTCCAAGTTTATTTCCCCAAGGAACAAATCTATCGGCCGCTCGGCGAGATTTCGCCCGCAGTCCATACGCTGGCGACAAAACAGTTCGACGACTTCGTGAAGCGGACGAGGCTGTTTGTGGCTCCGGAACTCGCGGCCGAAGTGCGAGAGATCGGCGATACGCCCCAGATCGTCGCGGCAGCGTTAAAAGAGATGTAATCGCAGGCCAATGGTGGGCCTGCGCTCGCTACGAACTGGTCCGACCCGACAACGGCAAAGTTTGCCGGACCGTCAAATCTTGCCGCTGGCAACCGGCAACTTGTGCCGACAGCAGGCCTTCGACCGCAAGCTTGTCGGCAGCTGATTCATTAACGTCCGCAGCGATTTCACCCTAATTTCCTCAGGCTTTTCGCCGCTAGCATCGTTTGTTGCAGTTGCTCCACAAACCCGCGGCACACTCGTTGCATTAAGGGGAGTGTCCGACCCAGGTCAGCGGAGTGAACTTATGAATTACGGAATGTACGTCTCTGCGGCCGGTGCTCACTCACTCAGTCGCAAGGTCGATATGCTTTCGAACAATCTGGCCAACGTTTCGACCGACGGCTTCAAGCGCGAAATCGCGCTTCTTGAAGCCCGCGATTCGGAAGCCATCGAACGTGGCGATTCCACGCGAGGCTCGCAGGGTCTGAATGACTTAAGCGGCGGTGTTCATCTCACGCTAACTCCGATCGACTATTCCACGGGTGTCATGCGGGTGACGGAACGCCAAACCGACCTGGCCCTCGAACGCCCCCAAGACTTCTTCCTGGTCGAACGTGACGGACAAGAGTTTTTGACGAAGGCCGGCAGCTTTCGCTTTACCCAGGAAGGTCGGATGGTCACCCAAGAGGGAGACACCGTCCTCAATGCTGACGGCGGCCCGATCGTGATTGATCCAACTCTCCCGTGGCAAATGTTTGCCGGGGGGGTCGTAACTCAAGGAGCTGATACCTTCGCGGTGGCGATTCGTCGCCCTGCTTCGCTGGGGAGTTTGACCAAAGCCGGGGGGACGCTGTTCGATGCGAGCCAGACGACACTCACTGCGGTGCCAGAGACCGAACGCCAGGTTCGCCAAGGGGTGCTGGAAACCAGCGGCGTGAACCCCACTCAGGAAATGGTCGAGTTGATCGCTGCTTCGCGAGCCTATGAAGCCAACATTCGCATGATTCAACACCACGACAGCCTGTTGCAAAATCTGACCGGCCGTCTGCTGCGTGCCTAACACCATCTAGTTTTACGAGGGAGATAACGCATGAGTATTCAATCGCTGTACACCGCTGCGACCGGCATGGAAGCGATGCAGAGCAAGTTGGATGTGATTGCGAATAACCTCGCGAACATCAACACCACTGCCTTCAAACGAGACCGAGCCAATTTCGAAGACTTGTTTTATCGCCACGAGCGTTACCCGGGTGCGCAAGATGCTGCGGGCAATCTAACGGCCGTCGGTACGTCGATCGGCTTAGGAACGCGGATGGAAAGCGTACAAACCGAATATCGCCAGGGTTCGTTTCAAGACACCGGTAACCCGCTGGATATTGCCATCGAGGGGCAGGGCTTCATCCAGCTTTCTGATCCCTCCGGCAATCCTGTTTATACGCGAGCGGGCAATTTTTCGATCAATGCCAACTATCAACTCGTCGTCGGCTCGGCAGACACGGGCCGGCTGGTCGATCCGCCGATTACTTTTCCCCCGGATACGACGGGCGTGGTGATTTCTCCATCGGGGATTGTCTCGGTCGCGCAGGTGAATAGCGCCACCTACAACCAGGCAGGGCAGTTGCAACTTGCCATGTTCGCCAATCCTCAGGGACTGCTGAAGTTGGGTGAGAATCTTTATACGCCGACTCCGGCCTCAGGTACTCCGATTCTTGGCAACCCGGGGCAGCAAGGGGCGGGTCAACTTCGGCAAGGCTTTTTAGAAGCTTCGAACGTGGAACCGGTGCAGGAACTGATCGATCTGATCACAACGCAGCGATCCTTCGAATTGAACTCGCAATCGATTCAAGTCGGCGACCAAGTGCTGCAATTGATTGCTAACCTGCGTCGGTAAGTCAGCAAATAAGCTTCGACCATTGACGTCTTGAACACCCACCTGTTGAAAAGAAATCAACGCCCATGCAACTCGCCACTGTCCTGCGAATTCACGCTGCATTTTTCTTGCTACTTGCCGCCCATTTTTCGGCAGAAGCAGCCGAAATGCATCAGCGATCACATGCGGCCGTCACGGGAAGCGTGGTGCGTTTGGCGGACGTAGTGACTTGCAACGGCTGTGCTGATTCGATTTCGACCCCGCTGTTGAAGCTGGAACTGATGCTGGCTCCTGGTGCTGAGCGTTCTTTACGGATCAGTCGTCAGGAGTTGCAGCAATTGCTACTGCTAAACGATGTTGATTTGAATGATTGGCACTTCAAGGGAGCGGAGCAAACCATCATCGTGCGGCAGAAGCCAGGAAGTGTTATCGCTGCCACTGCGACTTCAGACGCGATGCCGTTGCCCACCGCACAAGATGCATCCCCCGCAGTGCCTGCGCCGATTGCCGCTCCTGTAGACACTGCACCAGTCGTTCAGGCCGAAATTCCCTCGAATGTTGTTCGCGTCGTTAACACGATACGCCCCATATCAAAAGGGGAACTGGTGAAAGAGTCGGACGTGGAACTGATTCCTGCCAAGGACGACCGTGAGGGTGCGCGGGCTTACCAGAATCTCGATGAAGTTGTCGGCAAAGAGGCCAAGCGGCTCATCCCTGCCAACTGGGCCGTTGATTCCTCTTATGTGCAGCCTAAACAGCTGGTGAAACGCAACGATATCGTCACGATCCGTGCGAAGGCTGCCGGCGTTACGGTGACCGTCAGCGGTATTGCGAAAGATGACGGCGCGGCGGGCGAAGTCGTCACCGTAGTCCCGGAAGGTTCCAAAGATCCCATCCTCGCTCGCGTTACGGGGATGCGCGAGCTCGAAGTTTTTGCTTCTGGTCCTCGCTACTAGACCTAACGTTCACCCGCATTCCGAGCCGAAGCCAACCGGAGCCAATCATGTCCATCTCGAAAAAACTGTCTCGACACTGGTTGCCTCTCGTTCTGATCGGCGTTCCTGCCGGGTGGTGCGTCGGACAAGAAGGTCCGAATTCCAGCCTGTTCAGTCGACCCCTCACGACCCGAGGCATGAGCCTCCGTTATCCGGATGCGGGACCTGAACCAGACTATGCACCGCAATCCGCTGCGCCCTTCTCTGGCTCTGCCGGCTACGGATATGGCCAAATGGGCGCGCCCGTGGGAACGAGTTGGTATGAAATTCCCCTCCCGCCGCCGCGCGAAGCCCATGTGAACGATATCGTGACCATTCGCGTTGACTTGGGGGCACGTGTCATTTCCGAGGGAGATTTTCAACGACGCAAGAACATGCTCTATGATGCAGTGCTGAAAGATTGGCTCGTGTTTGATGGTCTACGATCGGTCAAGCCGGCACCACAAACCGACGGCAACCAGCGCGTGCAAGGTGAGCTAAACTCGATCGCGCGGACACAGTCGGATCAGGAAACGGCCGAGTCGATCAAGTTCGATATCGCTGCCAAGGTAGCGGCCATTCTTCCCAACGGCACGCTTGTTCTCGAAGCTCATCGCGAGATCCGCAGCAACGAGGAGACCTGGCTCGTTTCGCTCTCTGGCGTCTGTCGTCGGGAAGACATTCAACCCGGCAATGTCGTCTTGAGCAAGGATATTGCTGAACTGAAAATTGACAAGCGCGAACTGGGTGCGATTCGAGATAGTTACAAGCGAGGTTGGCTCACACGTTGGTACGACACACTTAACCCATTCTAGTTTCGCCCGACGACGCTGCTCCACTTCGCTCGCACACCAACCCCCATCAAGCCATGCTTCGCATTATTCTCACCTCGCTCTGTCTCCTGCTACTTTCTGGGCAGGGCTTTGCCGATCAGCGATTGGGAGACTTCTGCCGCATTAAAGGGCAAGAAGAAAACGTGCTGCATGGCATGGGGCTCGTGGTGGGCCTGAAAGGAACAGGAGACACCGATTCCAAGGCAACCGCGCGGGCGTTGTCGCGCTACATGGAACTGATGGGGCATCGCCTGGCTACCGACATGCGAGGGCAAATCTCACTGGACGAACTCAAGGGTGCAAAGAACGTAGCCTTTGTGTTCGTCACCGCCACGGTGCCAGCGGGCGGAGCGCAGCAAGGAGATCTAATCAATTGCACCGTCAGTGCTTTCAGCGCCAAGAGCCTCGAAGGGGGCTACTTGATGCTCACGGAACTGCGGGGCCCGTTGCCGTCCGACAAAAAGGTATACGGGCTGGCTCGGGGCCTAATCTCGGTTGATGATTCTGCCAAAGCTCAGGTCGGCACGGTGACGAATGGTTGCCAAATTGAGCACAAGTTTCAGAATCCCTTCATCCACAATGGCAAACTGCTATTGGTGCTCGATAAAGATCATGCTTCGTTTCAGATGACGACCTACATCGCGGACGAACTCATCAACAAGCAGAGTGACTTTCGTATTTCCGAAGGTGAAATCGCCCGAGCCATCGATCAGGTGCAAATAGAAGTGAACGTACCGCCCGCTTACGCAGATAGTCCGGCCTTGTTCGCCAAGCACCTGATGGAGACGCGCGTCTTTCTTTCAACGCCCGACACCAAGGTGATCGTTAATGAACGAAAGAAGGCGATCATTATCGGCGAAGATGTCGAAATTGCTCCGGTCGCAGTCATGCACGGCAATCGTTTGATTCAGGCCGGCCCGCAGCAACTCAACGAGTTTGTCGTCCTCGATTCAAGGGCTGACGATAGCCAGACCAAGCTCGCAGCATTGGTGGATGCCCTCAATGCATTAAAGGTGCCGGCTGAAGATGTGATCGACATCATCAAGATGCTCAAGCACAAGCGGGCCTTGTTTGGCGAGTTGATTGTCGAATAGCAGTCTTTGAATTTGCAACCCAACAAAATGCCGTTTCGAACGTAGAGGAATATCATGGCAATGCAAGGAATCGCTTCCGTACTGGGTGGCAAGCAGACTACCTCGCTGCTCAACGAAACTAAGTCGAAGGATCAGGCAAACGCTCTCTCGTTTCTGCAGGCCTTGCAGGGCCAGACAGAACTGCCGGCTGAAACCGCAGCGGCTCCCAGCGAGAGCCCGGCCTTAAAGCTTCAAGCCACCGATGCGACTGGCCCTTCGCCTGAGCTGTGGGACAAGTTTAAGGAGTTTGTGGGGAACACCCTGTTCGGTCAAACCCTGGCGAGCATGCGAAAAACCCAGGAAAAGCCGGCCTATTTTCATGGCGGTCAGACGGAAGAAATATTTCAGCAGCAGCTTGATCAGCACCTCGTCGAGCATATCACCGAAGCTTCCGCCGACCGTTACATCCGACCGATGTTTGAGCATTTCGAAATCGCTCGTCAGGCGGTCGATCTGCGCGCCTAGCGACGGTGAATTTCGTTCGTTCTGCCGAATCCAACCTTCAGCCTGAGCATCGCATGCCTAGCACTCGCCCCTGGGAAGAAGAACTCTCGGACTATCTCGCCGAATTGACGAGCGTGCAGTCGGAGCTGCTGGTTGTTCTCAACGACAAGCGAGAGCGTATGGCCGCAGCCGATTTGCAGGGCTTGGAACAGACGCAACCGCGCGCGGAACAATTGGCAGCCCGTTTGCAGGCCTGTCAATCACGACGCCAAGACATGCTCCAGCAAGCGGCTGCCGAAGGTCGCCCCGCGGGAAGCCTGCAACAATTGGCCCGCTCGCTCGACTCGTCTGGTAGCAGCGAAATTGTGGGTCGCGTAAAGTCTGCCGCGGCTAGCAGCGAGCTGCTGCGGCATCAAACTTTAACTAATTGGATATTTGCCCAGCGGAGTTTACTGCATGTAGCGGAGATGCTGGAGATCATTGCCACCGGGGGCCGATTGCAACCGACATACGGTGGTGGCGACGCAGCTTCGTCCACAGGTTCGCTGCTGAATCAGGAAGCCTGACAGCGGCCATCCTCGTTCGCCCGACTGGGCCGATGCACCGCCGAACGCTTGAGCCTTCGCGGAATGCATTATGTCCCTGTTCAGCACGCTGCAAATCTCGAACAACGCCCTGATTGCGGCCCAACTAGGCCTGCAGGTCGTTGGCAATAACATTGCCAACGCGAATACGCCGGGTTACGTTCGTCAGGATTTGCTCCTGCAACCCGCCCCGACGCAGCGCTATGGGAAGCTGCTCGTTGGAACGGGCGTTGAAGTTGCGGGAATTATTCAGCGCTCTGATGCACTCTTGCAAGAGCGATTGCGTTCAGCGACCAGCGACCTTGCGAGCAGCGAAGCTCAACAAGACGTCTATTCGCAACTCGAAACGTTGATGGGAGAACTGGGGGACTCGGACTTGAGTTCTTCGCTCACGAGCTTCTTTGGCAGTTTGAATGATATTCTCAATCAGCCGGAAAGTGTCTCGGTTCGCAATCTGGCAGTCTTGCAAGGTCAGACTCTAGCCACCGATATTAATCAACTTGATAGCCGCGTCCGGACACTGCGCAGTGATGCGAACACACGCGTGGTTGCAATCGCGGAGGATATTAACTCCCTGACTCAACAGATTGCCAGACTCAACGTCCAGATTCTTACGGCCGAGGGGGGAAATCCTTCCGCCAGCGATGCTGTGGGGCTGCGCGACCAACGGGAAGTTGCCTTGAACTCACTCGCGAAGCTGATCGACGTCAAGGCTGTCGAGCAACCCAGTGGCGACGTCACACTGTTTGTGGGGGGGGATTATCTCGTCTCGCAAGGGACGGCTCGGAAGGTGATCGTCGATTATACGACCGACCGTGGTCTGTCGATCGCGGCGATCAAGCTGGCCGAAACTGATTCTCCGTTGCAGTCGACGGCGGGGGAACTCGGCGGTCTGGTCGCGGCCCGCGATGAAATTCTGGGAGGCTTTCTAGATCGTTTGGATGACCTGACAAAGAGCTTAATTTCTGGCTTCAACCTGATCCATGCCAGTGGTCAAGGGCTCACTGCTTATTCGTCACTGACGAGCAATCGAGTCAGTGACACGTCCGTTGCGCTAGATCATGCAGGACTGGCGTTTATTCCCACGAACGGCTCGTTCCAGGTGATCGTTACCAACAAGCAAACCGGCTTGTCCAAAACGCATACGATCCAGGTTGATCTCAACGGGCTCGATCAGGAAACGTCATTGGCGGATCTGGTCTCCGCGCTCGATGGGATCGATGGCTTGCGGGCTTCGCTAACCTCCGAGCGACAGTTGCAGCTCACGACCGATTCGTCCCCGGTCGAATTTTCGTTTGCCAACGATACCAGTGGTGCTCTCGCCGCCTTGGGACTAAACACATTCTTCACCGGCTCGTCAGCAATGGACATTGCTGTCAACAACATCGTTCGCCAGGACCCATCAAAACTCGCCGCCAGCTCCAGTGGAGTTGGTGAAGACACGCGAATTGCCGAACTGCTGGCAAATTTTTTTGACACGCCGCTCAATGGCGGAAATTCGTTGGCTGTGCAGTACGACAAGTTCGTCGCCGATACCGTGCAAGGATCGGCACTAACCAAATCCGCCTCGGACGGCTTTCGCACTTTTCAGCAAACGCTGGAAGGTCAAAGCCTGGCGATTACAAGTGTTAGCTTAGACGAAGAAGCGGTGAAGATGATCACTTATCAACGCATGTTTCAGGCCAACGCGAAGCTGATCGCCGCCATCGACGAAATGCTCCAGATCCTTGTGAATCTTTGATCGATTGAACTATGTCCTCTGTTTACCCCGTACCTTCGACGCGCGCTAGCGGCCTGCTCGCTTCCACGCGGCTTCTCACGCAGATGCAGTCCGACTATTTGGACCTGCTACGACTGCAGTCGCAAGTGAGTACGGGGCGGCGGATCACCCTTCCGAGCGAAGACGCTCCTGCGGCCCAACGGGCAATCATTCTGCAGCGATTGCTCGAACAGAAAACACAAACTCGCACAAACCTGGAAACGACGAACTCCTACACCAGTGCGTCCGATGCGGCGATAGGCTCCGTGAGCAGTCTGCTGATCAACGCCAAGGCAACCGCGCTCGGTGCAGCGACGAACCTTGTTAGTGATTCTGACCGTTCGGCTGCAGCGGCAGATATTGACAGTGCGATCCGCCAGCTGACACAACTCGCAAATCAAAAGTTTCGCGATCGCTACCTCTTTGGCGGTTCGCGAACTGGATCCGCGCCCTTCGCCACCGATGGTAGCTATCTGGCCTATCGCGGAAATGAAGGAGTCTTGCGCAGTTTCGCCGACCTGGGACTGCTCTACGAATCAAATAAATCTGGCGCCGACGTTTTTGGCACCTACTCCCAACAAGTAACAGGGGGCTCCGACCTTAATCCAGTGCTAACGGCGAATACAAGTCTTTCCGAACTTCGCGGCGGACTGGGAATCACGCGGGGAAGCATTGCCATTTCGGATGGTACGACTACTTCCATCATCGACATCAGCCGTGCGGCCACGATTGGCGACGTCGCTGCCATGATCGAAGCCAATCCGCCTAGTGGACGGACGATCAAGGCGCGCGTGACTTCAACGGGCCTGGAGTTGCAACTGGATACTGCCGGTGGTGGCGGTCTGACCGTTAAAGAAGTCGGGGCCGGAACCACGGCTGCGCAACTGGGGATTTTTCATCCCATCTCGACAGGCACCGGGCCGCTTGTGGGTCACGATCTCAACCCCCGTTTGACCCCCACGACCAAGCTGGCAGACGTACTTGGCGCGAGAGCTATCGCCGTTATTCGCTCGGATGGCAAGGACAACGACATCATTCTCGAAGCCCGCGAAGTCGGAGCGGCAGACAATGGCGTTACGGTGCAGTTTGTCGACGAAGACTTACTTCAAGCCGGGCCTGCCCTACAAGCCGGATTTGAAACCGCTTCCTACAGCGATACGCCGGTCGCTTCCCGCGCGGCATTATCGTTTACCGGGTTCAACAATAATCTGCTTTTGACGGCCTCAACACCAGGCCTCGCTTTCAACAATGTTGAAATCGAATTGGTGGACGCGGGTGCCATTGGCAACAACGCGACGGTCAATTACGACAGCAGCAACAAGCGATTGACCATTGGCATTGATTCCACCGGTGCAACCGAAGTGCAAGCAATCATTGATGCCCTGGCGACCGAGGGAACATTTACCGCCTCTTACGATCCGTCGGACCCCGTGGACGGAGGTTTCTCACCCACCGCGACTGTGTCTGCCGTCGATATCGGCACGGTGCGAGGCAACACGGGCAATTCCGGCGGTGACGCCAACACCATCTACGTGCACATCGATCCTGGAGCTACCACCGCCAATCAGGTTGTCGCGGCTCTCGCTAATGATCCAACCATCAGTGCCCGGTTCGACGTGCGGCTTGACCTGACCGACAAATCGCTTCCGATCAACGCTGGACTCGCGCCGGTTAGTATCAATGCCACAGGCACCACCATCGAAGGGCGCGGCGAACCGCTCGATCTAACCTCCGGACTGCGAATCGTTAACGGCGATCAGACGTATGTGATCGACACGAGTAGCGCTCAAACCGTTGAAGACCTTATCAACCTGCTCCACGGATCTGGCGCCAACGTATTAGCCGAAATCAATGCGAATGGGACAGGCATTAACGTTCGTTCGCTTTTGAGTGGTGCCAACTTTTCGATCGGCGAGAATGGAGGCACCACCGCCACACAACTGGGTATTCGCAGCTTCACAGGCAGCACAGCATTAAGTGACTTAAATTTTGGCCGTGGTGTGGAAACCACGACGGGGACCGATTTCACCATCCGACGGCGGGACGGTTACGATCTGGGAGTGGATGTGAGCGGTGCGACCACCGTGCAGCAGGTCATCGACCGAATTAACGGCGATGTCAATAATCAAGATCCTGCAACTCAAGTGATTGCACGCTTGGCAGCCATCGGAAACGGCATCGAATTGATCGATACTAATTCCGCCGGCATTGCCACACTCGCCATCACGCAGGCCTTTGGTAGTTCGGCGGCAGCAGACCTGGGGCTAGTTCCCCCAGGAAGTACGACAACCACGGCAGCGACCAGTGGTTCCAATCAAGTTCTGACGGGCCGCGATACCAACCCACAAGAAGTGCTAGGTGTTTTCAATACGCTGCTCCGCTTACGCGACGCGATTGGTACGGGAGACCTCGGTGAAATTGAACGCCTGAGCGCTCAATTGGATGTCGATCTGAATCGCGTGAACTTTGCCCGATCTGATCTTGGCCAGCGCGGCCAGGCCCTGGATTCGATCAGTGCTCGGCTTGATGATGACGAGATTCAGCTCAAAGATTCACTGTCGAAGGAAATCGA
The DNA here is from genome assembly GCA_041739545.1 of Pirellulaceae bacterium. Classification (GTDB taxonomy): domain Bacteria; phylum Planctomycetota; class Planctomycetia; order Pirellulales; family Pirellulaceae; genus JBGSNR01. The sequence continues at coordinate 41,941 of JBGSNR010000027.1, read as the reverse complement.
TGTCGATCTCATCGAAGCCATTACGAACCTCACCGCCCGGCAGGCTTCCTATGAGGCCTCGCTGCAGTTGACGGGGCAGACATTCCGATTGTCGCTGCTGGACTATCTTTAGCAGAACAAGCCCGGATCGATTCGTCTAGGAACGGACCGGCAGCGAGTCTTTACCGCCGCAGCCATAGACGGAACATCCTTCACCATAACTCCAGCAGTCTTGATGATGGGGAGTCCGACAACGCGCGCAGAGCACGATTGTTGTTTGCTCGATCGCTTCGCCGCAGACCTGACATGTCGCTTGATCGAATTGCAGAGGGAATGTCTCGCCCACGAAGGAGATCGCTCCCGTGCCGATCAGCGTGAGTTGATCGCGAAAGTTGAGTGCCTGGCGAATGAATCGGATGGCGTGATCGGGCAACATCGTTCCCCAGGACTTGCGAATGATCAACAAGCGATCCGCCAGGGCTACTTCTACCGGCCCATTGAACGGCATTTGACGCAGTAAGCCCATTTGCTGCCGAACGCCATCGCTAAGAAGTTGGTAGCCGTCGTTTTGTTCCTGATGGTAAAGGACGTGCTCGTTCCCATCTCCATCACGGAACCGGGTGAAGTAGGCAAAGCCTTGCAGCGGCGGGACGGGCGCTCGACGATTGGGGAGCGAGACCATGCGACCGACCATCGGCAGGATTGAATTTGGAAAGCGAACCTCCAGCCACCAGCGACCCTGAACACTGACAAATTCGCAGACGACTCGCCCTTCCGCCACAAACTCGACCGACTTCTCGCTGAAGAAGCCTCCCCGCATTCGGCCTTGAAACTGACTGGCAACCGCGCGCAGCGTCCGCTGCATTTGTCCGCCGCCAAAGCTGTACCCCAGTCCGAGCCAGCCCAGCACGAACATCGCCACGATCACGATCGCAATAACGAGGCATTCCATGGAATGGGTATTACAACTGCACTTCTGGGCGCTAGTTGTCCTCCAGGAAGACGAATTCTGCCGGCTGCTCCACGCCCGGACGATCGGGTGCCGATGGCAATTGTTGTTCTGCTGACAGGTACAGAATCCCGCTTTCAGAATCAGCCAATGGCAAAGAACGCCGGCGGCTGTATTTCACGACATTCCGATTCGAAACGAGATAGGCCTCGCGTAAACTTCGTGGGTCGACCGGCAGTACAGTCTCCGGATGATCGAGCAACCATTCCCAGGCAATCTGATGAACCACGCGGTCGGGATTAACGTATGCCAGGCGCGCCACGTCCCACAGACATTCTGCCACGGTCTCCAACCCCACGGAGGGCATCCACGGCAAGCCGACATCTGCTAGTCGCACAATGCCATCAGGTGCGATATTTGGATGCCAGATCGAAGTCAGCCAGCGAATTTCTGGAGGAGACTCCGGAAAATCACGGGGCAACTCGACCTCGCAGCGTTGCTCGGTACTTAAGACTATCTGCGACGGGCATTCCTTAGCTAAAGATAGACTCTGACCAAGAAAAATAAATGTGTACCGAGTTGGTGTAGCACCCTCAGAAGCTTCAATACTAAACACAGGACTGGCCTGCATTAACCGAGTTAACGTGGCCAGTTCTTGCGCAAGCCGCGATAGATTGGAGGAGGTTTCGGACATAATTTTGAGTCAATTACAGTGCGCGCCGTCAAAGTTCGCGACAGACCTTCTTTTTACGGTGAACGATCGGTAAACGTAGCCTGATCTCCTCGCGGCTCATCCGTCAGGGAGCGGACGACGGCATCCGTGGCAGTTGGGTTTGTTCCTGCCGACATTCGCGTCCGTGCGGAGTTCGCGTCCTCCTTGCGATTCCCAGCATCGCCCCCTTCACGACCTTCAGGCGGGTCCCCCGTTTGCCATTTCATCGCCAAGGCTCCCACGCAGGCGATCACCAGCACGGCTAGGCCCCCGCCGACAACAATCCACCGTGTGCGCGACGATTCCTGAACGGCGACATTGTCTTTACCGTCCCCTCCTTTATCTTGCAGGGCCGCCAACTGTTCCTGCAGCTTGAGACGCGACGCATCTGCAGTCGCGAGCTTTTTTTCGAGACTCGCCTTCGTCGCCGCCGCATCTTTTTGCAGAGCGGCGAGTTCACTCATGATCTCGTCGCGGCGATCCTGTCGCAGAGCGGAGATTTCTCTCGTTTCGTCCAACTGACGTTGCAATGCCTGCTTGGCTTCCAACTCTTCTTGCAGCGAACCGACATACCCCTTGGGGGTACCTTTCAATTCACGTAGGACGCGATCCATCAGATCCGTCTGCGTTTTCGACCGTTCCTCGAGTGCACGTTGTTCTAAAAGTTGCGCGAGTTCACCTTTCCCGGCAACTTGCTGCCCGTCCAGCATTTTCCACGCGATCAGCGCGAGCAAGCAGAACTGTAACGAAAGCATGCCGAGCACGGCGGGCCCCATCCAGTTCGGCTGTTGCCCGTGCAAGTTGACGACGGTGGCACCACGTTCATTTGGACCAGGCATGGGTAACTCTCCCTTGAGAACCGCGACGTAATCTTCCAACTCATCTTGCCGGAACCGGGACGCCATCAAGTAGAAGCCGCCGGTCCGCCGCGTGACGGGCTGGCTTCCTTCCGTCCACTGAAACATGCCGCGGTCGAGCCGGCAGGGATCGACCACGTAAGCGACATCGAGCGGCTTATTGAAAAAGTTATTGCAGATGAACAAATCCATGCCGGACAAAAACACGCCCCAATCGGGATGCGTGTGATACCAGCCGACCATCTGGCACTCGGGGGGAAACTCGTCGCGCTCCTTGGTAATCGCCGACCACGTTTCGTGCGTGAACTTGAAGCTTCCCTTCGTGCTTTCGTAGTGCTGCGCGCGAAGACTATCCGTAATGACCACAAACGGCTTGCCGTCGTCGTCGTGATGCTGCCCACCAAGGAGGACGCCGCCGAGTTCTACCGAAGTATCCGAGGCCGCGTGCGCTTCGATGTCGCGCATCACATCCAGGTCGATGTAGATCGGGAGTTCGTTTCCTTTAGGATTGCCGATCTCGACGACGGCATAGTGCCGGTTGCGATCCGGACGTAGCCCCTTTTCTGGCTCGGCCATCTGCACATCGCCGAAGACCAGGTCGTCACTCACGGCCGGACTCCTTCTGCAACAAGTTCGTCCGACTCAGATTCCGGAAAGAAGGTAGAGCGATCGGCTTCGAGCAAGAACACGCCGTCCGCATCGCCGCAGTTGACGCGCACGATGTCGTACGGCGGAATGCCAAGTGCTGCGAGTGGCTCGTCGGTGAATTCGTGATCGCTGGTGGAGACGGCGTGAACCAGTCGCGGCTTGGCAAGCTCGCCACACTGCGGACACGTCGCTTCGCGATGGGAAACGTCTTGCTGAGGCCGCATGATTCTGCGGCGACCATCGCAAGCCTGGCAATGCAGATCGGCAACAAGATCGCGATCGAGTTCGATGGTTAGTTCATCGCTCCAGCCAGTGACATCGCGCACCGCAGACAAAAACTCCGCGACAGAATTCTGATTGCCAAGCGGCAGCGCAATCGCCTCGGGAAAAGTCTCGTGACTGAGACAGCCGTCCTTGTGCTGATAGGCGGTGCGATACATCTGGTTCGTCAGCCCGTTGAACACCAACGCTTCGCCGGCAGCAATCGGCAAGCCGTGCAACAGCTTCAGTGCTTCCTGCACTTGTAAGCCGCCGATGATCGACGCAATCGTCGGGGCGGTGGGCACTTTGCCGGCGAGAATATCTTCGCGTCTCAGCAGCGGGCAGCTATAGCGTAAGTTGATCAAGCGGTAGTCGTTCTCCGTCATTCCGCATTCGTAGCAGGCACTTTCCGGCGGCACGAAGACTTTCACCACGCCGTTGATTTCCTGAATGCCGGCGTCGATCCAGGGGCGAGTCACCTTCCAGCACTGGCGATTGACCCACAGTCGGGCCTCGCGATTATCGAGACAGCCGATGACAACATCCATCTCGCGAAACAATCCCAGCCCGAGTTCCGTGATCACATTCCCCGCCAGTGGCGTCACACGCACATCAGGATTAATTGCCTGCGCTGCCTCCGCCGCGACCTCGGCTTTGTTACGTCCACGATGAGCTTCGCGAAAGAGGATCGAGCGCGTGAGGTTCGAGTCTTCGATATTGTCGAAGTCGACGACCCAGATATTTCCCCAGCCAAGCAGCGCAAGGTTCTTCAGCACTTCGTTCCCAAGCGCGCCAGCACCCACCACGAGGACCTTCGCAGCACGAAGTTTCTCCTGGTCCCACCAGCCGATGAGGCGCAGGCGACTGTAGCGGTCGTCGGAAATGACAAACGGATCGGCCATGATTTGTTTTGCAGAAATACGCCCACGAAAAGGTCTCTCGCGGCACACTCCTTGAAGAGGTATTCGCCGGCCACCGCTTCATCTTAGAGCGAATCGGTGGAGAATCCCACCGTAAGACGGATTCCCTACTTCACGGGTTTTGCCGTGAACTTCACTTCATAGGTGCGGTTGGGATCGCATTTCCGCGGATTCGGCACCAGGATAAAGTTGTCCGTGATGACCGGGTTAAGATCAGCGCCGGCAACGATCTTGATCTCTTTGATTCGCTGCGGCAGCAATTCGATCATGGGCCGATAGCCCCGCTGAGAGCCATTGGTGTTGACTGGCTCAAAAGACTTCTCGCCAAGCTTGGGCGTGATGGTGAAAGTATACTCGCCATCCTTCTCTGTCAGTGATTGTTCGTATGATCGCGTCGCGTCGGCCAACCGTGCATCCCAGGCGGGATCGCCGTAGAAGGCAACCGCATCGCGGTCGTACAGCAAACCCACGCCGTCTTGTGCACTCAAGCCGGCGGCCCGTGCTTGTGGCGTGAGTGCGGGAGCTTTCACCGGATAGCCGGCCGCGTTGATCGCAATTTCGCGGCTATCCGGGAAATAGGTTTCCAACCGATAGAGCAAAGCCTGTTCGTTGGCATAGAACGCATCGGCCAAATCGTACCGCCCCGGCTGCTCCACGAAGTAATCCAGCACGCCCCAACCGCCGTAGCCGTACCAGGTGTTGACGGTGTAGCCCATCATCTGTCGCACGCCAACCGATTTCATCCAGGCAAGGGCCATCGCGTCGGGGCCGTCGATGTGCCCCATCAAACAGTTGCCGATCGGCAGGTAGACTTTGGGGTTCGGCGAGACAAGTGGAAACTTCTCACCCGCAATATCAACGCCGAACATCTTGCCGGCTTGCGAGCGAAAATAGCCGTTGCGATAGCGGAACCCGATCTGCCAATCTCGCTCGGTCGCATGGCCGGAGGTAACGAACAGATCGGGCTTGTATTCAACCAGCGAATCGACCAGAGCTTTCGTAGTATCGGCCAGACCACCGACTTCTTTCACTTCGCCTCCCGCTTCTTTTTGCACGTGCTTGTTTTTGGTTAGTTCGCAGTACCACTGCCCAGCGTCAAGTTTTTCAAGGGCGATTTCGGTGCCGGAAGCGGCTTTGCGAACAACCAGCGGCTCGCGTTCCTGCGCGATTTCCAAGGCATTAGCCGCATCGAAGCCGGTAAGGATCCCCCATAGGCAATCGGTGTAGGGATCGTCATCTAGCTTGCGTGTGAGGCGATGAACGTTCGCAACAAACTCGCGGCCGGCTTCTTGGGAAGTAGCGACAAAACAGGCATGCCGCGGGAAGTGCTTTTGTAACTCGGGCAGTAGGTCATTCACGTTTGCGTCATATTCACAGACTTTCGCGTCCGGATACTTTGCTTGCAGCGCGGCAACGACTTTCTGCCAGTCTGCATCGGCATTCGTTTCCTTGGAAACGACGATTGCGTACTGGGCAAATAAGACCGATTGAAAGGAAACGATGCAAAGAGCGGATAAAAGAAGGATTTTCATCAGTTAATTGACGGCGAGAAAAGAAAGCTTCACCCAATTGAACAAATCTTCTACTTGAGCAGCATTCCCGCATAACCGACGACACGGCTGGTGTCCTTCGACACCTCGGCACTAGTCGCATATCCCACGCGACGACACTCCGTCAGGCCGCCGAGTAGTTTGAGCGTTTCCATCACAATCACGGCCGGCATCACGCCACACATGCTGATCTGCTGCTCCTGCACCGTATTGAAGAGCTTTTCGGGATCGAGCGATTCCATTGCTTCGAGCGCGATCGCATCGAGCCGGCGATTTTCTTCGTCGGTGGCATAGTGATTCATATCACTGGAAATGACCAACAACGGTGGTTCCGGCATTTGACGAATGACGCTTGCCAGACCTGCCGCGAAAGCCTTGCAGCGTTGCAAATTCGCCGTGCCAATGGCGATCCCCACCACCCTAACCTGGGGCGCTAGTCGTGCCAGGAACGGCAATTCGACTTCGACACCATGCTCGCGATGATGAGCGGCCGCATCGAGTAAAAGGCCAGGAATGGCTTCCGCCAATTTCTGCGCGAGCTCTGGATCGGCAGCAATCTCCGCACCGGGCAATTGCCAAACAGCATGTGGAGCAACACTCCATTCCACTCCCTGCGGAGTGTGCTTGGGGCCGATGACAATAACCGTTCCTGGAATCTTGACACGCTCGAAGGTCTGCGCGGCGAGTTTGCCGGAGTAAATCAATCCCGCGTGCGGCACCATGACGGCCGGCCAGACTTCAGGCTGCGGAAGATAGGCGCTCAAACACTGGTCGACAAGCTGCCGTAACTCTTCTGGATCAGCCGGATAAAAAGTTCCCGCAACAGCCGGCGGACGAACTGCTTCGCCAGCAATCGGCTGAGGCGTGTTCGAAGCTTTCGCACGACGTGCGTTCGTTTGCACGCGCAAACTGAACAGGGCGGTCGATTCTGGCGCGACGATCTGCCCCAATTCGAGCGCTTGCTGCACGAGTTCCACGGTTGACAACGCAGGGTCATAAACAAATCCGCTTTTGCCACGTTCCAACGCCATCACACCGCGCTTTGAAGGATCGATGCCACGCAGGTCGGGCCCGGTGCCTCGTCCGTGCACGGCGGCATCGGTAAGGATTGTGAGTTCGACATGTGCCTGATCCATTTCTTCAGCAGTGATGTCAACCGACCGAGCCAATCCCTGGGCCAGACTCTCTGCGAAGCTGGACAACGTTGACTGCAAGGGAAGTCCTTCACGCAACGAGATACGATGCGTTTGCGCCCAGCGCAGCTCGTCGACGCGGAGCGTAAGAATGACGCCACTAACGTTGCCATCGGGGAGACCAAACGCGAAGTAGCTAGGGGTTGCTCGCTGCAAATGAGCAAAAATGTTCTCGCGACAGAAAGCGGCTAGTCCTTGTACATCTTCGGCAGAAAACTGGGGGGAAACGTCGTGCCCTACGCCAGGAACGAGTGCCGCCAGCGAGCCTGCGATCTCGTGCCCTTCAAAAGTCTCCAGGACGACATCCGAATCCTTCCACGCGGTCGGTGGAAGATTTGCCTTCAAGCAGACCTGCCTTAGGAAGCCTTCGGCATCGAGATTATTCTCGATTGCGACGCCGGGCAACAATAAGCCGCGTTGCTGACCGCGGGCGATCGTCAGTCCATGCTTGCCAATTTGCACGACATCTTTCCGTGCTTCCCCCGCAGCTGAAACAGGGGCAATGCTATGCAAGATCCACACGTCGAGGTCGAGAAACGGCAATTCTTCTGCCACGATTGGAGGAAAGCGATGATCGTCCGTGGCGGTGCGCGCTGCTGCTTGGGCAATTGCGGAAAGGAGGGGCATGGGTTCCCCGAACGAACCGCAGCAGCCTCGCAAGTGACCGCCACGCTTGGCAGTCACGAAGACTCCCAATACCGGCAACTGGATGATGTCTGCCAGGACTGGATCTTGCAGCTGGACCGTTTGCTTTAAGACACTAGCCGTCAGAAGTCCAGCCGCCGCTGTCAAAATGGCGTTATCTTGTTCGGGCGAAAATTTGGGGACTGCCATAGGTGCAGTTTCCGAGGTCGCTGGTTCCATTAGTGGCTTTGTTTCACTCATGATGGCCTTCCCTTGAGGAGCAAGCGAGAGCAAGGGCTGTTGAAAATCGGAGATACGAACGGGTTGACGTCGCGGCCCCCAATCGCCGGGCTGGTTTTCAAAGTGACCAGCAATCGAAGTGTGACAATGCCGACAACGGGAGTTGTCAATATCGTACTGCAAAATGTAATAGCCGCTGCGCTGGATCAATGGCTGGCGGCAGTTGGGGCAATAGGTGGTTTGCTCCCGCTGGGATTGGATATTCCCGACGTATGGAAATTTTAGCCCTGTGCGCGTAGCAATTTCATACGCCCGCAGCAACGTCTCTGGCGGCGTGGGTTCGCGATCGGTCAGTTTGAAATCGGGATGAAAGGCGGTGAAGTGGACCGGCACGCCATCGCCACAATTGTTCAGAATCCAGTCGCACATCTGCTGCAATTCGTCCGAAGAATCATTCGCCCGCGGAATGATCAGGTTGGTGATTTCGAACCAAACATTGGTTTCGTGCTTCAGCCAACGGAGCGTATCAAGCACCGGCGCGATATGCGACGAAGTGAGTTTGTAGTAGAAGTCTTCCGTGAAGCCTTTTAAATCGACATTCGCGGCATCCATGACGTCATAAAATGGCCGGCGCGCGGCGGGCGAAATGTAGCCTGCTGTGACGGCAACCGTCTTCACCCCGACCGCGCGGCAAGCTTTGGCGGTGTCAATTGCGTATTCCGCCCAGATGACCGGATCGTTGTAAGTGAACGCCACACTTCTGCTGCCGAACTGCAAAGCGGCCTGCGCAATCGCCTCCGGCCCGGCGAGTTCACTCAGCCGTTCGACTTCGCGCGACTTGCTGATCGACCAGTTCTGACAGAACTTGCATCCCAGGTTGCACCCTGCCGTGCCGAACGACAGCACACTCGTGCCGGGGTAGAAATGGTTCAGGGGTTTCTTTTCGATCGGGTCGAGACAGAACCCAGTGCTTTTGCCGTACGTCGACAAAAACATCTCGCCGCCGACGTTCTCCCGCACAAAGCAGAAGCCACGATCGCCCGGTTTGAGGTGACATTCGCGCGGACAAAGATCGCAGACAATGCGACCTTCTTCTTCCGTCGTGTGCCACCAGCCCCCAGGCACATAGCCATCAGCGGCGAGGCGACTGGGAGGAGGAAGTTCTACGACGCGTGTCATGAAAATTTCACACTCTGGCAAGAAAGGAACCGCAGGGGCACTCGAAGCACTTCTCCTCGTGCTACTTGCATTCTGTATTGAGGCTGTTCAAGCCGCAACCGACAACGGGCTCGCCAACAGTATGGGGTGAATCGAAAAAATCGAGCTTCGCCGCGTTAATCTATTCGTGTTACGATGATTCGCAGAACGGGCTTCGAAGCCCAGTCCCTACTACTATGCCGGACCCTTCCGCGCTACAATAAGCCTTGTCGCATCAAGACTTCGGAGCTTTGTCGTGAAAAATCGTGTCGGAGAAATGCTGGTCCTTCTGGGCCTGGTATTAGCAGGGGTTCTTTGCCGGGTTTACTTCCGTGGCATTCCCAACTTCATGCCCGTGGCCGGGATGGCGCTCTTTGCTGGCTACTTTTTTCGCTCCCGGTGGCAGGCGGTGCTTGTTCCGTTTGCCGTAATGGGAATTAGCGATCTTTCCCTGTCTGGTTACCAGTGGCAGATGCGGCTGGTGGTTTACGGCGCGCTGTTGCTGCCGGTGGTTTTCGGAGAGCTGTTGCGGCGGACCTTCCGGGTACTATCCCAACAGAACGGCCTGAGCCTGCTTCGCACCGCGACCAGCCTGATCGCTTGCAGCCTGGCATCTTCAATTTTGTTCTTCCTGCTGACCAACTTTGCCTGGTGGCCTTGGTCGAGCATGTACGACAAAAACCTGGCGGGCTTGCTCCACTGTTACTCCGCTGGCTTGCCGTTTTTCAAATATACGCTCGCTGGCGACCTGTTTTTCTCAAGCATCCTGTTCAGTAGTTACGCCTGGGCTCTGTATGCCGGACTGCTTCCTGGCGAAGAAACCACCGAGAATCTGGTTGCAGTGAAAGTTTCTGCGCGCTAAGGTCACAGGGATACAGAAAGTTACCCACCACAAAGCCGTCCCGCGGCGGCCCGGAGCGCATGACTCCCCGCAAAGTAATTATTGACTGCGATCCGGGCATCGACGATGCCGTGGCACTGACCCTCGCCCTGTTCGATCCGCGGTTGGAAGTCGTCGCAGTGACCGCCACCGGGGGCAATGTCTCCTCTGAAAAGGCCAGTCACAACTTACAGGCGCTCATCGAGTTTCTTGATCCCCCCCGTTTGCCTCGGATCGGAATGGCCTCTACCGCGGAAGGGTTGGTGGCGGTTGACGCCCGGCACATTCACGGCGAAGACGGCTTGGGAAACTCAGGGCTACAAGGGGCGGCCCTTGCTCGTCAGCATCCGTCTGAAAAGATCTTGTGCGACGAAATTCGCGCTGCCGAAGGAGAGGCCACGCTGATCTGCTTGGGGCCGTTGACGAATCTGGCGTTGGCGCTGCGGCTGGAACCCGATCTTCCCTCCCTTTTGCGACAGGTAATCATTCTGGGCGGAAGTCTGAGCGGGATGGGCAACATCACGCCATGTGCTGAATTCAATATTTATTGCGATCCGGCATCAGCGCGGGCGATTTTTCGTTCGTCCCTGGCGACGACGCTGATTCCGCTGGAAGTCACCACACAATTGACGTGGTCGATGGATTTGATCGAAAAACTCCCGGCAGAATCGACGCGGGCCGGGAAACTGCTCCGGCAGATGTTGCCCTTCCTGTTTCGCTCGTACCATCAGCATTTAGGGCGTGAAGGCATTCACCTGCACGACATCATGGCGGTCGCCTTAGCCGCCCATCCGGAACTCTTCACCCTGGAGGCCATGGCTGGCGATGTTGAAACTAAAGGTGAATTGACGACGGGTATGACGGTGTTTGATCGTCGTTTGCGTAGTCGTTCCCGCGGCAGCATGGAAGTCGCGATTGAAGCGGACGTGCCGGGAATCGTCGACTATACCCTGCGAGGATTGTTCGACGCAGGTGAAGCAACGAAGTAACTGGTTCAATCACTAACTCACTCAATACGAATTTTTGACAACGGAGAGAATTTATGTCGCGACGAAACGGGTTGGTGACGTTGGCTTTCGTTTCGCTTTTGGCGGTTGGATTTGGTTCGTCTTCCGTTTTTGCTGAAAAGCCTGAAGGGGAAGACTGGGTGCAGATCTTCAACGGTAAGAACTTGGAAGGTTGGGAACAACGAAACGGCACGGCCACCTATCAAGTAGAGGATGGCTGTGTGCTGGGCACGACCGCTGAAGGCAGCCCCAATTCGTTCTTGTGCTCGAAAAAGGAGTACGGCAACTTTGAACTCGTCTTTGAAGTCAAGGTAGATGACGCCCTCAACAGCGGTGTCCAAGTCCGCTCTAAGAGCAAAGAGAACAAGCCCGAAGGTCGCGTTCATGGCCCGCAAGTGGAAATCGCCACGAACGGTAGCGCTGGTTTTGTTTACGGAGAAGCTCTGGGAGGGGGCTGGCTCTCAGGCCCAGATGATGTTGAGGCTGATTCAGTCAAGAAATCTGCCTTCAAAAAGGGAGAATGGAACCAGTATCGCGTGGTCGCCAGTGGCGAACAGATTCAAACCTGGGTGAATGGCACCCAGATTGTTGACTTCAAAGACGACAAGTCCAAAATGCCGATGGGCTTTATCGGCTTGCAAGTGCATGGAATTGACAAGGGGCAAGGTCCGTTTCAGGTTCGCTGGCGCGAGATATACCTGAAGGAATTGAAGTAGTCACTGTTCTTCTGGACATTATTTTCTTACCGCAGGCGGCCCGCTCCAGTGGCGCACCGCCGCATCACCGAGCCATTTAGGAATTCATGATGCTGACGAACTACTGGCCATTGAGCTTCAAAATTACGTTGCTCCTGTGCCTAAGCCTGCCGCTCGTTTTTAACATTGGCTGCGATAATTCCCCAACTGCGACTCCTCCGGTGGCCCCCACCGACCCGAGCCTCCCAGGTGAAGAACCAGGTTCTGAAACTCCCGCAGAGCCTGCGGCTGAAGCCGGCACCGCCGAATCCGCCAACGCCGAGGAAGACGCTGAGCAGGCCGCCGCTGGATTTAAATTGGGAGACATGATTGAACCCTTTACCCCCCCCACGCTGGAAGAACTCGACTCGATGGTGGAGTGGGAAGCGCAGCCGGTTCTTGATTCCCTGGAACTGCGTCGTGAGGATGATGCCAAGCACCCCAGCAAGGTGACGGTTGCCGAAGCCTTAAAACTGAGGAACACCAGCAAAGAAACCAACGACAAAATCCTGGAGGGCTTGGGGCAACTCCCCGCAAACGACAACGCCGTCAACTGGGACGCCTCGATCAATCGCCATAGCGGTGGCGATATCAACAGCACTTTCCCTCTTTTTATGTCGAGCACGGCAGAGTTCGATATCAACTCTCTGATCGGGATCGGGCTATTTAGCTTTGACTGGACTTTTCAGAATTTTGCTGCCAAAGAAGCAGTGGTCTCTTGGCACTCCAGCAAAGATCGTCTGTTTGACAAAGTGATTATTCGGGACGACCTGACCTGGTCCGATGGCAAGCCGATTACAGCTCATGATGTTGCCTATAGTTATAAGTTGATATTGACGAAGTCTGTCCCTTGTCGAGCCGTTCGCTCGGGTACGGATCAGATCAAATGGGTCGAGGCGTACGATGACCAGACCGTGGTTTACTTCCACAAAGAGTCACTCGTCACCAACAACATGAACATGAACTTTCCGATTATCCCGAAGCATGTTTACGAACCGATCATTGCAGAAGATCCACTCCTCAAGAGCAGCAAGAATTCGCATTTGGAAGACAATCCGGTGGTCGGCGGCCCTTACACGGTTCGCTCGCGCTCGCGCGGACAGGAGATCATTTTTGATCGCCGCGATAGTTTTTACCTGCACAACGGCAAACAGGTCCGCGATAAACCCTACTACAAAGTGATTCGCTTTCGAGTGCAACCCAACGATGCGACGGCCTTGTTGGCGTTGAAGGCTGGAGATTTGGATGAAATGCAGCTTTCTCCGGAGTTGTGGCAAAATCAGACCGATGGGGACGACTTTTATCAGCGCAACACCAAAGTCTTTGATACCGAATGGGCGAATATCCAATTCATTTGGAACATTAAAGATCCGCGGTTTGCGGACAAGCGTGTCCGCTGGGCAATGGCCTATGCTTTCGACCACGAAGAGTTGCTGAACACTTTGTTATTTGGGTTGTGTGAACCCTGCACGGGGAACTTCCATCCCACCTCGCGCTGGTCTCCGGTGCCAGCCCCCACTCCGCTGAAACAGGATTTAGATAAAGCAGAAGATTTGCTCGACGAAGCGGGCTGGGTCGATAGTAACGGCGATGGTATTCGAGACAAGATGATCGATGGCAAACGAGTCAACTTTGAGTTTACGATCATTACCAATAATCGCCAATTGCGAATCGATATCTGCAACCTGCTCAAGGAGTCCTTAGAGCAAATCGGGATTCGCTGTCAGGTCACGGCCTTGGAGTTTCCTGCCATGATCGAGAAGCTAAGTAATAAGGACTTTCAGGCCTCTTGCGGCGGATGGGGAGCGGGAACCGATCCCGACACGAGCGAGAATATTTTTGCGACCGATCAGCCGCGCAATTATGGCAGCTACTCAAGCAAGAAAGTCGACGACCTCTTCCTCGCGGGTAAGCGGGAGTTCGATCCTGAGAAACGGCGCAAGATTTATCAGGACATCGCCCGGCAACTGTGGGACGACCAACCCTACTGTTGGCTTTACTACATGAATGCTCAGTTTGCATTCAGCAAGTCGCTCCGGGGCTACAAATTCAGCCCGCGTGGCCCCTACCACTACGGCCCAGGGTTTAGCAGCATTTACAGTACGGTCGAGTAACGGCGAAGCAACGGTGTCATGACAGTTTATCTCGTGCGACGCTTGTTCCTGGCAGTCTTCACCTTGCTGGTGATTACTGCCCTGATTTATAGTCTCGCACGCTCCATGCCTGGCGATCCGCTGCAGGTCGATATGGCCGAGATGGATCCCAAACACCGGATGAGCCCCGAGGATCACGCGCTGGCAAAGAAGGCTTATGGACTTGATAAGCCGTGGCATGTCGCCTATGCCGGTTGGCTGGGCGGCCTGTTCAAACTCGATCTGGGGGATTCGTTTCGCTACCGTCGGCCGGTCACGACACTGATCGGGGAACGAGTGGGTTACACGCTCCTGTTGTCTGTCCCGTCTTTCGTGGTGACGTTCGGCCTGGCAGTTCCGCTCGGCCTGTACGTTACCCGGCGAAGTGGCCGGCTTGATGAGCGTCTGTTGAGCGTTTTCTTTTATATGCTCTACTCGTTGCCGTCCTATGTGGTGGCGTTGTGGTTGTTGTATTACTTCTACTTGCGGCTGTCGGGGACGATCTTTCAACTCCCCCCCGGGATGACAAGCGACAACTTCAACGACCTTTCGTTCCTGGGTAAAGCGGGGGACTTAACGCGGCACATGATTCTTCCTTTGTTCTGCTACAGCTACGCAAGCCTGGCTTACGACACTCGCTTCATTAAGGCGAACATGGAAGAGGCAATCCGCCAAGACTACATTCGCACTGCACGCGCGAAGGGACTCGACGACCGGACCATTCTGTACCGACACGCCTTTCGCAACACGCTTATTCCGTTTGTAACCATCATCGGCCTGACGCTTCCCAGCTTGATCAGTGGTGCAGTCATCTTGGAACAGATTTTCGCCTGGCCTGGGATCGGCAAGCTGTTCTTTGATGCCGTCAATGGCCAGGATTACAACTTGATTATGGGCATGACTTTGATGTTCTCGGTGGCTACGCTGGCGGGGCAGTTATTGGCGGATGTGCTCTACGCCTTTGTTGATCCTCGCATCACCTACCAATAGTCCCCGATTCGATATGTCACCATCGCTTGCAGAGCCGGCAAACACGCTGCCGAACGCCCCCGACAAACCGACCGTTGCGCGCGGCTACTGGGGCGAAGTCTGGCGGCGGTACAGTCGCAAGAAGCTGTCCGTCATCGCACTGATGTATGTCATATCGATTGGACTGGTTGGACTTTTCTCTCCCTTGATCGCGGGCACTAAGCCAATCGTCTGTAAGTACAAGGGGAATATCTATTTTCCTTGCATGGGCTACTACAACCTGGATTGGGAAAACCCGATCTTCGTGAAGGATCGTTTTCGCAATCAGTACGCGAAGAAGCTGAAAGAAAAGGATCCGCAAAGCTGGGCTGTGTGGCCGCTCGTATTTCAAGACCCCAATCGCCGCGTACGCGCCAACGAGTGGGACGACTATCCAGAAAATCCTTTCGGCAAAGCAGGAACGCCCAACCGCTACAACTTGCTGGGGACCACGTCACAAGGGATCGATGTTTTCGCGCGCATCGTGCACGGCTGCTTGATCGCGTTGCTGGTCGGCTTCATCTCGATGGGGATTGCATCAGCAGTGGGGATCACGCTGGGCGCGGCAGCCGGCTACTTTGGTGGGGTCGCGGATACGATCCTCAGTCGCTTGACGGAAATCGTTATGTGCCTGCCGACTCTCATCTTGCTACTCACGATTGTCTCCCTAATCGAAAATCCAAAAATTTGGCACACCATGGCGATTATCGGCTTTACCGGCTGGACGAGTATTGCACGTCTAACGCGGGGCGAATTTCTTAAACTGCGGAACCTGGAATACGTTGCGGCGGCCCGGGCGTTGGGTGCCAGTGAGTTGCGAATCATGTTTCGCCACATTCTGCCCAATGCACTCGCGCCGGTACTCGTGCCCATCACGTTCGGCATCGCTGGAGCGATTTTGGTGGAAAATGCACTTCGCTTCCTGGGCCTGGGGGATACCAGTTCCGCCAGTTGGGGTTCGCTGTTGAATGAAGGGCAACGCAACTTGGAAATGTGGTGGCTAATCGTCTTTCCTGGTACGGCCATCTTCTTAACGGTGTTAGCCTACAACCTCATCGGAGAAGGCTTGCAGGAATCGACCGATCCGCGGCTTCGCGAGGGGGCAAAATAATGGCGGCACCTGTGCTGGAAATTAAGGATCTGCGCACGAACTTCCATACCGAAGATGGAATCGTGAAGGCAGTCGACGGAATCTCGGTCTCCATTGCCAAAGGACAAACGCTCGGCATCGTCGGCGAATCGGGCTCGGGCAAAAGCGTGACTTCGTATTCGGTGATGCGACTGCTCGGCGGAGCAGGCAAGATCGAAAGCGGTAAGATTTCGCTCCTGGGGAAAGATCTGGTGCAGTTGCCGGAAAATGAAATGCGCAAGGTCCGGGGCGCGGAAGTGAGCATGATTTTCCAGGAGCCGATGACCTCGCTCAATCCCGTCTTTACGGCCGGCTATCAGGTGCAAGAAGCGATCATGCTGCACCAAAAGGTCACGCCGGCGGAGGCCAAACAGAAGACCATTGATTTGTTTCGCGAAGTCGGCTTGCCCGATCCTGAGCAAAAATTTGATACCTATCCGCATCAGATGTCCGGCGGGCAGAAACAACGCGTGATGATCGCAATGGCGCTGTCGTGTGAGCCGGAACTCTTGATTGCCGACGAACCCACCACCGCGCTAGACGTCACCATTCAAGCCCAGATTCTCGACATCCTCCGCAACTTGCGTGACACGCGTGGCATGAGCATCTTGTTCATCACGCACGACCTGGGCGTGATTGCCGAGATTGCGGACGACGTGGCAGTGATGTATCGCGGCAAAATCGTCGAGTACGGCAAAGTGCTGGATATCTACAAGAATCCGCAGCATCCCTACACCAAAGGCTTGCTCGCGTGTCGGCCTCGACTCGATACCAAGTATCGCTTGCTACCGACCGTTGCCGACTTCATGGAGACTTCGACGGGGGCGAACGGCGAACTAGTAATCATGGAGAGGCAAGTCGACGCCGCACGACTGCGTCAGTTCGAAACACTAGGGCGCGGTCGCTTGCTGCATCCGAAGTCTGCACTTCAGGAGATGGGGCACGCCTGGACCGATGGGCAATATGCGGCGGACGCGACCACGGTCGCCGAAGCTGCGGATCCCTTGCTTTCAGTCCGCGACCTCGTCGTTCATTTTCCCATCCGGCGCGGCATTTTCCTACGCACGGTCGGGCACGTCAAAGCGGTCGACGGCATTAGTTTTGACATTTATCGCGGACAAACATTGGGACTCGTCGGCGAATCCGGTTGCGGAAAAACGACCGCCGGCCGGGCGATTCTTCGATTGATTGAACCCAACGGCGGGCAGGTGAATTTCGAAGGGGTTAATCTCGCAAGCTTAGGTGGCGGCGAACTGCGCCGGATGCGCAGACGGATGCAGATCATTTTTCAGGATCCCTACGGTAGCTTGAATCCGCGACTTACCATCGAAGCCGCCCTTACGGAGCCGATGGTGATTCAAGGGATCGGCCAGGGGAGTAAGGACCGCCGCGATCGTGCCGTCGCGTTGCTCGAAGAAGTAGGCATGTCTTCGACGCACCTCCGCCGATATCCCCACGAGTTCTCGGGGGGGCAGCGTCAGCGCATCTGCATCGCAAGAGCGCTCACCGTCGAGCCAGAATTCATCGTGTGCGATGAATCAGTCTCCGCGCTGGATGTCTCCGTGCAGGCGCAAGTCCTCAATTTGCTAAAGGACTTGCAACTCCGCCGCGGCTTGACTTACATCTTCATTAGTCATGATTTGAGCGTCGTAAAGTTCATGGCCGACATGATGGCAGTCATGAATGCAGGGAAGATCGTCGAGTTTGGACCGTCGGAGGCCATTTATGCCAACCCGCGCCAGGAATACACTCAGCGACTAATCGCAGCCACACCACGCGACGATCTGGACCATATCGTGAAACGGCAGCAAGAACGCGAGGCCGCGAAGCAACGGCTTAATGCGGCTGCTCGGACGTAACCGCTATGCGAATCTCGTTGTTTGTCACGTGCTTGGCCGATGTCATGCGCCCGAAAGCCGCCCAGGCCGTGGTGCGAATCCTCCGCCGGCTCGGTCATGAAGTCGACTTCCCGCCAGCGCAAACCTGCTGTGGCCAACCGATGTTCAATAGCGGCTACGCTCAGCTTGCTCGGGATCAGGCTCGTCATACTCTGCAAGCCTTTGCCGATTCGGAACTGATCGTCTGCCCATCGGGTTCCTGTGCCGCGATGGTCAAGCACGAATACCCGCATCTCTTGGCGGACGATCCGAATTTATGCGAGCAGTCCAAGTCGCTGGCGGCTCGCACCTTTGAATTCACCGACTTCCTGGTCAATCACCTGCAGGTAAGCGATGTCGGTGCAAAATTTGCTGGCAAGGTTGCCTATCACTACGCTTGTCATCTGCGGATGCTCGGGCTATCGGATGAGGGAGAGCAACTCATTCGCGGCGTCGCCGGCGCGGAACTGCTGCCGCTTCCGCGTCAAAGTCAATGCTGCGGCTTTGGTGGTTCATTTTCTGTTCGCTATCCTCAGATCTCCGGAGCATTGGTCGACGACAAGGCCGACTGTGTAATTCAAACCGAAGCAGACTTGCTGGTTTCTACCGACACTGGCTGCTTAATGAACATCGGCGGTCGCCTGCATCGGCTGGGGAAGCCGGTGGAAGTGCTGCATTTGGCGGAATTGCTCGATCGACAGTAGCGTTCGTCTCACTTTTTCGTAATCGTGCTTCGCCACTTCACCTACTGCTGACGCAAGGTACGATAAAATAATGTGGCTAGGCCCCTCGGTAGTGCAACTTTCCAAGCGCGATCGATTTCCATGTCGCTGAAGAATATTTTGGTTGTCGAAGACGAACGGCACCTGGCGGTTGGCATTAAGTACAACCTCGAGGCCGAAGGCTATTCCGTCACCACGGTGGAAGACGGACCGACAGCGTTGAAAATGATCGAAGAGAGCGACACGGATGTCGACCTTGTAATCCTGGACTTGATGCTGCCAGGAATGAGTGGCTACGCGGTTTGCGAGTCACTCCGTTCACGCGGGTGCGACGTTCCCGTCTTGATCTTAAGTGCCCGTACTTTATCCGAGGATCGCACCCGCGGTTTCAACGTGGGAGCCAATCAGTACCTCACGAAGCCTTTCGACTTAGAAGAGCTACTAAGTCGCGTTAAGAATCTCCTAACGCATTCTCCCCGGCGTCACCAACTCATCCGCTCACAGCCGCTCAAAATCGAGCGATTTGCTTTCGGTGCCGCGGAGATCGATTTCGCCCACTTCGAACTGAAACTGGATGGCAAACCGGTCGATCTTACGAAGCGTGAATGGGAGTTGCTGCGGTACTTCATCGAGAACGAAGGCCGACTGATTCCTCGCCAGGAAATCCTGAAAAACATCTGGGGGATGCCCGGACACATTCAAACCCGGGCTCCCGACCAGTTCATTCTGCGGCTGCGAAAGATATTTGAAACGGATCCAACCCGACCGCGGCACTTTGTCACGGTGCGCGATATGGGTTATCGGTTCATCCGCCAGGCCACCGAAGCGATGCCTGATGATGATGCGTCCAAGGAAGAATCAGCGGAAGGGCCTCCCCCCGAGCAGCCGTAGCGACTACATCCTCTGTTTCTGATCTAACAAGACGCCAATCATCGCGCGACAGAAGTCAGGCAGATCGTCTGGTTTTCGACTGGAAACGAAGTGACGATCCACCACCACAGCCGCGTCCTCCCAGATCGCCCCTGCGTTTACCAAATCGTCCTTGATCCCCGGTGAACCCGTCACCCGAACGCCTTGATAAACCTTAGCAGAGATCGGAATCCAACCCGCATGACAAATCGCGGCGACAAGCTTGTTTGCCGCCGCACATTCAGCCACAAGTTGGAGGACGTGCGGATTACGGCGGAGCTTGTCTGGCATGAAGCCACCAGGAACAATGACGCCATCGAAGTCTGCGGCAGAGAGCGTCGCAACGTCGTGAGTCGATTCGCAGGGATAGCCGTTTTTGCCCAGGTACTTGTGGTTGGCTTTCTCACCAGCAACAACGACGTCCGCGCCTGCTTCAATCATTCGCAGACGGGGATACCAAAGTTCGAGATCTTCATAAACATCGCCGACAAACATCAGCAAGCGATATCCGGCAAGGGGCATGGTATGGGACATAGCAACCTCGAGAAATGAGAGAATCTTGGCAGAACCTCATCATAGAGCATTCCTGTCTTGCACGTTTCCTATGCACGATGAACGCACCATAAATACGGAAGCTCTCGGCAGATGCAGCGGCATTTCGGGCGTTTACCAGCCACACTCGAGTTGACCGACAATTTGCTCGGCGAGACGCCGCAGTGCATCTTGGCGGGCCGTGGCCATACTCATCCCTGCTTCCGGAAGAAAGTTCGCCGCCTGACTGGCACTTACCAAGACTGGAGGTAGAGGCAGATCGCTGTGGTTTTGAATCAGATCGCCGCGGCGGTCAACCCAACTAACCTGGGCGAAATAGTCGACCTCGATATCGCGCGCATCATCGCCAATGGTTTCGCCAATGACCCGTTTGGTATCCGTCACCAATCGCACTTGCAATACGCTATCGGCACGATCCGAGCCGACAACCTTGTAGGGAGTTTTGTATTCAATTTCCTTAACCAGAGCCTCTGTCAGCTGTTCTCCCAAGTCGCGCCGAAAACTATCCGAAACTGCCATCGGCACGTGAATTGTACGAATGTCGTTGCGGTAGAGGGATGACGCACCGAAGCGATACGTCGCACAGCCGGAGAAAGGCACGCTGAAGAGAACTAGCAACAAGCACGTGCAGAGATTCAGACCAAGCTGCACCGGGCGCTTCACTCGCACAGCTAGTTCTGGCCTGATTTTCCGCATGCAACGATCATTTCAGGGTTTGGCTTGCCGATTAGCAGTTCCCGCCTCTAGCGCACCACGGTGCCAGGGCGAGCTGCCGCAGTGACGAGCGGTTTGATATCATCCGACTCTGGAAGCAAGTCAACCAACCACTGCAGCTTCTGCGGTGGAACGGGAGGCAAGCCTTCGATCTCGCCGATTCGTTTGCGGGCGCGGTCCCCGAATGGTGTATCGGCGAACTTGCTGACCACAGTTGCATAGTGGGAGGCGGCAGCCCGATACTCACCGCGAAAATCGTAGTAGTAGCCGCGATCCCATTCGCGCTCGGCCTGCTTGTAGCGAATCTCTGCCGCCGTGCGATCGATAAACTCTCGCTCGCGACCGTAGTCATCCGGAAATTGCCTGCGAATCTGTTTTACAATCTTGTCCGCTTCTTCCAGATCTGTGCCTGTGTACTCCGAGCCACGATAGCTCAATAGTTTCGCTTTCAGGCCCAAAAAGTGGGCCATGAATTGATGTTCGCTCGTGGGGAAATTGTTGCGGAGATCTTCGTAGAAGTCATCCGCTCGCAAATAGTCTCCCTCAGAAAACTTGGCATTTCCTGCTGCGAGTGTGGCGTCGTCAGCCAGTCGGCCTGTCGGATCATCGATGCGAATCTTGTCGAAAACGCGAAGTGCGTTACCGCGCGTGTCGCGCCACGGTCGAGTTTTGTCAAAGAGATTGATTGCCCAGAAACTTTCGCCTTGTTTGTCGGTTTTCTCAACCCACCAGCGAGCGATCACGAAACGACGCTGGTCGACAACATCCATGTGCCGATTGTTCGGATATCCTTTGATCAACTTTTCGAAAAACTCGTTGGCCTTGGGATATTGATCTGTAAAGAAGGCACATTCGCCTGCATAAAACCAAGCGTCTTGCTCCAAAGCGGAATCAGGATAACGATCCGCGGCAGCCACAAACTTCTGTTGCGCTTCCAGGAACGATGCCGTTCGCTCGGCCCCCTGTTGCGACATTGCCCGGCGGTAGGCTTCTTCTGCTTCCCGGAAAAATTTGTAAGCAATATCTCGATTGGGTCCATAGCCGGTCAGCTTCTTGGCGGTCTTGCCAAGATTGTCTGGAGAGAAGTCCTCAAGCTTGAGCGAGTCGTCGGGTTTCTTCTTGTCGTCTGCCTCGGAGTACGAAGCTCGCTGTACATCGGTGCGTGAAGGGGATGTCGAAAGAAGTTCCGCCGGGTCGCGCTGCGCGGTCGCAGAACTGGGGGTCAAAGTAGCGCAACCGCCACCGGCTAGGAGAAACCAGGTCGTCCAGCCGCAAAGCTGCCATCGGAAAAAGTTGTGTTGCATCATGGTCTGGGGCATCGTCGGCCGGGTTGTTGGCCGGTAGATCACCGGACCAGCATTCCCAGGTAGTCGTGCAGCCGAGGTCGGTGTCCAAGGTGATGGGCTAAATAATGGTTCAGCACGCCGCGAACTTCTCCGCGGGCGGCTGGCTCGAGTACAGGTAAGACGCTAACGGTCGCGGCGGCGAATACACGTAAGGTATTCCAACCGGTCGCCGACACACTAACGACTTGCCGCTGTCCCGGGCGACAATCCGCACATAACGCTCCTCCTGCGGCTGGTGCTAAAGACACGCGCCCTGACCCATCAATCGTTGCCCCACACTGCGAGCAAGTATCGAGGGCAGGCAAATGTCCCAACATCCGCAGGGCCACCAACTCGAATCGTAAGACCAGGGCCGCCACATCTGCTCCGCCATCGAGAGCCAGGAGTGTGGCGTCAGCCAGGTCAAACAAATCCGGGTGGGGATCGCCCTTATCCGTAAACTCATTCAGTAATTCGGCGACATAAAAGCCGGCGTATAACCGAGCGAGATCCGTGCGGGCGGCCCGAAATCGACGTTCGAGTCGAGCCTCGGTGAGGAGGTCGAGCACATCCGACGATTTGGCGAGGAACACTATTCGACAAACACTCAACAGGTCAAGGGCAGCTTCAAACGGCCCCTTGGGACGCTTGGCACCTTTTGCCAGTGCCGCGATCTTCCCGAAATCGCGGGTGAAGAGCGTCGCGATAACGCTAGTCTCGCTGAAATCGACCACTCTCAGCACGATTGCCAGCGTTTTTTCAGACGGCATGAGAAGGGAAGGCTTAAGTTGAGACTGGAAACCGCAAATGCAAGCTAGATTTGAATCACTCCAATGCTACCGCGAAGAGGCGTCCCTGAATGCAGGCGGGATGAAAGCTGCCTAAGTTTCGTGGCTTCCCCGCACTAACCGATGCATCACCCTCGATGCGAAAAAATATGCGGAATAGATAGTTTTTAGCGGATTGCTTGCCGATCAAAAGGTGGCCTTTACGTAAGTGGCGGATCCTGACAGAATCGGCCCGCCTGAAAGCCATCTCGGGCATGAGAGCGAGCAGGCGCTATCGTGAGCGTCATCGGTCAGGAAGACCCATTTAGAGCAAGGAGTGCTGGACGTGAAAATTGCTTCGTATGCCACCCGCGTGGCTTGTCTGTTGTTGATCGGCGTGACGACGCCTCTTTTTGCACAGCTTGGTGCACCTGGTGCAGCGCGACCGCCGGTAGGCGGATTGCCCGCAGCCGCTGCTCCCGCCGCCGCACCATCGAGTGGCATGGGAACCATGGTGGCGGTCATCGATATCCCCTACATCTTCAAGAACCACGTTCGCTTCAAGCAGTCGATGGACGGCTTTAAGAATCAGGTGGATGAATTTGAAGCCTGGGCTCGTAATGAGCAGAAGAAGCTCACGCAGATCCGGGACGAAATCATCGCCCAGTACAAGCCGAACACCGATCAGTTTAAGTCCGAGGAAGAACGGCTCGCGAAACTGACATCGGACCTGCAGATCCGCATGACCGTCAAGAAGCGGGAATTCCTAGAAAATGAAGCCAAGGTCTACTACGCGACCTACAACGAAGTGATCGCGGCCGTCTCGCAGTTCGCCGAGCGGAATCGAATTGGTCTCGTACTTCGCTTTAACGGCGATGAAATCGATCCGACCGACCGTGGCAGCGTGCTGCAGGGCGTGAATCGGGCTGTAGTGTATCAACGGAATCTGGACATTTCGGATCTGATTCTGACCATGGTCAACGGTTCTGCGCCACAAACCCCAGTCGCGCCGCCGTCCGGCGGTGGTGGCCCGGTTGGTGGAACCGCACAACGACCAGGTTTGCAGCAACCGCCGCTCCGTTAATTTTTCGCTCTGTGGGTCTTCTCCAACTATGCCGCGAGGGCAAAATCCTCGCGGCACTTGCCGTATGTCATCAGCTGTACTCACCTCTGAAGCTACTCACTTGAGCCCACGACTCCGTCGTCAGAATACCCTCGCTCGTCCCTGTGAAGTGCTTGGGTTTGGTTACTGGACGGGAAAAGATGTGAAGCTGGAATTTCATCCGGCGGAAGAAAACACCGGGGTTGTGTTTGTGCGGACGGATATCGCTGCACCCAACCGCATTGCGGCCAAGGTCCATCATCGGGTGGAAGTGCCGCGACGCACCGTACTGATCGACGGCAATGTGCGTGTTGAAATGGTGGAACACGTGCTCGCCGCGCTGGCAGGGCTGCGGATTGATAATTGCGAGGTCCATATCAATCAGGCTGAAATGCCTGGTTGCGATGGTTCCGCCTTGCCGTTCGTGACCGCTTTGTTGGAAGCAGGCGTTCAAAAACAAGCAGCGCCGCGTCCACGGATTGTCGCCACAGATATTACCCGTGTCGGGAACGAAGAAGCTTGGGTCGAATTTCGCCCTTACCGCGAAGATCGTCTCTCGCTGCAGTACAAGCTGGACTATGGCCAGAACAACGCCATCGGCAAGCAAGCGTTTCAGATGGTTGTTTCTCCAGAGTCATTTGCCACCGAACTCGCGCCGGCGCGTACCTTTTTGATGGAAGAAGAAGCGCAGTGGTTGCACAAGCAAGGCTTGGGGTTGCGTGTCACTCCCAAGGATGTGCTGGTCTTCGGGCTGGATGGCCCGATCGACAACACACTGCGATTCGAAGATGAATGCGTACGCCACAAGACGCTCGATTTGGTTGGCGATCTGGCCCTGTGCGGGTACGACATCGTGGGGCAAGTCATTGCTTGCCGCAGCGGACATCGGTTGAATGCAGAAATGGTGAAGCGAATGTTGATCGAAGGCCGCTTAGATAACAAATAGAGACAGCGATTGCCTCGCAAGGTCGCCGAGAAATGCACGAGTATTTCTGGGGCGGGCGAAGGAACGAAGCATGGGTTCTAAGATTTCATCTCAGGCAGTTGTCGATGCGCGAGCCGAAATCGCCGACGACGTTGAAATCGGTCCCTTCACTGTCATTGGCCCTGATGTTCGCATAGGTCCGCGGACTCGGATTGCAAACAACGTCACTCTGATGGGCCGAGTCACGATCGGCAGCGACAATCAGATCTTTCCTGCCACAGTTCTGGGTGGAGAGCCCCAGGATCTGTCTTATCGCGGTACGCTGACGGAAGTTCTCATCGGCGACCGAAACATTATTCGCGAATCAGTGACGATCAATCGCGCTACCGAAAAAGAAGAAGGCCTGACGACCCTAGGCAACGATTGCTTCATCATGGCCGGCTGCCACATCGCCCATGATTGTCGCGTTGGCAGTCGTGTGATCATGGCGAATGCCACGCTCCTTGGCGGACATGTGCATGTCGAGGACGACGCCACTCTCTCCGGTGCCGTCGCCGTCCATCATTTCGCCACCATCGGCAGTTATAGTTTCACAGGCGGCCTGAGTCGCGTGCTACACGATGTTCCGCCATACATGCTTTGCGAGGGCAATCCTTCGCGGCCTCGCTGTGTAAACCTGGTAGGGCTTAAGAGACACAATTTCAGCAGCGAATCCATTCAAGCCTTGGCAGAAGCACATCGACTAATTTTTCGGTCCCGCGTGGGGCTGGAACATACCCGCGAATTACTGCGGCAATCAGAAATGCTGCTGCCAGCGGTGAATCATCTGCTAACTTTTTTGCAGAATCAACACGAAGGACGACACGGTCGCGGCCGTGATCGCAGGAGAGCGGCATGAGTCAGGTCCGTTTAGCAGTGATTGGTACGGGACATCTGGGGAAGATTCATGCTCGCCTGGCAAAGCAGTTGCCTGGAGCAGAGCTTACCGCGATCGTCGATAGTTTTGAACCCGCCCGAACAGCCGTGGCTACCGATTTATGCGTGCCCGGTTTTGCGGACTTTCGTGAATGCATTTCAGAAATCGACGCCGCCATTGTCGCTACGCCGACTCGTTTTCACTTCGATGTGGTGGCGGAGCTATTGAGTCATGGAAAACATGTGTTTGTTGAGAAGCCGATCACTTTGACTGCCAGTGATGCCGACGAACTAGTACAACTTGCTGAACGGAACAAACTGGTGCTGCAAGTCGGGCATGTCGAACGCTTCAATCCAGCTTTTGAAGCCGCCCGCCATAGACTTGGTCGACCGTTATTCATTGATGCCGTCCGCTGCGGACCGTTCAGTGGCCGCTCTACCGATATCGGTGTCGTGCTCGATTTGATGATTCATGACCTGGATGTAGCTTTGTCTTTAGTTCCCAACGTAATCCGCCAGATCGACGCAATCGGCGTGCCCGTGCTAGGTGCTAATGAAGACATGGCCCAGGCCTGGATAAAATTTGATGGCGGCTGTGTTGCCCAGTTTCAGGCGTCACGGATAAGTACGACCGCGCAGCGCACCATGAAGATCTTTTTTGAAACTGGCTTTGCCGCGATTGATTTCGGCGCAAAAACGGCAGAGATTGTGCAACCTTCCATCGAGATCATTACCGGCCGTGTGAATGTGGATGCCTGCACTCTCGAACAGCGGACGCAACTAAAAGACAATCTATTCACCGATTATCTTCCGCGCACCCAACTTAAAGTCACGGATCACAACGCCATCGGCATGGAACACGCCAATTTTTTGGCGGCGATTCAAGGGACGGAACAAGTCCGCGTGAGCGGCCGCGATGGGCGCCGGGCAGTGGACGTTGCCGAGCGGATCCTGGGGGCAATTGCCGGGAATTCCTGGAGTTCATTCCCGCCAGGCTGGCGGCATGATGGTGCGCAATATCAAGTCCCTACGCCTCATTTCCTGCGTCAGTTTTCCAGTCAACCGCAGCCGATGCGACGACGGGCCGGGTAATTGCGATCGCAGTAAGTGCTACTGCTTTCGCGATTTCCAGAAAGCCAGCGAATCCTGGAGCGTCTGGCCAAGCGTGAACTGACTTTGCCAGCCGGTTTGACTGAAAATTCTTCTGCAATCCGCAATCGGATTTTGCCGACCTGTTGCCCAATCTTCCACAACGGGCTTCGTGATCCCGGCAGTACGTTGCAACAGGTCCATAATTTCCCCGCCAAAATATCCACGGCCGGACCCGATGTTGTACGCCTCTCCAGACACACCAGAAACGGCAAGGAGTCGATAGGCGGCCACAACATCCCGCACATCGGAGATGTCCAAGTTCGCGGCGAGCGTCATAACCTTAACGCTCTCGCACTTTGGATCAAGCAACTGTTCAATCCAAGACGGCACCATTCCTGGCGGCAGTTGGCCGGGTCCGGTGTGATGGAAGGCCCGGGCAATCACAATCTCCATGCCATTGCGAACGGCTTCGCGAACCAAAGTTTCGGCTGCGACCTTGGTTTTGCCGTAAGCAGACGATGGCTCGCAGGGAGTTTCCTCGCTGCACGTCGGTGACTCAGTTGCTACCGCGCCGTAAACGTGTGAACTGCTCACAAAAACGATGCGAGGTTGTTTCGGCAAACCCGACGCGAACTCGATCAGCTCGCGCGTTCCCTCGACGTTGGATTGCACGGCTTCGGGCGTTGGGTCGACTTTCCCGCAACGACTGGGAATGCTTAGGGCGGCAAGGTGGAAAATGCAGTCCGGGGCATAGTCCAACAACTGCTGTCGGGCAGCGGAATTCAGAGTACGCTGTCCGAGATCCCACGCAATGGTTAGCTTCGAGGACGCATGGACCCCGTCCCGCTCGCCATACCTGGTGCAGCCAGCAACGGCATCGCCGCTCGCTAGCAAATGCCTGGCTAGATGCTCTCCCGCGAATCCATTGATGCCAGTAATAAATGCTCGCATGTGGGCCGGGATCGCTAGTGCCTTGCTCCGGTTAATTGAAGTGCAAGCAGTATCATAACTCAACTGCCCTGGCTATGGGAAAGCTGGTTCGCGTATACTCCCGCCCCGATTGAACAATTTCATCTGACTCGATGATCGCGTAGGGAGTGGCCGAATGTCGTCGTCGGCGGCGAATCCGAAACAACAGCGCCTGTTGATCCACAGGTTGCTTCTGGTGCTTGTCCTAATGGCCCTTGTTCTGACAGCCAACGGGTGTGTCCGCCGCCGCCTCACAGTTCGCAGCAACCCACCCGGTGCCCAGGTTTTTGTCGATGACCAGGAAATCGGCACCTCTCCTGCCTCGACCAGTTTTGTGTACTATGGCACCCGCAAAATCACCCTCATCAAAGACGGCTACGAAACTCAAACGGTTTACGAGCGGATGTTTCCGCCGTGGTACCAACTTCCGGGGATTGATTTCATCAGTGAGAATCTCTGGCCCGCCGAAGCGCGTGACGAGCGGGTGGTGGATGTCGCGATGGTGCCGACGCAGATCGTCCCTGAGCAACAACTGCTGGATCGCGCCGACTCGTTGCGAAGCGGCGCTACCGCCGGCCAAGTAACGCCATTGCCCGGTGCCATGCCCGGCTTTGCGTTACCTGCAACGCCCTCTAACACGCCTCTGCCGGGACTACCGGGACAAGGCCTCAATGGAATGCCACCCGTGGGGAATGCTCCGCCGCCGCCGAATGCTTATCCATCATCCCCAGCACTTTACCCACCGCCGCCACTTAACTCGGGTGTGATCGGCCCACCGCGGTAAGGTTGCATTCTCGCGAGTTGTGCCTGGCGACATGGCTGTGCTACAACACAACGCATGCCTGATACCACCTTAGTCGCGATGTTTGACGAAGTTCGCCGCATGACGTTGCGAATTCTCGAAGGGGTTGATGAACCTGTTGCTCGCTGGACGCCGCCAGGGTTGAATAATTCGACCCTGTGGCATGCGGGGCACAATTATGTCGTAATCGAATGTATCGCCATGCAGTCACTCGGCCGCGAACCTGTTCTGCCGCACGGCTGGGGCGAAATGTTCGGCTGGGACAGTCGCCCCGGTGACATCGCGCCGGAACGATTTCCCCATTTGGCGACGATCATCGGCGTATTACAGACCCAGCACGAGCGTTTGCGAGATTTGTTTGCGGAACTTACTGAAGAAGAACTCTCCCGCCCAGCCGCTCCTTGGCCGGAACGAACCGTTCTACAGATGATTCTGCATGCTTTTCAGGATGAAGCAGCGCACAAGGGAGAGATTTGGTTGCTGCGGAAGTTGCAGCGGCAAGCAGCTATAACAGAATCTCCTTGACCACTTTGCCATGCACGTCGGTAAGGCGAAAATCTCTTCCCTGAAAGCGATAGGTGAGCTTCTCGTGATCGAAGCCCAGTAAATGCATGATGGTCGCTTGCAGGTCGTGAACATGCACATTGCCGTCGACCACACCGAAGCCTAATTCATCGGTTTTGCCGTGAATCAACCCTGGCTTTACGCCGCCACCCGCCAGCCACACGGTGAACGCCTCGATGTGATGATCGCGACCGATCGTCGCGCGAACCTCGCCAATCGGAGTTCGGCCGAATTCTCCACCCCAAACCACGAGTGTATTTTCCAATAATCCGCGGCGTTTGAGGTCGAGCACGAGCGCCGCAGAGGCGCGGTCCACTTCCCGGCAGCGGGCCTCGATAGCGCCATTTAAGTTGTTCGCCTGGTCCCCATGATGATCCCAATCGGTGTGATAAAGTTGCACGAAGCGCACGCCGCGCTCAACCATTCTTCGCGCCAGTAAGCAGTTCGCTGCATAGGAAGGCTTTCCAGGGACCACACCATAGAGATCCAAAGTCTCTTGGGATTCTTCCTTCAAGTCCATCAATTCCGGGGCACTGGCCTGCATCCGAAAGGCCATTTCGTAGGCGTTAATTCGCGTTGTGATCTCCGGATCGCCCGTATCCTCAAGCCGAGCGGCGTTTAATTCCGCTACCGTATCGTAAAACTCACGCTCGCGTTCACGACTAATCCCGGCAGGACTGCGCAGGTTCAAAATAGGGTCGCCACTGCTGCGAAACGGCACTCCCTGAAACGACGTCGGAAGAAAACCACTTGACCAAAGCGAGTTGCCCCCGCGCGGACCACGTGGACCGGATTGCAAGACGACAAATCCTGGTAGATTTTCGGATTCGCTCCCGAGACCGTAAACGGCCCAAGAGCCCATAGCTGGACGCCCGGGCGCGTTGAAGCCCGTATTCAAAAACAGCTTGGCTGGTCCGTGATTGAAGAAGTTGGTGGTCATCCCTTGCAGCCAGCAGACGTCGTCGGCAATCTCCCGATGATGCGGAATGAGTTCGCTGAGCGTGATACCACACTCGCCAACTTGCGAAAACTTGCGAGAACATCCCAGCAAGGTTTCATTTCCCTTTAGAAATGCGAATCGCTTCCCTTCGAGCGCACTGGCCGGCGGTGCCTTTCCATGCAATTTGCGCAGTTCGGGCTTATCATCAAAAAGCTCTAGCTGGCTCGGACCACCTGCCATGAATAGAAAAATGACATTCTTGGCACGGGCCGGCAACGTCGGCGAGCGTGGTGCGAGGGGATTTTGGGGATCAATCTGAGGCGCGGCGATTCCATCTCGCGCGAGCAAACTGGAAAGTGCTATCATTCCCGAACCATAAGCGCAATGGCTGAGGAACTGTCGACGCGTGGCAGAGCGTGAAAGGCTGTGTTTCATATCTCCCATTTTAGGCAACTTTTCTGCAGATTGCGACTCTTGGCTGCATGCTATGCCATTGGCCGTAAACAACGATGCAGCCAGGAAAGCCCCACATTTTTGACTGCGACATTGTGGTGTCGGCAACTGATTTTGCCCAGGCAAAATCTGCCAGCACGGAACGATGTTGTTCTGGCTGCCAACGATTCGGAGCCTGTTGATCGCCTAAAGCCCGCTCGACATCCGCCTCTCATCGGCCAGATTTCCTGACTTCTCTTGTTCAAATTGTCAGACTTTGTTATTCAGCGGACTCGAAGTTTTCGTTCTACCGCCACCGCTGCGCTCGGGTGCCGTATGGTCGCCTCGATCTTGCTTTGCTGCATTGCCTTAGGGGCCGAACCGTCGGCAGAGGATTATCCGTTCTTGGCGAAGGTGATTGTCGATCAGGCGGAAGTCCAGTCGGGCAATGGTCGTCGCTTCTACACCACCGATCGCTTGGCCCCAGGGACGATTGTTGAAGTCCATCGTCGTGATCCGGGTGGCTGGTATGCGATTCGCCCGCCGGCAGGAAGTTTTTCTTGGATTCCTGCCGAGCAAGTCACCCCGACAGACGTTCCTGATGTCGCGGAAGTGACATCGGAGGAGGCGGTTTCCTGGATCGGCTCGAAGTCAAATATCGTGCGTGAACATCGCTTCGTCGTAAAACTGAAGATTGGTGAACGGGTAGAAATTCTTGGCGAAAAGGAAGTCACTGACGAGAATGGCGAACCGCAAATGTGGTACAAGATTGCCCCGCCCGTGGGAGAGTTTCGCTGGATTCAGGTTCGCGAACTTGCGCGCCTCGAACAGCAATCGGTCGAACCTCTTGAAAACGAACCAATCGAACTTGCCACGGAGGCACCAAGCGAACCTGCCATCGAACTAGCAGATTCACGCCCTACCTCGCCGCCAGCACAGTTTCGTCCACGCAGCAAAATCACGTTGTCGTCGTTGCAACCCAACAAAGATGCTGCACTGACATCGCTCGCGCCTTCTCCAGCAACATCGTTTCGCGAGAGTGCGGCGAGTGAGGCCGCATCTGGCACAGGAACTTCTTCTATGGCGGACGAAACACTCGTTCGTCCGGCCGCTTTCAACGAAGTCCTAGGCGATGCACCGAAATTGGAGTCAGTCGACTTAAACGCGATGGAGCGCGACCAGAAGAACTCCAGCAGCGATGGCTTTGTTCCTCGTGGCAGTCGCTTCACAAATGGTAACGAGAAAGGCATCGCGCGGGGCACAACAGCGTCGGCGACGCTCCCCGAGACTCTCTCTGAACCCCCGGCAACTTCGCCCAAGCCAGATCTCGTAGGGGAAGGTTTGAATCCGCGTGCCGGCTCTTCGACCGTAGCGACAACAACTGTTTCTGCAACTCTTACCCGCGCCGAATTAGATGCTCGACTCGCGGGTTTGGACGCAGAACTTACGGTGATGGTCGCCCGCGATCCGAGAACCTGGGAGCTATCGCGGGTGCGTGCTGCCGCCGAGCAACTGATCGAACAATCTCCCACCGCTGCCGATCGAGGGCGAGTGCGAATTCTGGTCGAGAAAATTCATCAGTTTGCCACAACGTTCAATGTGGAAGACGATCCACGCTTCGCGAACGCCATTGCACCTCCTGCAGCACCGCAAAAACCGGAAGCACTCGACCCGAAATATGACGGCGTGGGGTGGCTCAAGCCGGTCATCGCCCGCGAACGACCGGCTGCACCGTATGCGCTGGTGGACAGTGACGGTAAACCGCTGGCGTTCGTCACCCCCGCGCCGGGGATGAATCTCAACCGCTACCTCAACAAGCCCTTAGGCGTTTATGGCCGTCGAGGGTATGTGGAAGCTCTTGCAACCCCACACATTGTGGTGGAACGCGTGATCGATCTAGGAAGACATATTCGTTAGCTTCGACAATGCCAATCGCTAACCCAAGTGGATTAGTTATTCTGGGCAAACCTTGCTGGCTGCACTGAGATTTCTCACCTGATAGCAGCGCTCCGCCGATGGAATTTTAGGACGCACGCTACGGACTGGCGGGCCGATGAAATTCTGAACGGCGAAGCGAGGATGCCATGCAACGGAAGATTTGGTGGATCCAATTGGCGGGCATGGGCCTGGCTACTTTGGTGGCAACGACTTCTGCCACGGCTGGTTGGAACGAATTCTGCGCACGCTGCAAGCTCGATTTCCATCGTAATCAGGCTTGGCCTGAACCCTTCAGTACGGCCGACAGGGACATCGTGCGGCAGCACTGGGAAATTACCGAGGCGAGTGGCTGGCGGCTGCAAAACACGCTGGGTAATGAGCTGTTCCACATTGATACTCACACGCTGAACACCGCCGGTGAGCGTAAAGTGAAGTGGATCTTGACCTACGCCCCCGTCCATCGCCGCCAGGTTTTTGTACTGCAAGCAGATACCGAGCAACATTCGACGCAACGCATGACTTCAGTGCAGCAACACCTTGCCAGCATCGCTGCCGACGAGACGCCAGTCTTTTACACTGACCGCGATGCTCCAGGCGTTCCAGGCCAATACCTGCAGGCTGTGGATCAACTCTACTGGAGCACGCAGCCTCCTCCGCGTCTCCCCGCTGCCACAGGTGGTGGCACCGGTAGCAGCGACGGCAGCTCAGGCGGCGGTTCTTAAACGCGGTAAAGCAATCGTCGCGAAGCTCCGCATGCGCTGAGCCGATTTTAGACGCGGGCGAGCGATCCCCCTCCTTTTCAACGTTTTCGATTGTAGGTCGAGTACCGATCGTGCCGATGGCTTGAAAGAGGGGCGGCCTTGCGAAGCTGTCCAACGGTCTGGCCGCACAGGGAGGTGCAGCATGCGTCACAAGATTGTTACTGGCTTAGTGCTGGCGTCTCTCGCCGCTTCCTGCTCCGGATGCAGTAGCTACAAGCCGATGTCGTGGAACCCGTTTGCCTGGTCGAGCCAACCTCGCACCGACAGCGTCTCGCCCGATATCAATCAGCAGAAGTACGACACCTACACCCGTGATCTTTCTAAGCCGCCGGGCCAGCAGCAACAATCTTGGCTGGCGAGTTCTTGGAAGAGTACGACTGACACCCTCTCCGCACCCTTCAAATCAAAAACGACCGAGGAAGATCCAGTTTCGCTCGGCACGAAAGCGACTCCTTCTCCGCAGTTTTATGTAACAACGGGGCAGATGTATGAAGCCAAAGGGGATGCTCCTGGAGCGATCGCGCAGTACGAGAAGGCACTTCAACTAAGTTCAAACGATTTGAACGCCCGGATCAGTCTCGCGCGACTCTACGATCGCCAAGGGGATCTGCCGAAAGCGATAGGCCAATATCAGCAGGCTGCAGTTGCACATCCTTCTAGCGGCCTTGTGCATAACGACATGGGGCTTTGTCTTGCCCGGCATCAACAAATTCCACAAGCCATCGGCGAATTGGAACAGGCCGTCCGAATCGAACCCGGCAACCAAATGTATCGCAACAACCTGGCAACCGTGCTGATCGAATCAGGCCGCGATCAGGACGCGTTCGGCCACCTGGCGGCCGTCAATCCACCGGCGGTAGCTCGCTACAATTTTGGTTACCTACTTCATCAGCGGGGCCATAACGAGGCAGCGGTTCGCGAGCTGCAAATGGCGTTGAGCATGGATCCTTCGCTGGTCAATGCTTCGAATTTGCTTACTCAGTTGCAGCCGGCAGGCAATCTCGCCGGAGGATACGGCGGAGTGCCCGTAGCACCAGTGGGCTATCCGGCTGGCAACCCTGCCGAGTTTCGGCGATAAGCTACAAAAACAAACCGCGACGAACAGCGGAATGCTGCTCGTCGCGGATGTTGCTTGTCAGTTGAATCAGGCAGCGGACTTTAGCTCTTGTATTCCGCGCCAAAAAATTCTTTGCTCGCATTGACGGTCGGCTTGATCGTCCGCTTGCCCTCTTGCCAGTTGGCAGGACAAACTTCGCCGTTCTTCTCGAAGTACTGCAGCGCTTGCACCATGCGCAAGGCTTCATCCACGCTGCGACCGAGCGGCAGATCGTTTACTACCTGGTGACGCACCACGCCCGCTTTGTCGATCAGGAACAAGCCCCGCAGAGCGATGCCGCCGGGCAGCAAAACGTCGTAAGCGCGAGAAATGGCCTTGTTGAGGTCGGCGACGAGTGGGTACTCCGTCTTGCCGATGCCACCTTCGGTTCGCGGAACATTCGTCCAAGCCAGG
This sequence comes from Pirellulaceae bacterium, assembly GCA_041739545.1. Classification (GTDB taxonomy): domain Bacteria; phylum Planctomycetota; class Planctomycetia; order Pirellulales; family Pirellulaceae; genus JBGSNR01. The sequence continues at coordinate 7,105 of JBGSNR010000027.1, read as the reverse complement.
TGGGTGAAGTGGCTATCGACGGAGACACCCAGGATTTGCACCCCCAGCGACGAAAAATCCTTCGCTCGATCTGAGAAGGCAATGATCTCGGTCGGGCAAACAAAGGTGAAATCAAGAGGCCAGAAGAACAAGAGGACGTACTTGCCTTGATAATCGGCCAGGCTGATTTCCTTAAACGAGCCATCAGGCATAACGGCCTGGGCTTTAAATTGTGGGGCCTGCTGCTGCACGAGGACTGCCATCAGAAGTTCCTTTGGAATTAGTGAATGCTAGTGTTTGGACGTAATAACTAACCGTTTATTTTCCGTCAGGCGAAGGGAGTGGCAAGGGGGCCATGACGCCAATCTTTTGCTTCAAAAAGGCGGCCATCCGGCTCATAAACAACAGGCGATTATCCAACTTTGCAAAGCCATGTCCCTCATCGGGCGCGATAAACAATTGGGGAAGACGGTTGCTGTCCTGGGCCGCTATTGCCGCATCTTTCAGTGCGATTGCGACTTGCATCGCTTCCTCGACAGGCACTCGTGGATCGTTAAAGCCGTGGGCAATGAAGAGCGGAACCTGGATTTTGTTGAGGCGACTCATGGGGCTGACCGTCGCCAGAAACTCCGGATCGCTAAGGGGGCCATATTCAACCTCGCGCAGCTTTCGACGATACCCGGCCGTTTTTTCTAGGAAGGTTTTTAAGTCCGTAATGCCCACCACATCGACGCCAGCTCCGAAACAGCGTTCTTTACGCAGGCCGGCGTCAACACGTTCCTGATCTTCAATCAGACAGGCAACCGACATATATCCGCCGTACGAGCCGCCATAGGTGGCGATCATACCGCGTTGAGAGTACCCCTTTTCGACAAGCCATTCGGCCGCATCGACCCCGTCGCGAACACTATTCCAGCGCAACTTGTAGTCGTCGAGCATCAGATAGGTCCGCCCATAACCGGAACTTCCACGCACATTGGGCTGCAATACCCCAAAGCCTTCGGCCAAAAGGTATTGCACCGTATTCGAATAGCCCGGCCGACTCTGACCTTCAGGGCCACCATGGTAGTTCACCACAAATGGAATGGGAGTTCCCGGCTTGTAGTTTGGCGGCAGGTACAGGAAAGCGGGAATCATCCGCTCATCGGTGCTGCTTTTGAACTTAATCAATTCCGGCAGCGGGAACGACGACAGATCGATCCCCTGCGCGTCAGGGGCAGTAAGTTGTCTGGCAACGGGCGGTGTGACGGAGCCCCGATCGTTTCGCCGAAAGTCATAGCGATACGAAATATTGGGCGTACGTGCGTTGCTGAGTGTGTAGATGATGTAGTCCTTCTCCAGCTTTCGCACGGTGACCACGCCCGGCTCGATCTTTGGCAACTCTACGGGTTCAAAGTTGGGCAAGCGAAATAGCTGTAGCACACCATATCCTTCTTCGTTGGTGAGCGTGTAAAGCAGCGATCGATCGCGCGACATGCCTGCGGCATCCAGTTCAAACCGATCGAGAGCTGGCAATGGTTTAGAGATCATGCCTGTCTTGAGGTCGCGCAGAAACAGTTTCGATGTACCGTCCTCGATATCCGAAGTGAACAATACGGCCGACTCGCCGGGCATGTATCCGACGATCGACTGCGCGACCGTTCCTTCGGCAAGCCGGTGAGAAAGGTCAGATAACTCTCCCGACTTCACATCCAGTTCAAAAATCGAGGAATCGCTGGCAGAGGCGTACTTGGTTACCAAAACTCTCGCGCCGTCCGCCGAGATATCCTCCGCTCCCCAACTCCCTTCCTGAGCGAGCAACTTTGTCGACTTTCCCTTTGCAAAGTCATAGCGGTAGAGGTGAAAGTCATTGGGCTTGTCGTCATTCGCGCGATAGAGAAACGCCGAACCGTCTGCAATCCATTGGTTGAGTGAAAACTTGACCAGCGGATTGCTCAGAAGCGGTGTGATGGAACCTACGCTCCCATCTCCTTTCAGGTCGGCTACAAAAATCTGCGTGTTTTCGTTCCCACCGGCTGAAGTCGCAAAAATCATCCGCGATCCATCCGGCGAAATGGCGTAGCCGGAACAACCGTCGGGGAACGTAGTAATCTTGGTCATCGGTGTGGACGGCGATGCAATCTCTCCGGCAACTCGATGGACTTGAGTGATCCCGTCAGGCCAATCTAGGACGAACATCGAGCCGTCGTTCGCGAAGTCGACTGCGCCAGGCGCACGGATGCGCATAAACCTTTCCAGCAAAGTTGCTTCCTGGCCGATGGCCGTTGCTGAGGCAAGGCACAGCACAGTCGTGAAACTGATGGCCCGATAAAAATGAATCGCGAACTTGCTCGCCTGATGCATAGCCTGACTCCGTCATGCGGTGGGTTTTATGAATCCATCGTAGTGGATGTTGCTCTTCAGCCCGAAGCAATTCTACATCTCACTCAAGCTGTACGATTAGAAACGCGCCTTTTACAGCAGCACAATTCGCCGACTGAAATATAGTGCTCTAAGCGCGCACCTTTCGCCAGGTGGTCGCAAAAAGTTGCCGTTGACGTGCGGCCCACGTTTTGTAAAATCCGTCTTCGTGCTATGGATAGCACTTACTCGGACTTTTCGAAGTTCGGGGCGCAGGGATGCCGGGAATAGCGAGGCGGACAATATCCGCCAGGCCAGGCGAAGTCGAGATGACTTTGTGCCGTATTTAGACGGGGCCAATCGCTGTCCCGAATTTATCATCCTACGATGGCCCGCGGCATTTGTTCCTTGCGTTCGCTAGAATGAGTCGTAGGGACATGCTTCAGTCGCAGCACTGTCATCTACACTCGACAGGCTCGGATGCCTATCGCACTCTGCCAGGAGCTTGTCGTTGGAATTTTCGTCTTCTGATACCAAAGAACGGATCCGTCAGGCCGTTGATATCGTCGACCTCGTGGGAGGCTCAATTGCACTCCGCCGGCAAGGGGCAATGTTCGTCGGCATCTGTCCGTTCCACAACGATAGCAAGCCCAGCTTACAGGTCCGTCCTGATCGCCAGACCTGGAAATGTTGGGTCTGCGGCGACAAAGGTGGGGACATCTTCACCTGGGTGATGGAGCGGGAGCGTGTCGATTTCAAAGATGCGCTGAAGTTGCTCGCGGATCGCGCGGGGATTCAACTCGAACAACGTCCTCAGCGGCAGACCGTCAGTGGCTCGCCGGATGATAAGAAGACCCTCTACGAGTGCTGCGCGTGGGCAGAGCAGCAATTTCATGAGCACTTGCTGAAGAGCGAGTCCGCGGAGGTTGCTCGCAGGTATCTAGCGGAACGGAAAATCAACGCGGAGAGCATCGCGAAGTTCAAAATTGGATTCGCGCCGAACGATCGCAGTTGGCTGACCGAGCGTGCGCGTCGCGCCAATATTTCGCCAGCCGTATTGGAGGCGACCGACCTTCTTGCACGGCGGTCAGCGGATGGAAGCCTCTACGAGCGTTTCAAAGGCCGAGTGATGTTCCCGATTCACAGCACGGAAGGAAGATGTATCGCCTTTGGCGGTCGGATCCTTCCACAATTCGATGACGGAAAGACCGGAAAATACGTCAATTCACGGGAAACGTTGCTGTTCTCTAAGAGCAATCAGCTTTACGCCCTCGATCAGGTGCGCGACAATATTCGCCAATCGCGCAGCCTGACGGTGGTTGAAGGCTACACCGACGTGGTGATGTGCCATCAGCAAGGAGTGAATGACGTCGTCGCCTGCCTGGGCACTGCGCTCGGGGAACGACATTTGTCGCTGATCAAACGCTTTGCCGACTCCGTGTATTTGATTCTCGACGGCGACGACGCTGGTCAGAAAAACGCTAATCGTGTGCTGGAGATTTTTGTCGCCGCGCAGTTCGATCTGAAGATTGTTACTTTGCCCGATGGTGCTGATCCAGACGAGTATTTGCAGGCGCATTCCGCTGCTGATTGGCAAGCGATGCTGGAATCGCGGGCCGTGGATGCACTCGAGCACAAGATCCGCGTCGCGACAGCGGGGATTGATACCGTGCACGACACCTACCGCGCCAACGCCGCTCTCGAAGAAATATTGCAAACGATCGCCCTGTCGCCGAAGCCAAATCTGACCTCGCCGGGTCAAATGCAGCTTCGCGAACAGCAAATCATGACGCGACTGGCGCGTGAGTTCGCTTTGGACGCTGCCGATCTCTCCCGGCGGTTGAGCGAACTGCGAAAAAATACTCGAACCATCCCAGCAGAAGTACCCTCTGTCCGCACTTCGCCGGCGATTGCTAGTGCTCTGGTCGTGCCCAAGGTTTCGGAGCTTTCGCCGGTCGAATGCGAACTGATGGAATTGCTGGTCCGTTTTCCCGAGCTAGCTCCGACTGCACTGGCGGAATTGGCGAACGAAGAACTTTCCAGCGAGGTGGTGCGAACCTTGTTTCAGCTTTATCGCCGGCTGGAAGAAGCAGGCGAAGGGCTCGATTTTAACCGCGTTTTAAGTGAAATCGAAGATCCGCGGCTCCAAAGTTTAATGGTGGAATTTGACATTCGGTCCGAGCATAAGCTGGCTGTCGAAGCCCAGAAAGATCGAACCATTATGGATCCCGCCACTCGCATGCGCAGCGTTATTCGGGCCTTTCAACGTCATCGGGAGGAACAAGAACGCCGCGTTGCCGAGGCCGAACTGGAAAAAAACTCCCTGACCGAAAGTGGAGTTGACTTGGTGAAAGAAATGTTGCAACGTAAACGTCTTCAACAAGGCATCATCGCTCCCACGGAAGGGTAGCGAGTGCAAACCGGTCAGGACTTTCCCAGAAGTCGTGGACGGGGATTGAAAAATCGAAGCTTGTTTGACTGTCTCACACCCGCAAGGAGGCGATCGTGACCCAGCCCGTGAATGAATTGCGCGAACTGCTCGTAAAAGCCCAGTCGCAAGGCTATCTCACTTACGACGAAGTCGGCACTTATCTGCCGGACGAAGCCACTTCCCCTGAAAAGCTGAATGAATTGCTCGTTGCGCTCGAGCGCCGCGGCATCGAGATCGTAGAACAAGCTCCCATTGTGTTCGACGATCGTCCGAAGCTGAAAGTGATTCGCGAAAACGGGGATGAAGTCGCGGTGAATTTGCCGCCGCTGAGCGAGCAGGAACAGCGCAAGCTCAACAGCGATCCAATTCGCCTGTACCTCGCGCAAATGTGCGAGATCCCGCTCCTCACCCGAGCCGAAGAAATCGCCTTGGCAAAGAAAATTGAAGTGACTCGCAAGCGGTTCCGCCGCTCGATGATGTCGTGTCACTTCGTGCTGAAGGCGACGGTGCAAACCTTGAAGCAAGTGCATCAGGGAATTCTTCCCTTTGATCGCACGATCAAGGTCTCCCTGACAGAACAGCTCACCAAGGAACAGATCACCGCCCGCATGCCCAGCAATTTGCGGACGCTGGATGAACTGATCAAGCGACAGGAGCAGGACTTCCGCTTGTTGATCAGCCGAACCACCCCTGGACAAGAACGTCTGGCCGCTCGCAAGCGCTTTCTGCGTCGCAAAGGTCGCTGTCTGCAGCTTGTCGAAGAGTTGAGCCTGCGCACTAAGCGCGTTCAGCCTCTGATTAAGACGATGGAAGAGATGTCTCGACGGATGGATTGGCTGCAGATGCGAATCAAGCAACTGCGCGGCAATCCGGCATTCGCTCGTCAGCTCACCGAGATGCGCCGCGAGCTGCATCAACTCTTCATTCAAACCCTGGAGAGTCCCAAGAGCCTTCGCGAAAAGGTTGCTGTGGCCCGCCGGCAATCCAAGGAATTCGAGGATGCGAAACGATCGCTTTCCAGCGGCAACTTGCGGCTCGTTGTCAGCATCGCCAAAAAGTATCGCAACCGTGGCCTGAGTTTCCTGGACCTGATTCAAGAGGGAAACACTGGCTTAATGCGGGCCGTTGATAAATACGAATATCGCCGGGGCTTCAAGTTCAGCACCTATGCGACCTGGTGGATTCGTCAGGCAATCACTAGGGCCATTGCCGATCAAGCACGCACGATTCGTATTCCAGTCCACATGATCGATGTACTGTCTAAGCTGCGAAATGCACAAAAGACACTGCAGCAGACGTTGCGGCGGGAAGCCTCGATGGACGAGATCGCCCTGTTTGTAGAACTGCCCGTGGAAGAGGTTCGTCGCGTGCTCGATATTGGTCGTACCCCGGCCAGTCTCGATCGGCCGATTGGCGATAGCGAAGATGCCAGTTTTGGCGAACTCCTTCAAGACAATTCCAGCGACAACCCGGTCCATAGTGCCAACAATTGCATCCTGCGTGGCCAGATCGATTCGCTGCTGAAGACCCTCACCTGGCGGGAGCGAGAAATTATTCGCTTGCGTTACGGCTTACAGGATGGATACAGCTATACCTTGGAAGAAGTGGGGCGGATCTTTAAGGTGACTCGCGAACGAGTACGCCAGATCGAAGCTAAAGCCGTGAAAAAGCTGCAGCACCCAATCCGGGCCCAACATCTGGAAGGATTCTTGAAGCAGGCCGCAGGCTAGGCAGTACTCATTCAGCCAAATTCCTAATCAACCTGGTAAAACCCGAGCCTGAATCAGTCACCGGTTCAGGCAATTGGCCCGAACGAAGCCCCAGGTGGAAAACTGGGTAATTTGGTAGATCTACTTGACTCTTGACGGTTAAACCGCAGATGATGTACTCTTCGCGCCGGGTTTCGCCGGAAGTGTCCGGCAAATGCTGTCTCGTTCGAGGAGTTTGGATTATGCGTTATTTAATTGTTTCGACGTTAGCCGTATTGGGCTTGGTCACTGTAGCGTTTGCTGCGGAACCCACTCTGGAAGGAGTGAAGTGCCTGGTCGGACCTAAGAATCCAGCCAAGGCCGAGAAGTCGGTGGACTACAAAGGTGGCAAGGTTTTCTTCTGCTGCGATAACTGCCCAAAAGCTTTTACCGCCAACCCCGAAAAGTTTTCCGTCGCCGCCAATCAGCAACTGGTGCAAACCACTCAGGCCAAGCAGGTGGCCTGTCCACGGCAATCGCATCTAATTTCGTACTATTGCGGTTGGCTGGGAAAAGGCAAGAGATTTGCAGATAGACCTTCCGGGGAATTTCATTTTCACGGAGGTCGCTCACATGTCTCAACGTTTGGTTGCAGTTTTTACACCGT
>JBGSNR010000070.1:0-35458 GCA_041739545.1 Pirellulaceae bacterium | reverse complement strand
CTCTTCAACGGCAACGCCGGGACGAACACGTTGAGCTTCAACTTGATTCAAGCGGGCACGAGCCAATTGGTTGGTCTGGGGGATGGGTTGGCAGGGGCGGATAACTCGGCAGAAGTCTTGACGACAAACAATCTGCCGGAGTCGCTCAGCGTTTACGGCACCAGCCTCGCTAACATCAGTCGCACGGGCGGCGGCATGGCGGCGGGAGCGCTCACGATCTTGGCCGAAGCCGGTGACGACACAATCAACATCGCGGCGAACAACCCGAACACCGACATCACCACTAGCGGCTATGCCACGTTTAGCTTCAGCGGCAACAACTACTCGGCTCTGAACATCTTTGGCGGCTTGGGGGCAGATGCACTGACCCTAAGTGGCTACGGCAGTGGTCAGACTGATATCTTGCCAACGACTTTGGATGGCGACACCGCCAGCGACACGGGCGTTGCCACCAACGGCGATAGCTCGGACGACACGCTCCGCGTCATCAGCACCAGCGGCAACACGGGCCCGGTCACCCTACGTGGCGGAGCAGGGAACGATCAGTTCTTCCTGGGTGATTCCACCATCACCTCCACGCTGAACGGCATCGTCGGCCCAGTCATCGTGGCTGGTGAAGCGGGGATCGATACGCTCAACGTTGACGATCAAGGTTCGACCGGCGACAAGGTGATTATCGTCACCGAGACCACCATCGACGGCATCACTGGCGCTACCGGCACCGAGGTGAGCTACAGTTCGATCGAGGTTTTGAACCTCTTGGGTGGCACCGGGAACGACACAATCACGGCCGACATGGATGGCGCTGCGACCGACCTCGTCACTGCTTCTCTCAACGGCGGTGGCGGAGACGATACGCTCCTGCTCAGCGGCGTGGCCAATCTCGCGAACCTCTACTTGCTCGGCGGAGCAGGGAACGATTCGCTCGGCACTGCTGCCGATCCGATCATTCCAACGGCGACCACGCAAGTGATCCTCAGTGGCGAAGCAGGAACCACCGCGGCCAGCAACACCACTACGCCGCTGAACCCAACCTCGCCTGCCGATGGAGCCAGCGATGAAATCTTCATCGACATCAGCAGCTTCACCACGGCCGAAGTGGTCGATACCGGCAGCGGCCAGGTCATCTCCATCGGCACCATGCCCGGCCACGCTCCGCTCTACTTCAACGGCATGGAAGAGATCAGCCTCTACGACGGCAACGTCCTCACCAACGTCGGACTCGGCGATCTGTATCTCCGCAGCACCGATGACGGCACCGCCGACAACATCCTCTTCTATCGCGGCTACACCTCGGCCAGCGACGTGCTGATCCGCATGAACAACCGGATGGTGAGCAACACGCCGTTCCGACCGACAACCCGTGTGGTTGCTTACGGCCGTGGCGGTGGAGATTCCATTCAGCTGAACTACACGGCTGGCACCATCGCTGCCGAGTTCCACGGCGAAGATGGCAACGACAAGCTACTCGGCTCGTTCCAGAACGATCTGCTCGTCGGCGGTGCCCACAACGATCACCTGATCGGCATGGATGGGAACGACATTCTCTGGGGGGATCAACAGGCTCTCGCCTGGGCCGGTCGCTCGGGAGATAACTCCGTTGGCTCGACCGACGGCGACGACATCCTCGAAGGAACGGCCGGCGACGACTTCATCTTCGGCGGCGGCGGCAACGACTTGCTCAACGGCATGAGTGGCAACGACTACCTGCACGGAGGTTTCGGGAACGACAATCTGGTCGGCGGCGATGGCAACGACTTCCTGCGTGCGGGCGACGGGAACGACACGCTCGTCGGCGATGCCGGCGACGACATCGCGATTGCCGGTGCTGGCGACGACTTCATCTACGGCAGTGCCGGTCGCGACTTCCATCTGGCCGGTGCCGACAGCGATCGGATCTATGACTTGAACGATAACGGCGAAGACATCAGCGTGACCGAGACGTTGACTTACGACGAAGACCTGATCAACGCCAGCTACGATCCGAACGATCCCCTCACCTTCTTCGGCCCGAACGATGCAGCCTTACTCGCCTTGATGACCACCTGGACCGGCGCCGGCGCTTTCGCCACCCGCGCCGCCGCTGCCAGTTCGTTATTATTGCCGCTCGCCACCAACGACGGTGCCATCGACTACATGTACGGCAACACGCTGGCTCAGGATTATTCGCTCGTCGTCACCGGCGCCCACTACAGCAGCAGCACGGGTGACGAGATTGATGAGTTATAAAGTGAAACGTGTCGCTGAAAGTTTCCGCTGAGAGTTTGTCACTCGGCGGAGCAGCAATCTCTGCGTCCTTACTCCGGTCGAATCACTTTCGGCCGGGCAGGGTTGTTTCACTACCTGTCCTGGCCTTGATCAGCCTGCACTTGCCGGCCTACGTCACACCAGGAAGACGACGGGCTTCCCAAGGGTAGATCGCTACGAATAGCGAAACCTCGCAATTCCTGATAAAATCCAAAGCCCTAGCTCGCTCCCATTCTGCGGCAACTAAAGAGCCCATGGGGAAGTGCGTAGGTTGCATCTGTCGCGGTGCATCTTCGGAAGTATATCAGCAGAAGTGCCTCTTCGCCGAAGGTCGTGAGGGGACGCTCGGTAAGCGTCACGCGGCTTGGTATGCTCGGTCGGTAGCCACAACTTTTTTCAACGAACGTCATGCCCATATCCATCATCGACTACCAGATGGGGAACCTTCGCAGTGTGCAAAAGGGGTTCGAAAAGGTAGGGCATGCGGCCGAGATTTCTTCTGATCCGGATACGATCCGCCGGGCGACCAAACTGGTGCTGCCTGGCGTTGGTGCCTTTGGGGACGCGATTGCGGAACTGGAACGCCGACATCTCGTCGAGCCCATTTGCGAAGCGATCGAACGGGGGACGCCCTTCCTGGGCATCTGTTTAGGGCTGCAGCTACTGTTTGATGTGGGCTACGAAGGGGGCGAATTTCGGGGACTGGGAATTATTCCCGGCAAGTGTGTCCGATTTGACTTGCCAGCGGAGTACAAGGTCCCACACATGGGTTGGAACCGGGGCCGAATTTTGAAGCGGATTCCCGTCTTGAACCATTTGGCAGATGATCCGTACTTCTACTTCGTCCACTCCTATTACGTGGTGCCGAAGGATCGAGACCTCATCGCGATTGAAACTGATTATGGTGCGCCGTTCTGCGCGGCCATTGCCCGCGACAATCTGTTTGCCGCCCAGTTCCATCCGGAAAAGAGCCAGGCGGACGGGTTGCGGCTGCTGCAGAACTTTGCGGAACTTTAGGCCGCTTGCCTGCACCGGCCATCTGCCGCGAGCGAAGGTGCTCCGCGCCACCTCTTCGTGCCTGACCGGTACAATACAGCGATGCTAGAACTCCGTAACGTGAAGAAGTCTTTTGCCGAACCCGGCGGCGGTCGGCTGCCGATTTTGGATATTCCCCGCTTCGAGGTGAAAGCGGGGGAAGAAGTCGTACTTGTCGGCCGAAGTGGCTGCGGGAAAACGACCCTACTGCACGTGATCGCGGGGATCAGCCGCGCGGATGAAGGCTTGATTCGGCTCGGAGGGGTCGATCTCAACAGCCTGTCCGAGCCCGGCCGAGATCGGATGCGGGCCGCCCAAATAGGCTACGTCTTTCAGACCTTTAATCTTCTTCCCGGCTTCACCGCGTACGAAAACGTCTTGCTCGGCATGTCTTTTGGCCGGGGGAAGCTCGATCGCCCTCGCGCCAGCCGCCTGCTAGATCGGGTCGGATTATCGCACCGCAGCACCCATAAGCCCGGGGCGCTTTCCGTCGGCGAACAACAGCGGGTGGCCGTGGCCCGGGCGCTGGCAAATCGGCCCCGATTGCTGCTGGCCGATGAACCTACCGCGAATGTCGATCCCCGCAATCAGCAGGCGGTGATCGACTTGATTCGCGAATCTTGTCGCGAAGAGAACATTGCTTTGATTCTGGTCACCCATTCCATGGAAGTGGCCGGGCAATTTGCCCGCGTCGATCGCTTAGAGGAAATCAATCGCGTGGTCGCGAATGCCCACCTGGCGACGGAGGTGGCATCGTGAGTTACTTCCTGATTGCACTGCGAAGCATTCAACAGCGGCGGCTATCGTCCATCCTCACCATGCTGACGATGGCCCTGGGGGTAATGCTGGTGATCCTCGTCCTGACGATTCACGGCGTGGTCGATAAATCGTTCCGCAGCAATTCTTCCCTGGGCTACAACTTGATTGTGGGGGCGAAGGGGGGGCAAGAGCAGTTAGTGCTGAACATGGTCTATTACATCGCTGCTCCGGTGGAGAACGTGCGGTACGACTACTATCTGGAATTCCTCAACAAGCAACAGCGGGACGAGCAGATTCGCAACTCGTACGCCTTTCATGGCTGGGAAGCCCGTAAGGCAGCGAACGAAATTCTCGCCGCCTCAACGTTCGACGGCAGCCTCGCTGGTTTTCAGCAGGCCGCTCTACTCGAAGCAGAATTGCGATCGGCCGAACGTAAACTAGACCTGGGCCGGGACGGAAAGTTCGCGCCGTACTGCCAAATGGTGATCCCAGTTTGCCTGGGAGATTTTTTCGATCGCTTCCGAGTGATCGGCACGACCACCGATTTTTTCGACACGCTCGTTTACGACCCCGAAAATGGCGCGAAGTATGAATTCGCCCAGGGACGCAACTTCGTGCAGGAGGATCCAGAACATGGATTCTTCGAAGCGGTGGTGGGGGCGACCGTCGCCCGCGAGATGAACGTCAAGCTCGGCGACAAAATCAATCCGCGTCACGGCGCGCCGGATGGCCACACGCACGAACGTCCCTTCACAGTGGTCGGCATCCTAAAATCTACTGGCACACCAAACGACCGTGCTGTATTCGTCAACATGGAAGGCTTCTACCTGATGGAAGACCATGCGAAGCCATTGGAAGAAGAAACCGTGACCGGCGAAACCGCAAGCGATGACGAACCTGCCGAGGAAGAGCCTGTGCCGCAGAAAGCGGCCGCGCCAAAAACTTCTGCAACGCGGGAGCAATCTTTGGTCGGCATTCCGCCGCTGCCGATGGAGCAGCGGGAAGTCACCGGCATGCTCGTGCTGACCAGCAACCCGCTATTCGCTCCCGGGCTGAAGAATGCCGTGAACGAGGGGCGCGATGCCCAAGTGGTCTTTCCCGTCGAAGTCATTTACCGCCTGTTTGATGGCATCATCAATCCAATTCGATTGGCCTTCCTCTTCCTCACCTCAATCATCTGCATCGTCTCGGGCCTGAGCATCATGATCAGCATCTATAACTCCATGAGCGAGCGGCGGACGGAAATCGCCGTCATGCGGGCGCTCGGTGCCGGGCGAGATACCGTCTTCAGCATCATTCTGATCGAGTCTGCTTTGCTCGCTTTAGGAGGTGGATTTTTTGGCTGGGTGCTGGGACATCTGGGCTGCACGTTCGCGAGCAACTATGTCGAAGAACGGGCGGGGGTCACCATCGGCTTCTGGAATCAAGAGCCCAGTTTCTACCCCTTCGAACTTATGGGCTTCACTCAGGATTGGGCGAGTCAGTATTCCCTGCCGGTCGAAGCGTTGCTGGTTCCCGGCCTGCTGGTGCTCGCGATTATCGTCGGCTTCTGGCCGGCCGTTTCCGCCTATCGGACCGATGTGGCTCAATCGCTCGGAAAGTAGAGTTTCATGAACGCGATTGTTTTGGTGCACGGTCTGGCGGCTCATCCGGTGGTTTGGCTGATCATTGCCAAGTACCTGCGGAAAAGGTGCAGCCGCGTGATCAACTGGGGCTATCCCAGTATCCTCCGCTCGATTCAAGATCATGCGAACGAACTTTCCCGGTTGCTCGAAAAGCTCGATGCAGATCCCAGCATCGACCGCATTCATCTCGTCACCCACAGCATGGGAGGGATCGTTGCGCGGACCGCACTCATCGACCGTATCCCGGCCAAGATGGGACGGATGGTCATGCTGGCTCCACCCAATCTCGGCTCCCGGGCAGCGGCTTTTTTTGGACCACTGCTTGGTCGCATCTGCCGACCGATTCGCGAACTGATGCCCAATGCCGACAGTTTTGTCTGCTCCCTCCCCGCACCGCAAGGATTTGAAGTAGGGGTGATAACCGCGCGCAACGATTTCCTCGTGGCGCCGGAACTAACCCTGCTCGCCGGTGAATGCGACCGGACCCAAGTTCCTTCGTGGCACAGCGGGATGCTCTTTCGCACCGACACGGCCGAACAAGTTCACTGCTTTTTGGAAACGGGACACTTTGCACACTAGGTTTCGGACGAAGAACCACGAATCGTACGAATCGCACAAATCAGACAGGCGAAAAAATGCTTTTGCAGCAATCGTTCGATTCGTGTGATTCGTGGTTTTCTTTGCCCCCTCTCGTTCACACTTCGAGTTGCGGCGGCTACTACCTCGCACCCTTGGCCGCGAAAACCTTCTTCGAAGAATTCGCCGCCTTGACTGCATTCTCCGCTTGTCCAATCATCTCGAACAAGAATCGGCTCGGCTGCGTCTCGCGGGCCTTCCCCCACTTCATGCGTGTCAGGGGCAAGCTGAGGGTGAGGAATTCCTGAGCACGCGTTACGCCGACATATGCCAGGCGACGCTCTTCTTCAATGTCGTCCCCGGCTTCCGCTTTCAAGGTCCGATGATGGGGCAACACCCCTTCTTCTAATCCCACCATGTAGACGTGCGGGAACTCCAAACCCTTCGCACTGTGCAACGTCATCAGTGCGATGGCGTTCCGGGCAAGTTCTTTTTCTTTAGAATCGCCGAAGTCGCGCTCGCCGAGCGTCACTTCCGCCACGAATTCCGACAGCGACGGCTTCGCGTGTTGCTGCTGATGGGCGGCAATCGCGTTGATGAATTCCTCGACCGTGTTCCAGCGCTGCTCTTGTTCCTGCGGGTCGGGATAGTTGCGATTGACTTCCTGCCGATAGCCGATGTCCACGATCAGATCGCGGGCGACGGCGGACAGATCCCGTTCGCGCTCAAAGCGTTCGCCGTAGCGCATGATCAGGGCCACAAACCGATCGAGCGCTGAATTTGCCGCTTCGCCGAGCTTGGGGCGCTGCTCCGGCTGCAGCGCCTGCCAGAGAGATTTCCCGCTTTGGACGGCAGCCCCCATCAACTCCTCGCGCGTTTTGTCGCCGATGCCGCGGGCCGGTGTATTCAAAATTCGCAAGAGCGAAACTTCGTCCTGCGGCGAATCAATCGCCTTGAGGTACGCCAGCAAGTCACGCACTTCCTTGCGATCGAAGAACGACTGGCTGCCGAGAATTACATACGGCAATTTTGCCTTACGTAGTTCCTGCTCGAAGACGCGGGGCTGTTCATTCGTGCGAAACAAGATCGCAATATCGCGCGGCTCCATCCCAGGGCGCTTTAGCTTCGAACGGATATCGGCAATCGTTTCCGAGGCTTCCTTTGCTTCATCCTCGTACTGCATGATCCGCGGCCGTTCGCCACCGGGTCGCGCGGGTTGCAAGGTCTTGTCGTGCCGGACGCGGTTGTATTTAATCAGGCAATTCGCCAGTTCCAAAATCGCCGACGTCGAACGATAGTTCATTTCCAGCCGCACCGTGCGGGCATCGGGCCAGTCTTTGCCGAACCGCAGGATGTGCTGCACCTCGGCACCGCGCCAGCCGTAAATCGACTGATCATCGTCCCCCACTACGCACAAGTTGCGATGCGATTCCGCGAGTGCTTTGATGATCCGATACTGACTGCCGTTCGTATCCTGATACTCATCGACCAGGATGTGATCAAACAGGTTCGCTTCGGCCTGCCGAGAGGCTGGAAACTCTTGAAACAGTTGCTCGGTCAACACCAGCAGGTCGTCAAAATCAACCGCACCCGAGTTCTTCAATTGCTTCTGGTACTTGCGATAACCCATTGCGGCCAGATGTTCTTTGTCGGTCTTGGCGGCGCTGTTCGCTTCGGCAGGAAGGATCGACGACGACTTCCACTTGCTGATGAAGTAGAGCAAGTCCCCAGGCCGCATCAATTCATTCGAAACGCGTATATCCCGCAGCACCTGCCGCGCGAGACTTTCCTGATCGCCGCGGTCGTAGATCGCAAATTTTTCGGGATAGCCGAGCTGCCGGATGTGTCGCCGCAGCACACGCACGCAGTGGGCGTGAAAGGTGCTGATCGTGGGACGATCTTCCGCTTTTTTGCTCTTGCCGAGGATCTTGCTGATCCGCTCCTGCATCTCCACCGCGGCCTTGTTGGTGAAGGTCACGGCCAGGATTCGCCCGGGCTTCGTTCCGTGCTTAATGAGATTCGCAATTCGCACCGTGACCACGCGCGTCTTGCCGCTCCCTGCACCAGCCAAGACCAGCAGCGGCCCGCGGAGAGTTTCCACGGCCGCGCGTTGCGGCGGGTTCAAGCCAGCGGTAAGTGAGGAAGAAGCAGCCATGCGTGGATCCTTCTACCTTGGTTCCGCTTAAAGACCCAGCACGTCGTACATCGTGTACAGACCGGGCTTCTGATTTGCCACAAACTTCGCTGCCGAGAGGGCACCCAGCGCATAACAATCGCGGTTGGAGGCCGCGACGTTGATTTCGATCGTCTCGCCGAGCAAGCCAAAGATGATCGTATGCTCGCCCGGATTATCACCCGTGCGAACTGCGTGGTAACCAATTTCGTTTTGGGGCCGTTTGCCGGTTTGACCTTCGCGGCCGTGCTTGTGCGCGGTGTGCCCCATCACGCCGGCGATGATCTCACCAAACTTCAGGGCGGTCCCGCTGGGAGCATCCTCTTTGTAGCGATGATGGCGCTCGATGATTTCCACATCCACGCCACTCGCCACGTTCTTTAAAGCGGCCCCGGCCGTCGCGCAAAGCTTCATCGCGATGTTCACTGCCAGGCTCATGCTCGGCGCCCACACAATGGGAATGGTGCGGCTCGCGACCGACAAATGTTCTTTGTGATGGTCTTTCAATCCGGTGGTCGCCACGACGAGTGGAATCTTCTTCTCCAGGCAAACTTGCACGATATGCTCGCAAGCCTCTGGCAAGGAAAAGTCGATCACCACGTCGACCGGCTGGTTGATTTGATGACTGAACGGCACTCCTAGTTCGGCAACGCCCGCCGCGAGTCCAGCATCTTTTCCCAGCTCGGAATATTGCGAGTGCTCGAGCGCCGCAGCAATTTGCAATTCGGGATCGGTACTTCCAATCGCGACGAGCCTTTTGCCCATCCGTCCGCCGGCACCGTGAATGGCGAGTTTAAGTTTGGTCATTTGCAAAGGCCTGTGCTATTTCTGGAATTCAAATTCAAAATAAAGCAGGAACCACGAATAACTCGAATCACACGAATCGAGCAGAGACTGGAAACCGTCATTCGTGTAATTCGTGCTATTCGTGGTTGTCTCTTCTGACCATCAGTTTGGTCATCACTCCATCGCATTCAACAACCCGGCCGCGTATTCGCCAACGTCCTTCAGCACGTCGGCTTTCGGCTTCGTTGCCGCCTCTGCGATCCGTCGCACCACGGCCGAGCCGACGATTAATCCATCTGCGACCGGCCCGAGCAATTTCACATGTTCGGGCCCACTGATCCCAAAGCCGATGCAGACCGGCAACTTGGTTTGCGACCGGAGCCAGCGAACTTGTTCTACGAGATCCGGCGGCAACTGGGTTCGCTCGCCAGTGATGCCGGTGATCGAAACGAAGTACAAAAATCCGGTCGACGCCTCTGCGATCTTCAAAATCCGCTCCCGCGGCGTGGTCGGCGTGACCAGGAAAATCAAACTCATCCCCGCGGATCGGCAAATCTTCGCTAACTCGGCCGATTCTTCCACGAGCAAGTCGGGGACGATCAAACCGCTCAGCCCGCCCGTTTTCGCAGCCTCGACAAACTCCGCCAAGCCGCGGCGAAAGATAATCGCATAGCTCACCATGCCGACCAACGGACAAGCCACTTCCTTTGCGACCTTGCCGGTCATGGCCAGGATTTGGTCGACCGTTGTTTTCTTATTCAACACCCGCGTGTAGGAAGCCTGAATCACAGGCCCATCGGCAATCGGGTCGCTATACGGAAAGCCGATCTCGATCAAGTTCGCACCACGGGCAGCGAGTTCCGTAATCGCGGCCGCGGTGAATTCCAGATCGGGATCGCCGGCAGTGACAAACGGCATGAACGCCTTTTTGTTTGCCGCGCGGAGTTTCGTGAAGACTTCGTCGATCGCGCTCATCAGGCTTTCCCTCGCAAACGAGCAATCTCGGCCGAATCTTTATCGCCGCGACCGGACAGACAAATCACCAGGTGTTGGTCCTTGCTCATCTTGGCCGCCACCTCCATCGCATGGGCAACCGCGTGCGAGCTTTCCAGAGCAGGCAAAATGCCTTCCTTCTGGGCCACAGCATCAAAACCCTTCAGCGCGTCCCCATCCTGGCAACTGGTGTACTCGACCCGGCCTGTGTCTTTCCAGTAACTGTGCTCCGGCCCAACGCCGGGATAGTCCAAGCCAGCAGAGATGGAATGGACGTCACTTGTTTGACCATCCACATCCTGCATCACATAGCTGAAACTGCCGTGCAGCACGCCCGGACTGCCGTGCGAAAGGGGGGCGGCATGCTGGCCCGCCTGGCCACCAAGTCCGCCGGCTTCCACACCGATCAGCCGCACCGATTTATCTTCGACAAACGGATAGAACATCCCGGCCGCGTTGCTTCCGCCGCCGACACACGCGACAACCACATCCGGCAAACGACCGATCCGTTCCAAACATTGCTCGCGTGTTTCGCGGCCGATGACCGCTTGAAAATCGCGAACCATCCGCGGAAAGGGGTGCGGGCCGATCACGCTGCCGATGATGTAGTGGGTGGTTTCCACGGTCGCCATCCAGTCCCGCATCGCTTCGTTCACCGCGTCGCGAAGTGTTCTGGAACCGCTGGAAACGCCGCGCACTTCTGCCCCGAGCAGCCGCATACTGTTCACGTTCGGCGCTTGGCGTCGGATGTCTTCTTCCCCCATGTACACGACGCAGGGAATGCCGAAATGGGCACAAGCAGTCGCGGTGGCGACGCCGTGCTGCCCGGCACCTGTCTCGGCAATGATCCGCTGCTTCTTCATCCGGATCGTCAGCAGGGCTTGGCCGAGGGTGTTGTTGATTTTGTGGGCACCGGTGTGGTTCAGGTCTTCGCGTTTGAACCAGATTTTTGCCCCGCCGCACGCTTCGGTAAGCCGCTTGGCAAAGTAGAGCGGCGAGGGCCGACCGACAAAATACTTCAAAAGATCGTCCAGCTCGGCCTGGAAGGACGGATCGGCGATCGCTTTCTCGTACTCGGCCGTCAGTTCGACCAAGGCCCGGGTGAGGGTCTCGGGAACGTACCGGCCACCGAATTGGCCGAAGCGGCCGGCAGCATCAGGAACGGTAATGGGAGGCATGTCAATTCACGGGGGTTGAAGGTAATCAGCCATTATACGTGCGGGGACAATCTGGCGGAGGGGCGGGAAAATCCCCGTTCCGCAGCAGGTGAACAGAGCGACCGGGCAGCACCCAGGTTCGTTCGCCGGCCCGTTTTTGGAAACCGGTTTACACACTTGCAAAAACTTGCAAGTTGTTTTTCCGTTATTACTTAAGAACGAAAGCCACAAACTAGCTGTTAGCGCCACCAGCGGGGGGTTCGTGAACTGCTAGCACTTTCGGCTGAACAGGGGGGAACAGGCCGGTAAGGGCGTAGCGCCGGGAAGCGAATCCATAGCAGGCGTTCCTTAGAATCGCCCAACAAACATCTGTTTAAAACAGATGTAAATGCTATTTAGATATTGAATAGATGTCAATTATTTCAAGAATAGACGGCGTCGTCTGGGTTGGCATTACACCACCACCTTCAGCTTCCCAATCTTCAGCGCCCGGCCACCATCTTCATCCGTTACCGTCAGACGAACATCGTAGGTCCCCAGAATAAACCCGGTCTTCCAAACCACGGACGGTCCAGCGAGGACTTTGCGAAAACCATTCGGGCCGGTAATCAGCCAGGAATATTTTAACGTGTCCCTGCTGCCGGCCGGATCGGTCGCTGCTCCGATCAAGCGCACATTGGTGTTCAACCTAGCCGTCGCAGGGACCGTAAATCGGGTGATCGTCGGGCGGAAATTCCGCACGGTGATCGTGGTGGTGCGCTTGCTGGTGACTCCCAGTTCGTCACTGGCAAACAGCGTCACGGTGTACGTGCCATTGTCCGGCGGAATGAAATTGGTGTTCTGCGCAAGCACGCTCCTTCGGAAGCCCGGCCCAGTGATCAGCCACCGATACTTTTCGGTAGGATGAGCAGTGGAATTGTTGTCCAGCGCTCCGCCAAACAAGCGAATGTTTTTACCTTCGATGCCGGTAGCCGGAACAGTGAAAGTAGTGATGGTGGGAGCAACACCGTAGCGGGCAATGGTGAAGTCTTCGTTCGTTTGGGCACTAAAGCCGACGATCACCAGTTTGCCATCCTTCTGAAACGTGCCCGCATATGCGGCACTTTCGCCCCCGATGGGCGTTCTCAGAATATTGCCATCGTTGAAGTTTGTGTCCCGCGTCCCATCGCTGTTGATTTTCAACGTCGCGATGCCGCCGCTACCGAAACTGTCGTAGCCAACCAGGAATACCGATTGATCTTCGCGAAGGATGAAGCCGTTGGGCTCGAAAGTATTGCTCGAAGAGTCCAACTCGTATAAGGACCTAGTGGTAAAGAACGCGCCGTTCTGAAATGTCGTGTCCGGCGACCCATCCATGTTGTAGCGGGCAACGGTGAAGTAGTTAAAACCGATCGGCGTATGAGAGTATCCACCCACAATGATTTTGCCGGCAATGACACCGATTCCCATTCCGTAATCATTCCCACCCGTCGGTGCGAAGGTAAGTTTGCCATCATTCGAAAAATCAGTGTCCAGCGCCCCGGTTGGAAGATAGCGGGCAATCGCAATATCGTAGTTCGAGCCGTTGTAGGTATATCCCGCGACGAGAATCTTCTGGTCACTCTGGATCGCGATCGCTTTGGCAAAGTCGCGAGTCGCGCCAAACCGAGTACGCACTGTTCCTGTTGTATTGAAGGTCGTATCCAGTTCGCCGAAGGGAGTGTAGCGAAACAGCACGAAGTCTTCGTCTCCTGAGCCTATCGTTCCTGCTACCACAATGTTGCCATCCGCTTGGATCGCCACGGCGGTCGCTTCTTCATCGGTGTTGTCAACCGTGACACAGCGGGGAGGACTTGGCGGACGCTGCGTGCAAGATGTGGACGGAAAACCTGTTGTCACTTCGCCATCGCCGCCACCGAAGGTTGTATCCGGACTGCCGTCCGCGTTGTACCGAGCCAGGGCCACGTCTTCATCTGAAGAACCGAAGTAGCTGTAACCAGCGACCACGATCTTGCCGTCCTGTTGCGTCGCTACCGCTTGGGCAACATCGTTCCCGCCACCGATATCTGCCGTGAGCTTGCCATCCGTGGAAAAAGAGGGGTCCAGAAAAACAGCCATCAAGTCCCGAGGTTCTAGTTGCTCCACCAACAAGCTTCGGGATTTAACGGGTGCTTTTCGAAGGGTATTCGCGGACGAGCGTGTCATAACAGGAACCAAATGACGAGAATCATTGCGGAAATCCGTATAAGATCCTTTTTACCACAAATGGGGAGGTACAGCACGTGAAATTCTTAAATGAAATCAGGGCTGGTCAAAAGGAAAAAACGGTCCAAAAGTGATGAGCTTGATTCCGCCGGCTTAATGTTCCCGCCCGGGGAATAAACGATCCCCAAACCTACGAATTCCAGCCGAAAAAACGTCTGGCATCCAGTCTCCCGTGGGGTATCATGACGCGTGTTTGCACGTTCCCGCAGCATAGGCAAAGGCATGTTCCATGGTTGAACCGGGGAAGCCAGCCGCGAGTACCCCCTCGGCCGCGTTTGCGTTGCGCCTCACGGAACTGCGTGAAAAGTTCGAACGCTCCTGGCGCGGGGGAGGCAGGCCACGGATCGAGGAATTTTTACCACTGGTTCCGGCAGACCAGCGCGAAGCCCTGCTGGAAGGGCTCCTGACCCGGGAACTGGAACTTCAAAACGAACGGGACGAAACCGTCAGCCTGTCCGATTATCGTGTGCGCTTTGCCGATTACGCCGCAGTGGTCAATCAAGTTCTAGCCGGTCAATCGGGGAGCGGATCGGCCTCCGGAAAAGGCAAATCGCAAGAAGCCCCCTCCACAGGAATCGGAGCCAGCGGATCAACGAACGCACCACTCTCGGCCGCGGAAGCCAACACCGAAGACCTGACGCCGCGTAGTAAAACCGGTCGACGCAAACAAGTGGTCGCCGACGGAGCCAAACTCACCAGCTTTGGCGATTACGAAGTGCTCGAGGAGATCGCTCGCGGCGGGATGGGAGTGGTCTACAAAGCGCGGCAGACCAAACTGAATCGGACGGTCGCCGTCAAAATGATTCTGGCGGGGCAGTTCGCCGCGGAAGAAGAGATCCAGCGGTTCTACAGTGAAGCGGAGGCAGCCGCGAAGCTGGATCATCCGGGAATCGTTCCCATTTACGAAGTGGATGAGATCGAGGGGCGGCACTTTTTCTCGATGGCTTTCATCGACGGCAAGAGCTTGCAAGAGCGGATCGCCCGCGGGCCCTTGCCGCAACGGGAAGCGGCACTCCTTTTGCAAAAAATCGCACGGGCCGTGCATTACGCCCACGAACATGGGGTCGTGCATCGTGATTTGAAGCCGCGCAACATCATGCTGACCATCGATGGCGAGCCGAAGGTCACCGATTTTGGCCTGGCGAAACGGGTCGACGGCGGGACCGAATTGACCGTCAGTGGGCAGGTGCTCGGCACTCCAGGATTCATGCCGCCGGAACAGGCGCAAGGGAAACTCGGCGAAATCGGACCGCTGTCCGACGTCTACTCGCTCGGCGGCATCTTGTATTGCGCACTGACCGGTCGGCCTCCGTTTCAAAGCGCGAATATCGTCGAGACGCTCAAACAAGTGATCGACACTCCGCCCGCTTCGCCCCGGTTGCTCAATCCGGGGATCGATCGCGATTTGGAAACGATCTGCTTAAAGTGCTTGGAAAAAGCCCCCGGCCATCGCTATTCCTCCGCGGCCGAACTGGCAGATGAATTGGGGCGCTACCTTGATGGCGAACCGATCCGCGCGCGACGTTTAGGAGCCGTAGGGCGCAGCTGGCGCTGGCTAAAGCGGCGCCCCTTGGTGGCAGCCCTGGCCGTTTCGATGGTGGTGTTGATCGCGGCACTGGGCTTTGCCGGCTGGGTCGGTGCTCGAGCGCTCGAAGCCCGGCAGGTCGCCACCTTGCAGCAGAATATTGAAACGGGATTGGATCGCGTGGAGCTGCAAGAAGGTTATCTCACGCGCATGGAAGAGTGGATTGCCGCTTTCCCGGAACGTGAATCGGCAACCGCCGAGGCCGCGCGCGGGCGGCTGAACGATTCTTTCGCCAAAGAGATTCGCCTCGTCCTGCGATCTCCCAAACTAAACTCGGAAACCATCGCCCGCGTCGAACAAGCGATCGGCTGGCTGGAGCCGCGCGACAAGGTTGCTGCTCAGACTCTTTCCGCAGAACTCGTTCGCAGACGACAGGATTGGCAAGAGGTTTTTGCCTTAGCTCCTCCCTATGCCGAAGTCGGCACCATCTGGCCGAAAGACTGGATCGCGCCCAGCGCTGAAAACCTGTCTCTCGCGAGCGGAAAATCGTACAACCGCGATCTTGTTCCTACCCAGATTCCAGCGTCTGGAATTGTTCAATTGATTGCAACGTTTGCGGCGAACTGGGAACAATCCGACCATGTGGGCGTGACGCTCAACGCCGCTGGTGACACCGGATACGACTTTGTGCTCTTGGTGGAAGCAGCACCGAAAGGGCAAGCGACGAACCTGGATGGCGATGCCCCGGCAACCGCACCGCGACAGATGAATTTTGAAGGCTTTCGGGAAGCCCACCTGCCGTTCGTCGCCCTGATTCGTCGCCAGAACCGGGTGATCTATCGTCAGGAAATCAATGCGGATGAAATTCCTTCCGGACCCTTGCTCCTCCGGGCAACACGCGATCGCAGCGACCTGGTCTTCCAAATTGGAGCAAAACATACGCTCCGCTTCTTCGATCCCTTTCCCTTGGCCGGCAAACAGGCCGGCGTGTTTGGCGTCATTTGGCCCGGGAATGTGAGTTTGCTGGAGTTGGTGGCCCGGCGTAAAGAACGGGCGGCCGCGGCCAGTCCCTTGGAGTTAGGGGACGATCTATTCGAGCAGGAACAATATGTCCCTGCCTTGGCCGCCTACGAGGAACAAGCGCGCGATCCGGATCGCCCTGAATTCGAAGCGGAAGCAACCTACAAGCAAGGGATGTGCCTGATGCAATTAGGCCGCCTGGACGAAGCAGCCACCTGCTTTGAATTCGTCCTCAATGCGGCTGGAACGCGCTGGCCTCAGTTGGCCGGCTGTCGGTTGTGGGTGTTGCGACTCCGACAAAAAAAGTTTGCCCAAGCCAACGGCACTTTCGACTTGCTCTCCAGCCGGTTTGAATTTCACGAGCTGAATGGCTCGATCCCGGAAGATTTGAGTCGCGAGATCCGCCAGTACTACCAAAGTGAGTTTGCCACCGTATCCAACATGATGCGCTACAATCCCAACCTCGTCGAAAACACGCGGCGGATGGCGGCCGTCGATCGATTCTTGAGTCCCGACGGCCGAGGGAACCACTACACGCAAATCGATGTTGCCCGAGCCTTCAATCTGCAGGGAGATGTCGCTGCCGCCCTGCAAGTTGCTGAACCGATGGCCCGGGAGACCAACTCCTCAGCGATGTTGCGGCAATACTGTCGCCTGCTCCGCTTGAACGGCGTGCCGCACAAATCCCTGCAAGCGATTGATCAGTTCTATCACCGTCGCCGCCAGTTCACTCCCGATCCCGATTTTGACGCAGAACTGGAGCGCGCCCGAGCTTATGCAGCCTTAGAAAACTGGGAACAGTGCGGCAAGACGATCGACTTCTTGCGAGAGAATCACGGAAAGTATTGGAAGACGCCCGGTCAGCTCGTCCTGGTTGCCATCATGCACGGTGCGTTTCTTGATCGACAAGGTTTGCGCGCCGAGGCCGAAGCTGCCTGGAGTGAAGGCTATCAGGCGATGCAGAACAACGTGCTGGGGGCCGAATCAGCCACGACCGAAACGATCATCGCCATGGTGCTCGGTTCGCTGTCGGGTGAGATGACTGACGAAGATGCGCATCGCTTCTGGGCGTTGGTCATCGAGCGCGGAGGGGATAGCGCCTATTTACGCCAGGTGCAAGCCTTAACGAATCCCAAAACCTTTGCTGCAGCGCTGCGCAACATGTGGCGCACCGAACTAGGACGAGAGTTGGCGCACGACTACGCCTTCGAAAAGTTCAATCTCCGCGAGCGAGTCAAAGTTCCGGCGACTTTGGCTTCGACCGAATATATGAATCAAGCCCTGTTCGATGGGCAGGCCAGCACACCTCAATTGCGCGTGATTTTCGACAGCCAGTCGGTCGGCTTCGACAACTTGTTGTGGGACGGCAAACTCAACCTTTCCCAGGTGGCTCAATTAATCTTCGCTTGGAAGGGAACCACCAATTTTCTGGGCTGGGGAGGGGTCGCCAATTCACTCGATCCGCACTTCCGCGCCGGAATCGCATATGTGCTCGGGCATCGCTACTGGCGTTTGAACGATCGAGAACAGGCGGTCAAGTTCTTTGAAGAAGCGAAGCAGTACGGGCCGGAAAAATCTCCACTGGTGCAACTCGCGCAGGCCGATCTCGAATTGGCGACCGAGCTTCAAGGTGAGCTGACTATCACCAATGAACTCGGCAATTCGGTCGTAGTGATCCTGCAGCGCGAGGGGCTGCCGGATGAAGAACTGGACGTTGCCCAATCGGTAATTGAACGCATCCCTGCCGGGAGTCTGAAGCTGCGTTTGAAAGATCCAACGAACGATTGGCAGATTTCGCCCGCGGAAATTCAGCTTCCTGTGCTGGGTCGGCGAGGAGTTCTGATTCACAAAAAAGTCGCGGCGAAGACGCCGGCCTTGGATGTGGAATCGCCGGACGTGCCGCTGGTTCCCGCACCGGACGAAACATCACCGATGTCCGCTGCGCGTTCTCAGCCTGAAACGGAGCCCGTCCTTAAACCCAAAACAGAAAATTTGGCGCTGCTCGCCGATGAGCGAATCGACGA
This sequence comes from Pirellulaceae bacterium, assembly GCA_041739545.1. Lineage (GTDB taxonomy): Bacteria > Planctomycetota > Planctomycetia > Pirellulales > Pirellulaceae > JBGSNR01. The sequence goes on along the minus strand of JBGSNR010000070.1, from coordinate 17,294 downwards.
ATCCAGCGGCCTGATGCATTGCACCCAAGCCGACGACGTGCTGTGGCTCATTAACGACTCCGATCCCAAGAACCGGCTCTTTCTGGTCGGTCTCGATGGGCAGACCAAGGCACACTGGGAAATCAAGCTGGAAGGGAAGCCGTTCACCGACTGGGAGGATCTCGCCATCGTTCGCCACGAGGGTAAGCCCTATCTAGTGATCGCGAATATTGGTGACAATCGGGAAATCCGCGAAGACTTGTTGCTCTACTTGGTCCCAGAGCCGGACATCAAGCAATTGCCGAGCGACGGAGCAGCGCTCCAGCTTGTAAAGTCTTTCCCCCTCGCCTTTGAAGATGGTCCGCGCGACTGCGAAGCGCTAGCCTTCGATGAGCAACGAAAAGTATTCTTAATGGTGAGCAAAAAACTGAACGAAGAATGTGGCCTGTACGAACTTGCCTTCGATTGGTCGGCAGACAAGATGTTGCCCGCCAAGGAAGTCGCCCAGCTGCAGGCGGGAATTGTCACCGCGATGGACATTTCTCCAGACGGCAAGCGGCTGGTTTTGCTTTCAGGACGACATGCCATCGAATACCAGCGCGAACTCACCGAATCCTGGTCGGTCGCCTGCCAAAGGGCGCCGCGCCGCATGGAACTTCCCAATCTGCCGCAACCCGAAGCGATTGGTTACAGCCGGGACGGTCGGTCGTTGTTTCTCACCAGCGAGACCGAGCATCAGCCGCTTTATCGCATTTCGCTGCCGTAAATGCTTGCCTGGCGCAGTTAGTTTCTTGTTTCGCTAACGGCATCTAAATGAACGTGATACCGGTGGCATTGCACGCAACTGTCCCCAGCAGAACCGGCCGTGTGGCAACTGACGCACGACTTCTTCGTGATCGGATGGAAATCGGGCTCGGCCATCGGCGAGGAGAAATTCACCTCCCGCGCGGTCAGTGAAATGGCGGATCGGAGGGAATGACAATGCGTGCAGTCGGCCAGCATCGGTTGAATCTGATGCGGCCGGTGTGAGAACTTGGTAAAGCCCCGGCGTTCAAACGGTTGCGAATGCCAGGCAATCGTGCGGCCGGCAGTCGCCTCTCCGCTTGGATGCGTGGTGTGGCACTGAAAACAAAGCCCGGAACTCTTGGGATCGGTCGCCTGCAGGAACGTCGTTTCCGCGGCAGGGGATGTTTGCCGACGGACGGCGGCCTCCAGCCACGCAGCCAACACCGGATCGCCATGCCCGCGTGGAACGTACCGCAGCGTGAGCGAAACCGGATCGGCGAACCAGGAAGATGGAGCGTGAGGAAGGGAAAGAGGTGTTGGGGCTGGAGTTGGGGAAGGCAAAAGGAGGGGCGGGGCAGGTGAAGGGGTTGAGTTGCGCAGCGGATTGCTGGGCTGTGGTTGAGCAGGCTGAGGAGATGCAACCGAAGGAGCTTCCATCGGCCGAGCGTCCGCGGTTGGCGGTGGTTCAGTCAGGTCAGGTTCAACTGCGTCAGGGACAAGGAGATCGGGGTCAAGCAGCCCAGGATCAATAAGTTCCATTTCGACTGCATCTGATTTCTCTGCCGGAGGCGCAGGCGTTGGCTCTTCCTGTTGGGACTCTTCCGGCTTCGTTTCTTCCGCCTTTGGTTCTTCCTTCGCTGGCAAAGGCTTCGGCGTCACCCCCGGCGGAAGCTTTTCAAGTTCTTTCTGATCTTCCTCGGACACAAGCGAATCGTCCTCCGCATTGAAGGCCGCCTGTTGCAATGGGGATTCCTCACGAAACCAGCTCGATAACGTCCCCAAGGTCTCAGGAGACAGGCCTTGGGTGAACGCCGCCACCGCCTGTTTTTGTGCCGACGTTGCCTCGGGCGTTAGCGTAACTTGCAGACGCTCCTCAACTGCCACATGTCCTCGCGTCGCCAGATCATCGAACAGCCGGCGAATCCCCCGCGCGATCTTCGCAGCCGCGGCCACATCAGCCGGGTTTTCCGCATTCAGGTTCGCGAAATCAACGTCACTTCCCAGAGCGGGCAACGCCGATTTCACCTCCGCATCCGCGGCCAAGAGCAACTGCATTTCCCATGGCAATCGGCCATCAAAGTCTCCACTGGCGGCCGCGGGCCAGGCGAGTTTTTCCCCCGCAGCAGCGAGCGCTTCCAGATCGAGCGACGGAAGCCGCAGAAAAACCACGCCGCCGATCGCACTAGCGTTGATCTTCTCCCCGTGGCAACTGGCGCAGGTCTGTTCAAACGAAGCGAGCAGTTTGGAGCTCTTCTCAGGATCATCCACATGGCAGGCCGTGCAGGTGAAGTCGCGCTTCGCCTCCACAAAATGTTTAGAACCGTGTGAGCGATGGTTGAACTGGATTCGCGCAGCATGGCGGTAGGGCCAGTTTTGAAATTCCGGATGACCATGCGTCAAACTTTGGAACTGTTCCTGATGGCAGGTCTGACACTGCGCGTTCGTTAAGGCTGCCAACGAATGCTCGGCCCCATGATGTTCCCGGTGACAAATCGCGCAATCAAGTTGATTTCGTTTTGTTTCGAACTGCGGCAGCTCGAAACCTCCCTTGCGTGCCGCTGGCTGCGCGGCAAGAACGGGCTTGGCTTGTGCCTCGAGAAAATTCTGCGGCAATGAATGGGCCGCGAGCGCATGCTCTCGCGGGATCGTCTTTTCGTGGCATTTCAAGCACAATTCCCACTGTGGCGGGCCGAGCGCTTCCCCCAGGCCTAGTCCCACACGGCACATTTCCCACAGGTTCCCGTTCCCCGTTGGATGACAGGTTGCACAGCGCTCCGAACGATCTTCGCGGCGGATGATTTGCGCATGCGCTTGCGTCAGCGGACCTGGAGCGAGCACTTCGTTCCGAAAGTTCGATGCCAGGACAACGACGATCAAACCCATCGTGAAGAGCAAACAGCCGGCAATCCATCGACCCCGCTGCACGCGCTGCGACGGCACCGGCTGACAACTGAGCGTGCGGCAACATAAGCCATCCGGTGAAGGCCCCTGTTCGCAGGCACCGCCCATTGAATTGGGTCGGCCGCAAGTCCAACGATCTCCTTCCAGGACCGGCAAACAGGCAGCGCCGTCGCGACACTTTCCTTTGCCGTCAGGCCCCAGCGGGCAGCAAATGCCTTCCGCCGCCAGTCCACACACGAAGGGCAACTGAGGCCGTTCGTAATTGCTCTCGCGCCAATCCTGCAAGCGTTTACGCATCACATCCCTCCCAAAAAGGCGAGGGCGAGAATGCCATGCAACGTGCCGAGCAGCAGCAGTGGATATGTCAGGCCGATGTGCACAAACAGCCACAAACGTAACTTCGACTGCAAGGCTTCGTGATAATCGAGATCATCCTTTTTCCGCACGATCGCAAAGAGCCGTTCGCACAGCTTTTGTTCTTGCTCAGACAAATAGCGCGACAAGCTTTCGAACTCCGCCAGCAAGAAGCGGCGGCGGCGATTGCTCGGGTTCACGCGATAGGTCCAAGGCCGGGGCTGGGCCAAGAACGGCTGTAACTTGGCAGCGTAGAAGTTCGCCAAGACCGGCGAATCAGTAATCGCGGCCGCTTCGAGCAGCACGCGCCGCGCATCTTCCAACAGCGAACGACGGAAAAACGGAATCCGTTCGTAGATGATTTCTTCCCCCACGCGTGCCAGTTGTTTGGGAATCGTGCGCGTCAAATAGAGCCCCAAGACGCCACTTCCGGCCGTCAGCAAGAACAAGATCGCAACCGTTCCTTCCAGCCAGCCGTTAGGAAGCTTCCACCCCACATGCAGCCCGAAACCCAAAATCGAGAGCCAGCCTACGCAGAGATGAACTTGCATCCAGGTGGAGACATTGCCCAGCGGCAGCGTGGAAAGCTTCTTCCGCAGATGAATCAAAGCCAGGAACCAAACGCCCCCCAACAGCGCGATGCCGCTATAAACATCCGCGCGAAATAACGAAGCCTCCGCCCAACGATGGACCGCGACAATCACGGCCGCGAGCACGGTCGTGAGGATCAAGTTGCGGTAGAAGCGTCGTTGCAGGGGATGCATCTGGGTTCTTCGTTCGGCTTTATCGATTCACCCACTGCGACAGGGTATCGACATTACTTACGTCGATCCGAATGAGCGCATCGTGGGGGCAGGCTCGTTGGCAGGCGGGACCGCCGAGATTGTCGGTACACAGGTCACACTTCGTCGCTTGCATGACCGGCAGTTCCGTTTGACGATCCAGGAGCAACAGCCCCCGTTCGTCGCGCAGTTCGACCATCCGAATGTTGTGATACGGGCAAGCATTGGCGCAGGTGGTGCAGCCGATGCAGGTTTGATCGTTGATCGATACCACGCCGGTTTGCTCATCGCGCGCGATGGCACCAGTGGGACAGCCAATCATGCAAACCGGATCGACGCAGTGCATGCAGGCGTTCGCGAGCATGAACCGTCCATGCTTGGGCCCGTGGCGAATGAAGCGGGGATTGTTGTCATGCGTGGCCGCACAGGCGCGGACGCAATCGTCGCAGCGGGTGCAGCGATCCAGGTCGATAAGCATCGCCTGCGTGCCGTTGATGAATCGCCGTTCGACAAGGAATTCCAGCAGGCTCACACTTTTCAGCGCGGCTTCACTGGTATGTTTTTCCTCGGTTTCGTCACGTGCGGCGAGTCGAGCTTTCGCCTGCTGGAGTGTTTGTTCGAGTTCCTGATCGGCAACGAAGGGGAGGACCAGCAGACGAACCAGATCGGCCGGGAGGCGGATGATGTCGACATAGCCGAGTGCTCGGAGCGAGCAATCGAGGGGCATCGGCCGATCGCTGGCAAAGTTATGAACCAGCTCTTGCCAGCCATACGTCTGCCCTTTGCCAAGATAGGCGATCGTTTGATGTCCATCGCCGTGACGCCGACTCAGCCGGGCAAAGCCAGAGCGAATGAGGAGCAGCGAATCGGCTGCCGTTCCCTCTTCGGCAATCACTGGCTCGGCCGCAATGCGCTGGGAAGGATGTTCGGCCAAGGACTGCTGCAGTGTCGGCGTCCATTCAAAATTGCCGTAGGTTTCAAACCGCGCGGCATCAGTTAAATGGGCCAGATTCTCGGCCGGAACGTGCGCGAACAGAGGCGTTTCGCGAAGATGATCCTGCAGGCTGTTCTGCCGATAAAGCTCGTGAATATGGGACTTCAGAGCGTCGTCGCGGCGCATCAAGTCGCGCAGTCCTTGCCAGCGAATTTCCAGCAGTTCGACTTCACTCTCGGCAAACACGGTCGAGCCGCGCGGCGAACGAGTGAGGGCTGCCACCTCCCCAAAAATTTCCCCCGGTCCGAGGCAAGCAGTTTCGGTCGCTGCCAGCACCCGCGGCACATCCTGCAGAAAGACGCGCGGCTGATTCGCGTCCGCTCGTCGAGCGACGCCGCCGACCGGTTGTTGTTCCGTGCGCGCAATCTGCTTGCGTTGTTCTATGGCTTGCGAAGTACGCAGCAATTGCGTGATCGCCCGCCACCACGTGCCGCGCGGCTTGTTGGGCCGGCCGAGCAACCGCGCGGAAAGTGATTCCAGCGCGACGCGCACCTGACCGCTGAGAATCAAAAACGCACTGCTGCCGTAATCACCTTCGCGAACGATGATGTCGCCAGGTGCGAAGCGAACGATGCGTGTGTCGTTTCGCAGAATGCCGTGCAACGGTATCGCCGAGGGAAAGCGTCCCTGGTCCATTTGGCAGAATGGCTCGATCTCGAAGAGGCGTTCGACATCCTCGTCGGTCATCTGCTCGCCGAAGGGGACATCCCAGCGCTGGGGGCGGTCAATAAAATGCGCAGCAAGAGCCATACGATCGTCCGTGACCGGGCAAACAGGGGAAACTACAGCGTATTAAAGCGGTTCTGGTCGAATGGGAGAATGGGGATTCTACGCTCGGCAGACGCCGTCGAGCAGAAAGCTTGCTAGCAGTTATCTGACTTGGACTGCACCCGTTGGCGAATCGCGATCCGGGGTTTGATGACAAGCTCGATTTGGGTGCGCTGGTCAACCTTGATGGTTAACCGTTCGATAGTATCTGCTTTGCTATAGCAGACATCCTCCACATCCTGGCTGGTGAATTCAAACAGCACATCGCTGTTAAGCAGCACCATCAGCTTTACGTCCCGATAGGCGGGTGAGATCGCGAAACTCAGGGACAAATCCCCCTGCACGACTTCATAAACGGCATCGTTGTAATACCAAGGTTCGCCCGGATCGAGAAGTGTTGGCTCGACCTCAAACAGCGAGAGCAACTGCCAGTCTTCGACGGAGATCTCAGCCATGGCAGTGTCTCCAGGAAATGCCGGTGGGATACGTACGAGCATATTAGAGAGCTAAGGCTCGGAAATTCCCAGATCGCGACAAATTTTCCGCGCAAGAAAGTCGTTGATATCGCGATGCCGAGGGACTGCTGAAGTTTGGTTATTCCCTGGATTGACGTATACGCTGTGCTTCACGCGGTCGCGCAACAGATAGCAACCGTGGGCTTCCAAATGTCGTATTAATTCGACACGCTTCATGCGGCATCGAGTTCGAAGGGCTCACGTGTCACGGTCTGACCCGCCAGTGAACGTTCAGACAACTCTCGATTCGCCTCGAGTACCAGGGAGACAGCTTCACGCAGGTTTTCGCGTGCCTCTTCCAAAGTTTCGCCCTGGGCGTTTGCCCCCGGGAGTTCTTCGACGAAGGCGATATATCCCTCGGGAACTTGCTGATAAACGGCGGTGAGCTTCACATTAAGTTCCTTGCGGGGTTCGGTTGGTCGGGAGCTACCTTTAGTCTATCTGCATGGACTTGTTTCGCCAAACAAAGCCGAATGCGGTGCATCCAAATGAATTGAGCCCGAAATTCAAAACTAGCTCTTCGAGAACTCTTCGGCCACTCGCGGCTCAGCTTGGGTAGGTTGCAACAGTGCATTTGCTCAGCAGAAGCCCTGTTTCTCCCGCCTCTTTCCGACCCCTGATCCCCGACCCCTGACCCCTACTTATACTCCCCCGGCTTCGGCAGCATTTCATCAAGTGCCGACAACGTGCTGCCGTCTGCCTTGGTGGCGAAGGCTTGAGCGGCAACGCTGATGGCGTCGGCGGCCTCCGAGAGTTCTTGTTCGTTGTTAATCTTCAACTTCACCGCTGTAACGGCCAAGAGCGCTTGCTCGACATGCGGGTCGTGAATCAAGGCTTGAATCTCCATCAAGCGCTTCTTCATTGCGACCACGCGCTTCGCTGAAGTGAATCCAAACTCTGCCTTCTCTGTCGCTTTGGCAGTCGCGCGCAGGCTGTATTCCAGATCGACGAGCGTCCCGACCACGTACATCACCCGCAATCGTTCGGGAGGGGAAACCGCGTTCGCCTTCCCGTCGGATTGCAGAAAATTGTGCCGCGTCTTTCCTTGCGACCAGGCCACCAGTTCAAAGTCGGTGGTCCCAGCCTTGTGCTTGCCATGATTCACCAATTCCTGGCTGGGTACGGTGTGGCAACTATAGCAATGCTGGGCAATCAAATAGAGGTTGACCGGGTTGTGCATCCCGTGCGCGATGCTTTGTTGCAAGCGCTGCTGACGATGCTCGGGTGTTTCCATTTGCTTGGTAATGTTGGGGCCGCCGTAATCGTTGTGCAGCTTGATCCAGTCGCGCGAGGCGCCGTGGCAACTCTCGCACGAGACGCCAGCGATCGCTTTCTCGTGTCCTTCAGGCCCCTGCAAGGTGTAGTGGCAGTCCACGCAGAGCTTGCTCCGCTTGATCGATTTTTCCCCCATCCGTTCGGCAATTGCCTTGGCTTCCGGCTTGCGATGCAGTTCTTCAAACGTCTTCGCATGCGGATGCTGCATCCAGACTTCCATTTCCCCTTTGTGGCACTTCGTGCACGAATCGGCCCCGAGCATTTTGGCTGGATCGCCAGCAACCTCGCCGCGCACGTTCGGATCGGCAGCGTGAACTTGAACGGCCACGAGCAACAACAAACCCGGGAAGCTCCAGGGCTGAAACCGGAAACAAGCGACGGCGCGCGGCATTGCGAACGATCCTGCGGAGAACTGAAGGTCGAATTCGTGACTCTGGCAGTAGTCCGCCAGAGGGATAAGGAAACCTAGCTTATGAAAACCGGTCGCGCGACCTCGCGACGCTGTAGGTTCCGCAAAGACGGATTAACAACTGCTTACCCAACTGGCCGGAATGGTGGGAAGTAGGGACGTTTTGGTCCTGCTCGGGACCACCAGCGGTTGCTCCTGCCCATGGTTATTGTATTTTTTAACTTAAAAATGCAATACAAATCTGTTGCATTGTATTTTTTGTGCTAAAATGCAATGAGTGGCCCCGACCATTGTATTCATGCGCTCCGATGGATTCCTCGTTATTCACCGACCAAAAAACGGGCGAGCTGATACCGCTTGCGCAGCCTCGCCAGGACTGGGCGTTCATTCCAGAGCCGCTGCCACCTCGTTGGTCCTTCGATCCTCAGCTTTGGCCGCTGCTGGCCGAAGCTAAGGAAGCCCTGGGAACGCTGAACGGCATTGGCCAAACGCTTCGCGATCCGCTGCTGTTGCTTACACCGCTGCAAAGCCGGGAAGCGATCGCGTCTTCCAACATTGAGGGAACCTTCGTTACGCCGGAAGAGTTGCTGCTCTACGGACTCGATCCCAAGGAGCCGCGCGCGGGGGATGAGCAATCGGCAGATTGGAAAGAAGTCTTCAATTACTACGAAGCGTTAAAGCATGGCTGCCAGTTGCTGGAAACCCTGCCGATCTGTCACCGCTTGATCAAAGAGATGCATACGATCCTGATGCAGGGAGTGCGCGGCAGGAACAAGGGACCGGGCGAGTATCGCCGCTGGCAGGTGCAGATCGGATCGAACGGGCGCTTCATTCCGCCCCCCGCGCCGGAAGCGCTACACCTGATGAACGATCTCGAACGCTACGCCAATGCCGACGATCCTCGGTTCGATCCGCTCGTACGGGCATTCATTGTGCATTATCAATTCGAGGCCATCCATCCGTTCGGCGATGGAAACGGTCGTATCGGCAGGCTCTTGCTATCGCTGATGATCTACAACTGGCAGGGGCACTCAAAACCTTGGCTTTACTTAAGTGCTTTCTTCGAAACCTACAAAGATGAGTACATGCAGAACTTGTTCAACGTGAGCGCTTGTGGCAACTGGACTGCGTGGATCGAATTCTGCTTGCGCGGCACGATCGTGCAGGCGAACGATTCGATTCGACGTTGTCGCGAGTTCAATCGACTGCATGCCGAGTTTCACCGGCGGGTCCCAAAGCCGACGGCTCGGACTCACCAGCTCATCGATCATTTGTTCCTCTCCCCAGTCGTTTCGATCACGTCCGTCGCCAAATCGTTCGAAATCAACTACCGTACCGCTCAAAAAGAATTGGAGCGCCTGGTGAACTGCGAGATTCTGACCGAGATGAGTGGCCGCAAACAGCGATCCTTTTGTGCCCAGGAAATCTTCCAGATTGCCTTCGGCGAACTAGAGCAGATCCCCCGCTTGTCGAGCGACATGACGAACAACGACGTGAGCGCGACTCCTATGCCAGGTACCGATGCGATCGAAAAAACAAGCTAAGCCCCTCACAATCCCGGCTAAACTAGAAAGATGCCTGCTCCAATCTACCTCGACCACAACGCTACCACGCCGCTGAGCCCGGCGGTGCGGGATGCGATGCTGCGCGTGGCGGCAGAAGTCGTCGGCAATCCCGCCAGCCAACATGCGGCCGGCAGACTTGCCCGCAAGCATTTGGAACATGCCCGTGAGCGAATCGTCGAATTGCTCGGCGGGCAAACCACTGGCATGCGAGCCGATCGCTTCCTTTTCACGAGCGGCGGAACCGAGGCCAACCACTTAGCGCTGCTCGGCCTGGCAGGAACTCCACCGGGCAAGATCGTTGTCTCGGCCATTGAACATCCCAGCGTGCTGGGGGCGGCCGAAGTGTTGCAGCAGCGCGGGTTTAAAATCGTACGTTGGCCCGTCACCTCGGCTGGCATCGTCGATCTCACCCTGGTGGAAAAGCTGTTGACGGATGATGTACGACTCGTCAGCGTCATGCTCGCCAATAACGAAACGGGCGTGATTCAGCCGATTACGGAGCTTGCTGCGATCTGCCGCGAAGCAATTCCCAAAGCGATCGTCCACTGCGATGCTGTGCAAGGGGTCGGCAAAATCCCGGTTCACTTCCGCAGCTTGAACATCGATGCGCTCACCGTCACACCCCATAAGTTTCATGGCCCTGTTGGGATCGGCGGCTTGCTCCTGCGCGAAGAGCTGCCGCTCGTTCCGCAAATGCTGGGTGGCTTTCAGCAGGGAGGACTGCGCCCGGGAACGGAATCGGTGGCACTAGCGGTGGGCTTTCAGGCTGCGCTCGAAGAATGGGATGCCGAACGAGAAGCGCGCGCGGGGAGAATGCTCGGCTTAGGCGATGCTTTCGAAACGATGATTCTCCGTGGCTTTCCTGCTGCCGAAGTGATCGGCAGTTCGACCTTGCGCCTGCCCCAAACCTCCAACATCGCCTTTCCGGGGGTCGATCGGCAGGCTTTGCTCATGGCTCTGGATCTCGCCGGCGTGGCCTGTTCCACCGGTTCGGCCTGCGCGAGTGGTTCAAGCGAACCGTCGCCGGTGCTGTTGGCGATGGGACTTGCGGACGCGTTAATTACTAGCGCCATCCGGTTTAGTTGGGGGGCCTTTACCACCGCGGCAGAGATCGTCGAAAGTGCGAATCGTATCCTCAACGAATCCAACAGGTTACGTCACGGGAAAAGCCCCTGAAATTCCCCCACGCCTAGTCGCGTGAACGGGTCGAATTTGGTAGAATTGGGAGTCTGTTCAGAAGCATCGGCAGAGCACCAGTTTGTTACGGATGGCTTGTGGTTCGCGCATCGCTTTTCACCCTTCCCGACGATCTTTGTTTGGCTCCCGCTATCCACGGCGCGGCGGCCCCAACGGGTATCCGTTGGATTGCCGGTGAAGAGAATCTGTTGGCGCGACGGGCGGCCGAATCGATCCGTCAGGAACCGCTGGCCTACAACCCGATTGTTGTCTTCGGGCCGGCTGGAATCGGCAAGACCTGCTACCTGCAGATGCTCGCCAAACTGTCGGGGATCGAAGGAAACGAATTGCTCTTCACTTCCGGTGCCGATTTTGCCCGCACGTTTGGTCGGGCCCATCATCAAGATTCGCTACCTTCGTTTCGCACTCGTTTGCGTCGCTTGCGCTTGCTGGTGATCGACGAACTCGAAGGGATTGCAGGAAAGACTCCTTCGCAGCGGGAACTCGTCGCCACCCTCGATGCCCTCACGCGACGGGGTGCCTTAGTCCTCGCCGCTCTCCGACAACCGATTACGGAAACGAACGACCTAATTCCCTCTCTGGCAAGTCGCTTGTCGCAGGGGCTCAGTTTTCCGCTCCTCGGTCCGCGGCGAACGACGGCTCAAGCGCTCGTGCAATACTTTGCCGAGCAGCATGGTTTAGCTCTTGGCGAAAAGTGGATCACGCGCATTGCCGGTCAACAAACGGCCGGCGCTCTCCCGATTACTCCCTATCAACTGCGCGAGACGATCGCTGCCATCGCTCGGTTGGCTGCCGATTCGCATCGGGAAGTGGATGAAACGTTGCTCGAACGTGCCTTGCAAATGCAAGCCTCGGCCGTGCGTCCCAAGCCGACCGAAATTGTCTCTGCCACTGCCCGCTACTACCACTTGCCGGTTGCCGATCTGCGGGGCCCATCGCGCCGGGCGGATCTCGTTCGCGCTCGCAGCCTGGCCATGTATTTGATCCGCAATTTGTCGGGCGCAAGTCTGCAAGCCACCGGTCGCGTTCTCGGCAATCGCGATCATACGACCGTCTTGCACGCGCTGCGAAAAATCGAATCCCTTTCAGATACCGATCCCTTGATGAAAAAAGCGTTAGCCGACCTGACGAATACGTTTTCGCCGGCGAATCGGAAGGAATGAGTTTACTCGCTACTCGAAGCTGACCCTTGTGGAAAACCCTGGCAACGGCTGACAGCAAATCACTATCAACTGACCCGCATGTCGACAGTTCCTGCTGCAATTCAATTCGAACTTAAAACCAATAACACCACACAACACTTCGCCGACAGCCTGGCAACGAACTATCCACAGCTTGATTACCACCACGAAAATTCCCAACTCCGCACCGCCACTGTCATTACGTGATTGATGGTCCGCCAGATCGACTTCAACCACGTCACCCTTCCTACTACGACTAAATATATTTCAATAACAGAAGCAGCCGGACATCTTCGCGATCCAAGCCAAGTGTGAACCGTGCTCCGAGTGAAAGGTCTCCATGAAAATTATCTGTCAACGTGACAAACTCTTCGCCGCCTTCCAGACGGCCGCGATGTTCGCTCCAGGCCGGAGCCCCAAAGCCATCTTGCAGAACGTGAAGCTCACCGCGTCCAAAGACGAAGTCACCATGATGGGGACCGACATGGAAGTGGGCGTGCGTGTGCAAGTCGAAGGGGTCGAAGTGCAAACTCCCGGTGCGGCCGTGCTGCCGGTTGCCAATTTCGGGGCCATTTTGCGAGAAAGCACCGATGACCAAATCGTCCTCGTGGCCGATAGCAATGGCACGGTCATCACCGGAAGTCGCAGTGAATTCAAACTTCCCGGTGCCGATCCGGACGAATTTCCCAACGTCGGTCAGTTCGATGCGACCGCCTATCACACCATTCCGGCACGGGTCTTCAAGGAGATGGTGCAGCGAACCGAGTTCGCGACGGAAGTCGAAAGCAGCCGCTATGCACTGGGGGGCGTGTTGTTGGAATTCGAGCCAGCTAAGATCACGGCCGTTGGTACCGATGGTCGCCGTTTAGCGCGGGTCTTCGCACCAGCCGAGGCAGTTGGCGGACACAAAGGGCCGGAAAGCAACACGATCGTGCGGACGCAGTCGATGCGGCTCATCGGTCGGGCTTTGGCAGACAGTGACGAATACGTTCGCATTGCCGCTCGTTCTAATGATGTTCTGATCAGCACCCAGCGGGCCACGTTCTATTCCCGTCTGGTCGAAGGTCGCTTTCCTCGTTGGCGGGATGTCTTCCCACAGCGAGTCGATTCGGTGAAGCTCAATCTCACCGTAGGCCCCTTTCATACGGCACTGAAGCAAGCTGCGATCGCCTGCAACAACGATAGCCGCGGCATCGACTGCACACTGGCCAATGGCACGCTCGTGCTGGCAGCGGCCACGGCGGATCTGGGCCAGGCACGAGTGGAAATGCCGGTCGCCTTCGATGGTGAGCCGATCATCGTGCGACTGGATCATCGTTTCCTGATGGACTTCCTCAAGGTGCTGTCGACGGAACAGGTCGTCACGCTCGACATTGAGAATGGGGAGACGGCGGCCGTGTTTACCGTCGATGACGGCAACTACGGCTACGTGGTGATGCCTCTTTCGCGAGACTCGGCAAACTGATGGCCAAAACAGGACGTTCCGCACGCACTGCGGGTGGCGAGGGATCGCGACCAAAACCGGTTCGGGCCGCAAAGAAAGTTCTTCCGCCGCGTGGGAAGTTCGTTGACGACGACGAAGGTCGCCTGTTCGACGACTACGCCCGCAAGCAGCGGAACATTCCGCCGCCGCAACGGGTGGCGGAAGTGGTTAGCCGATTGCTCACAAAACGAGGCTACACCAACGTGCAAGCCAAGTCGGAACTCGAAAGCGTGTGGCAAGCGGCAGCAGGACCGACGATCGCCAAACACACGCGCCCCGGCAGCATTAGCCGCGGCACGTGGGAAATTTTAGTTCGCAATTCCTCGTTGATTCAGGAACTGTCCTTTCAACAAACCCAGATTCTGCGGGCCGTGCAGCAAGCGGTGCCGCAGCACAAGATCGCGAAGCTGAAATTTCGCGTAGGACCGATTGAGTAATTTTAACTTTGCTTGAAGCATGCTCGCCGCGGGGCGACATGAACCACTATTTTTGTGAATGCTATGCCTGACGAAACCAATCCCCAGAACGATCCGTCCCTTCCTCAGCCTGAAGATTACGGCTCAGATGCCATTCAGCATCTGTCAGACATCGAACACGTCCGTTTGCGTCCGGCGATGTACATCAACGATGTCGGCTCGCAAGGGTTGCATCACCTGGTGAGCGAACTGCTCGATAACAGCATCGACGAAGTGATGGCGAACCACGCGACGTGGATCAACGTCACCATCCATGCAGACGGTTCGGCGAGTGTCGAAGACGACGGTCGCGGCATTCCCGTGGATCGGCACGAAGAAGAGTCGGCCAAGCAAGGGCGGGAAGTCTCCGCCCTCGAAGTGGTGATGACCAACCTCAAGGCCGGCGGCAAGTTCAACAAGGACAGCTACAAAACGTCCGGCGGGTTGCACGGCATCGGCATTAAGGCGATGAACTTCCTTTCGCAGTGGTGCGAAGTGCAGGTCTATCGCAACGGCTTCGTGTGGCAGCAAGAGTACGAGCGCGGCGTGGCCGAAGGTCCGGTGCGGAAACTCGGTGCGACCAAGCAGCGCGGCACCAAAATCACCTTCAAGCCGGACGCCACCATTTTCAACACGGTCGTGTTTGAATACGACCGTTTGCAAAAGCGGCTGCGCGAATTGGCGTTTCTCAACAGTGGCGTGCGAATCCGCTTCCACGATGAACGTAACGGCGAGAAAGAAGAATTCTTCTTTGAACGAGGCATCGTCGAATTCATCGAACACCTCAACCGCTCTAGCGACCCACTTCATAGTGATGTGATCTACGCGAGTGGCGAACTGGAAGGGGTGCAGTTCGAAGTCGCGCTGCAATACGCGAACGAATACACCGAAAATGTTCATTCCTATGTGAATAACATTCACACGCCGGAAGGGGGCACGCATGTGGCCGGCTTCAGGACCGCCCTTACGCGTACGCTGAATAGCTACGGCAAAAAGCAGGACATGTTCAAGGATGTGATTCCCACCGGCGAAGATTTCCGGGAAGGTTTAACAGCGATCATCGCCGTCCGCGTGCCGGAGCCAAAATTCCAGTCGCAAGTAAAAAGCCGCTTGCTCAATACGGAAGTGGAAGGGATCGTCAACACTTCCTTCGGCGAATTCTTTGCAAAGTACCTCGAAGAAAATCCCAAAACCGCCAAGGTGCTGATTCGCAAAGGCTTGCTTGCGGCCGAAGCGCGTGAAGCGGCTCGCAAGGCGAAAGACCAACTCCGCAAACGGAAGAACGCGCTCGGCGGCGGCGGCTTGCCCGGCAAGCTGCGCGACTGCATTTCGAACGAGATGGAACGCTGCGAGTTGTACCTGGTCGAAGGTGACTCTGCCGGCGGCTCGGCCGAAGGAGGGCGACTCCGCGATTTCCAGGCGATTCTGCCACTGCGGGGCAAGATCATCAACGCCTACAAATCGCGCGAAGACAAAGTCCTCGCGAATGAAGAAGTGCAGAGCATGATCTCCGCGATCGGCACCGGCATCGGCCCCGATTTAGACATCGCCAAGCGGCGTTACAACAAGGTCATCATCATGACCGATGCCGACGTCGACGGCAGCCATATTCGTACGCTGCTGTTGTGCTTCTTCTATCGCCAGATGTTTCAGTTGCTGGCCCAAGGGCACATCTACATTGCTCAGCCCCCTTTGTTCCGTGTTCGGCAAAAGAAAGAGGCCTACTACGTGCAAACCGAAGAGGCGATGCGCACGCAATTGCTCGAGCGCGGCCTGCAGGATGCCACCCTCGAGCTGGGGAACGGCGAAGAAATTACCGGCGAACGGATGGAGCAACTCTGTCGCTTGCTCGCTTCGGTGGAAGACTCGCTCCTCACGCTGGAACGTCGCGGCGTCGGTCTGCGGGAACATGCGCTGCGGATCGTCGGCGATAAACTTCCCGTGTATCACGTCTTCGTTGGCAATCAGGAACATTGGTTCACCACGCGGGAAGAGCTCGATACGTTCCTGGCCGCGCAAGAAGAGAAGACCAGTGCCGAAGCTCCAGCCTCAGAGGGAGCAACTCCCAATGGCGATGGGGGGGAAGCAGACGCGGAACTGGCCGAGGTGTCTTCGATCCATATGGTTGAACTGCACGAGGTGCGCACGATCAACAGTGCTTTGGCCGAGTTGAAACAGAAGTTCAACTTCGGGACGGAAATGCTCATCCCGCAAGATCGCACTGGCAGCGAGCATGCCCGTTTCACTATCCGCCGCGGCGATTCGGAAATTGGGATGGAAGACCTGCGTGGCTTGCCGGCCGCGATTCGCCAGGTGGGTCAAAAGGGAATGATAGTCACACGGTTCAAAGGTCTCGGCGAAATGAATGCCGAAGAGCTGCGTGAAACAACGCTCGATCCGGCCAATCGCACCTTGCTGCAAGTGAGCATGCGTGACGCCGCCGCTGCCGACGACATGTTCCGCGTGCTGATGGGGGACAAAGTCGAACCCCGCCGCGAGTTCATCGAGAAGCACGCGTTGGAAGTGAAGAACTTGGACGTGTAGTCCCGAGCAGTTGGTGTTCTACACAATTCCTGTCACTTTCCACATAGTTCTTGGCCAGAATCTACATAAATGTTGGCACCGGAAAAAAGCTTCTGCGAGTTGAGGGGCGTGGGGGCGGCGTCTAGCCCGGTATTTTTAGGAATGTGTTAACCGCCGGGTCGCAGGTTCGAGTCCTTTCCAGGGAGCTTTTTCGTTCTCTACGAACGAAGTTGGCACACCAGTTAACGCCCGTGGTCGAGATTTCGGCCAACGGGCGTTTGGCGTTCTTGGCCTTTCGCCGCAAGGGTTTGCGACGATTCTTCCAGCCAAGCCGCCCTCTCTGTTTCGAGAGATCGGGACGTGGGTCCAAAACCGACCTTGAAGGTCGGCTCCGCACCCTAAAGCCTCTCGCCAAAACTCTCGGAATCTCTGCTTAACAGACACGTCGGAGTTAACAACCCCGTCGGTTTCGGACCCTATTTTCGTCAAATCGAACCCGAACCGGGTAGGTTATCAAATAGAGGCCTCGCGCGTTCGCGATGCCGCCGAACTTGCCGGACAGCACACCCGTCGCCAAGCGAAGGTCGCTGTGGGCCACTCCCTCTGGAGTCAACCCATGCGACCCATCGACGATTCTCCCGTTCTTAGGCCCGATGAATGTCGCGACGAGCTCGCGGGCATTTTCGCCGCCGGCATTCTGCGCCTTCGCGCCCGCACCGCACTGCCCATCGAATCGCAGCAGCTTTCCTCTCCGGACGTTCCCGAGGATTCCAGCCTCCTACGCCTTGAGGTTTCGTCGAAAACCGTGCTCAGTGTCCATAACGGTTAACGGCTTCCGAGAACCCCAAACCAGGAGAGATTTTCATGCAATTGAATGTCGGAAAAGAGATCGCCGCCTTGCAGCGGA
>JBGSNR010000033.1:0-5839 GCA_041739545.1 Pirellulaceae bacterium | reverse complement strand
CACCGGTATCGCTGGCGGTGTCGCCATCCAAAGTCGTTGGCAAGATATCGGTCTGACCGCTGCCGTAGCCGCTAAGGGTCAGTTCATCGGCACCCAGTCCGCCAAAGATATTCAAAGCCGAGTAGTTGTTGCCGCTGAAGCGGAAGGTAGCGTAGCCGGCCGTGGTAATGTCGGTGTTCGCGACATTGCCTGCGATGTCGACCACATCGTCGCCGCCTTCAGCCAAGATGGTCAATGCACCTGCAGCCAGGCCGCTATCGGTGCGGCTGATGTTGCTCAGGCTGGTGCCGTAGACACTCAGCGACTCCGGCAAATTGTTGGTCGTCAAAACTTCTGCCGAACTATCCGCACCGGCCAAGCCATCCCCCAGACCAACCAATTGGCTGGTGCCGGCTTGCACCAGATTGAAGCTCAACGTGTTCGTCCCGGCGTTGCCGTTGAAGAGAATTCCGGGAGTGCCGGCGACACTGGCATTGTCAGGGGATGAAACCGGCGTACCGCTAAACATCGGCAGGCCGTTAACATCGTCGATGGTAACCGTCTCGCTTCCTGCCTCCGTATTCCCGTTAATTGTAAGGGAGAGAATCGAAGCCGCCGTTCCTTGGAACAGTACATCTCCCGTTGTGGTCGTGCTGCGAAGTTGCAGTCGGGTACCGGTGCTATCCAGCATCACGATCAGACTTGCTTCTTTCACGACGTCGTTGTCGAAGCTCAAGTGATAGCTCGCGCCGTTCGTGCTGAGTTCTTCGATACTGCCGTAGAAGATCGATCCTTCGCCCGAGCCAAAGTTCCACTGGCCAGAACCACTGCCGGAATACGGACTGGTCGCTCCTGGAAGCATCAAAGTGGGGTCCGTGATGCCCACTAGGCTCAGCTGCAATTCATCGCCGGTATCGGTCCCGGCAGGTGAATCACCGAAAATGTAGAATTCTGTCCCAGACTGTGGTGCCAGGATGAAAGTGTCTTCGTCGGTGCCGCCGTTGAGGTAGGTGCCGAACGTGGTCGCAATGGTGCTTCCCGTGAGGTCGATCGTGCTGCCGGTGCCGATATCAGTGATGTCCAACGCATCGACGTTGATCGTCAATGAAAGCTGGGCCGTGACGATGCCGGCAAGCGTAACATCATCGGCCACATCAACGAGGATGTCGTTCGCCGAGATTGTGGCCGTAGACAGCACCGACACGTTGCCGCTGGCGAGAATTCCCAAATCGCCGTCAACTTGCAGGGTTCCCGCCGAGAGGTTGATGTCAACGGTTTCGATGGCCACTGCGCCACTGAAAGTTGCGCTGCCCGTGAAGTTGACTGCGTCGTTCTCGCCACCGGTAAGGATTGCCAGATTCACATTCCCGTGGTCATTGCTGGCTGAAGCGATCGTAATGGTATCGCTGCCATCGACGGTGGTGGTATCGATGACCACGGTGGTATTGCCGAAGAAGTGAGCTGCTTCGATGGCCACGCCATCGGTTGTGCCGCTGACGACGAGCGCGGGGGTCGCACCACTGGCCGCATCGAAACCATTGGTGAGAGTTAGTTCATCATCCGCAGAGGGCAAGTCGAGGTAGGCGATTGCGAAGCCCGTGATGTCGACTGGTTCCAGTCCCTGGAAGCGAATCGTGCCGCCTCCAACACCACTAACAACAACGGTACCTGAGCCTGGTGTGGTACTACTGGGCGTGTAGGTGGCGCTTTCGCCCCCAGTGCCAACCACTCGCAGAATGTCTCCCACACTATTCGGCGGACGGCTGGTAAAGTCCTGATCGCCGCCGTCGTAATCGATTTCAGGCAAGGGGAAACTAGTGACATTGACTAGCAGGTAGTCATCGCCACCGAAGCCTTCAAAAGTGAACGGCACTGTACCAGGAATACTGATATTCGGCCCACCGTTGACGGTGTAGTCGTAACCGGTTGCTGTCGGAGTGAGAACGACTGTGTCAGCACCTAGTGTTCCGGATGCAATTGGCTGTGACGACAGGATGACATCATTTCCAGTTCCACCACGATAGGAGATGTACAGCGTTCCCAGTCCGCTATTAACCGAGATGGCCGATCCTTCCGGGAGGTTTAAGAACGTGCCAGTGACTGGATCGTCAAGGTCGTTTTGAATGATGACAAAGGTCTGCAACGTCAAGGGATCAGGAGTAAACGTGACATCGAGAACAAGATTCGCGCTGCCCAAATCAACCGAACCAGTAACATCGAGTTGGTCGTACTGCGTGCCGACCGCCAGGCCGTTGATCTCGACATCAAAGGTAGACCCTGAAGTAAAGACCGTGCTGCCGACACTGAGGATGCCCGGACTGGCTCCCGGAGCGATCGTCCCGCCGTTGACTTGCACGTTGCCGAAGATTATTCCCGTGCCTCCCAGCGTGCCAGCGCTGTTGACGATTACGTCGTTGAGCTCTGCTCCATCGGCCAAGGATCCATTGACCAAAAGCTTACCCGCATTGATCTGCGTGAAACCGGTGTAAGTATTGGTGGCAGCAAGTACCAATTCGCCAGTTCCCGTCTTAATTACGTCCGAACCGAACAAATTGGGGGAAGTACCATTTTGACCAAGGTCGCGAATCGGAGCAGAAATTGTCAGGTCTGAACCGATCGCCACATCCGCCACGTTAATTGTCAGCGTCCGGGTGCCAGTGATATGGGCGTTGTTGGTCAGATAAATGCTGGCAGCGATCGTTGAAGGGGTCGCACCAGTCACTGTGATCGTGCTGTTAGAACTATTCCCCATGCGGAACGGGTTGCCTTGAACGGTACCACCGTTGAGCGTGAGGTTGTTCATGTAGTTCACGCTATCCGTTGCGTTGCCAGCAGTGATGTTTAATGTGCCGCCAACCGTGATGTTGTTGGTGGTGCTGACGTTCCATTCGTTAGCAACATTGAGTTGCGCACCCGCAGAGATGTTGATTGGAATGGCCCCCGTGAATACACCACGATCAAAGGCTAAACCGCCAGCGTTGAACGTCAATTCACCATCGCTGACCGTCACTCCTCCCGTTGCTGTGGAAGCGCCAGTGAAGGTCTGTGTTCCGGTGCCAATTTTTACGACCGCGAGAGTCGACGCACCACCATTCGCGAACGTTCCCGCGAAGGAAGATGTGGCGTTGCCAGAACCGATGGTCAAGGTTCGGTTACCGAGGTTCGCAAAGGGTTGGACGGTCCCCCCACCTGTCAGGCCTGCGATCGCTTCGTCGTCGTAGACGAGCCACAAGAAGCCACCCGTCGCGACATCAACATTCGTCGTATCTGGGATTTGATTGGGTGTCCCTCCTCCGAATGTACCGATTTGCAGAATTGCGTTGCCGAGGATATTCAATTGCGTGGCAACGAAGGTATTGTTCTGATCGAACGAAACTCGACCAGTGCCGGAACTCAGCCCCGGTGACCTGGCAATCGTCAGCGTACCAACGTTACCGCTGATCACGTTGGTGAAGGTCGTGCGATCAGAATCGCCCGTCAGAGTCGTCGGACGATTGAGTTCGATCGTACCACCGAAGATATTATTTCCACCTCCATTGTCGTTCGTTCCCAGCGTGGCGGTGCCCGTACCGAGTGCAGAAACGACGATGGGATTGTTCGGGTCGGATGTCGCGGTGGCAAACAGAGCGACGTTCGTTACGCCCGTGTTGGCGTCCCCCAGCGTGATCGTTCCGCTGCCGAACGAAGTGCTATTATTGCCAGTTAAAGTTCCCTGGCTGATGGTCGTGTTACCGGAGTAGGAATTCCCCGCGTTGAGATCCACGGTGCCGACCCCGGTCTTGAGGACCGAACCGTTGCCGCTAATTGCATTCGTCACGCTATAGGTATTACTCCGGTTGAAGACCAACGATCCGTTGTTGGTAACCGCTCCCCCAGTGCCGAGCGTCCCGGTAGTGCCACCCGCGCCAATCTGCAAGGTCCCTGCGCTAATCGTGGTGGAGCCGGCGTACGTGTTGTTGGCACTGAGGGTGAGAGTGCTGGCTCCAAGCTTCGACAAACTGCCACTGCCCACGATCGGCTGAGCGAAGGTTTGATCGGCACCGAGATTGTAAACAACCCGCGCGGTTGCGGACGCCAAATTGATTCCCGCCGTACCAACCACGCCGTTGTTAGTGCCATCCCCCAATTGCAGCGTTCCGTCGTTGATCAAAGCGGTTTGATTGAAGGTGCTCGTCGTGTTTGTCAGGATCTGTGTGCCAGATCCGATCTTGATGAAGTTGCCGCCGCTCGCCCCTGTTACCAGTCGGCCTGAGAAGTTGCCGTCAGCATTGCCGAACCCTACGGTGAAATTGAAACCTCCGCCGTTGGCGGCACGGACTTCACCAGAACCGGTAAAGCTGGCAATTGTTTCGCTGACACCGCCGGCGTTCTGCAGGATGCCATCGACCTGCACGTTGGAAGCATCAGGGATTTGGTTGGAGTTGATCTGGAACTTGCCGTTGTTCAGGACGACGATGTTCCCAACGAAATCGTTGACACCGCTGGCAGCGGCGAAATAGACCCGGTTATTGCCACCGCCGTCGAGAGCGTTGCCGGCGACGCCAGCGATCGTTAACGTCCCGACAGTCCCCGAGATTTTTCCCGTAATTGCAAAATAGTGGTCCGCGGTTCCACTGGTTTGCAGAGTGGTCGGCCGATTGAGGGTAAACGCGCCTGAGTTTGTGGAATGAGGAAGCCCTGTCGACAAATCTCTGATTGTTGCTTTTCCAGTTCCCAGGTTACTTACGGTTACATTGTTGGCGAAACTGAGGTTCGCACCGAACTGGAGTTCGACATCATTCGCCCCCGTGTTGGCATCGCCGAGCGTGATGGTGGCAGTCCCCGCGGCCGTGGCGTTATTTAGGACGAGAGTTCCCTGGCTGATTGTTGTGCCGCCGGTGTAAGAACCGGCACCAGAGAACGTTAACGTTCCTGTTCCCGTTTTGATAATGCTGGCAGTCGCGGTCCAGGCAGGCCCTCCTGTGTTTTGTGTACCAAGCGCGTCGGCAATCGTAGCGGTGCCGCCGATGTCGAAGGTAATTGGTCCCGTTGAAGCGGCAATTAGGTTTTGATTGGCGGCAGTACCTGCGCCCTTGGAGTAGGTTGCACCTGCCGGAACTTCGATCGTGCCCCCCAGGGCACCAATCGTGTAAGCTCGAAAAACACCGTTGTTCGTGCCGAGCAACCGCATCCGGCCGCCATTGATATTGATGGCGTAGAAGTTGTTGCGCAGCTGATTGAAAACATTCCCATCGCCGTAGGTGAAGCGATCGACTTCCAGTGTGCCCCCGGTATTCACGAACACATACGTTACGCCATCCGCCCCAAAGAAGCTGCCAGTGCGATACAACTCACCAGTCCCTATCACACTCAGCGTGCCGCCGTTCACGGTTGTCGCACCCGTGAATGTGTTAACGCCAGTGAGGGAGAGAGTTCCAGTACCCGTTTTCGTTAACCCTCCAGTTCCAGAGATTACGCCCGCGTAGGAAGTCGAAGTCCCCAGATTGCCGACAGTCAGCGTGCCGGTGCCGAGCACCACATTGCCCCCTGTCGTGCCGCCACCAGTAAGCGATCCGACGGAGAGATTCAAGTTGTTGAGGTCTAGTCTTGCTCCCGCGGTATTCGCCAAAGTCACGGCAACATTGCTCAAGTCATGGCCGGCCGGCTTGTTGTTGCCTATCTGGGTCACACTACCTGCGGCAATATTTAACGACCCAGCTGTGATCGTTGCGTTCGCCAGGGTGAATGTGTTTGTGCCTGCCTTCGTCAGAGTAAAGCCCGCCAGATCGAGGGTCGTTGGTGCATAGCCAAACGTCAGCAACGCAAAGTTGCCCGTTCCACCGATTGTCGCGTTCGCACTCAAGCGAATGTTAGAAGTCTG
>JBGSNR010000016.1:0-16460 GCA_041739545.1 Pirellulaceae bacterium | reverse complement strand
TCCTCGCAGCGAAAACCGGGCGTCTCTATCTGAAGACCTACCCGGTTCGCGCTCGCTTTGACGGAAATAGTTACAAATAGTCGCGGAGCCCGGCTCGCTTGAATCGCGCAGTAATGAGCTGCATCGTTTCGTTGAGCGTGGTGCGCGGAATGCCCATCGCCTCGGAAATCTCCTGCATCGTTTGGGACTTGCGACGCTCGGCAAGTTCCTGCCACTGCTTGGGCATCGCGGCGATGACGGCAGCGAGGTCGAGAGCCAGATTCGTCAGATCGTCCGAACTTCGCCGCTTGCGACCGATGCGGCTATCGAGTTCCTGCTCACTGACGACTTGAGCGATCTCCACTAAACCGACATCGTCGATTTCGATATTGACGTTGATGGTGGCAACGTGGCGATCATCCCGTTTTTCAGCTTGCTTGTTCCGCAAGATGGTCGCCACGTGCCGCTCGACGACGGCGGTGACGAACTTGTTGCGGTGCGCCTGCTTGGGATCGAACGACGGCAGGCTTTGCAGCACACGCAGCAATAATTCCTGCTCGAGGTCTTCGCGATCTTGTTGGGTGAAACCGGCGCGACCGATCAATTGCTTGACCTTCCGCCGCACGATGCCATGAGTAAAACGATCCAACTTCTGGTTAAATTCTTCGGTAAACACTGGGATACAACTCCTCGCCGGCGAGGAGCGGTTGGCGTGGGCCAACGACGACTGGCTAGTTGATGCAGGCCAACGAAAAAGCGGAGGCAATGCGAGTCGCGCCATGATCGGCGTCGCCCACATCTGCCTCCGCTTTGCGGCCGGCTAAAATGTCTGGTGAATAAACAGGAAAAAATAAACGTCACGAAGAGGGTGCCTAACCCAGTGCTTAGGCAGCCACCTCCCGCACGATCATGCGGAACGGCAAGCCGTGCCTGATTTCCAGCACTTCGATTTCGCCGTTGCGAAGTTGGTCGAAGAAAGCGAACAGCTCGACCACCTGCTGCTTGAGCAGAAAGTCGTCCGTCGCGAGTTCCGCCCGCGGGCCGTTCTCGCCGCCGAACTTGTGCTCGCGGACGAGAACAGGACAGGGATCGAGGACGGGTTCGCCGGCGATGAACTTGAGACCTTCGATTCGCCCGAAGTTGGCGGTTTGCATCAATTCAAGCAGCCGCACGCGGGCCGACGAAAGATGCTTCTTGAAGAGATGTGGGGGATTGTTGCGCTCCCCATCCGGCGCTGCTGCAGTTGCAACCATCGAACTTCTCCTTCGTTAAAGAATGGCTCACCTTCGGGTGATGCCGACGAAGAGAAGTTTCGACGAGCGCGCTGAAATAGCGCTTGTCGACGCGCTGAAATCCCGCTGAAAGATGAAGGATATTTACTACGACAGAATTAGAGCGTAGTGATCCTTGTTTTTTTTGCCGTCAATGCTGACGCCCGTTATTCGGCATTCTTTTAAGCGACGCCGCAAAAAGCTTACATGTCGCTGGATAGTGTTCTTCTCGATGTCTTCTTCTCCCCAGACTGCGGCGCGAAGAGTGTCGTTCGACAGATAAATGCCAGGAGCGAGAGAAAGCCGTTTCAGAATTGCAAACTCCTTAGTGTTTCGAAGTTCGCATGGCTTGCCCTGGTAAATCACCGTAAATGTTCCATCGTCCCAAACAAGCTTGCCGTCGTTAGCTGCCGCCGCATCCGGACAAACAGCTGGCGTGTCACCTACGACGGCCGACGATGCACTAGCCGCCGATGGATTTCGGCCAACGGCAATTCCCAACAGGCAGTTCGGCGGATAGTCCTTGCGAATTACTTGCGCAGAGGAGTTGCTCACAATCCGTTCCAGCGTGTGGCAAATGTCCCGAGCATGCCGTTTGAACAAATTGAAAACATCGCTGGCAGCCTGCGCCGGGGGCTTTCCCAAATGGTTCAGTACTCGCGTTACCTCGGGAAACCTCTTCACGAACTCGTCGGCTCGCGAAAGACCATCGATTTCCAAGCACGTTCCGAGGTAGCGTTCGACCATCGTCAAGTCGGACTCCTCACGGGCACCAGTGACGACGTCTGAGGAATACATTTCTTTTGGATCTTCATCATTGCCATACTCAGCGGCCAAGGCGCTCAGCCTTCGGTCGACGCATTGCGAACAATAGCCGCAATGCGTGAACATGTTGGTCTGCTCCTTCGTATGTGTGCAGCTGCTGGTATGAGCACACAGTTTGCCGTGTCCAGCGGCTTTGATTTCGCGCAGGATGTCTGCCTTGGTTTTCCAGAGGTATGGATTCTCAACGCAGAAGGGGCTGCCGAAAGCGAGCGACAATATTTCCTGAAACCCAGCAAGAACCTTCGGGTGAGTCGTGCGGGTCGCTCGTCCGCCCACTGCTTGCGGGCTCAAGGGAAGGTTCAGGCTGATGATGCCGTTTTCATAAAACCGTATGCGATTATGCCCAAGTCCCTTGGCAACAGCAGCAGCAATCCCGGCAAACAGAAATGATCTGCTGCGTTGGGTGAAGTCCTTTCCGAAGTGCTTGGATTTGTTCACTTCCACAGCAACGTGCAGCGGGCTTAATGCTTTATTGGGTAGATGTGAAACGATGTCATTGACCAAGTGGCGCTGCCGGGAATAGAGCTTGGACACGGGGCGATGGCTAACGAGCACAACCTTCCTTTGCCCCTGCAGTATTTCCTGAACTGCTCCACCAAACGAATCCAGACCGCCGGAAAAAAGAATAACCTCCTCAAACCCAGAGTCTTCCATGCCTTGGTCGTCGAACAAATAGCGATCCACAGGTGGGGAGCGTTTGAATGCAGAAAACTGGAACTCGTAATCATCGTCGGAGAGAAACCCAAGCGTCTGTGTTAGCAGCTCCTGCATTTTTGGCTGGGACCAAATGTCATGGCAACGTACAGGAATCTCAAACCGAAAATGCCGTCGCCATTTAGTGCCATATTCAAATTCCTTCAAGCCTCCCCGGCTGACCATTTGGTCGGCCGAATAGACGTAGGTGGCGATCTCGACGAGATCGATTGCCACGTCTGGCAATTGACTAGCAAGGCGTCGCGTAATGTGATGCAGTTTTAGGTGAAGGTGGTTCTTGCCGCTTCCGAGCTCGAGGCGCAGCGGAGCCGCCTCTCGCCACGATTTATTTCTCGTGGTGAGACGTGCGCCGCCGCAGAGAACGAGATGCTTCTCAGCCATCTCGGTCCCCCCGCACTTTGAGTTCCCGGCTAAGCTTCGTCAGAGCATAGTTGGCGAAGTGCTTAGCTTTTTGGGGCGTGATGCCGCTTTCAAAGTTTGCCTTCGAATACCAGCCGCCGGCGAACTCGCGGACAATTACAGCGGCTTCGCGACAGTGTGCCGAAAGTTGCTGCACAAATGCCGAGTTTTCCTGCGGGTCGGCAAATCGCCCGTTTCCACCGACATGGTTGGAAAGCTCGCGTCCCAGGTGGTACGTGAGGAATCGCTGAGTAAACCTTGAGAAGAAATCGTGAGCTAAGGTCGAAAAGCCCTTCTTCGTCGACAGCTCATAAGCCGCGTGTTTGATTTCGGCAGATGTGGTCCCGAAAAGACTTGCCGACCTCTCGCCAATTAGCGAAGTAAGGCTCTCGACAGCCGCCAACTGAGCCATCTCACTGATGTCTGTCCGCTTTCCGGTGCCGATCAGGTGTCGGTCAACAGCTTCCGTAAACCCGCTGATGAGGTCATAGAGACCTGGTTCTGCGCCGGCCGAGATGCCAGCATCCTGAAGCGCCGCTGCAAAATTATCTTCGCGGGCAGCCAACGCTAGCTGAGTGAGCAAGTAAACTGCGTGGCATAACCCCGGATCACCCTGAGCCAATTCAAGCCCAGCCTGCGCGGCCGCAGATGTGGCGTTGGCAACCTCAGCGACACTTCCACCTTCGGCCAATACCCCAACGACTCGCCGCCAGCGAGTTGTGTCAGGTAAAGTTCCGAGGCGCATGTGACCCATTGCCTTTGGCTCCTGGGGATTGCCTACGCCGTTTCACGAGGCAATGTTGACCGCTATTTTGGTTTACGACGCATCTTGTTTGCTTGGGCTTTCATCCCACGAATGTGCTTCGTGACTTCCCTCAATTGCTCTGGCTTTAAGCCACTGGCTTCGCGTAGCAACTCACTGATTCCTGTCGGTTGTTGCCGAAATATCTCAGGTAAGTCCTCAGGTACACGTCCTGCCAGTCCAATCCATTCATCCGAGTTCTCGCCAATTAAGTCCGCCATGCGCTTCACGCGATCAGCCGTTGGAGGGTCAACATTATCGTGCTCGACCTGCGACAAGTAGGCAGCGCTTACGCCAACCAGTTCAGCGAATTTACGGAGCGATATCCCCTTACTGATCCGTTTGACACGTAGTGATTGACCAAAAGAGTGTTTCTCAGTCATGCAAGTACTCTCCTATTCGAATCCAACATCACTGCCCGCAGTCCATGCTCGTGACAATGCTTCCACCTGCTCCAGCACGGTCGCGGTCGCCTTCTCTTGCTTGTCCGGTGGATATCCGTGCTTGCGCAGAATACGTTTGATGATCACACGGAGATTGGCCCGCACATTTTCCCTGACCGTCCAGTCGATGGTGAGGTTATTACGGACCGCCTTCACCAAGTCCTGAGCGATCTGCTTCAAGATCGTGTCGCCGAGTACCTTCACGGCGCTATCGTTGACTTCCAGTGCGTCATAGAAGGCGATTTCGTCATCGCTGAGGCCAAGCTGTTCCCCTCGCTGCTGCGCTTCGCGCATGTTCCGTGCCAGGTCAATCAATTCTTCAATCACGGCCGCTGTTTCGATGGCCCGATTCTGGTATCGAGTGATCGACTTCTCCAACATCTCCAAGAATGAACGCGCCTGCACAACGTTCTTTTTCGACCGTTGCTTGATCTCACCTTCGAGTAGCTTTCGAAGCATCTCGACAGCTAAGTTGCGCTGAGGCAAACCACGAACTTCGGCGAGAAACTCATCGGAGAGAACCGAAATGTCCGGTTTCTTCAATCCGGCGGCGGCGAATATGTCGACCACTTCGTTTGACGACACCGCCCGCGACACTATCTGACGAATGGCATGATCGATCTGGCTCGGATCGCGTTTATCGTCGCCAATCGCCTTCGTCAGGATCGATTTGATCGCCTGGAAGAAAGCCACGTCGTCGACGACAGCCATTGCTTCATCGGCAGGGACCGCCAGTGCAAATGCCTTCGACAACTCGACGACGGCCTTCACGAATCGGTTCTTGCCGTCGTCCTGCTTCAGGATGTGTTCTTGAGCGGCTGGTAGAATCCCCAATTTTTGTGCGGCGGAACCGTGCAACCACGCGGACCAGTCAAATCCATGAAAGAACGCAGAACAGACCTCGAATTTTTCACGCATCACATCGACGGCGACTTGTTGGTCAATTGCCGTCTGGCCCTTGCCACCGCTCTCGGTGTACGTCGCCAAGGCCTGCCTCAGATCCTGCGCCAGGCCCAGGTAGTCAACGACGAGGCCGCCGGGCTTGTCTTTAAACACGCGATTGACGCGGGCGATGGCCTGCATCAAACCGTGTCCGCGCATCGGTTTGTCGGCATACATCGTATGCAGGCATGGAGCGTCGAACCCGGTCAACCACATGTCGCGAACGATGACAACTTTGAACGGGTCTTTCGCATCCTTGAATCGCTTGGCAAGTTCCTCGCGACGAGGCTTGTTGCGGATGTGCGGCTGCCATTCAACTGGGTCCGCGGCTGATCCCGTCATAATGATCTTCATCACGCCCTTGTCGTCATCTTCAT
Organism: Pirellulaceae bacterium; assembly: GCA_041739545.1. GTDB lineage: Bacteria > Planctomycetota > Planctomycetia > Pirellulales > Pirellulaceae > JBGSNR01. The sequence continues at coordinate 10,708 of JBGSNR010000016.1, read as the reverse complement.
GATGCCACTCCGGCCGCAACTTCTTAATCTCTTCGTACAACGCGATACATATTCGCCGACTCATGCAGACGATCATCGCCTTGCCATCCATCGTCTCTAGCCGCTGGTCCCAATGCTTGACGATGTCAGCTGCTACCAATGCAACCCGCTCATCAGCGCCGACCAAGGCTTCCAACGCTGCCCACTTGGTCTTCAGCCTTTCCTTATGTTCAGTCTCTTCTCCTTCTGTAGCCTCCTCGAACTCCGCGTCCAGCTTGGGCTTCTTTTCTTCGTCTAGATTGAGTCTCGCCAAGCGGCTTTCGTAGTAGATCGGTACCGTTGCGCCGTCCTTCACGGCCCGCTCAATGTCGTAGACGCTTACGTAGTTACCAAACACCGCTCGCGTGTTTGCATCGGCCTTTTCGATAGGCGTTCCGGTGAAACCGATGAACGACGCGCCTGGCAATGCGTCCCTCAGGTTAACTGCCAAGCCGTAACTGACGTAGGAAGTTCCGTCCTTTCTTTTGACGACGTGTGAGCCGAACTCGTACTGGCTGCGGTGGGCTTCATCAGCGATCACCACAATGTTGCGACGTTCGCACAGAACCGGATGTCGGTCTCCCTTCTCGGATTCATCAGGTGCAAACTTCTGAACGGTGGTGAAAATTACTCCTCCCGAGTCGGTTGTCAGCAACTCTCGCAACTGGCTCCGACTCTCGGCCTGGACCGGCTCTTGACGCAGTAATTCTTTGCACCGGGCGAAAGTGCCGAAGAGTTGGTCATCCAGATCGTTGCGGTCGGTAAGCACGACCAACGTCGGATTCTTCATTGCCGGTTCGAGAACGACTCGGCCTGCGTAGAAAGCCATTGTCAGGCTCTTTCCCGATCCCTGCGTGTGCCAGACAACGCCGACACGACGATCTCCCCCAGCGCCGGTGGCTGTGATTGTCGCGCCGAGAGCCAGGTTCACGGCGTGAAACTGATGGTATCCCGCCATTTTCTTAATGAGTTTCCCGCCCCCTTCATCTTCGAACACGATGAAGTGCCGGACCATTTGCAAGAACCGTGCTTTCTCAAAGACTCCTTCCAATACGACTTGCAGTTCAGGCATCGATGCCGGTGCGAGATCTTCGCCGGCAATCGTGCGCCACGGCATGAAGCGCTCGCGGTCGGCTGTCAGAGTGCCGACGCGAGCCTGCACGCCGTCCGAAATCACCAATGCGGCATTCCATGTGAACAGCGTCGGAATTTGCTGCTTGTACGTTTGCAGCTGATTGAATGCACTCCAAATGGTCGCGTTTTCGTCGGCCGCATTCTTTAGTTCGATTACCGCCAGTGGCAAGCCGTTAACGTACAGCACGACGTCCGGGCGGCGCTCATGCTTGTTTTCAACGACCGTTAGTTGATTCACCGCCAAGAAGTCGTTGTTTTCCGGGTTGTCAAAGTCGATGACCCGCACGATGTCCCCACCGATCGAATTATCTTCGCGCTGGTATTCGACCGGCACTCCCTCGACGAGCAATCGGTGCATACTATGGTTGCCCGCCAAAAGCGACGGTGAATTGACGCGAGTCAGCTTACGAAACGCTTCTTCGATGGCGCTCGCGGGAACCTTTGGGTTTAGCTTGCCAAGTGCCTGTCGCAAACGCATTTCGAGCACGACCTGCGACCAATCTTCGCGCTCGGCCCCCGGCTGTCCGCAGCCAATCTCAGGGCCGTGCGCGATGGCATAGCCGAGCGCCTCCAACCAAGCGAGCGTGGCTTGTTCAACAACGGATTCCGTGAAACTGGTCGAGTTCATTTTTCGGCCTTATCCCCCCGCCTTTGCGGGCAAGTTCCAAATCGTCCGCGCCAAGCCTCGAATCAGCTCTTGCCGCTTCGTAACAGCTCCTTCATTCCATTTGTCAAACGGTTCCAATCCTGATACAGCCGTGTCGATTTTTGTGTTGGTGCCTACTTTAGGACGCTCGGCGATCGCGCGTGTCAGCAGCAATTGTGATTGCGGGTACACGCCTTTCTTCTGCGAGTACGGTCGATTCCCAAGAGACGCGTTGATCGATTTCTCCACCAAAACGAAATTCCCCAATCGATCCACGACGTTCACATCGGTAATCGTGCCAAACTCCTTTTTTGCGTCGTCGTTTGGCTTCTGGGGAAATACGTGCTCAATCTCGTAACCACCACTCGTATATTTGCTGAGCCATTTGGTGCCTTCGGTCTCGCCGTAGGCCTCAAGTTCGATGTGCTGTGTCAACTTCGCCAGAATATATCGCAAGCGATATTGCTGAACTGAGGCACCATAAAGCCGACGGAAAGCGTCATCAAAGCGCTCCGCTAACTCCGCCTTGGCGGGCTCGAAGCTCTTCTCGATAAACGATGTGAAATCTTGCTCCGACTTTACCTTGCGCAGTTCAGCCGACCACCGAGCAAAGTTTCGTTCAAAATCGCGAGTTGCCTCGCGTGTGATGACATAGACGAAGAACAGGTTCTCTACTTCTCGTGCCAGCCGGTCAAAGAGTGGTTCCGATAGATGCCGACCGGCAAGCAGCAGAATTAAATGCTGACGAGCCGCCTTGCCACCCAATAACTGCAGGTTCTCGAGGAACCGATTCTTCTTTCCCCGTTGATCGGAACCATCAAGGAATCGCTGGTAGGCTTCGGCCGCCGCCAGCAATTCCTTGGCGAAGTCGATGGGGGCCGATCCGTATTTGCACAGCTTTTCGTTTTTAGCGAACCAGCTGTAGATTTGGTCCTCTCGCAACAAGTCCACGTCATAGCGGCTGAAGATGAAATAGCGTAGAAAACGCAACGGCTTCTCACCCATTCCGTAAATCGTGTCCTGCATCTCCTTCCAAATCTTCTTCAGTTTGTCGAATTGGTCGCGGCTTGCCTTCATGAAGAGCAGGTTCTTCAACAGGTCCATCGCGTCGAGGCCGACGCCTCGGTCGTTGATCGTCTCAAAAATCTTGAGTGCCTTCGCTACATCTTCCGTCTGGATGCGAATGAGCTTCACCTTGTTGGTGAGGTAGCCGTAGTAGGCACGTAACTTAGCGTGGTCGTCGCCAAACTCGCGGCGCAGAAAACTCATCGCCACTTGGTAAGCGTTGAGAATGTTGGCGATGGATCGCGTTGTTTCGGTTACCTCATCCGTTTCATGCTTGGCGACTCTTTCCAGCACGTCGCCGCTGTCTTCGTATTGCAGTTCGAGCCGATACCGAAACTGGTCAACGCCCGAGGCGTCTGTTGACGTTGCCGCGATTTGCGGGCCGAGCGCGCCTGGCGGTGCTTGGCCAAGGTCTTTGAACCGATCGCGAATAGCACAGAGAGTCAAGAACAGGGTGGTCATTCGTTGTTGACCGTCGATCAGATCAAGCACTCCATGCGCACCGGGGCAAACGACGATGCTGCCGATGAAATACTCGGGTGCCTTTACCGCATCGGCACCAGCCAATTCATTGTGAATGTCGGTCAGTAGTTGCTCGACCTGCTCTGCTTCCCACACGTACTCGCGCTGATAGTCGGGCACGACGTAGAACGATTGAAAAACGTCGGCGACTTTGATGTCGTGGCTCTGGATGGTTTGTTCGCTCATGGCTGCGCCTCAGTCGGAGTGGATTCTTCGGTTGCCGTTTCTTCTTCATCTGTGTTGTAATCCGTCAGCAGATCTCGATAGGCCTGTTGATCCACGTTGAACAACACTTCGCTTGGTCGATATGGTGGCAAAGCAAAAATGCGGACGGGTTCGTTCTGTTCATCGATCCACTCGTTGAATTCGGCTTCGTCGCCAAAATCCAGGCGAACCGATGTTGGTCTTGCTAAGTCGGCCGAGTGAGCGCTATAGAGAAAGCCAATGATGGCATCGGCGGCCTGCGCCGCGAGCAGCGACTGCACAATTTCCATTGTCGGCCGAGGCCCGTCGCTCCCATGCGAGGCGAACCCACATGCGTTTCGCAATTCACAGACTCCCTGCAGTGCAGTGCTTAGTCCGCTCAAGGTTTGCTGCAAGCTCTTACGCGCGCCAGCTTCGCCGGCGATGGCTGGCGGCAAGAATGGTACCGAAAGCGATGCCGTCTTGAAGACCTTGGCCATGTCGTCGTCTTTTTCATACTTGCTGCCCCGCTCCGTGATGACGGCTTTACATGCGCTCTCAACGAGCGTTTTCGCGAGATCAAAGGCCAACCCCGGATTCTCGATGACAGCTCTTTCCAGCGCCTTTACTTGCTCCTCGATGTGCGTCAGCCCACCGGCTATGGCCGCTCGAGCACCGTGCATGACGAACGCTGTCGATGGGGAGGCTGTGGCCATTAAGTCGCCCTCCCGGCAGCCCAGAGCCAATCCAATCGAATGGCAGTTTTGTTCGCGTATCCGGCAACACCGTCGCGATTCGTACCGATCAGTTCCCCAGGCATGTAGCAATCGCGACACTTTGTCGCGGAAACTGTCGCGATCCGACGATTCGCACGCCTAAAAAGCTCCGTTCGCGACATCAGGTCGCGAAAAGTGTCGTGATCCAGGGGACTAGCGAACGATTTCATACGTCGTCGCCTTTCCGCTGCCGACACGGCGCAGCAACCCTAAATCCACGAAATGCTTCAGGTGTCGCTGGGCTTTCCGGTCGTCGTAATCAGTTGCCTTGGTGTAACTTGCCTTGGTAATCGAATCGAGCGTCGTGATCCGGTTCCAACCCTCACGTTCGTCGTCGTTTAGCGAATCCAAAATCTCCGGCTTGAGCGTCCGCGAAGCGCTTTCGGCGTTCCGGTACAACGTCAGCACCAAGTACGGGTCTTCCCAGGAATAGACAGGTAGAGGGAGCCCCGCCCGCTCGGCACGCTGCTTCATCGACTTCAGGCCCAGCCCCCGTTCCTCGGCGAGGTCCATCTGCGAAAAGACAAAGTGCAAAATCGGATTGCGGCTGAGCATTGGCGCACTGAAGGATTGCAACTGCTCAAGCGTGATCGGGGGAAGAGGATGACCGGGACTCTTAACAATGATCGTATCGGGCGTCACGATCAGTTGGCATTTTGCCCCTTCGATGCCATAGTCCCGATGGACGAGGCCGTTTACGATGCCTTCCCGCGCTAACTCAAATAGTGCGTCATTCGCTGAGCGCCTCTGCGCCTCCGTTCGGTCAACCGGGTCGGGCAGCTTGTCCCGCAGCCACTGCAAGGCTTGTTCGGGGGCTAGCACCTGTGGGCCAGCAAAATCTCTCGGCTCCTCGCGACCATCGGAGAAGTGGATCGTTCCAAGCAAGCCGGCCTGTCGCATGTGGAGGCGAGGTTCCTTGCCAAACAGTAACAGCCCAAATCCCGTGGGCACCCACTGCCCACCTTCCTCCTTAAGCAGCCCCTGAAGCGCTAGACGCCGGTGGAATGCCGGTGTTCCCACGGCGTCCTGTATCCCGGCAACTTGCCGGTACTGCTCTATCGCCTCGGTTGAGAAGTCATCTGTCACGGCCCTGGAGAATGCATCCTCAAGGGGCGAAAGCGTAACCGGCTGAAACTGCTTCTCCTGTTGGGCCAATTCAGCCCGCTCCATTGCTTGGGCAATAAACTCTTGGTTCGCCTCGCGAATTTGTTCCTGCAAGTCGCGGTCGAACATGTGGACCGTAACACCGTTGTCTTGCAAGTACTTGATTCCTTTGCGATCCACCGTCGGATCAGGATCTTCAATGCCGACGTAAACTTCTTTGATGCGAGCCAGAACTATCCGTTCCGCACAACCGAGCTTCGGATGGCGACGGGCACCAGGAGCACACGGCTCAAGGGTGGCGAACAAAACGCTGCCGTCGAGCTTTCGATCCCGGCACTTTCGCTCAAGCAAGGTAAACTCCGCGTGATCACCGTCGCGGAGTTCGCCGCGATAGGCGGTGACCATCGGTCCGATTTCCTGCGCCAACTCGTATGGAGGGATGAGCACCGCCCCAACCTTTGGGCTCGCTTTACCGTCTTGACGCGCCTCCGCAACCGATTGAAGCATTACCTCAATTGCCTTCTCCATCATTGCTCGCGGTTTAAATCGTCGATTGGACATCACACCGTCCCTCCGACAACAGGTCCGACGTTGGGCAAAACTCCGTTTAAGGCGACAAGGGATGTCGCGTCGGGTCGCAACCAAGCCCTCGCTTCGCTGACATGAAGGAACAGTTCACGGATGCACGGCGAAAGCGCATGGGTTGCAGGCAACCCCATTTCTGTTTTCTGATTCACGAGTGGGGTCGCCCATTCACCGATGGATTGAGGACTATTCCGGGACGATGACTTTTGGTCGCCGACAAAGTAGATGAGCAACAGCTGCGGATTAAAGCCCCGTGATTGCAGAAAGTGCAGCACTGCCAACCGGTTTGCCAGCTGGTAATGCGGCTTCAGCCACTTCGATATGTCAGTTATTCCCAAGGCCAGCGCGGTGTCACGAAGCGACTGCTCGATACGCGGCCGGCCGCCGTGAGGCTTCGCAGTGCATGCTGAGCAAATTTCGCCAATATGAGCCTTGGCTTCGACGAGTACCGGTCGCCGTGCAGAAGGGTTGCCGAGCCAGCCGACGGCATCCCAGTTTTGATTGTTGCCACTTGTTGGCCACCAAGTGTTCCAATCGCTTCGCACTTGAACGTCGTCAATAAACTCTAACCCTTTGATCTCTGCATCAGGCCATGCCTTCCCTGGCGCGAAGTTTGAATCGAGCCAATCTACAGACGTCCCCGTCAGACCGAGCGCTGCATTGACTGCCATGTCAAATGCTCGACGATGTCGTCCCATCCACCGCAGGAGATGACATTCGCTTCCGTATCCATTACCGATGCTGGCCATTACACAGCCCTCCCGACAATCCGTTCGGCGTCCGAAACCCGCAGTTCGCCCGAGATGAGCCTGGGCAACAGTGTATCTCGTAACGCGGCAAGGGTTCGGGATTCGTCGCGATTGAGCGTTAGGCGCAAATGCCAAGGCTTCGCGATTTCCTTGAACTCTCTAACCAATGGCGCAGAGGGAAACACTGTCTTGAATGCTTTAATTCGAGTCGGAGCGGTGTGTTTCACTGTCGTTCCTGTGGCGCTAGCCAGAATCTCTTGGCGATAACCATCTCCACAGAACACTTGATACAAAAACAGCGCGTTTACCGATTCTGTCTCAGTAATAACTACCTTTCCAAGCCTTTGATTGTGTAAGTACCTTGTGCCGGTCGGCGGGGACGGAATAAACGCGGGATATCCAAGAGTGTCTGCCGACTTGCTCAAGTCCGTCATTGTGAGCAAGAGATCATCACGATCTAAAACAAATTCCGCTGGAACAGGTCCGTCGTAATACTTGTACTTGTCATCCTTGAATCCGCCACCCACTTCAAAATTGCCAGGTGTGAGCAAAATGTCACGAGTGGGTTCCTGGCAAAAATACTCTCCCGCAAACGCGAATCCGTGCTTTACATCTAAAACCTCTCCTAACATTCGCGTCTGCCAACCATTGGGAATTGGCCCGAGGTGAGAATCCTCAAAACGATCGGGGAAGTGGGCAGCAATCGCGGGCTTCATGCCGCTGGGTGTGTGACCGTTTACCTTGGCCTTCACAGGATCGAAATCGACAAACCAACTTCGGAAAAGTTCCCGCGCCATTCTCTCTAAAGTTCGGTTCCGGCGCGTATTCAAATTGATCTTCTCATCTAACGCTCCGAGGATGCATGCGATTGCCTGCTGCTCGGCAAGGGGCGGGAGGCAGACATGGAACGCCTTTACTTCAGGGAAGTAGATCGTTTGATGGGTTGTACCGCTCGCGAATCGCAAGAATGAATCGTGCTCGGCCAATAAGACGTAACTCAGGAACCGATGATCGATTTTGTTCGAACAAACCCAGTTTACGAAGTCTTGGCTTGTCGCCATCGGCCGGCCCATTACAACCACGTAGCCAACAGATGCTGTGCGAGACAGGCAAACCGTGTTCGCTGGAAGGACTCGTGCAGAAGAATTCGCTATCCCGAGTTCGTTGGTGTGCTGCTCCGTATCGAATATTACGCTTCCATGATTCCTTGTTGCATCACGGATTCCAATCCAAGGCACATCGCCGCCCCAATACTCCGCGTGTTTCCGACTAGGAGTGTGCCCTGTTTCAAGTCGCGCCACGTCAGTTAGTGCCACCCACGTCCATTCCGGAGGAGGTGTGTCGGCGGGCTTACCTACACTCAATGCAAACCGTCCACGAATCACTCCCGTTGATGCTGGGCGGCCCCCTGTCTTGGTCTCACCAGCCATAGCCGATATCCTCGAGGTTGGCGCAGATGAGATTATCGAGCCGCACGGATTCCTTCATCTGTTGCTGGAGTTCGGCGGTTAAGCGGGCCATTTTGTCCTCAAATGGCTCGCCGGTTTCCTCGACCTCGGTTGCACCCACGTAGCGGCTTGGCGTCAAAATGTGACCGTGCTGGCGAATTTCGTCGAGCGTTGCGCTCTTACAGAAACCCGAATGGTCCGCATATTTCTTCTTCGTTCCTTTGTCGCCGCGCCAAGCGTGGTAGGTATCGGCAATGGTACGGACATTATCTTCAGTCAGTTCGCGATGGACGCGATCAATCATCTCGCCCATCTTGCGGGCGTCGATAAATAGAGTCTCGCCGGAGCGCTTGCGAAATCGACCATTGCCCTTGCTCCGAGCCAAGAACCATAAGCAAACCGGAATCTGTGTGCTGTAGAACAATTGCCCAGGCAGCGCGACCATGCAATCGACAAGATCAGCTTCGATGATCGCTTTGCGAATCTCACCCTCGCCGGACTGGTTCGAAGACATGCTGCCGTTCGCCAGCACAAACCCAGCCAGCCCACTCGGAGCTAGGTGATAGATGAAGTGCTGTACCCAGGCGAAGTTGGCGTTGCCGGCAGGCGGCCTGCCATAAACCCAACGCTTGTCGTCTTTCAGTAGATCCCCACGCCAGTCGCTATCGTTAAACGGTGGGTTAGCAATGACATAATCTGCCTTTAAGTCGGGATGCAGGTCGCGGTGGAAACTGTCGGCATGTTCCTTGCCAAGGTTCGAGTCGATGCCGCGAATCGCAAGGTTCATCTTGGCCAGCCGCCACGTCGTGTGATTCGACTCCTGGCCATAGACGCTAATGTCGCCAATCTTGCCGCCGTGCTCTTCGATAAACTTCTCGGACTGGACGAACATGCCACCGGAGCCGCAAGCCGGATCGTAGATACGCACCCCTTTACCGCCAACATTGTATGGCGCGAGCATTTCCACCAGTACGCGAACAATACATCGTGGAGTATAGAATTGGCCCCCCTTCTTACCCTCGGCGCTGGCGAATTCCGAGAGAAAGTATTCGTACACGCGGCCAAGGATGTCTTTGGAGCGATTCTCCTTGCTCCCCAAACCGATGTTCCCGATTAAATCGATGAGCTGACCAAGTCGATGCTTGTCTAGCCGCGGGTGGGCATAGTCCTTGGGAAGCACGCCCTTGAGCGTCGCGTTGTCGCGCTCGATGGCAAGCATCGCATCGTCGACGATCTTGCCGATCATAGGGTCTTTGGCCCGATTGCGAAGGTTCGACCAACGAGCTTCCGGCGGCACCCAGAAAATATTGACGGCGCGGTACTCGTCAGGGTCTTCGGGATCAGCGCCACTCTTGCGATCGGCTTCGAGCTCGTTGTGCTTTTCCTCAAAGGCATCCGAGATGTACTTCAGGAAGATCAGCCCGAGGACAACGTGCTTGTATTCCGCCGCGTCCATGTTGGACCGCAGGGCGTCGGCTGCTTGCCAAAGCTCGCGCTCAAATCCAAGATTGGCTCCACTGCTCGTGTCGGCCATTGATAATGTTCCTTCCTGCCGTTGCGGGACGCTGACGTTAACTGTTCAGTTAACGACAATAAGATACCCGAAAGTATAGGAAGTAACAATTACCGACGCCCCGGACACGTTAGGTCAAAATGCTAGTTCGATTCAGCGGAATGGGACACAATCGATTGCCACATTCGCCGCTGTTTCCGCCAATCCGGCACCAGGGCGATGGGCTGGAGTTGGCCGAGATGGATCGGGTCATGCCCGCTTTCGACGCGAGGCAGGAACAGGATCGCTTCCTGAATGTCGGGGGCCAGCATGAGCAAATTCATGATCTGCGTCATGCGGGCGCGGGTGACGTGCGCGAGGCGGGCGAGTTCGGCGTAGTCCGCCACCTGGCCATCGCGAATGAGTTGATCGAAGCGGATCGCCAACGCCATGAAGCGGGCCACGCGCGGGATTCGGCCAACAGGGCGTGGCGTCGGCACAGGGGCTTCGCCTTCGTGAATACGTTTGCGACCTCCACGGTTGCTTTGCTTGAAGTGAATCGTGCTTTCGATGGTGATGGGAATGGTCATGCGGCGTCTCCGGAATTGTTACGCGACAGTTCGTCGGCCAGCGTTTTGATTCCGCTGGGGTGAAACGTGATTGAAACCTTGCCCGTTGCGCCGTTGTAGTCCACCCGTTCGACGAGCAACTGCACCACGCGGGTTTGTTCGCGCGCCGTGAGCGAGTCCCACACGGGATCGAAGACCGACATCGCCTTAGCCACTTCATGTTCGTCCACGATGGTGCGGGACAACGCGATGACCTGCTCGCGAACCTCGGTCGCTCGGCGTTCGGCCGAACGGATACGATCCTGCAGGTCGGCCAACCTCGCCGTCGTCGGCGTATTGCCATCGCCAGGACCGATCCGTTGGAGCAATTCGCGGATCTCGCTATCCCAGTCGCGCAGTTCGCGTTCCAAACGCCCA
>JBGSNR010000015.1:0-19668 GCA_041739545.1 Pirellulaceae bacterium | reverse complement strand
GCTGGCTGGCCTCGGTGGCCACTTGGGCCGAAAATGCGACGGTCGCCCCGGCTGGATCACGCTGTGGCGCGGCCTGGAAAAACTACTCCTAATCCTCCGCGGCACCGATTTGAAAACCGTAAGATGTGGGTAACGTTGACTGCACCCTACAAGAGCAGCCCTTTCTCGCTCCGGGCACAACCCTTGCTTTAATCCTCTTTCCATGGAGATTTGCCCCACGGACGGCCCGTTTCGCTCCCTTTTGGCATCATTTCGAACCACGCGATGTTGCCGAAATACAACCACGAGCGTTTTATGCTCCGTTCGCTCTTGTCGCTGGTCCTGTTCATGGTCGCTGGTTCCGCGGCGGCGGCCGACTGGCTGACGGCTCCGTCGTACTACACGCACGACTCCTCCACGGCACAGCGCGTGAATCAGTACGCGGCCATCGGGCCTTACTACTACTTCCACCGGCAAGACTTCATCCGCAGCGGCTACCGTCATATCCGCAGTTCGATTCAAGCGGGAGGGAGCGCCGACAACTTCCACATCGTCGAAGAATTTGGAAACCCGGTTCGGCCCTACGAAGAATGGCGGTTCCCGTATAAGCCCTACTCGGCACCTTACCCGGCGTGGGGTGCACCGTTTGCCGGGGTTGGTGGTGGCGGTTTTGGTCCCTGGGGTGGCGTCGGTCCAGGTGGTTTCGGCGGAGGTAACGGCGGGAACGTGAATGGCTTGCCGCCAGGGATTCTGCCGCCAGGAGCCGGTTTCATTCCGCAGCCTTACAACGACGGTCACTGGCCGACCTACGATCAGAACGATCGCACGCAGTATTTCCGGCCGTACCGAAATTAGCCAGGACAGCGGTTCTCAAAGTTCGCGAGGGTCGCAGTGGGGCCCAAGAAACGACTTGGCCGGGAGATTGCTCCCCCGGCCAAGACCGTACACTCAGATGTCGCGCATCGTAAGTGAACCGATGAAGGTGAATCTATTGTGCGATGGTGGCCGGTGCTTCGGCATTGGCGACTCCGCCGTCATCCGTGGCGGTACCTTCGCCGGTGTGGACCGATGTCGTGCGAACATAGCCCAGGCTGCGAATCACTTCCAGGATTTCGCTGCAGGTGGGGAACATCCGGCCGTTCGCTCGCTTGTAGGCATCGAGGGCGTGCATGAATTCGATTTCGTCGGCCGAGTAATCTCGTTCGCAGGTGGTGGGGTCGATCTGGCGGCGGCGGGCGACTTTCTCGCGGCGTTCCCCTTGCCGACGTTCCACGGCGACGGGCGCGTTTTGCTTGCGGCGATCTTCGCCTCGGCGTTCGGTTTTGACAGCGGCTCGACGATCCAGGGTGACTTCGGCTTTCTTCGACACGGCTGACTCTCCAGTTGATAGTTGGGGAAGGCTATTCGGCGAACGTGGTCCGGGCACAATCATCCAAGGTGTGCTCTCGGCTTCGCTGGAAAAATGTAGCTCCTGGGTAAGAACGCGGAGATGATCCGCTGGTGAGAATGGGGAAAAATCTCCCGGTCCGCGGCGAGTTGCAGCGTTTTGCGGATCGTGACGGCTGTGCGGGTTGGAGGGGCGAATCGCCACCGGACAAGCCGCTGCCCAGAATGGTGAGGCGGGCTGAAAGAAGTACGAGCCCTTGGCTCATCAGGTTAAGATCGTCACGCGCGGGGCAGCGACCGGCGGAAAATGAAAGTCCGTCCGGTCAGAATTAACGCCGTCGAGCCTGGAGAAACTACGCGCCCAACTGACCGTCCCGTTGATAGGTCAACACGCAGTCGTCGAAACGGATTTTTCGAGCATTCCCCCCCGTGGCTCCAAACAGCAGGTTCAAAATGGCTTGAACCCGTTTTGGAACCAGATGGTAGTAGTTGTGCTTGCCATCTCGCCGGCATTCGATCAAGCCAGCCATCCGCAGCAGTGCCAAGTGATGGCTGACCGCGGGTTGGCTTTGCTGCAACAGTTCGCACAGGGTACGAACGTTGTACTCCTCCTGCTGCAGCAAGTAGTGGAGGATGCGCACGCGAGTTTCGTCGGCCAGTAGTTTGAAGACCTGGACAAACTCTTTGGCCGTTTCGTCCTCGAGCCGTTGCACGGTAGGTGCGACCGGCGGGGGGACCGAAGTTTCGGTCGGGGGGGCAGAATAAGCAGTCGTGAGCGACTCCTTGTGGGAGTACGGCATGGGATTCGAGCCTTCCATCAGCAATCTCCTAACGTCCATCACCAGCGAATCGATCGCGGAAGACAGGTCCGCATCGACACTCTAGTGTATCGTGCAAGTTAAAGTAAATTGTAAATAACTTGTTAATAAAGACGGCGGTACGGAAATTTTCCGAGCCGCTGCGATTGGGAGAAAAATTCGCAGGCATCTTTATTAATGTTGGGACGTCTCCTTCGGCCGCAAAGTCGCCGCAGAACTGCAGCATCTGAGAAGGCAACGGCTAAAGGCTTCGTCTCTGTTCCGCCCCTATTCTAATGGGAATCGTAGCGAGAGGAGAACGCTTGTCTCGTTAAATCGCTGTAAAATAGCGGGTTTTCGCACTTATACAGCAATCGAAAACCCTGGGGAGATTGGCTTTCCCTAAATCGCATCCAAGGGAAACTTATTCGCCATCGGGCTATAAAGGATGCTGTGGTGAGACAGAAAGCGGACGACAAACGACAGCTATTCGCAGTTCAGCCATCCCGCTGCTTCCCATTTAAACTCTGTCGCTGACACTTCCCGCGTTCCTTTTCCTCCGTGCTCCACTACCATACGCTGGTATTCACTGAAGGTAACTGCGAAGGTCATTGAGCGAATCGAACTCCTTTCATTCATGCAACGCTTCATCCGCAACAACTTTCTCTATTTCGCTCTGGCCGTTCTAGCTAGCGCCTTCGCCTGGGCGATTTCCTTTGGAACATTGCCCCCGGCAGACTTCACCTTCGATAACAGCACGGAAATTAAAACCATCGATCCCGCAATCGCGACCGGACAGCCGGAAGGACGGGTGATCGATGCCATTTTTGAAGGTTTACTCCGCAACCTTCCTCCCCCTGACTCTGCCAACGCCAAGACGGGAGACGTCGTTCCCCTTACTCCAGAACCGGCCGTTGCAGAATCGTATGAAGTTTCCGAAGACGGACTCACGTACACCTTCAAGATACGATCCACGGCTCGTTGGTCCGATGGCACTCCGATGTCCGCCGAGGATTTTCGTTGGTCTTGGATGCGCATGCTCCATCCGGAGACGGCGTCGGAGTATGCGTATCAACTGCACTACGTTACCGGGGCCGAAGCCTACAATTCGGCGCAAATCGAAGTGGGGCAAATGGTGGAGGTGGAGTTAAACGATCGGCCTGACCGCGTGCAACTTTTTCCGCGCGGGACGATTGTTCGTGGACGGTTGCTCCAGATTCTACAAGACGATCCGGAGGCCCGAGCCCAGGGAGTTGATTCGGCGGTCTACGAAATCGAGGTTACGGCGATTGAACCATGCTCGTCCGTTTCCGCAGCGGAGCAAGAGAAGATTCGTCAAAGCATCAGCGGAAACATTCGGGTCAGTCGCAAACCATTCCTGAAACGCGAAACTCCTATTGAGAACGTGCGTGAGCATCTGCAAATCCTGCCTGACTTTGATTCCACGGTTGCAATCACCGCGTCTGATCCGCAGACACTGGTCGTAAAGCTGCGCAATCCCACTCCGTATTTTCCCGAGTTATGCGCCTTCTATCCGCTCCATCCGGTCAATCGCCGGTGCATTGAAACGTTTGGCAGTCCCTGGTGGGCCAAGCCGGAAAACGTGGTTACCAATGGTCCGTTCAAGTTGGAATTTCGTCGCTTGCGCGATCGAATTCGACTGGTGAAGAACGAGAAATACTGGGATGCAGAGCGGGTGAAGCTGAACGTGATTGATGTCCTGGCGATAAAATCGGAAACGACCGGGCTCAATATGTACCTGAATGGGCAAGTCGATTGGCTCCCGACAGTTCCCAGTTCGCTGATTCCCGAAGTCAAGAAGGCTCTTCCCGACCAGTACTACACGTCGCCGATGCTGACGATCTATATCTACCGCCTCAATACCACGCGTCCCCCTTTGGACAACAAACTCGTGCGGCAAGCACTTGCGCGGGCGGTGAATCGACGCAACATCACGGAGTACGTCGCGAAGGCAGGTCAGATCCCGGCCACCAGTCTCGTTCCGCCGGGGCTGAAAGGCTATTCTTCTCCGGCTGGTCCCGAACTTGATATCCCGGAAGCGCGTCGCTTGTTGGCCGAAGCTGGTTTTGCTGGCGGACGTGGCATGCCGCAACTTGAAATTCTTTACAATGCCAACCAAACGCATCAGGAAATTGCGGAAGTGGTGCAGCAGCAGTGGCGGGAGAATCTGGGGCTCGATGTAAGCTTGCGCAACTTGGAGTGGGGGGTGTTTTTGGATGCGCTTTCCAAGAAGGATTACATGGTTTCACGCAGCGGCTGGATTGCCGACTATCCCGACCCCAATACCTTTCTGGATATGTGGCTGACCGATGGACCGAATAATCAAACTGGCTGGAGTAACGCGCAGTACGATGCGCTCGTTAAGCAGGCAGCGGCAGAACCAGACCCCGCACAGCGGATGGAGATTTTTCGCCAGGCCGAAGCGATCTTGCTCGACGAATGCCCGATCATTTGCGTCTACTATCAGGTTTCTACAAATATGGTCCGCCCAGGCGTGAAGGGAATCACCATGAACCCTCAAGATATTCATCCGTTGACGGTGATCGAAGTCGAGCCGCGCGCGGGAGTTGCTCGATGAAAGTTGCGATCTGGGCAGTGAAGTGGCTTGCGGATTTCGCACTCACCATGATCGTGGTCTATACGATCACGTTCTTTTTGATGAAAGCAGTTCCGGGGGGCCCTTTCTCCAGCGAACGGAACCTCCCGGAAGCGATCAAACGCAATATCGAGGCGCGTTACGGTCTGGACCGACCCGTGTACGAGCAGTATCTCGATAACTTGTGGAAGGCGATGCAAGGAGATCTCGGTTTCAGTTACCGCCAGGCCGACTACACAGTGCTCGGCATTCTCTTGGAAGGCTTTCCGATCTCGGCAGCGCTGGGAATTCTGGCCATGAACCTGGCGTTAGCCGTTGGGATCTCGGCTGGCGTGTTCGCGGCGATGCGGCGGAAGACTTGGATCGACTCTAGCTTCATGGCGACGGCGACGCTGGGGATCGCCGTACCAAACTTTGTTCTCGCCAGTTTGAGTGTCGTGGTGTTTGTCTTCTGGATTCGCATCTTTCCCGCGGGGGGCTGGGGAACGCTGGCTCAACTAGCTCTGCCGGCGATCTGCCTCGCCGCACCATTCGCGGCCTACATCGCGCGGCTTTCGCGGGCCGGTATGTTGGAAGTGCTGCACCAAGACTACATTCGTACTGCCTACGCGAAGGGCTTGAATGAACGACAAGTGATCGTGCGACACGCATTGCGCGGGGCGCTCTTGCCGGTCGTTTCCTATCTCGGTCCCGCAACGGCGTACATCTTGACTGGATCCCTCGTTTTGGAACAGATTTTTAACTTGCCTGGCATGGCCAGTCACTTCATCGAGGCCGCTTCGCAAAAGGACTACACCTTGGCCATGGGAGCCACGTTGCTTTACACCTTTTTGTTTTATGTCTTGAATCGCCTCGTCGACTTGTCGTACGGCATCATCGATCCCCGAGTGAAGTGGGAGTAACGATGAACCGTTCCAGCCTTGCCGAATATCCATCCGAGCCAACAAGCACCGATCTGGCGAAGTATCGCACCTTGCTGGCGGAATCAGCCGCCTATCGGGGCATGTCTCCCGGCCGAGATGCCTGGCGGCGGTTGACGAAAAGCCGGGTGTCGCTCGCAGCGCTGGGTCTATTAGCGCTCGTCGCGTTGTTGGCGATCTTCACTCCGCTGCTGCCGCTGCAGTCACCTCAATTCCAAGATTTAGAGAAACGCCAACTCTTGCCGCCAGAAACGGCCGGGGCTCACTTGCCGGTACGCCTGGCGGAAATCAAAAAATTTGAAGCCGAATTGCGTCAGAAGCGGGCAGAAGTTGCGGCCGCTTCAACACCACAGCAGCGACAAGAATTGGAAGCAGCACTTCAGTCACTGCAACGCTCGCATCCGTTTTATCGGCTCTGGACCGATCCGGGGCCCGTCACCTGGCAACTACTTCGGGTGCGACTAGCCGTTTTCGGCGATTGGTGTTTACCCGCGCTGTGCGGCACCGACAATTTGGGGCGTGATTCCTTGTCACGGATTTGTTGGGGGCTGCGAGTGTCGCTGTTGGTCGGAATTTTGGCAGCGTCGGTATCGTTGGTTCTCGGCGTGACCATTGGTGCCGTAGCAGGCTACTCCGGCGGCTGGGTCGATTGGTTCTTGATGCGGGTCGTAGACATCATGGCGTCCATTCCGTTCGTCTTTGTGGTGATTCTGCTCATCACGGTCTTCAGCGAAGATACCTGGAAAGCTCGGCTGGCTCAGATTGGCCTGACGCAGATCAGCGTGGTTTACATCTGTATTGGGGCGTTCTATTGGCTGACGATGGCTCGTGTCGTTCGTGGCCAGGTGCTATCGCTGAAGAACGAACAGTTTATTGATGCTGCCCGCACCAGTGGCGCAGGGGGCGCGCGAATTGTCTTTTTGCACCTTGTACCGAACGTGCTGGGGGTGGTGATTGTTTACCTCACCCTTACCATCCCCAGCATCATGCTGACCGAAGCGTTTCTGTCCTTCTTGGGACTGGGAGTGCAAGCGCCGGCCGTCTCGCTCGGAGGCCTGGTGAACGATGGCATTCGCGTGATCACACCGTTGCGAGTTTATTGGTGGCTCGTTGTCTTTCCGGGGATGGTACTGGCATCGACCTTGCTCGCCTTAAATTTGCTTGGCGATGGTCTGCGTGATGCGCTCGATCCACGGCTGAAGAACAAGGATTGAGTTGTGGAACTGTTTGACACTCACGCGCATCTCGATGACAAGCACTTGGCCGGTGATCTGGCAGGCGTCATTGAACGGGCTCGCGCTGCACGTGTCACGCGCATCCTAGCGGTCGGCACCTACGAAGAATCGAGCCGACATTGTGCCGCAATCGCTGAGCGTGAACCCGCGGTTTGGGCTGCGGTTGGCATTCATCCCAATCACATCACTGAAGCCCAGCCGACCGATTGGGATGTCATTGTGAAGCTGGCAGAACAGCCCAGAGTCGTTGCGATTGGCGAAACGGGACTCGATCTCTATTGGAAAGACACCCCCCTGCCCCAGCAACAAGATTATTTCGATCGGCACTTGGCGTTGTCTCAGAAATTGAATCTGCCGGTCGTCATTCATCAGCGCGAGACCTCGCAAGAAATTTTGGTGATGCTGCGTGCTGCTCGCAAGCGCGGACCTTTAACCGGCATCATGCATTCCTTCACTGCGGACTTGAACGTTGCTCTCGAGTGCCTTGAGTTGGGCTTGCACCTCAGTTTTGCCGGGATGGTAACGTTCAAGAATGCTCCCGAGTTGCGTGAAGTGGCACGTCAAATCCCGGCCGATCGCATTCTGGTGGAAACGGATGCCCCCTATCTCACTCCTCATCCGTATCGTGGCAAACGTCCCAACGAGCCTGCGCTGGTCGTGCATACTGCCACTTGTCTGGCGGAAGTTCGCGGCGTGAGTTTCGCCGAATTCGCAGCGCAAACCACAGCCAATGCACTGAAATTGTTTCGCTGCGAAGAACCCGCATGAAGGGATCGCCATGGATGCAGTGCAAAAACAGTTGCAAGGGAACCTAGCGAAAATCCGTGAGCAAGTAAACGTTGCTGCCGCAAAGTCCGGTCGCTCGGCCTCGGATATCAGGCTGATTGGCGTGACGAAGTATGTTTCAAGCGATGTCGCCCGGCAATTATTTCAAGCCGGAGTGGTCGACCTGGCAGAAAGTCGGCCCCAGGCATTCTGGCAGAAAGCGGAAGACCTGGCCGATCTTGCGGTACAGTGGCATTTTGTGGGGCATCTGCAGCGGAATAAGCTGAAACGGACTTTGCCCCACGTGCATTTGTTGCACTCGGTGGACAGCCTGCGACTGCTCGAAGCAGTCGACGGTCTGGGCGCAGAGCTTTCCAGCAGCCATTCCGTTTTGCTGGAGGTGAATACTTCGGGGGACGAGGCCAAGCACGGTTTTGCCGCGGAACAGTTGCCGGCGGTGCTTGATCGAGTGACAGAACTTTCTCATGTACAAGTGCAAGGCCTGATGACGATGGCCGCGTTGGAAGGAGGGGGAGACGTTGCCCGCCGCAACTTTGCCGCGCTGCGTGAACTGCGCGATCATCTGCAAGCAGCAGTCGCACCTCACATCAGGCTTGCGGAACTCTCAATGGGGATGAGTGACGATTTCCCCATCGCGATCGAAGAAGGGGCGACGATGATTCGCGTCGGCTCGGCTTTATTTGAAGGGCTCTAGCCTGAAATGCCTTGATGCGGCTCCACGCAAAAGGCCGTAGCAAACTGCTACGGCCTGAAACTTTTCGAGAGTCAATCAACAAGTAGGAGGTTATGGGGCCGCGTTGCTCTCCCCCCCTTGGCGTGTGATCATGCGGCCGACGATGCGCATGTCTGTGTTTTTCGCCAGGAAGGGGACCGAAGCATCACCCAGCACAATCATCGCGCCACCGGGATGGAAGGCATAGATCTCGTTGCCGTTCGTACAATTAATTGCACACGGCCCTGGGCTGGACAGCCCATCCATGGTGTATCCATGAGTGATGTACTCGTTATTGCGATCCGCCCAACCTCCGTCCGACTGAGTACCTGAAAGTCGTTTACCGCCCGACCGATACTGGCCGGGACGCCCTGCGTCTTCCGCGATAATCATCGTGTTGGATAAGCCATCCGCGATGCTCGCGAAGCGGCACATCTCGTTGACGCGCATCGCGCCGTGGGGGTTATCTCTGGAGGCGAGATCAATCAAGCCGGACGAGTAGAGCGCAGTGCTGATCGCATTGTTCGGCGCGTAGTCGGTGGGCGCACAGTCTACCCCGGTGCTTGGCGTGCAAAATTTATCTCGTTCGGGATTGGAGGGACAAATAAATCCTTCGACAAACGTCTCCCGAACAGTCTGATTGTTGGCATGCGAGTAACTCACCTGAAAGTCGTAGCCATTGGCCAGATTGTTTTGTTCCATGTAGGGCATGATGAAGACGGGCCAGCTGTGCGAAGTATTGAGGGCGATCTTAAAACGCTTGTGGGTCAACGTCTGAGTGGATCCCGACACGCCACCTGGGGGCAGAGCCTTGAACGAGCCTTCAAAATTGTGCAAAGCCAGCCCGATTTGACGAAGATTGTTCGCACATTGCGTTCGGCGAGCCGATTCACGAGCGGATTGCACGGCTGGCAATAGTAGTGCCACCAACATCCCGATAATGGCAATCACCACCAGCAACTCGACGAGCGTAAAACCGCTCCTGGAGCGTTGAATGCGGCGTTTGTGCGTCGCCTGTAGATTCATAAACGTCATTGGTTCGATACCTGAGTGGTGAGTTCGATGCGGGGAACTTGGTGATTACCAGCGATGACTTCGGCACGAAGAGGTGAGGATTCGGTCGTGGCGTAGCGCCCTTCGAGCAAATCGGGAAGTTGTTCGGTCATTTCAGAATCGTCGGACGTAGGCTCCCCCGTCCAAGTCACTAGCACAATGTAGTTCCCCACATACGCGCCATCGGCTTCGGTGTGCGTGCTCAATTTGAATTTCCCTGCGGCGTCCACCGTGCCACGCGGGTAACCGCCAGCCCATTTATCATCGCCGGCAATCGCATCAACGGGACTGAAGATGACAAGCGCTCCCGTTGCCGGTTGCTTGTTGATGAAGATCTCTCCGGTCGTAGGTATCAACGGATGCTTACTTCCGCAGCCGATGGACAACAGGAGCGGGAATAACAGGAGCAGCGTGTGAATCGAGTGCATCAGTTTCATGCTGTGTGATTTAGCCACAACGAAAAGAAAGTCGCGCGATGAACGGGTAAAGATTTGAAGAGCGATACTGCACCAACAAAATTAACTTTGCGCGCGCGGCAACTTAAGATGCGCCGGCTTAGATGGTGACTCCTCTCAACAGCCTTCCTTACGTCCTACCTGGAGTTGCTCGCCGTGTCACACTGGTTCCCTTCGAAGCGTAATCGTCGCACCCCTGCATCCTCGCGCCGGCGCAGCTTTTTTGAATCGCTTGAATCACGGGATTTGATGGCGACTTTGAACTACGAAGCGGGCAACGTCCGTGTCGTGCATAACGACGCCGGCAACAACGTGAGCTCTGTGACGGTGACCACAGAAGAGTCCACGCCAGATTTCTTTGCTCGTGCTGGCTCTAACCGTGGCGACTTCAATGTTCAAATTGGGCCTGGATTTGCAGACGACGCAGCAAACGGAATTCTCATCACGAGTGTTCGCGAAAACGGCAGGGACAATTTAGACGTAGTCGGCACTAGATATTCCACGTCTCAGATCGACGTGACGGGTGGGGGCTATTACGTACCCGTTCACGACACGATTGGAGATGAGGCCAATGTCGATTTCGCCGCCGGCTATTTTCCTTACGCGGAGGGTTGGATTGGCGGTCGAGTTAGCAACTCGGCCAATAACGGAAATATGACGACGATCTCGGGCTCGCCAGGGTTGGTGTTAAATCCAACAACCCTGACGTTCAGGCAGGGACTGAATGGTTACAACGGCGCAACCGACGGGTTAATTCGTGCGGACGGCACGTCGGACTTCACGTCCGGTAGTGCCTTTTTGGACGGGCCTGGGACAACAGCCGAGAACATTCATGGCTTGTTTCGGTTCGACAATATCATCGGCGCAAGCGCGGGACAGATTCCCGCAGGTTCGACGATTGCATCGGCACGATTATCCGTTCGGACGACCACCGTTGGCAGCGCGGAGAGCACTGGGCCTTTCAACGTGCATCAACTCCAGGTGCCTTTCAACTCGAGTTCCAACTGGACGACTCCCTTTGGCGGTAACGGTCCCGACGTTGCCAGCGGTGAACTAGCTCCCGCGGTCGGCAGCTTTATTCAGATGTTGAGTCCCGGCAATCGAACCTATGTCGACGTGACATCGATCGTGCAGAACTGGATTAACGGCGCACCCAATCATGGCTTTAACATCGCCAACGGCACAACGGATGGATGGAATATCGGCTTTTCTGAAAACGCTGATCCTTTGTTCCGCCCCCAATTAGACATCGTTCTCGCACCGCCGACTACAGGGACAATTTTCGACAACGGCAATGGTAGTTCGACGATCCGTTTGCCAGGTGTTGATTCACAACGGGACGGTGTCTTGTTGGTCTCCGGTGGGAAAAATGAGGCGAACTTCGCACTGTCTCAAGCGAATCCCGACGGAAGCTGGACAGTTTACGTTCACGACAACAGTTCAGACGGCGTAACCTATGAATCCGATCCCTACGCCTTCGTGTATGTGCCCAATGCGACGGGAAACACCTACTCGAATTACGTGTCTGGCCGTGTTGATGGCAATGGGAATGCCTTAATTGCCAACGGCAAGTTCACTTCGCGCGAACTTGGCGGCGGACGCTACTATTTGGAAGTCGATGGCTACACGCCCGATAGCGGCGTATTGATCGTTTCGCCAGAAGGTGGGCAAGGCGCGAATGTTGATAACATTGTCACCTACCAAGCGAGCGGGAATGGGTGGGTGATCGAGTCTCGCGACCTGCCGGCGGCCGGTTTGCAGGATTTGGGAGGGATTCCTGCCTACTCGTTTGTCTTCTTGCCTACCTCACCATCCACGGCGGTACCTGAAGTTCGCGGTGCGATCCCGGCTGCATTGATTGATGTCGTGCAGGTTGATGGCAACAACAACAACAACCCGACCTCGATCGTTCTAAGTTTGGAGCAATCGACTAGTGATCAGGTTCATGTTGGTGGTTCGTCGTCTCGGGCGGATTACTATTTCCTCGTTGGGCCTGCTACGCCATTAACCGTGGCGGAGGGCCTTGTGATTTCGAGCGTTGCGGAAAATGGGCGGGACAACGTTCCCCAAGGAGGTCCTGCAGGTACGTACGCCTCAACTGGGGTTGCCATCGACAATGGCTTTTACTTCCTGCCCACGCATCTCGCTGGCGTGTCCGCTGGGGCCGATGAGTTCAACATTGATGTTTCGGCTGCGTATTTCCGCTACGAGGACGGTTGGTTAGGCGCGTTGGTGAATAACAGTGCCGGGACCAACGGTGGTGCCAACAACCAATTGGCGTCGGCTCATCCCGATTTGGTTCTGGGAACGCACTTCATCGATTTAGGAGGCGGACAGTCGACCGTAGACCTGACGAGTTTGGGAATTAACTCGCAAAACAGCGGTGTGTTATTGGTCAACCACGCGAAGAATGGCGAAAACAACTTCGCCTTAGCACAGGCGAATGCGAATGGAACTTGGACCGTCTTCGTTAAGGATGGTGGGGCAGCTGGTTCAACCACATACGAGCAAGATCCATTGGCGTTTGTTTTCATCCCAGGTAGCGACCCAAGATATGTTTCCGGAACGATTCGAGGGAATGGTTCGATTGATGCCGCCACTCGGTCCGGTTCGGCCTCTGTCACAAATCCCAGTGGTGGGGTTTACCGTCTGACCATTCCCGGTGAAAGCCCAGCGACCGGCGTGCTGGTTATTTCTCCCGAAGGTGGTTCCGGCAACAATGTGGACAATATGGTGTCCTTCGAGCCGGATGGTGACGGCTGGGTCATCCATACACGGGATACGCCTGGGATGGGGCTTCAAGGCATTGGTGCGACCGATGGTGTCGTCTCCTTTATCTTTGTTCCGAAAGCAGATGTTGGGTTGGATGGTTACGGCAATCTCTTGCTGACTGACCATGCCGGTGACATCAACAACAACATCACCATCAGTCGTAACGGTGGCAATGTGCGCATCCAAGATTCCGCCGCGATGCTCACTGCCGGTCTTGGGGCTACGCAAATCAATGCGAACACGATTGAAGTCCCGCTGGCGAGTATCACGGGAGCCATCAACATCACCACCTTTGGTGGCAGCGATCGCGTGACCGTCGATTACAGTGCCGGTAGCTTGCCAGCCATCAATTACGAAGGTGGCACGGGAACCGCGGACGGATTGGCGATTCGCGGGAGTGGCACCACGACTGCCACTTACACCCCCGATGCTAGTAACCCCGATCGCGGAATCGTGACGGTCTCCGGTTCCGGCGCTGTGTCGTTCCGTTCGACGGAGAACCTCGACATCACCGGCATGCAAACGGCGAACTTGAACTTGCCGGGCGCTGACGATGCACTCACGCTCGTCAACGGCACGGATTACACCATGGCCGGTTCTTTCCAGGCCGTTCGCGTGGCAGGCACCAGTGGCTCGACGGCGATCACCCCGGTCGCCTTCTGGAACAACACGAACTTTGTGATCGACACCATAGCCGGCGGGAGCGATGGGCTCGACACGATTATCGTGACTTCCGCCTCGGTCGGTGGAAACGTCAATCTGACGATCAATACAGGAGCGGTCGGCGCTGATGTGGTGACCATCAACGGGGCCGTGACCGCTACCGGGGCCGTGAACATTGCCACTGCCAACGTAAACTCCACAGCGGGTGCGATTACCACCGGGACGGGGCTGACGATTACTAACACTGGCACCGCCAGCGTATTGGCCGGTGCGGTCGCAGGGGTCGGAGGGCTGATCAAATCAGGCCCCGGCACGTTGGCACTGGCTGGCACAAATACTTACGGCACCACCACGATCAATGCGGGCACTTTGCAGGTTGGCAATGCGGGGACGAGTGGCACTTTGGGCTCGGGTGCGGTAACCAATAGCGCGACCTTGGCCTTCAACCGTTCCGATGCCGTTGTCACCGTGGCCAACAATATCACTGGCGCTGGGGTGATCAATCAAATTGGCAGCGGCACTACGTCCCTCACCGGCACCAGCACCGCCGGCGGTGGCACGAATGTCTCGGCGGGCATCCTCGCGGTGAATGGCAGTTTGGCCACGAACCTGGTAGTGAACGCAGCAGGCACTTTGTGGGGCGGTGGAACGATCACGGGCAATGTCTCCGGAACAGGAACTTTCTCCCCCGGCAATAGCCCCGGCACGATGACCATTATTGGAAACTTCACCCCCAGCGGCACGGTCGATTTTGAAGTCAACAGCCCGTGGACGACCGGAGGCGTGGACTTTGATCGTTACCTCGTCACGGGCGCGGTGAACCTGACGGGTGCGAACTTGACGTTCTCGAACGTGATCGACACGCCTCCTCCAGGCCCCGTTTCAATCCTAAAGATTATTGACAACGACGGCATTGCCGATCCGACGGTTGTAGCGGCCGGGCCCGCGGATGGGTCGTTGGTCACGATCGGTACTCGGCAGTTCCGCTTGTTCTATAACGCAGGGGACGGCAACGATGTGGTGCTGGTCGAAGCAAGCACGCCCAGCGTGGTCTACGTCGAAGATACCTCCTGGAATTCTTTGTTCGTCGGGGCGGTGATTCCTGATGCCGACTTTGGCTTGACTGGCAATCAACCTGCCGTCTACGGCGTGAATGCCTTCAATACGATCGCCGCCGCGATGAGCGCTGTGACTTCGTCTGGGCAAATTATCGTCAACGGTGGTACCTATGCCGAAGCAGTCAGTCTGGACGGCACAAAGACGCTGGCCGTTGCCGGGGTGAATGACGCGCAAAGCGTGATTGTCAACTCTCTCGCCACGATTGCCGGGACAACGGTGGCATTGAATGGCACTTCGACGCTGACCTTTGGCAACGCAACTGCTACCACGATTGCCGGCACGATCACCGGCTCTGGTCGTTTGATTAAACAAGGGTCCGCGACGGTCGCAATTTCAGGAGCGAACACCTTTAGTGGCGGCATCACTCACTCGGCCGGGATCATCAACGCCCAGAACGCTGCTGCCCTGGGAACCGGAACATTCACGTTCAATGGTCATAATCGCCTGCAACTTTCCGTTCCGGATGGTACGTCTTGGACCGTAGCCAACGCGATGGTGCTTCCCGCGACCGGAGCCGGTGGCGAGAACGAATTGATTCGCGTGGGGGATGGCAGTCCGACCGCGGGCACAACAGCCACCCTTAGCGGTGTCATCAGTGGTGGCAGTAGCGGACAGATCTACACCCTGCTTGATTCCGACCAGGGAGGTAACCACAACAACACTTTGGTTCTGTCGAATGCCGCCAACACCTTTAGCGGTACGGTCGAAATTTGGCGCGGCACGTTGGCTTTCACTTCCGATGGAGCTTTGGGGAACGCGAACAACACGATTCGCACGAACGCGGACGGGTTCAACGGTGGCTTGCGATTCGACGCGAACAATATCACTCTGGCCTCAACACGCGTCATTCAGCTTGCTGCAAGTGAAGTCATTAATACGCAAGGCTTCACCTCGCGCATCGATAGCTTGATCACAGGCTCTACCCTGCGGAAGAACGGCACGGGGGCGTTAATTCTGGCAAACACCGCCAACACCTACTCCGGTGGGACGCAGGTTAATCAAGGAACGCTTAACGTCGTTCTGGATGCAGCGGTTGCTTCTCCGTTGGGAACTGGTTTAGTCACCGTTTTCGGCTCGGCAGCTGCCGTCAATCTGAATCTGTGGGCGACGAACGGTCAAACGCGGACCTTGGCGAACCCAATTCAGATGTCCACCGCTGCCAACGCTACCTATTTTACGATGAAGCAGACGGATGGCTCGAACATCACGGCCCCCACAACCGTCCGGCTGACAGGTGTTCTGTCGGGCGGTCCCGCTGCCGGTTCGCGGTTCTACATTGCTGATACGGCGCAAAGCGGCAACCACAACAATGTCGTGGTACTTGATAACAGCGCGAATACCTTCACCGGCAATATGGAAATTTGGCGAGGCACGCTGGCCTTTACCAGCAATGGTGCTTTAGGCAATGCTGCCAACGGAATCCGCGTAAATGCAAACAATGCGAACGGCGGACTGCGATTCGATGCAGACAACATCACTCTCCCTGCCACCCGCACAATCACGCTATTGGCTTCGGAGAAAATCGATACGCAGGCGTTCAACGCCACAATCAACAGCGTTGTTGAGGGCAGTGCTCTGACCAAGATTGGGACAGGCACCCTGACGCTGGGCGGGACCAACACTTACAACGGTGGCACTACGCTCAGTCAGGGTACTTTGGTCGCTGCCAGCAATCCCGCTTTCGGCACCGCAGGTATCACGATCAATAATGCCGTAACGGGGACAAACAACACCTCGCTGCTACTCGGACCAGGCCGAACTGTAGCTAACGCAATCACCGTCGCGAATCAAGGCACGGGAACAACGACGATTGGTACGACTGCAGGTACCACACAATCGATTTTCTCCGGTGCCATTTCCCTTGCGAAATCCGCGACGCTTCAAGGCTTGAACACCAACATCGATGCGACCGACAGCGACCCGGCTGGCACCATCTTCACCGGCACAATTTCCGGTGCGGGCGGAGTGACAGTCACTGGCGGCCAGATGGTTCAGTTTCGAGTTAATGGCTCCAAAACCTATACTGGGCCCACGCAGATCACTGGCAACTCAACACTTTCCATCTGGAATAGTAATGCCTCTGCAGCCGGTTCCACCATTGAGATCACTACCGGTTCTCGTCTCTCGCTGGAAGGCGTAGGTACCACAATTGCCGGCCTGACAGGAACCGGCGAAGTGCGCGGAAATCCGTTTTGGGGCAACACGAATCTGTCAATCAACCAGGCCGCGGGCACCAGCACGTTTGCAGGGCTCGCGACTGGCAATTTAAACCTCATCAAGAATGGTGCGGGAGTCTTGCGCCTCACGAATGATGCAAATTCCTTCACCGGCACTATTACCATCGACAGCGCCGCGACCGGCGGACTATCTATCACCAGCGATGGAGTGTTGGGGAATGCTAACAACGACATCCGCGCGGGCATCGTAACATCAACGGCCGGGTTGCTCATCTTCGAGAACAGTTTCACGCTTAATGCCAATCGAACCATCGAGATTGACGACGATCCGTTCACGATTGATACCCAAGGGAACAATGTCGTCATCGCGGGTAATATTTTCGGCAACGATGGCTCGTCCATTCCCGGCGGCAACGACAGCGTCATCAAAGCGGGGACAGGAACGCTGACCATCGCGGGCGGCATGACGAACATCCACGACGTCACTGTCAATGAAGGTCGGCTTTTGGCGAATAGCAATCTCGGATTAGCCCGAGTGATCGTGAACAACGACGCTATCCTCGGCGGAACAGGCACCATCACCGGCCCGGTCACCTTGAATGGCACTTCCCGACTCGCACCTGGAACGAGTGTCGGATCGCTCAGCTCCACCGGCGTCACTTGGACAAGCACTAGCTTCTTCGATGTCGAGATCGACGGCACGGCTGGAGCCGGAGTCGCCAGTGGGCACGACATATTTGTGGTGAACGGCGATGTCGTTCTCGACAATGCCAGTCTGAATCTGATTGGTACGCCGCTCGGAGTCCCCAATCCAAGCATTCTGCAGACCTTTGTGATTATCGACAATCAAGGCACCAATCCGGTCGATGGCATCTTTGCCAGCCTCCCTGAATCCGCGCCAATTTCATTCAACGGGGGCGTGCTATTCATTAGCTACGTGGGTGGTGACGGCAACGACATCGTCCTCACAAGCCAGTTCATTCTGCAAGGAACCGACGGTGCCGATACGGTTGTCCTAACACCTACCGCAACGGGCTATACTTACCAACGCAATAGTGAGGCTCCGCAAGATATTCCGGGCACTCTTCCGATCGCGTTCAATGGGCGTGGCGGCGACGATCTCTTGATTGTTAACGTGAACGAGTTCCCATTACCTCTAATCAGCTACGATGGCGGCACGGAGGATTTGACAAGCCGACCACCCAATAGCGTGGGAGATGTGTTGCAAGTGGTTGGTCCCGGAGGCCAAACGGCAACGTACACTCCGAGCGCGACAACGCCAGGAGCAGGCACCGTGGTAATCACCGGTGCAGGGGCTGGAACGATTAGCTTCACGGGGTTGGAACCGGTCGACATCACGGGCTTCGCGACCGCCGTATTGACACCGCCGCTGGGTGGACTCGCGGATGATCTGACGATCACGAGTGGCTTTGATGCCGCGACCGGTCTCATTCCGGCAATCATCGTCGCTGGCACCACCGGGGGCGTGGCCATCGAAACGGCCCACTTCTATGGCAACACAACGGTGGTCATCGATACCACACTCAGCGATGGCGACGATCTAATTGACATCATCTCGACCGGCAATACCCACGGCAATACTAATCTGTCGATCAACACCGGTGGTAACAACGATGAGATTCGCTTCTCTGGCGAGGCAATCTTTGCGGGGACGGTTACACTTTTGACCACCGGTGGAAGCATCACGACCACTACCCTCACTAATGATCTGTCGGCCACCTCGCTCATCGCCACCGCCATCACCGGCATCGACCTTGATACAACGGTGACCACTGCCACCTTCAGCAATACCGGCACAGGAAATGTCGTGCTCGACAACAGCGGCGCGTTGAACCTGCTCGGTCTATCCGTGGTGAATGGCACCGCGGCAATCACCGCGACGGGCGCGCTCACCGATGGCCCGGCCGCCGTCAGCAGTGTCAGCGGCAACGCCAGTTTCTCGGCCCCGAGCATTACGCTAGGTGAAACTGCCGGCGATAGCGTTAATTTCGGCTCGCTTACCTTCGTTTCGGCAGGTGATGTCGTCATCAGTGAAGACTCCGGCACGGATCTGGTCGGCACCAACACGGCCGGCAGTTTGGACCTCGATTCGACCGGCGCGATCAGCGATGCCGGCGCGATGAGTGTCTCGATTACAGGCCTGGCCGACTTCAACGGTACGTCGATTTCGCTCGGCGGCGGAATCTTCAATGCAGGCAGCCTCACGTTCAACTCGGCGGGTGCTGTGAACATCAGCGAAGATAGTGCCTTGGATTTGGTCGGCACCAACACTGCCAGTAGCGCAACCTTGTCGGCACTGGGGAACATTTCGGATACCGGAGCTACCAGTGTCGATGTAATGGGTTTGCTTTCGTTGAACGGTGAAGCCATCTCACTGGGCGGGGGAATCTTCAATGCCGGCACGCTGACGTTCGTGTCGACCTCAACTGTCAACATCACCGCAGACTCCGCGCTCAATTTGGTGGGTGCGAATAGTGCCACAGGCTCGGTTACGTTGACCACGATCGATACCGATCCTGGCACCGAGAATATTTCGCTCGTCGCGGGAGGCTCGCTCAGCGGAGCAACGATCGCTCTCGATGCCGGCGATGATGTGACTCTCGCTGGCAGTGTGACGTCGCTCGGCCATATCACCATCAACGTCGATATCGGCGGAAATATCGATGCTGCCGGCGGCACGGCCACGATTACCGGGGCCATTAGCACGCCGCCGGGAAGCTATACCTTCGTGAACGGCAATGTCGACGACGACACGATCGTCCTCAGTCCACAGTCCACGACCGAGTTCCGCGTCTTCGGCGCTGATCCGTTGGGTGGAGATGTGGGCGATCGGCTCACGATGGATGTCACGGGGTTGAACGCCACTCTCAGTGCGCCCGGTTCGATCGGCATCTACACCGGCGAGGGAAGCGGCGACTGGACCTTTGCCGGCAGCGAACGGCCCGTCCGGTTCGGCAGCATCGAAGAGTTGGATGT
>JBGSNR010000115.1:0-14178 GCA_041739545.1 Pirellulaceae bacterium | reverse complement strand
ACGGTGTAAAAACTGCAACCAAACGTTGAGACATGTGAGCGACCTCCGTGAAAATGAAATTCCCCGGAAGGTCTATCTGCAAATCTCTTGCCTTTTCCCAGCCAACCGCAATAGTACGAAATTAGATGCGATTGCCGTGGGTCGGTGGGCCGATGGCGATTGTGGTTTGGTGGTGGCGGGCTCGGCCCAGACTATTAGCGGTGCGGACGTTCTCGCTGGAAGAAATAGAACGAAGCCTCGCCCGGGAACGAGC
Source organism: Pirellulaceae bacterium (assembly GCA_041739545.1). GTDB lineage: Bacteria > Planctomycetota > Planctomycetia > Pirellulales > Pirellulaceae > JBGSNR01. The sequence goes on along the minus strand of JBGSNR010000115.1, from coordinate 13,925 downwards.
GATCAAGACAGCCAACTGGAAAATGATCGGGCATGGCGAATTGGTCCATGTGCTGGATCTTCCGGGAGAAGGACGAGCGGCGGCCAATGAGCCTGGTTCCGAACCGAGGACGAGACGTTGGCTGCGGCGGAAAGGGCGGAACTTTGAGACGTTGGAAACGGTGGCGGAAGCTGCCCAACGAGTAACGGCAAAGGAGCAGGTTGCGCATCCAGTGCCGCCGAAAGTGGTTGATGCTAGCGAAGCATCGCAGCCGGTTCTGTCTAGTGATCGGGTGTCGGGTGAGGAATCACTGCGTTCCTCTTGACCAGATCGAGTGAACCTGGAAGACTCCTGGTCCTCGCGGAGATGTCGGCGCACTGGCCATCGAGGATCGATCGCAGAACCGACCACGCAAGCCCCGCCCCAGTTAATCGGAGGAATGGATTCCACCATGAAACGGACCCTTTATGCGTCGCTGTTAGTCGTTTCGATGACAGCCTGCGGCTGTAACAATTCACCTGATCCAGCCGTTACCAATAATGTCCCTGGGGAGGTAAAGCCTGCCACGATCAGTCCCGGCACGGTGACTGGTCAGCCGGGGCAGAACCCAGCGGCCGGTGTTGATTTGAGAAGTGTTGGCCCGGAAGTGGTCGTGGATCAATTCCTGCGAGCGTTGCAGCAAGGGAACCGCCAAATGGTGTCGACCTTGTTGACCGATATCGCGCGAACCGAAACAAGTCGCTTTGGTTTGGAAGTACAACCCGAGAGTGTTCCCAACTCAGCGTTCCGAATTATTGAGGCGGTCTATCTTCCGGTGGAAGATCCGAACGCACCTCCCCAAGTAGCTCACGTCGCGAGCTTGTGGGCGGAAGATGGAGGAGAAGAAGCCTACGAAATCATTTGGGTGTTGAAGCACGAACAAGCTGGTTGGCGAATCTCCGCGATGGGACTCACAATCGACTTCAACAAAGACCCGCTGCTCCTGGACTTCGAACATCCGGAAGAGATGATGAAAGCGCGGGATGCGGCGATGCAGGAACTTGCCTCACAAGAAGCAGCGGCTGCGGCGGCGCAAACTAATTCACAAGGGCAGGGAGTGCCGGGTAATTCCGAAACTCCTAGTTACCCCTCGCAGCAGGGGGTGGTAAATCAGCCAAATTCGCTGGCTCCCGGCAACTCACAATTCCAGCCGGCCAGCAATTTAGGTAACCCTGCCTATACGCCAGATGGCTCCAGTTTGCGACAAAACGGCCCTCAACAGGCTACACAACCGGGCGGCGTAGAGAATCCTATCCGACGCTAGAATAATAACTTACGGCAATTTTACAGAGCAGCTACTTAATTGCTAGATTGGTAGTGGCTTGCACTAGCCCGGCTGAATGGTGGGGCTTTTTCATGCGCCGGTCCGACGGGTGCACATCTTACGCAGTCGCTCTAGGTTATCAGCGACCGCTTGACAGCCGACTTTGATGGGCTAGTCTACATCGCAGCTTTTGTGATCGATACATTTTGCGCCATCCGTAAAGTCCCGCCCAGCCGGGACGGATTCGCAAGGTAGAGTTCGGACAAAGCTACTCCACGCACTGCCGGGCCGTCACAGTGAGCGGGGTAAACCAAGACGGCTTTAACCGCGAGACGATGTGTCTCGTAATTGACCTACAGTTGGAGGATTTGAGAATGAATCGTATCGTTGTGTTGGGTGTGTCGTTGTTCATGGCGCTGGTGGCCATCGCTTTGATCGGTGCTGACAGCCAGGCTCTCGCCCTGGGCCGCTGCGGCGGTGCTTGTGGCGGAAGCAGTGCTTGCGGCGGTCGGGAACGCTGCCATGCTCGCGAAAAGTGCCACAAGCGTGAGCGCTGCCATCGTCGCGAGAAGTGCTGTGCCGAACCAGAAACTTGCTGCGAAGCTCCTGCTCCAACCTGCTGCGAAGCCGCTCCGGTTTGCGGTGGTTGCGAAGCAACCAGCGATTGCGGCCCTGGTGGTTGCACCGCTGTTGCCCCTGCTGCTCCAGCCGTTCACGCTGAAGCTGCTCCGACTCCAGCTGCCCCGGTTGCTCCTGAAGCAGCCCCGGCTCCGCCAGCTCCTCCGGCCCCACCAGCCGCTCCAGCCGAATAGTTTCGGTTGCCAGAATCATTATTATAGGAAGCCGCAAGTTATTTTCGGCTTCCTTCCTGAGACATGGAAGGCTGGGCTTTTTGCCCGGCCTTTTTTTGTTGCTCGAAAGCTTTTATGCATGCTCCCGCAGAACCGCCAACCCAGGCCGATCCGTCAACCAACGTCCGCAGTGTTGTTTCGCTGCTGATCGCCGTTCATCTATTGGCCGTGGGAATCGCGTTGCTGTGTTCGGTGCAGCGGTCGGTTTTGCAGACTCGTTTGAGTGCGGTACTCGCTCCTTACGCGCGTACTTTGTATTTCGTGCCGCACGAGAATCCGTTCTTGTACACCTATGGCAATACCAGGCTGGGTGACAATGACGACGACGACCACATCGTCCAGATCGATATCCCAGCGAATCCTAAAACAGGAAGTGCAGCCACCACCGTTGAGTTCCCGGCCCCGGGCTCGAATTGGTCTCCGAATCGTCAGCGAGCCTTCGAGCTAACCCATCGACTCGGCTGGTATGCTGAGCAAGACGCCGACGATCAACTGGGGGTCCTGATGCAGGAGATCGCCTGGCAGCCGATGAAGCAGTACGGCGTAGACGAAGTGGAAGTGCATTGCATTCGCCGCATGACCCAGCCCTTCTCGTTGGACGATCTGCCAGCCGATTTTCCACGAGACAACCCTGCTTCCCCGAAGTATGAGCGCGATTTGTACTCGGCACAAATCTACTTGGTCGACGGACAATTGCAGGTCGCCAAGAAGTCGGCATCGCGCGAGGTAGCTCCGCGAGCCAAGAATAGCGGAGGGGCAGATGGCCAGTAGTGTCGCAGTAGAAAGTCCTGCTGCTTCCGGGCCGGGCTGGAATGAATTCTGGTTCCAGTCCGCCGATAGCCGCCCCTTGGCCGCAGTTCGCATCGCCGCCGGGCTGACGCTCCTCGTTTATGCAGCCAGTTGGGGAAACGCGGCCCAGTGGCTGGCAACCGAGGGGATTCTACCCGTCCAAGCTACGCATAGCATCCTCGACTACTTTGACCACATAACCGCTTTCCGGGGCTTCTCTCTGCTGGGGGACTCTCCAGCCGTCATCGTGTCGATGCAAATTGTTATTGCTGTCGCGGGTTGCTTTCTAGCGCTGGGGTGCTTCTCCAGGATTTCGGCAATCCTCGCGTGGTTCGCTTTCCTATGGTTTGCCCATCGCGCCAGCCTTGTCACGGGAACGGTTGAGCCGATCCTGGCAACCATTTTGTTTTATTTGGCATGGAGCCCTTCCGGGGATTATTGGTCTGTTGATGCGTGGCGAAAGAACAAGGGGACGCGAGCGACCACAGTCCAGGGATTGAGTAGGGCCTGGTGGCTTCCAGGGCCAGTCGTCGCCAATATCGCAATCAAGCTGTTGCAGATTCATCTGGCCCTCCTGGTGCTTTCTATGGCGGAAGCGAAACTCACTTCGCCCGCTTGGTGGGACGGGGAAGCGGTGTGGTATCTCACAGCGAGCACTCTTTCCCGGCCACTCGACCTGACCTTTCTTCGTCCTATGCCCTTGATCATCAATGCCTGGACGCATGCGATCGTCCTGGTTGAGGTCTTGTTCCCGGCACTGGTTTGGTTCCCTCGTCTTCGTTGCCCGGTGCTGGCTGTTGCTTCGGTCGTGTGGCTCTCGCTCCCACTGCTTACTGGCGAATGGATGTTCCCGTTAGCCATGTCAGCCGCGCTATTGGCGTTTGTTCCGGCGGCCTGGTTAAGTGCAAAGCCCGTGAAGTAAAAGCCGTACAGATTCAGGCCTACTTTCGCCTGAGTTCTCCAAGCGTCAGAATCGAGTAAGCAGCTTTAACTGCTGCCCTTGGTATTGTTTCAAAATCCGCTCCGCTTCGGCCGACCCCTATGCCGCAACGCAACTTGATTGCCATCACTTTCGCGATCGTGCTGGCCATTCTCTGCTATCAGTATGCGCCGAAGAATCGCGATGCTGCGTCGTTGACTTACGCCCTGAACCTGATTGAAAGCAATTACGTCGACGAAGTGGAAACCGGCAAGCTCTTCACGGGGGCCATGCAGGGGATGATGGAACAACTCGATCAGTATTCGGGTTACACCGGTCCGGTTGAGTCGCAGCGATTTCAAGAGCACATCGACCAAAAGTTTGGTGGCATCGGCGTGATGGTGGAACTCAGTCCCAAAACCAAACGGATCACCATCATGAGCCCCATCGTGGGGACGCCGGCGTATGAAGCAAGGCTGATGCCCGGCGACACCATCCTGGCTGTCGATGGCAAGGATACGCTCGATCTTTCGCTCCGCGATTGCGTGGAACTGATTCACGGAGTCGCCGGGGAGCCGATTACGCTCACGATCGAGCGGGCAGGCGAAAAGGAGCCGCTGGAATTCACGATGAAGCGGGCCATTATCAAGGTCCCGTCCGTGATGGGAGATTTGCGTCAGAACGACGGCACGTTTCGCTTCCGTCTCACCGAAGAGCCGGGCATTGTCTATCTCCGCGTCATTCAGTTCGGAGAAGACACGGCCAAGGAACTGGAAGATTGCTTGCAGCGCGAATCGATGGCAGGCAATTTGAAGGGAGTCATTATCGACCTGCGCGGCAACGCTGGAGGCTTGCTTTCGGCCGCCCTGGGAATGTGCGATGCATTGCTCGATGGGGGAAAAGAAATTGTCAGCACGCGCGGCCGGGATGGAGAGAAGATTCGGAGCTACGAATCGAATGCAGGAACCATTATCCCGGATAGTGTTCCGGTCGTCGTGCTGATCGATGGTTTTTCGGCTAGTGCCAGTGAAATTGTTGCGGCCTGCTTGCAGGATCATGGGCGGGCGAAGATCGTAGGCGAACGCTCCTGGGGGAAAGGAACCGTCCAGAACATGATTCCACTCCCCGGCAATCGCGGCACGTTGCGACTGACCATTGCCAGTTTCTGGCGACCGAGTGGCGTGAACATCCATAAACGCCGCGAAGCAGCGGATGCCGACAGCGATTGGGGGGTCCGGCCCGATCCAGACTGCGATGTCAAGTTGTCTGCGAAAGAACTGGAACGCATGCTTCGCGCGCGACGTCAACGCGATGCACTGTTGCTCGCTCCCGGCGAAGTACCACCCGCGGTGGATCCGGACTCGGACGCCTTGGTTCAGGAAACCCCGGCTCCTCAAGACGAAAGCGAATCCACAAGTTCTGGTGATGGGGAAGGAGATTCCAGGCCGGAGCTGAGTTTGGAATTGGGCCGCTTGAGCACGACGACCGTCGATCCCCAACTTCGCAAAGCGGTGGAACTGATCTTGAGCGAATCGCGATAGTCGGTGGATTGTTCTGGCCTCTTGAGCAGGTCGAACCGGAATCAGCGCTTTGCACTTTGAAAAACTGTCGAGAGACTCGGCGCCCTTGCGATCCGAAATCGTGTTGCGGTGCGCCTGGGTTCAAGCCAAACGGTTCCGCAGTTAGAATCGGGTCGTCCCGTTCCTCCATCCTTTCCATTGGTGCTGCATGCCCTCTTCCTGCGTCACACTCGGCTTAGCTCCCAGTTTTGGTTTTGGCGACCGCACCGGGTTGGCCACTCCCGGCCACGTGTTGTCCATGCAGCGTTCTGGGGCCGGCATCGAGCCGATCTTTCCGCAGCAGTCGATCCGCGAGATGGCTCGCACGGGTCGCAATCCGGAAGGGGTGATGCGGGACGCGCTCGCTGGCATGCAAACCGCCGGTTGGCAAGGAAAGACAGGGGCCGATGCGGATCACTTGAAGACGCCCGAAGATGTTGATCGAACCGCTGTCGCCGGCTTTACCTTTTTCACCATCGATCCTTCCGGCTATGTCGATGGCCATGCGGACAATTACGATGACAAAACTCTGCGCGAACGTTTTGCTGCGGTGCGTGATCGGATTCCATGGGTGGCGTCCTACCTCGATCGAGAAGTGAAACTGCCAACTGGTACGACGATCACGCTCGATGAAAACGCCTGCCTGCGGTGCGCGGTGAAGTACGGCCTCGCGATCAAGCATGCGTTGTCGCTGGCTGGCTATATCAAGGAAGTGCAAGAGAAGGCGGGGCGTGATTACGAGATCGAATTGAGTGTGGATGAAACCGATCAGCCGACAACGTTGGCCGAACATTACATCATTGCGGATCAATGCTTGTCGCACGGGATGAAGCTCGTCAGCCTTGCGCCGCGGTTTATCGGCGAGCTCGAAAAAGGGGTCGATTACAAGGGGGACCTCGCGGCACTCGAGCATTCGCTCCACGATCATGCGGCTGTTGCGGAACTACTCGGACCCTACAAACTGAGTCTGCACTCGGGTTCGGACAAGCTTTCGATGTATCCGATTTTGGCCCGCGCGACGAAGGGGAAGTTCCATGTGAAGACGGCCGGGACGAGCTATTTGGAAGCCCTGCGCGTCGTGGCCCGACATGATGAAGCGTTATTCCGTCGACTTGTTGCCTTTTGTCGCACGCGCTACGAAACCGATAAGGCCACTTATCATGTTTCGGCCACCCTTGCCGGCGTTCCCGCGGAGGACCAACTCGCTTCGGCAGACCAACTGGAGCAGGTCTATTTGGAAAAGTGGTGCGATGTGCCGAAGGGCAAAGGGTTCACTGCGCCGGGCCGGCAGATTTTGCACTGCACGTTTGGGTCGGTGTTGACCAATGCAGAATTCGGGCCCGCCGTGCGCGGCGTGCTTGAAGCGCATCCCGATACTTACGCGGAAGTCTTGGCCGATCACTTCAGCCGACACTTGGTGGCGTTGAAATCAGGGATGTAAAAGCTGAGACGCGACCGTAAGGGAGCGGCAATCCGGTGTTTACTGAAACTCGGTGCGCTCCTTCCGAAGCTCGCCGGCGAAAGTACCGCCGATTTTCGTACCACCTGCGGCATTCCACTCCCTCACGGTCGTGTCTCAAGTAAGGCAAGTACATCTCTTGCCCTGCTGCTCAAAAACGTGCGACAATACTTGCATGTCGTCTCCGGAAACTCTTGCCGATGGTCCTCTCGTTGCCAATGCCTTGGCCGGGGATCGCGCTGCGCTGGATGTGCTCGCGCGGCGCTATCGGCCGGCACTGGTGCGGGCGGCGTGGTCGCGACTGGGGCGCAGTGAAGCGGCCGAGGATGCGGTGCAGGAAACGCTTCTGTGTGTTTTCAAGTCGCTGCACACCTACGATTCGCGCTACAGTTTTCGCACCTGGCTCTGGACGATTCTGCTGAATCAATGCAGCCGCAGTGCGAAGAAGCAAGCTCGCCGCGCAGAAGGCGCCGACCTTCTGCCGGACTGCACAAGCCAAGTTACCTCATCCTTGCCCCATCCTGGTGAATCGCTCCTGGCCGAGGAACGCAGTGCAGAACTTGCCGCACTCCTCGCCCGTTTGCCGGAAGCTCAGGCCGATGCACTCCGATTGCGCTTCTTCGGCGATTTGAAATTCGAAGAGATTGCCCAGACGCTGGGCTGCACCTTGTCCACGGCGAAGTATCGCGTGCGGACCGGGCTGCAACAATTGTCGGCATGGATTTGCCCTCACAAGCAGAACGAAGTCTCCATGCCACCTCCCGCGAGGTGCCAGCCATGAAAGCTACCGTCACTTGCGATGACGTGTTTGACGTCCTCACCCGCGGCCCATTTCCCACCGGTTCTGCCGATGACGAAGCGGTCGAACTGCATTTGGCTGCGTGTCACGATTGCCGGCAGTTGGCTGAAGCGCTCCGCCCGGCAGTGGAATTGTTTCACGAGGCGATTGAGGAACGAGCCGACGCGCTCCCTGCTTATCGCGGTCGGCTGGCTGACATTGCGAACTTGTCCCTGCCGCTGCCACCGCGGGTCTATTGGGATGAAGAGCAAGTGCAAGACCTGCCGGCGCGACGCCCCATGTTCGCGCAGCATCGTTGGGGACGAATTTCGCCTGAATCCGCAGCGAGCCTGGTGCGATTCGCGAGCGCTGCCTTACTCGGCATGGCCTTATGTCTCTTGGTCTGGACCTGCAGCTCGATTGTAGGCCGTGAGCCGGCCCAGTGGCAATTGGCGGATTGGCAATCGTCGACGGAGTTAGCGAACTACTCGTCAGAGACGCTTAAACTCGGACCACGCACAACGCTCGCCTTGGCCGCCCTGAGGTTGCCTGCAGCCTGTGGTGAGGCAGATTCACTTCCCGTTGGTGCTTCGCAGGAAGTAGATCAGGCCTGTTGTACCAAGTGCCACTCGGCAGCACACCCGGGGCGGGATTGTTCGCTCGTCTGGTCGGCAGGATGCGAAAGCTGTCATCTGGCTGGACCACCAATGCGACTTGCGACCCAGCACGTCAGCATTCGCCAGGCCGCTTGCCGGGTATGTCATGACGGCTGAACCGGCCGACGAACTTGCCTGGCGTGTTCCCACTTCTGCCGAGCTAGGTGCACGACGGCGGATCTATCAGCGTGCTATTCTGACTGGCGTGGCGTTCACCATTGCGCTGTTCGTGGCACTTAAGCCCGCTTGGTGGCCGCTCGGTCTCGTCGTTGGCGGTGCGAGCGCCGCTGCAATGGCTGCCTGGCAAGCGTGGCAGTTCCGGCGAAAATATGCACAGCTCCCCCCCAACATGCGATTGGCTCGTGATGGTTTTCGCTGGGGGAATGCTCCCGAATCAAGTGGTGAAATCAGCAGGCCTCAGATCAAGGCCTTTCGCATCGAAGACCACTCGGGGCAAGGCAGCACCGACCTTGTTCTGATTCTGCAAGACGATTTTGAAAGCCAGCCGATTCGCTTGCCGGAGAAGGAGGTCGCGGAACGTGTGCGCGAGTGGCTGCGCTCGACCTGGTCGCTCGAAGAATCTCCTTCCCCGCGTTCAACGTCCGTCGGCATTCGTACCTTGCGGCTGCCGATCTATGCCGAAGCTCATCCCGATCGCGGTGAATGGCATTGGGAGGGTTCCACCATTGGTTTGAAGTCCCTCGCGGGAGCAATTCGCTCGGCCGCCGAAGAACTGCCTCTTCCTCCCGCCGGTGCTCAGCCTAAAGTCTTGGAAGTGGTCGGCACGCGGCGCGACGGCAGCGAACTGTTGATCGCCGTCGATCGCGAGCCTTGGCTGGATGAGCTCACCATGGCTGCTCCGCCGGAACAGTTGCGAAAGGTCGCCGATACTTTAGAGGCTGCGCTAGAATCGAGCGAAGCAGCGGAGTTCGAACTGGAACTTGATCTGGGGGATCAGCATCCCTGGAGTATTCACGTGCATCGGAAAGGGGATTGAGGCGCGATCAAGACAGTGCCAGGAAACTTGCTGACGCATCCAACGCAAAAGCTTCGATGTCACTTAGACGCGATTGATGCCGCAGGAATACTCCACAACCTGCGCTCTCGATCGGCCGCAAATGCCAAGCACGCTTGGATGTCCTCGGCCGTTAGGTTGGGAAAGTCCGCGAGAATTTGTTCAACCGTCATTCCGCCCGCGAGATACTCCAAGACGTCACGAACCGTCATCCGCAGGCCACGAATGCACGGTTGGCCGCTACGTTTGTCAGGTTCGATCGTGATGTATTTCGAGTAGTCCATATAGGAAGAATACTTGTTGACATACGCATGGTCAACGCAATCCTTGCCTGTTGCGAACAAATAGGGTCCGCAGTAACGTGGGGACAATCAATCGTCGACACTCCACAAATTGTTCACCTCCCATGCAAACCCGTCCTCTCGGCCAAACCGGTCTCGAACTTCCCATCCTCAGCTTCGGTGCTTCCTCGCTCGGCCAAGAGTTCCGCAAGGTCGACCTGAACGAAGCCCTCAAAAGCGTCCACGTCGCGCTCGACCTGGGGATGAACTTCATCGATACTTCACCCTTCTACGGCCGCGGCACCAGCGAGTGCTTGCTCGGCTTCGCCCTCCGCGGCATCCCACGCGACAGCTATCTCCTCGGCACAAAACTCGGCCGCTACGCCGGCACTCATTTCGATTTCTCCGCCAAGCGCGTGGCGGAAAGCGTGGATGTCAGCCTGGAGCGCATGGGGACCGACCATCTCGACATCATCCTCTGCCACGACATCGAGTTCGTCGAGATGCAGCAGATCGTCGACGAAACACTTCCCGCGCTGCGAAAAATTCAGCAGCAAGGAAAAGTGCGGTTCATCGGCATCAGTGGCTATCCGATGAACATTTTCAAATTCGTCTTGGGGCAGACCGATCTCGATGTCGTCCTCTCTTACAACCACTACACCTTGCAGAACACCATGTTCGCCGACCTCGTGCCGTTCTTAAAATCGAAGAACGTCGGCATCATGAATGCCGCGCCGTTCTCCGCCCGGCTTCTTACCAATGCCGAACTTCCGCCCTGGCACAAAGCTACGCCGCAAGTCCGCACCCTCTGCAAACAGGCAGCCCAGCATTGTGCGAGTAAGGGAGTCGACATCGCCCAGCTCGCGCTGCAATTCTCGATCGCCAATCCCGACATGACGACGTGCGTCGTCGGCTCCGCGAATCCGGTGAATGTCGAAAACTGGGTGAAATGGAGCGAGCAACCGCTCGATCAGCAACTCGTCGCCGAAGTGCAGGCCATTCTCCAGCCGATCCACAATTGGTTCTATATCGAAGGCCGGCCGGAAAATAATGATCGGGCGTAGACGCTTCATTCGCTCCGCACGATCTACTGTACATTCGTCACGTTGGACGTGGTTTGTCCCAGCCGCTTGCTATCTTGGCTGCATCTTAGGAGGTGCATTCAGATATGACCGATGTTGACAACGCTTTGCTTCGTCATTTGAAAATCTTGCGACTGCTGGGTTCCCGCCGCAACGGTGCTACCGTCAAGGAACTCACCGAGGAATTTGGCGTAAGCACCAAAACCATTCGTCGCGATCTGGAAATTTTCGCGGCCGCGGGCTTCGCCATTTCGGAGAACAAGGAAGAGCGGGGACGAAAGTCCTTTGTGCTCGACGCCCGCCATGCCGCGCCGCAAGTCGGCTTCACCTTCGACGAGGCCCTGGCCTTGTGCCTGGTGCGGCAGTTGCTCGGGCCCCTTTCCGGAACCTTGATGGGGAGCGCCGCCCGCTCCGCGATTGCCAAGGTGCGCGCCTGCTTGGGGCGGGACGTTTCCCGCTACATCGATAAGATGCTGCCGCGCGTGCATGCCACTTCGATTGGGGTCGAAGACTATGCCCGCAAAGCGGAAATTATCGACCAATTGCTGATCGGCATGGAAGACCGGCAAGTGGTCTTCATCACCTATCAATCGCAACGAGCGACCGAGTCGGTCACCTACGATGTGCATCCTTACGGCCTGACGATTCATCGTGGCGCCCTGTATCTGATCGGGTTCGCTCCGCAGCACGACGAAATCCGCCATTGGAAGGTCAGCCGCATCGAGGCTGCCGAAGTCGATGTCATGCCCTTCACCATGCCCACCGGCTTTAAGGTCGACGAGCACCTGGCAGGCTGCTTTGGCATCTTCCACGGCAAAGAGGATGTCCATGTGAAAATTCGCTTCTCGAAGACGGTGGCCCGGCAAGTTTCGGAAGCGATCTGGCATCCCAGCCAAAAACTAACGCCGCAACCCGATGGCAGCTTGCTCGCCGACTTTCGCTTAAACAGCACGGTCGAAGTTAAACAGTGGGTGCTGAGCTTTGGACCGCAAGCGGAAGTTCTGGAACCGAGCGAACTCCGGCTTGAGGTTCGCAAAGAGATTGCCCAGATGCTCCTCAAGTATGTGAATTCGGAGGGTTCTGCCGGAGACTCCTTCGCCGAAGCGAATGGAACGCACTCACCGTTCCGACCTCGCTGATTCGTTTCGAAAATTCCATGCAGACACACACCATCGCATGCCAAAGGCGGAGTCATCAAGTACCGCCTCAAGTGAGTCTCATGCCTCGCGAGTGAAACAATGCTGCCTATAAGACGCCAAAAACTAATCCTACCCATTCCTCGTCTTACCCCTGAAATCCCTCTGGCTCAAAAGGTGACACATGTTCAATGCGAAATGGAACAGGCGTGGATGGCTGATCGGTTGTGCGGCGGCGGGGGTGATGATGACGGGAGCCAGGCCGTGGCTTGCCCGCGCGGATGAGGCTGAAGTCACTGCCGAGAGGTTGCAGACGCTGCGAACGTGCGAATCGCTCACTGCCGCGTTTTGGCATTACGGCGAGCAGGACAAGCCCTTCTATCAGGTCACGTATCATTTGGGCGATCTTGACGCGGGAGAACGGAACAACTCCTTCAACCGGACTACCAAACTCGACCGCGAGGCGATGCTCAAGTTGCTCGATGCCCTCGCCAAAGATGGTTTCATCGCTGCGGCCCGCGATATCAGCACGAAGGACATCAAGCCGGTGCCGGGCTACAGCCTGACGTTGACCGCCAAAAAGATCGGTGGGGCGGACGAGTTCAAGCGGCTCGGTTGGCAAGCGATCAGGGGAGATGGCCACGTGGAACTCTATCAGCCGCTCGGCTGGGATTTGAAAATGATCGAGCGGCTAGAAGCGTTGCAGCCGGCGCTCGGCGGAGAAGCGGCCAAAGACATGCAGTTTTTGCTGGGCCGGCTCAGTGGGTTGAAAAGGGAATGGCAGAAGGAGTAGGTAGTTTGCTTAGAGAAGAGCGCAACGCACTCCTACACAATTCTGAAGTGGCTAATCAACGTTGAGCGAAATCTTGCGACTTATGGCGCATCCCACCTCGATTGAGCATCGAATCTGCTCCGATCCAAACGCCCCTGCCACCCTCGCATGCGCCGCGCCATCGGCACAACTCCGTCCAGTGCGATAGTCGTGCGGAATCGCACTTTTCGAGCCGCATTTGGCCGTACATCTTACGCATTCGTTGAAGTGCCCTGATTGAGTTTGACGATGCACGCGGAAGACTCGGGCAGTGTCTCTCGTTTCGTGGCGGATGGGTGTCTCCGGTGCGGGTTTTCACCTCCCGCGGAGTCCGCCTCAACATGGGTTGCATTGCCTCGTAGTGATTTGGAGCCTGACGGCATTTTCGTTTCGACGGGAATTATCCTCCCGCTTGAAGCGCGTTTGCCGTTCCAACAACACACGACCAATTAACCCGACCAACGCGCCCAACCAGCGCTTTCGGTCAATCATCGACAACTGATTACCAAACCCCCGCGCAGGAATATCAATCATGTGGTTTAGCGATGCCGTTCGCCGTTTCAAAAAACCTTTTCGCACGAACTCGCGGGGCCGCTATGCTGCAACATTGCGGCTGGAGAGTTTGGAAACGCGCGATATGTTCGCCGTGAATCTCTTGCAAGATGTCGCACCCAACGCCGGCAATTCCAATGCCGCGAACTACACCCAAGTCGGCGATTTGGTGTTCTTCACCGCCAACGATAACACTAACGGTGTGGAACTGTGGAAGACGGACGGCACGACGGCCGGGACGGTAATGGTGATGGACATCGCGCCCGGTGCGCCCAGTAGTTCGCCAGAGGAGTTGACCGAGTTTCAAGGAAAGCTGTACTTCACCGCCAATGACCAGGTGCATGGTCGCGAGTTGTGGGTGACCGATGGCACGTTGAACGGTACGCAGTTGGTGATCGACATCGACAACATCGCTTCCTCATCGCCGGACTACTTAACGGTAGTGGGCGACGAGCTACTCTTCTCCGCCTATGACTCCACGAATGGCGACGAGTTGTGGAGATTCGATGGTACGACGGCGAGCCTGGTGAGTGACCTGCGACCGGGCTCGTTTGGCTCTACGCCCGACTATTTGACGAACGTCAACGGCACCCTTTTCTTCTCGGCGAATAACGCGTATCCGTAAATTCTTCGACATCCTTGCGGGCACTGATAGCGTGAAGGAATTATTCCTTGCTTTGCGCTATCAGGAGTTGCCATCATGCCTCGACTTCCCTCTCTCGAACGTGAATTGTTCTGGCGAAATCTGATCTCTC
>JBGSNR010000035.1:0-24692 GCA_041739545.1 Pirellulaceae bacterium | reverse complement strand
ACGGTGTAAAAACTGCCACCAGACGTTGCGACATGTGCGTGACCTCCGTGAAAATGAAATTCCTCGGAGGGTCTTACTGCAAGTCTCTTGCCTTTTTTCCGGCTACCGCAATAGTGGGAAGTTAGATGCGATTGCCGTGCCGAAAGACCGCCAAGTTAAATATCGGTTGGATTAGTCGTATGCTGCGGGTGAATTGATGCTGGGCGTTGATCAGTTCGATGTAGCCTTCGCGGGTTAATCCGAGTATCTCTTGAGCCTTTGGCCATTTTTGCTTGTGGAAGTCTCGGGTGCGGCCAGTGAGCACGCGGTGCACCGAGCGGACTCCGGTTCCTAACAGGTTAGAGAACTTGTAGGGAGTCATCCCTTTGGCATTTATTGCTTCGCTTAGTGGGCCGGCATATCGAGCGGTGGGCATTGCGTTGCCTCCGAATGAGTAATGGCTGACGTCACTATCGATCCTATGCGCCTGATAGTCAGAATGTAAATACGATTTTCTTTTTGCGCAACTCCTGGTAGTTGTCATGTCGCAGTACGTGTGGTTATCGGCGGCAATCGTCACGAAGAACGATCGTCTCAAGCGAGAAGGACTTGGCTTGGGAACTGAAGCTCTGCTGGGTTCACTGAACGGATACTACGGACTAGTTGAATGGCTCCCAGTTAAGTGGCAAGCGTCACACCACGAGTTGCTCTAGGCTTCACAAGTCGTCGGTGTGCTGGTTGCATTCGGTTCTACCCTCAGAACATGAATGGTCCACGGAATAGCCAGGCTCGTTTACAGGTGTTCGGTGCCTTTGCAGTAACTGCCCGGCACCCACGCCTGGACTTCACACCACACGGCCTTATTCGCTATATCACTCTGGGTTCGTACGATCCGGATGCGATCAGTACCCACTGCCTGCCCCTCGTGGATCTGCGTTAAAACGCTCTGTCCACGTCAGGCAGTGCAAGAAGCTCGTATTGATTCCCCTTGGTTCAGAATCCATGGAGAGCTGCCTTACGTTTCCCTTTGCGTACTGTTCGTCAGTTGGTAGTGATTCATTTCAAGCGTCGGTTATTTCTGTTCCTGCCTCTTCCCTTCCAGTCACGAGTGCGTCTCGATCAACGGAACTGGATGTACTGGCTGGGTTACTTGCTTGGCACATTCCCCGCTAGGCATGGTTGGGCTTACTGGGGCTGGTGGCTACTTCATGACCTGCTGGAACACAAACAGGGCTGCGACAGTGAGTTGGTTCTGGGAGTTCTCGGGGGCGAGGGATGTTGCGGCTCGTGAGTGGTGCTGTGTCACAACCGTGTGTGATCGTTCAAAGTAGTTGAGTTAACATTAATGGCATCGGTCACGACGGGTTTGAGTGACGATGATTTGGACGCACTCACGGTTGGCGGGGCTGACGTTCGTGGCGAATACCACGGTAAGTAGTTCGTTGCCGTGACTGACGTCAGCTTTGAGCTTGTTATTCGTCCCGTACGTCCCGCTTTCCCAGAAGAACTGGACGCTTTTTGGACGGTGTAAGTCATTTATAAATAAGGACTTAACTAACTTACGTCCTAACGTCCTGCTTTTTTTCGAAAAAATAGATAGGGGAAAGAAAGTAAGAAGAAAAAAGAGTGGTAGGGAAAACAGTTTTTCAAAATAACTTGGACGTTTGGACGTACTCACTCCCCGTGTCAGCGGTGACCTACCAGGGAAACGGCAAACTAACTGGCAGGCAATGATTAACGGAACCATCAATCCCTCTTCCAGACATCACCTTCGCTGCTGCCAGCTACGACAATCGCCTAATCTCTGCCCTGATCATCCACACGAACAGAGCCGAGTTTCTGGGCAGAGTGCCAAGCCCTCACTGGCGCAACGCAGACGGAGGGCCTGGCACTTATTCCACCGGTTCGGCAATTGACCGAGCTAATCGTTCATCCCAACCTCTGGTCAGTAACTACGGCCGCCTTGTGCTTATGCTTCCGTTGCGGCAGTTAACCGAACGGTGAGGGATGTACTCTGGTCGTCTGTCTCTTCGAAAACGAACCCATTAGTCGTTCCAAACGGCCGATATCGACCCAAGAACGAAGTGGGGAACCATCAACCGGTCATGGTGCCTTGCATTTATGCACGATACGAGCGAACCAAACGCATTCTACGGACGTTTAGAGTAACTCAAACTGGCTACCTACTGACCGGGGGTTTTCGTGGCCATAAAGACTGTGACACTGCAGTTTCTGAGCTTCAAGGTTTTCCAGTTGAGTTAACGTTAACTGAACAGCGAAACACCAAGGGGGAACTTTCAGACAACTCTCGCCAGCCTTAAATGTGATTCCGTGACCAACCACCAGACGAAACATCCCCGTTCTTTGCTCCGATTGTTGTCAGAACTCAACCACTGCCGCAGTACCGCTTGTGTTACGGCAGCCAAGGCGTGGTCAACAACCCCAGCCCTCTTCAACCCCTTACGACACCCTGGCGGAGACTGTCTCAGGTAACGAACCCAGCCAGTAAACCCCAGTACATCCCCGTTCCGCTAATCGAGCAACGATCGTGATCCGAAGGGAAGAACACGGACAGGGATAATGCACGTCGCAAATGACTTACTGCCAATCCAAGAACGGTACACAGAGGGGAACTATTCTGAACTAAGGGAAGCTACACGAGCTTCATTCCCTGCCTAGCGTGGAAATGGCGTCTTTGACGCGGATCCACGAATGGCAGGCAGTTGGTACTAATCGGATCGTAATATCGCAGGCTGAGGTAGCGAACAAGACTGTGTGGCATGAAGGACAGGCGTGGGTGCCGGGGCAGTTACTGCAATCGCACCAGCGCCCTGTAAATGAGCCTGGCTAGTTCCTCGGGCCATTTCCCTGGGTAGAGCCCGATGAAAGCCGTTCACCCACGACTCGTGAAGCATGGAACACCTGAGAGTATGACGCTTGCCACTTTACTGGGAGTATTTCATTCAGTCCGCGGTGCTTTTCAAGTGACACGGGCTGTGCTTCAGTTCCCAGGCTAAGACTGTGTTATCAAAGCCACATCACTCATGCCGCGCTGTTTGTGGTGCCGTACTCCAGTACCTCGTGCTCTCCACGGCTGACTTCCCACAACGCAGAGAAGAATATGAGGAACGACAAGTCATACAGCCCTCTACGACCCGAACAGAGAAGCGCTGTCGACACCGAGGGGTGAACTCCAGCCCCCAAGATTCGTCCTTTGCGTTCCACGGCAGGCGTTGTGACGACCAAGGGCCACATAACTTGATCGGCGGGAGTAAACGCCTGACTTACGGCCGCAATTACTGAGACGATTGCATTCGCCCACTAACTCTCGCCGATTTCAGTTAACGGCGATGCTATTTGCCACGACTGCCCACTGCTCAGGTCAGCCAGTCGATCCCCAGCTTCTTGACGGTCGTACCCATGGACCGTGCCACTGCCTTCCAAGCTTCAAGCCTCGTACACTCTCCCACATCCTGACGACCAGCAGGTGGTTGGGCGACATACACTTCTGGGCATTGGAGCTGCCGCAGCTGAGCTGCCACGTTTTCAGCCATTTGTAGAGCTGTGTCGCCTGGGTCATTATCGAAGAAGACCACGATCGGACGACGCCGACCCAGCTGAGCGAGTAGATTGCGCTGCTGATTTGAAACATCCGTTCCAATGACTGCCACCGCGTTACTACGCAACCGCCAGACATCCGTTATCCCTTCGACAACCACAATCGGACCAGGCTGTTTCAGTACGCGGTGCAGACCGTAAAGATACCGGCTCTTCTTGAAGCCTCTGGGCATCAGGTATTTGGGGTTGTAGGACCCCACGCGAACTTCATCGGATTCAACGAGTCGCGCCACATAGCCGACAATAACCAACTTAGAGCTAGAATCGAGGGGCGCGCGATGCTGAAAATAAGGGGCGACAATTCGCCTGCTAATTTTGGGTGAGCATGAATCGTCGGCAGCGCAATACAGGACTCGCCACCGCTTCCACAACACGTTGACGTCGAACCTGCGTTGCGAAATGTAGCTCCGAACCTCGGAGGGTATTTGTTCATCGTTGATGGGCAAACCCTCTGGAAGGTCGCAAGGCTCACTGAGCTGCAGCGAGCCACTGGCGGACAATTGGGGGCTAGAAGACAGAATCAACGGCAGCACGGGCAAACTGATACCCTGGAACAAACTGAGGTGCAGCTGTTCGCGATTCTCGCGGTCCTCCATGCAGTGCGTTTCATTGTGGCAGTAAACCAAATGGGTGACGGGACGATTGGTGGCAGGATCCGGAGTGCCAAAACGATAATGGATGGCCAACCGCCCCCGCTGATCGCCGCAGAACGGGCAATTGACGTGGTAGTGCTCTGCTTCCCCTTCGTAGCGCGTAGTAAGTCTTCCCCCACGTCCCCAGTCAGGGATGGTGTAGCTCCGCCCTGGCATCCCTGCGTTGGTGACCTTCACGTCGGAATAATTAGCCTGCAACCGAGCGTGCAGGCTGGGGTTGAGATAGCTGGAGTGCATAGGCCTATCGATCCAGTTGAGATATTAAATTAACCCCGCTATACATCCGCGGTCGTTCGAGACCTGAGCCAGGACGACAACGAGGCATCTTCAGATTTTTCATCCGCTGCCGAAACTTGGAACTCGCAAGCGACTGGCGGCCATTGTCTTCGCACCAGCATCTGTACTTCCGGTAAAGCGTAGATGCCTCGACCGAGTGGCCGGCTCCGCGAATGCACTTTTCTTCCAAAAAGGACAGGACGGTATCCACGTCAGTACGGAAGCGAGTCAGTGCCCTGCGGCAGACGGAGCAGCGTATGAACCGCTTCCTAAGCACAAGCCGCTTCAATCCGGCAATGGCCCAGTTCAGAATGCCCGGCAATTCACCCCTCAACGTTTGAATAAGGGTTGTATCCTCCCGGCCTTGAAAATTCTCTAAGAACGGAATCAGCAGTAATCGGCGATAGATCCCATCCGAGCTGTCGCGAAATTGTGGCAACACGTTCGTCGAGAAAATCAGTTTGGCAAAAATTCGCGAAGAGGAGGGTTCGCGATATTTCTGGTCTAACGTATGCCGTTCAAAGGACGTAATCAATTTCAGGGTTTGTTCGTCCGAGAATTCCATCATCCGCATATCAGCCCCAATATTAACCAGCTTTTCCACCAGCGTTCTGCGCAGGAACTTTTCCTGCAATTGATCAAGCGTTAAATTGCCGATGTTTTGTTCGCCAAAAATTCCACAAATCATTTCCATCAACACGGATTTTCCATTCCCGCCTTCCCCGTAAAGCAAGAAGAACTTTTCCAGTCGCAACTTGGTGAATGCCAGGCAGTAACCCAGCATCTCCTGCACGACTTTGATGCGTTTATCTTTGTCTGATTTCGCCGGCAGAACTTCAGATAAAAACCGCTCAAATCTTGGTGCCTTCGCACGGGGATCGTATTCCACAGGCAGAACGATAGGTACAAAATTACCCGGAGCAGCCAGCAGCAATTTGGGAGACTTACCCTTGGTGTACGTGGCGCTCATATCCAGCACCCCGTTTTGGCAGCCCAGAATGTCAGCAGGCTGCCATCCACCATCGATATAGCGATAGCCCAAAGAGTGATCGCCAGTGGCGATGGTCGTTCTTGCTACCAGCACAGCCAGGACGTCGCCGACGAATCGCTGGCTGGCATTTTTGGGCCACTTGGCTGCGATGTAATTGGTGACTTGGTTCCGCAGATTCCCAAGCGATTGCTGCCTCCATTGCCCATTCGTGAACACAAACCACTCCTCGCGGTAGTGCACCAAATACGGAGCTACTTCGGTTTCGTCGCTTTGGGCGAGCGGCCGGAGGGAAAAGAGAAAGCCTTCCACAGCATCCACCGGTGTTGGCGCCCCGTTCGCGCCGACCTCCCCGCTTAGCTCCCCAAGCTGTTTGGTGAGTTGTCGAATGGTCGGAACGTGAAGGCCGGCCGTTCTGTAAGAGGCGCGTAGTGATTCGGCAATGACATCCGGGGCCGAGGGATACGTTAAGCAAGCCAATTCCAGCGATCCCCGTCGCCAAATCTCTTTAAGTTCAATCGAAAGTAGCTTTGTCTTGGTCAACGACAGCCAGTACTCCAGCAGGCTCGAGAATTGTTGCTCACCGCATTTTACCGGCACTTCCTTGGCGTTCTCCACGAGCGATTGAAACGCGAGATAGCGGATATCATCTGGGAGCTTGAGGAAATCCACCGGCTCCAGCCGGATCACCTTCGGCTGGTCAGCTATGAAGCTCGCAACTTCCGTAACACTTTCGCAGTCGTGGAGAGTGAACACGCGAAACTTGATTTTGCCGAGAAGATTCTGAAACACAATCTTGACGGACGGTTGGTCGCCGTCGCTGCAGGCGGGTCGATGCCGAACCTTGCACGGAAGTTTGAGGCTGGGCTGTTTCTTGATGGGCTTACGCGCTACCATAGTTAAGTTCCTTAAGTGCAACCGGTCCATGGCCCTCGTAAGCTTGGCCCGGTCGTTTCAAATGATGGAAAAAATGGGGGCGCTGAGATCAATCTCAGCGCCCCCCAGCGAACGAAACTCAATCAGATTTGTGGAAAACGAAATCGCTGGCACTATGACTGCAAGGCAGCGATGTGCGGGTTTTTACTTCTGCCGTCATCACCTGGGGGAGATTGCAGCAAGACACCATCGAGTCCAGCGAATCGCTTCGCATCTGCTGCGACGATCCCTGACTCGTAGAGGAGATAACGCAGCTTGTCGTTCCAGCCGCCAGTGATGGCTTGAGCGTGGATGCGCTCATACAGGTCAGCCGCGTACGAGCTCCAGCGATCGCCGTTTCCTCGCTCATATACGTCACCCAGAAAATCGTGATCGATGCTGTTCTCCACAAGACAGCCTTTCACGGTTTTCCAGTTAGCCCGATCGTTGTAGGGCTCAGCCCAGATCGTCTCTGTCGCCACAGGACTAATAGCATCGAGCAGGCGCTTTAAGTGGTCGCCCAACAACATGTGCGGAAAAACCGGACAGAGCATTCCATACGTAGGAATGCCTGCCGCCTGCAGTTTGGCCAGCGCTCGCAATCGGGCTGATGGTGCTGGGACGCCTCGTTCGACGGCACGTGCCCACTGGTCATCGATCGTCCCAACTGAAAGCCCGACCACAAAACGCCCAGGGTAAGCGGCGAAGAATTGAATCCACTTCTTGCTACCCACGATGGGGTTCTTGGTCAAGATGCGAATGCGAAACGACGTTCGCGCGAGGACCTGTCTGAGAACGCGTTCAGTCACGCCCTCTGACACCATCTTGGGAGAAAATCCATCTGTCTGCATGCTAAATATCAATGTCTCACCCGCACCCCAGTCCGCTTTTTTTTCCCGGAGCTGCGTTTCAATTTGCGGTTCAATATCCTTCCATATAAACATCAAATTTGGATCATCTGCGGGCAACGATCGAATGCCTGTTGCCGCCTCGGTCATCGCAGCAAATTTGCCGCGATTAATGCGCTGGTAGTTACCGGAATTGCTTGAGCAATATGCGCACCCGTACTGACAGAGCCCTACGATGTCGAGCTTGTGAGTCGACAGATCTTTCTTCGCAAACCCTGGAGACCTAACGATCGGAACTTTAATCGTTGGAACTTCCACTATTTTAAGGTTCATAAATTCTTTAAAACGTTAATGCTGGGCGTTTTCATCCGGCGACGAGCAGGATGCGTTTGCCGCGGCTCTTCGGTACTTGATCAAACCAATCGGCTAAACTCTTTTGCGCGATTAGGCCACCGGTGCGTTATTTTTTGTGGCCGGGGAATGCGGTCGTCGTACCGACTCAGAGCCGGTGGCGACTGATTGACTCTCGTGTTATGCCTCGCAGGTCCTCCTTGTTCGGTTCGCGATCGGTCCGTACCCGATTAAAGCCCCTCTACCTCAGGCGCCGGTCTGCTGCATTGGCAACTTGCGAGTAAGCAGCTCCTACGTTGCCGCCGGTTGCGGCGCGGATGCTATTGCCGGCTTGAAGTGTTGACTACGCCCGCGGCGTCGAGAGCTTGCTTCGCCTTCGCGGCTGCCGGGCTCTCCCGCCGGCCTGCTTTCGCGGGAAGTATTGGCTGGGGTTGTTTCTTTGAAGCCAGTCGCGCAAAGAATTCCTCGAGCATTTCAATGGTGGTGCACCTTAAATTCCCGACCTGCACGGTTTGCAGTTTTACGCCATCGATGCCGCGAGTCGTCCACCTGTATGTAGTGCTCACGTGGATCCGCTTGCCGTTCCGCCGCTTCGGCAGCGTAGCCGGGACACGATGCAACGGTATCAACTTCGTCTGTTTCATTTGCTGCTCCTTACGCGGTTTAAGTTCGCACCCAGACTCGGGTGCGAGCGTTAAGGATCAGCTGACCGCAATGGCTCAGGTATTAATAGGAGTACTTTCAAACGGATTTGTACTAATCTGTTTGCCCGGCGGAATGAAGTTGGGGCTAAAGGGTGTACAACATCACGTGCACGGCTATACAGACAACCTCAGGTCAGATGAGCAAGCCGGCGCTATCTCGCTTAGGCAAGTTTCGAGACAAGTTGCTTCAGCACATCGACCCATTTGACCTTGGAGTACATCAGCGCGACGCGATACCCGCCTCCCTCGATTCGTTCCAAGAAACCATCGCGGACTAGCTCAGCCAAGCAAAGGTTGACGGTCCCGCGTCCATTAGGAAAGCCGTGCTCTTTGAGCAGAAGAGGCACGTGTTTTTGCAGCGGATAGACAGAATGTGTCGCTACGGCAGCGACGATCGACGCATTCATTCGGTCGAGAGTAATTGGGGGGGCGACATCAACGAGGCCTGCGATTCGGTGAATGCAAACACCGTTGTGCCAAACCTCTATGTCCGGGAGTGCAATAACCAAAAATTCCTCGCGGGAAATCTCCCGGAATTCTGGGGCGAGATCACCCATCGCCGCTTCTAAATCTTTGTGTGATCTTTTCGATGCCTTGATTCTCGGGAATTGCTTGTTCAGACTGTCGCCGATTTTCTGCCAGCCGTCATTGATAATCTGCAGCGATAACTCGTTTACTGTTTGCTGCCAGGATAAATCGACGACTTCATCGCTCCCGAGGACACCAGGGAAGTCTCTTTCCAGCGACGCTATGAATTGAGCAGCCGTTTGCTGCCAAATCTGAATGAACGAAGGTCCATCCCTGTTAAATTTCCGATAAATGCAATCACGTTTCGCGAGGATTTTAGCTGCATTTGTTCCGAAGAACGGCTCTTCAAGACGACGATGCAGATTGCCGCTTAAAAATTTGATCCTGCGCAACAAGTTGTAAACGTAAGCCGCTTTGTTTTCACCGAGGTCGCAAATATTCCTAAAAACTCGAACCAGTTGAAGGACTTCTTGGGCTAGGAAACTACAGTCTTGTTCTAAAACTGGGCTGAGCGGTAGCTCGGTTGCATGTGATTCGTTTTTGTCAGAATCTTCTTTTCCTTGTCGCACTTTCTTCTTCTTACCCATATTTGATTACCCCATTCTCTCCATGGCGGCCACCGCCTTCGAGCGGTCGACCTCGGCATACACTTCCGTGATCGCGGCGTGCTTGTGGCCAAGCACCACGCGGGCAACCTCAAGCCCATGTTCTCTTCGAAGCCGAGTTGCTGCAGCGTGTCGTAATTGGTGTGGGTGCCAATGAATCGGCTCTTCCCCACGCTTCTTCCGATCACGATTGCAACTTTTCAGGGCGTAGGCAATGGCCCGCCCATAACTGCTGGTGTTGTAGCGATCGCCGGCCTTCTTGAGAGGTTTTTTGCGGCGATTCGTACCTGGGCGGTTGCCACAACTCAGCGGGACTTCGCGAAGAGCATGCTGTTGGCGTCGTCGTTCCTCTTCGGCCTCAGCGGGCGAGAACAAGAATTCGTCGCGATTAGCTCGCAGCCAGGGACGCAGGATCGCCTGAGCCTTCGGTCCCAAAAAGACCAGCCGTTCGTGCCCTCGGTATTCTGTCTTGTGGTGCGTCGGCGTGTAGGTCCACACGTTTTCGCTGCGATCGATATCTCTGGTCCGCATAATGACGACCTCCCCCGAACGCATTCCTGTCAACTGTTGCAGTTCGATCATTGCCCTTACTTGCCGCGAGCAATAAGGCAGGACGGCGCTGACGAACTCATCGCTGACTGGCTTTACCGGGGGAGCCTCGAGGGCTTCGGTTTTCCCGAATCGAAGTGGTTCGACGGCCCGCAGGGCTTCCCATGTAGTTGGGGGGACCAGTTCGTGCCCGACCCCCCATTTGAAGATCGCACGCACCCGATTGATCGTATGGTTGATGGTGGTTCGAGCCAGCTTGGCATCGATTAGGGTCTGACGGAACTCTCGCAGTCGTCGTGGCCCGAATTCGCTGACGGTCAAATCTTCGCCAAACTGTCGTAAACGCTTGAGCAGAGTTCGGTAGTTCAGGAATTCTATATTTGGCCGGCCGGCTCTGTCGACGTAATAGGATCGGGAGTAGGCGAGAAACGCCGCGAGCAGTTCGACCAATGTCGTCGAATGCGTCGCTCGTTCCGGCTGGAGTATTTCGGGTTCCGGACTCCTGCTGTCTTGGACCTGACTGGCAGAAATCAGCTTGGCATAAGCATCCCGCGAAGTCGCGGAGCCGTACGGTCCCAAGTAGTGGTCCTTGCCAGCGATGGTGACAATTGCTTGGCCAGAAGCTTTGTGACGACGGTACGAAGGTGGGCGTTTTGAGCGTGGCATGTGCGGACTCCGGAGCAAAACGGTAGTAATTACCGTTTTTCCCTGGGAAGATGCCGCACTGCCTCACACGGGCAGGTACGCTAAGTCAAGCGTTCAGCAAAGGTTATGAACAGTATCCCCGACAGGGTTCGAACCTGTAACCTTCGGCTTCGGAGGCCGACGCTCTATCCAATTGAGCTACGGAGACATGCAAGATTGCAGCTTTGAGTTTACTGGTTGCGGCCGGGAAAGAAAAGTCGGCCGGATTGGGCAGGTTTGACAGGTTTGTCTGACAAGCGGAGCTACTGAACCCAATTCGATCAGCTCGATCCTTGTTCGCAGCCCGAAGAGGACAACCTGAAAATCCAGATGCGACTCTTCCTTAAGTTCATCTTCCCCGGCTATCATACCGGGCTCAGGAACATACCTTCGCCCAGGAGAGTTTCATCGTGAGCGTCGTTCAACTCTGGCTACCGATTCTGCTTTCCAGCGTAGCCATCTTTTTTGGCAGCTTTTTGTCGTGGATGGTTCTCCAACTGCATAAGAAAGATTGGCAGCGACTGCCGCAGCAGGAAGAATTGATGTCCGCGCTGCGCCGGATCAATGCGCCGCTCGGCAATTTCATGTTCCCCAGCTGCGATACGCCCCAAGAACGTGAATCGGAAGAGTTTCAGAAATTGTGGAAGGGAGGCCCGCGCGGGGTGCTGACTTTGTTCCCCGAAGTCAACATGGGGCAGAACCTGGGCCTCACGATGCTGCTGTTTCTGGTGGTCAATTTCACCCTGGGCTATTTGGGTTCGATGGCATTTAAGCCGGGGACCGACTTTTTGACGATCTTTCGTTTCTTCGCGACAGCGAGTTTGCTCATGTATCTAACCGGAGTGTTGCAACACTCGATCTGGTTCCGTTGCCGCGTGGTGGGACATGTGGTGGAGTCGGTCGCTTACGCGTTGATCGCGGGATTGATCTTCGCTTCGCTCTGGCCAGCGGCTTAGTTCGCAAGCCGTCGCTTTAGACCAAGAGTATCCCCTTATACGGCTCCTGCTGCGCGATTTGCCTCGTCGGGTTGCATGATATCGACCTTGCCGGTTGTGCCGCTGCTACGCGTGTTACGACTTGCAACGATGTGGAGGACAAGCCAAGGTTTGGTGATGTGCGGTAACTTTGCGGGCCGATGGCTGTGATAGCAGGAGGCACGGCAAGCCTAGGGAAGGCGGATTCTAGAACTCTCCGCGAAACCAAAAACCATGACTGCACCTTTGAATCCGGTTATCTTGATCATCGACAGCGACCCGATCACTCTGACGGGGGTGGCCGCCGTGTTGCACACCGCTGGTTACGAGTGCCTGTGTGCCCGCGGCGAAGAAGCAGCGATGAAGGCGGTGCAAACAAACGCCTTGGATCTGATCATCTGCGATGTCAACCTGGCTGGCGCGAACGGTGTGGAACTGTGCCGCGAGTTGCGACGGATGCCGGGGGGCATGGAAGTGCCGGTGATGTTTATTTCGTCGGTGCAGATTCCAGATATTGTGCGCCGCTCGCACGATGCTGGTGGAGCTTACTTCCTGCGGAAGCCGTTTGATCCTGAAGTGCTGATTGAACTGGTGGGCAAAGCGTTGTGGATGCCTCACCTGGTGCAAAGCCATCTCAATCGGTTGAAAGAATCGGCTCTTCCCAGCCAGCCGACGGCGGCGCGCTCGGCAGTGCCGACACCCAATCTGGCCAGCTTTACCAGTTCGGTTCAGGTAAATGCGTTGAATTCAAACGTTCAATAACCGCGCACCTTGATCTTGGCCGCAGCGCAATAAAAAAAGCAGCCGACGCTTTTGCCGACTGCTTTTAGTTTTCTGATGTGAGTTGCTCGGCTGCCGGAGGCGCCAGCGTTCCTTAGCGAACGCCCATCCCGCCCATGCCGCCGCCGACCCCTTGGTTGCCGCCGCCGCCGCCGCCACCAAAGAACCCGTTGCCGCCGTTCATGAACTGGTTCGAGGTGTTATTCGTGGCACCGCTGGAAGTATTGTAGGTCACCACGTCCGTCACTTGCGAGAAGGTCGGTGTGGGAGACACGCGAACATAGCGCCGGTCGGCCGAGATTACCGCGTTGGAGCTGAAGTTTGCACCTTCGGGCAAAGTGGTGATGATCGGGCGATAGCCCACTGCACCGCGCCGACTAAACAGATTCGGGGCGAGCCGGCCGAGTTGTGTCATCTGCTGTTGAAACGCTCGGGCAGCAGCCGAATCATCCATGGCGGCCAGTTGTTGAGCCAGCACGGCACGATCCACGGCATTTTGCACCTTGGCTACATTGGCGACCTGTGCTTCCGGCAAAGCTTCAGCGCGACGCCCTTCCTTCAAGTTGAATTCAATCTTGGCCATCTTCTCGCCCAGTGGAATCTGATGATGAATCCGCTGACCTTTGTCACTCAAATAGTTGGTGTAGATATCTACTGTGACTTTCCCTCCGGCGGCCTTCCCCCAAATGTTGCGGAGCAGCACCTGGTAATCGCCGGCAAAGCCTTCAGGACAAATGTAAGTCTCGGTGTACTTGCCCCCCATTGGCTGTTCAGGAACCGCATAGGCATCTCCCACGAACACGCCGCCGGAGGTTGTCCGGGGTGAAGTGGCAGAGCAGACCGTACCAGCAGGTTCGGTCACTTGCATGTCGATGTCGGCATCGCCGGTCCAGGTCACTTCGATCACCACGTCTCGCCCTGCAGCGTGTGCTGCCTGGCGTTCGAAATGATCGGCGGCGTCCTTCTTTCCCTGTTTCAGCAGTTCGAGATAGGCGAATTTTGCAGCACGCAGGGCACGCACGCCCACTTCCTGCTGCTCCTTCGTCCAGGCCTGACGCAGAAGCCCCAGGCTGGACCATTGAATGGCTTCGAGGTTGTTCGAATTCTGCGCGATGTCTAAAGCTCGCAGGAAGGCTTCGGGGCGAAGCGGATTGGCAACGGCAGCCTGACGGTACAAATCCAACCCCCGTTGCTCATGCCCCAAACGGATCATGTAGGCGGCAGTGAGCATGATTTGCTCCTCGGCCGACGCATAATCGACGGCGGACATCAGTGTCCGTTCGATTTCTTCGGCCGGTGCGTTCGACGCATCGAGAGCCAGGGTCAATGCTTCATACATCCAGGCTTCGATTAGCCCGTTGCGAATTGCAGCTTTGAGCACCAGCGCGACTTCTTCAAAATTCTTCGCATCCACAAGTTCCCGCACGGTTTGACGAACGGCCGCTTGTGCAGCAGCTAAGGCCGTTTCATCCGGGACGGAAGCAAACTGTTCCTTTTGACTGGCGAAGTAACGATTCCAGGCATCCGCCCGGCTTTCCCCTGCCTTGGGTTCGAGCTTGATACTGGCCACTTTGGGAGCGGGCTTCGCAGGAGTTGTTGCTGCCGGAGCAGGGGCTGCGGCAGGAGCTTCTGCGACTGGCTTCTTCGATCCCAGCGACAGGCTATCAGGTACGTCTTGGAAAATACCGCCACCACCGCCACCGCCGAATTGTTGACCACCGCCACCGCCACCAAATCCCTGTTGATTCCCTTGGCCGAGGCCACCCAATCCACCACCACCCAAACCACCACCACCGATGCCGAACAGGTTGGTGTTCAGCGTGATCGGCACGACCAGGTCACCGACCGGATACACCTTGCGGATCAGATTTTCAGGCTTCTGGGCCACGTCCGGATTAGTGATCTGCAACACTTCGTCGCGGATCATGTAGGTCAGGCCATGATCGTTCAGAATCAGTCGCAGCGCGGAGCGAAGCGAAATCCCCTTCAAGGTCTTGTCGATCGGCGTATCGGAGGTGATGCCAACTTCGTCCAAATCGCGCGTGTTAAGCACGATTGGAATCTGATGAATTTCTGCGAAGTAGGCGACTACATCCTTCAGTGGCGAGGCAAAAAATTCGCACTGAGTTGTTTCTTTCAACGCGTCCAGAATTTTTGCTTCCGAGCTCCCCGTCTTGGCCAGATCGACCGACTTGTACTTCTGTCGACGGAGGGTGAGGTCCAACCACTTTTCCGGATCGGTGTAAACGACAGGCGGCTCATCTGGGAACGGAATCTGTGCTTTTTCGATCAACATCATCACTTCATGAAAACCACGTTCGCGCTCATCCCAAATCTGATTGATTTCGCGATAAGCTCGTTGAGCGCGACCACCGTAAACGGCGACCGCAGCAATCGGTTCATCCCGAGCGAGTTCAACGACTTCCGGAAGCACTTCGTTGACGGCGATGCTGTATTTGCGCTCGTCCATCAAAGCACTGAAGCGATCCATGACCTGCTTCAATTTGATATTCCTTCGATCCAACGCGTCGTTCACGCGCGACAATTCATTCGCCGTAGCGCGCTGTTCATCGTAGAAGGCCTTTTCGCGATCCTGAATTTCCTTCTGACGTTCCGCTTCACGAATCACCGATTCAATCATCCGCATCAGTGTCAGGCGGTCGTTCGCGGTTAATTCCGGAGTGAGTTGGACCGCTTCGAGTTGTACCTTCAGGCTATTGATCGAAGCCTCGGCATTGGAGCCAAGTCGCTCACGAGCTTCTTTCACGGCGAGTTCAACTTCAGCCTTGATCTTGCCTACCAGCACTTGCTGCTCTTGAGCCACGCTATCGGCCAGCCCCATCGGGGGTTCAAAATCATCCAGCAGGCTAGGCTGCGACTGATTCTTGGCAACGAGGCGGAGTTCGGCTTCCGTAGAAATGGCAATCGTCTTGGCCTTGGGATTGTTGGCTGCACTTTGCAACGCTAAACCGGCAGGATGCTGCGGGTCGCGGGCGAGGATCGCCTGAGCCACTTGCCGAGCCCCTTCGACATTGCCACTTTGCATGGCTTTTTCACCTAGCTTGGCGAGATTGTCCGCACTCTCCTGCGTGACGCGGGCGGCCTCGACCAGTCCTTGCGAACCGATCGTGGGAAGCGACATCCCGTCGTCTTTGCGGGCCACCTCAACCAACTGTGGCAGGAAAGAGAAGTCTTCATTCGAAGCTTCTGGCGTAACGGTCCAGGCCAGCGAAACCGCCTGACCGTGATTGTCACCCGTGACACGAATGTCCATCGCGTCTTCTCCTTGCAGGAGACCGATCAGGATCGTATCGCGATCGGTGCGGAGTGGAGGAAGCGTGGCCGGAAACGATTGGGCGAAGGCTTTAGGCAAGGTCACAGCGGTCGGCCAAACAACAGTGCCGGACAACGTTTTCGTCAGTTCGGCAGCGGCTTGCTGGGGAGCCTGTGGATCGTCGTTGTCGATCACAATGTTTCCGCCCGTTTGGTTCGCCAGAGCGGCAAGCATCGCGGCATTGCGGTCCCCGCCGATGGCATAGCTGGAAACAGAAACCTGCCGACCACTCAACTGGCGAACCAGCGGCTCGAAGTTTTGACGCGTGAGCAGATTCGCCTTGCTCATTCCGTCGCCGAAGTAGATCACGTGCTTAGCAGCAGCGGAACCTGCTTCGAAACTGTTCATGGCCGACGAGACACCAGCAGGCAGATCGGTGGCACCGAGCGGCACTCGATTGTTGAGCTTCGCCAGGGCAGCTTCCATCTCTTGGCCGTTCGGAGCCACGAAGCCCGTCGACAAAGCGATCGGTTTCACGTCAATTGCCATCAGTTTGACAGTGGTGTTTGCCGGCAGTGTCGATAACAATTCGCGCACCGCAGTGAGGGAATCGTCCCGGAACCGGCCGGCCTGACTGGCGGAAGTGTCCACAAGCAACACCAGCTCCGTCTTATCGGCAACGGCTGGAGCAGTGACTGGTGCGAGGCTGAGAGCGAAGAATTTTTCTCCGCTCGCCTTCTCGTAGGTTGCCAGGCGTGCAGTTGGCTCAGCAGCCGAAGCTGCCAGGCAAACCAACAGCGCCGAACCCAGGCCCCCGATGAACCCAAGGCGACCCTTCATACTCAACTCCCACGCAATAGAGAATTTACGACGACGAACCCGTCAGAAAAGCGACCTGCAATCTAATGGCAGACAACCCTATTCTATTTCCACTCTGCTCGCCACGCTAGAAAATTCCCGTTTGGGAGCGAGTTTGCGGCTGTCAGGCGCTAAATAGGAAGCGAATGGCATGCCGCAATACCTGTAGGAAAAGCGTTTGCTGGCAATTGTCGAAAACCCCGAGGTTTTACGAGGGGGAAGTTTGCCTTAATAAAACCTATCTGCAATCGGTTGTTGCACGAAAGCAGCGTCAGAATTCAACATCGTCGCCAGAAGGCCCGGTTTCCTGTGCAATTCTGCAACAGGGTCGTTTTTTGGCGTAAAGTGAAACCGCACAGCGATTTAGGAATCGAGACCGGCGGCGCTGCGGGGGATCGTTCACTGGCTGAGAACCGCCACCACCTATAATTGACCACCCCAGCGACTTCCCTTACGGCCGACCTCCACTCTACTCATCCAGTATGACACTCGACCTTTCCGCGCTTCGCCAAACACTCGCCGATCACGGGCAGTCGCATCTCTTGGGGCACTGGGATCGGCTGAATCCTGGGGAAAAAGCCCGACTTCACGCACAACTGTCACAGATCGACTGGGAACTGTACGACGAATTGGCCGCTTCCGGCTTTGATGCCGACCAGGAATTGCAGGAGCAGCGCGAACTGGGTTTGCAAGCCCAGCCCCCCGCCGCACTTCGTCTGGGGGAAGACTACCAATCATCAACCCATAGCTTCACCCGGGCCGACGCCATCGCCGCGGGGAAGCGCGCGGTCGCCGCCGGGGAAGTAGCGCAGATGATTGTTGCCGGCGGACTGGGGACGCGGCTCGGTTTCGATCAACCCAAAGGAATGTTCCCGCTGGGCCCCCTCAGCAATCGGCCCTTGTTCCAAATTCTACTGGAACAGATTCTGGCGATCAGCCGAGCGAATGGGCGCTCGATTCCGCTCTACATCATGACTAGCCCGGCCACGCATGAAGCCACCGAAAGCTTCCTGCGCGAGCAGCGTTGGTTTGGTCTGCCGCAAAATGACGTGCGCCTGTTTTGCCAATCCACCTTATTCGCCCTCGATACGAAAACCAAGCGGCTGTTGCTCGACGGACCGGGTTCGCTCTTCGTCGGGCCGGATGGCCACGGCGGCATGTTAGAGGCCTTTGCGAAGAGCGGAGCTTTGGCCGATGCGAAGGCGGGCGGCATCAAGCATTTGTGTTACGGGCAAATCGACAACCCACTCACTTCGATCTGCGATCCGCTGTTGGTGGGCGGGCACCTGCTCGCGAAATCCGAGTTGACCACGCAGGTGGTTGCCAAACGCGATCCGATGGAGCGGGTGGGGAATGTGGTTTCGGTTGCTGGTCAGATGCGGATGATCGAATACATTCACTTCCCGCGCGAAATTGCCGCGCAGACCAATCCGGATGGCTCGCTCAAATTCTGGGCCGGCAATGTGGCCGTGCATGTCTTCGACCTGGCGTTCCTCGATCGGTTGTCGCAATGGAAGCGTCCGCTCCCCTTGCATTGGGCTCTGAAAAAGGTCCCCTACATCGACGAGCAAGGCATTCTCGTCGAACCTGACCAGCCGAACGCCTGGCGCTTTGAACGCTTCATTTTCGATCTCTTGCCGCTGGCCAGGAACGCGTTGGTGGTCGAAGCCGTCCGCGAAGAAGTTTTCGCCCCTGTGAAGAACGCTGCGGGAGAGAAAACAGATACGGCCGCAACGTCGCAAAAGCTAATGAGCGATTTGTATCGCAGTTGGCTTTGTGCGGCCGGTGCGAAAGTAGCGGACGACGTCACCGTCGAGATCAATCCGCTCTATGCCCGCGACGCCGAGGAATTGGCGAACCGTTTGCCGCTGGGAACAAGTGTGGAAGAGGATCGATACTTTGGGGCGGAGTAATGTTGGATCACCGCCGGGTAGAGAGACCTACGTTGTCTCAAGCCGCCAAAAAGTACCAGTAGTCCGATCGACATTCTCCGCGCTGATGCACCATTCCGCAATTACATCTAATCAGGTGCGTCGGCGCGGCAAACATGTCGGCACGATGGGAAATCCATGGTCGCTTGACACACACACCCTACGGAACTACGACCCGAATGGAACCTTTCGTCGCTCAATCAAATAACGTCTCCGCACGTTTGATCCAGCCTTGCTGCTCTTCCGTCATGTAGTCGGTACACAGGCGGACATCCCACACATGCAGTAAGCCGAAATGGGACCGCTCAAAAAAGTTGAGCAGTCGCTTGGTCATGATCCAGCCATGCCGGGCACGCATCAAATCGCTGCCATCCCACAGTCGCCCTTCGACAATCATACCCCCTTGCTCTGACAAATTGGGGTCGAAAAAGAGCTGCTTCTTGCCGGCGACTACGGCTTCCGCATCGATTGAGGGAGCAACTGCGGAACGGCAACCGCACTTTCTACAACGGGCCATCATGCTCCCACACGATTCACAATAGACCGGGCCATTGCCGCATTTGAAGCAAACGTTGGGATGGTCGACCACCGTTTCGAGACGACGCGGAACGGCCCGCCCGTAAACAGCAAAAACGGGAAGTTTGCGGCGATTCTCGCCAATCAATTTCGCTGGCGCTAAGTTCACTCCCTTCAGCGTTAGCTTCTTCAGGCGGTCATGGAGAGCCTGTCTGCAAATAATCGCTTGGTCATCAGTTCGAATCAGCTCAAACAAATGTTTCGCATGAAAAACGTCGACCGTAATTTCATTGTACAACTGATCTGGATAATGTTCCGGATAGGTTCTGCAAGTGTGCAGCCATGTAGTTTTTGTAATAACATCGGCGTAGTCGCCTTCACCCCACGCGTCGCCCACCCCGCCAGCTGTCCGTCCTCCGCTTTCAGGTAATTCGAAATCGAACGGAATGCTGACATGAAATAGCGTCCCCTTTTGAAGTTCCCCGCTTTCATCAAGCTTCAAATGGAATTTCATTCGGGGATCTCCATGAGATCGATCTTAAAAGTTGTGTAGGGCAGGCTCCCGCCTGCCGAATCCGCGTCATCGCGGGGAGCAGCATTTCATGACGATAACGCAAGCCGACCTTCCAATCGGCTGGCGGGAGCCTGCCCTACTTCACTTCAACACCAACAGCGGCGGCGGGTGCGTAAAGCGGTCAAAACGTTTTGACAACACCTTCAACATTCTCCGCGCTGACGCACCATCCCGCAATGAGGCCCAATCAGGTGCTACGGAACTGGGTTTAGCCTGGTATCGCCGCGACCACTGGGCTTGTCCCAGTGGAGCGATCACTGAGGAGCTACCTAACGCAAAGCGGAATCCCCTGTTTGATTTTCGGGCCGGGCACGCCCGGCCCGAAAATCAAACCGTTGAAGGTTGCAAATTAGGATGGCGAGTAGCCTGCCAATGATCGCCCTACCGGGACAAGCCCGGTAGTCGCGAAGGCTCTGCGTGCGAAGGCGTAACGATTTTTGACGGGTAAGACGACACCGCAAAAATCGCGAATAAGTATTGACAAATAATCAATGATTGAGGACGATCCGTGTTGCTGCCAACTCCGCCGATGCGCGCTGCGCAAGGCTGGCTTGGCAACTGCTCTTTGAAAATTCGATCTGCCGAGTGTCGGTCTGCAAGAGTGCAAATCATGGAGAATCTTTTTGCAACACTTTTGGCGCAATTGGGGATAAAAATGGTACTTTGTTGCAAAAATAGAGCGCCATTCCCGAGGAAAACCGATTTTTGCAACAAAACCGAAATGAAAACCGGGGTTCTTGTTGCAAAAATCAGGAAGAATGCCAAAAACCACGGCTCATTCGCACCATTCTTCGGCAACAAACTTCGACAACAGCGGTGCAAAATTACCGCGAATGCCGGCGGGGAGGTGATGGTCTGGGCTGGCTCTCGCTCGCAAAAGAGAACGCAGAGGAACCGCCTTCGTTTGCAAAATGAGGTACCAAGTGGCATTGGGTGCGTCAAGCGGCCAAACGGTTTGGTTGAATCTTTCGACAGTCTCCGTGCTGACGCACCATTTCGCAATGACGTCGAATCAGGTGCTACGGAACTACTCGCTACGGTAAATGCTTGTCCAATCGCGTTTCATGTCGAGTAGTATCCAGCCGCGCGATTTGGCTTCGTCAAGGCCTTTGTCGAGTCGTCCCACGGAAGACTCGCGATCATAGGCCCATTCGCGTTCGGCATCCGTATGGTGGACGATCAGCCCAAGCCGCGGACCCTTGCCAGAGGTAGTCCATTCCAGCATCTCAAAGTCGCCGTCCGAATTGCCGAACGCGGCAATTGGCCGCCGGCCGATGTGCTGTTGGATACCGACCGGTTTGCCGGATTTGTCATCAATGAAATTCAGTTCGGGCAGACGCACTATCACCGGACGACCGTCACGTACTTCGTACTTCGTCTTGATGCTGCTGCCGATGACTTGCTCCGTGGGGATGCCGTAAACTTGTTGAGCCCAGGGACGCATAAACTCGATGCCCCCGCCCGACACGATAAAGGTCTTGAACCCGTTGTCGCGCAGGTAGGCCAGCAATTCGAGCATCGGCTGATAAACCATGTCGGTGTAAAGCCGGCCAGTCTTGGGATGCTTGGCCGTGGCGATCCAATCGGTGACGATCTGTTCGAATTCCTCGGTCGTCATACCGGCGTGGGTGGCCATCACCATTTCCACTAGCGCGCGTTCGCCGCCAGTCAGCGCAGCGGCGGTGTCCCCCCGCAGGATCGACGCGAACGGTTCCTTGTCTTTCCATTCCGGGTGCTGTGGCGCGAGCGTCTTGATCCGGTCGAAGGCAAAGAACGCCTGGACATACATCGGCTGCTCGGTCCAGAGTGTGCCGTCATTGTCAAAGACGGCGATCCGATCCGATCCGGGGACAAAATCGGGCGAGCCCTCTTTGGTCACCTTAGCGACAAAATCAAGTATCGATTGTTTGGCAGCGCCTTCGTTCCAAGATGGCAACGGATCCTTGGCCGCTGCCCAGGCTTGCGAGAGCAGTACGACGGCGACCGACATAACAAAACGAGATACTTGCATCACAAAAGCCCTAAAAAACCGGCGGAGAGCGCCGTCAACGCTTGCGACGCTCTCCGCGGCATAGCCACCTGCTATTCACCGACTGTGGTCATACGTTTGATTTGCTTCTCGAGCGAATCAAGACTCCAGTCCCCCGGCTTTTGGCTTGGCGGGAACTCCTTCAAGGTCATGAGAAACTCACTGGCTACTGCTTGCAACGGGATCAACACAAACGCACGATCGATCATCCAGTCGTGGTAGGTATTTGAGTTGTGCTGCGACTTTTCGAATGGATCGCGGCGCAAGTTGAATAGCAGCGGCAGACGCAAATGGACCAGCGGTTCTCGCCAGACTTGCAATTGCTCGGCGCGATTCTCGAGGTACGTTGCCTTCCAATCCCCCACGCGGATTGCCATTACGTCGCCGTCGTCCCCCACATAGATAAACGACTTGCGCGGAGATTCCTTGGTCTTGCCCATCAGATAGTCATTAAGGTCTTTGCCGTCGATGTGATTCTTGTACTTGCGGCCGTTGAGCTCAACACCCTTGAGCAATTTGTCCTTGATGTCCGCGCCACCAGCGGCAGCAGCAAACGTTGGTAGCCAGTCTTCGTGCGAGACGATGCCATTGACGGTCTCACCCTTCATGTACTTGCCCGGCCAGCGGACGAAGCAGGGGACGCGGAATGCGCCTTCCCAGTTGCTGTTCTTTTCGCCGCGGAACGGCGTTGTGCCGGCGTCGGGCCAGGTGTTGTAGTGCGGTCCATTGTCGGTTGAGTATTGCACGATCGTGTTGTCCGCCAGCCCAAGGTCGTCGATCAACTTGAGCAACTCGCCAACATGCATATCATGTTCGACCATTCCATCGTGATACTCGTCACCGCTGGGGCCGCTGATCCCCTTGTTAGCCGCTTTGACATGGGTGCGAAAGTGCATCCGCGTTCCATTCCACCAGCAGAAGAACGGCTCGCCTGCTTTGGCTTTGCGCGTGATGAAATCTTTGGCCGCAGCCATCGATTCATCGTCGATCGTTTCCATACGCTTCTTGGTCAGCGGACCGAGGTTCTCGATCGTCTGGCCTCCCTTGCCATCGGCTTTGCATCTGAGGACGCCGCGCGGACCGAACTGTTCGAGGAATGTCTTGCCGTTGGGCAGCTTCATGTCCCTGGGGTAGTCGCGATTCTCGGGTTCTTCTTCGGCGTTCAGGTGATACAAGCTCCCCATGAACTCGTCAAATCCGTGCATCGTGGGTAGGTGCTCGTCGCGGTCTCCTTGGTGGTTTTTTCCGAATTGGCCCGTCGCATAACCAAGGCTTTTTAACACAGTGGCCATCGTGACATCCGTTTTTTGCCAGCCTTCCTTAGCGCCGGGCATGCCGACCTTGGTCATGCCGCTGCGCACCGGGACGCTGCCGCTG
Organism: Pirellulaceae bacterium; assembly: GCA_041739545.1. Classification (GTDB taxonomy): domain Bacteria; phylum Planctomycetota; class Planctomycetia; order Pirellulales; family Pirellulaceae; genus JBGSNR01. The sequence continues at coordinate 1,681 of JBGSNR010000035.1, read as the reverse complement.
ATAAACGCGGCGCGGCCGGCAGTGCATGATTGCTGTGCGTAGTAGTCGGTGAACGAGACGCCTTCTTTGGCGACGCGGTCGATATTGGGTGTCTTGTAGCCCATCATGCCGCGATTATTGTGGCTGATGTTCCAGGTGCCGATATCATCGCCCCAAATGACGAGGATATTTGGCTTTTTGGCTTGCGCCTCAGCCGTCGATGTCCAGCCCAAGACTAGCCCCAGGGCCAGTGCAACCAGTGTTGCCAAGTTTCGTTGTTTCATTGCGGGTCTTCTTTCAATAGATGTAGATGAACGTCTGCGGTAGGCAACTTACCTTCTTAAGTTTGTAATTTACGAGTGTATGAGGAGCAACTCCCTGCTGGAGATTCACATGCTATTTATGCAATCGCTGCAATCGCTATAGCTTTCGCCAGTTTTGTTTTGTCGTGGTGATGCCTGCGAACTTTCAGTCTGGATGACCTACGCGGCATTGTCCGATTAAATCAAGAGAGGCGGAGCAATTTGATCCCACACGAAATCATTGCCTGCTGACCTGCTCTTGGGCCAACGTTCCGCCCTGGCAATCGCGATGATGTTAGTGAATGGTGCGACTTCATGTTTCTTGGTGACGCGGATGATAGGGAAGATTGAATGAGACGAGTTCTAGTTTCGTTGGCGGTTGTGTTGGGATTGGCTTGGAATAGTCAATGCGCAACGCTCTTAGCCCAAATCGAAGCCAACGAACGTGGCCACGAAGAGTCTGGTCTGCCGGAGCTCGAAACCGACCGCGATGCCTTTACGCCGGCCAGCAGCACCGTCGGTTATCGGACAACCGTCCTCGAAACCTCGTATTCATTCATCGACAACCGCAATTTCGTTGAGACACACAGCTTTCCCGAAGTACTTGTCCGGCATGGCGTGAGCGAGTGGTTCGAATTGCGCTTCGGTTGGAATTATGAAGTCGGCGGGGCTGAAGAGCTCGCGGTCGGCGAGCTCGAGCGGGAGTCGCAAATCCTCTATGGGTTTAAATCTCTGCTCACGGAGCAAGAAGGCTGGTGGCCGCGCAGTGCCGTCATCGTCCAGGGCTACACCCCAACCAGCGGAGAAGCGACAGCGACCGATGTGATCGCCGCGTATACGTTTGGTTGGGAGTTGGAGAATCGATGGCGTTTGGATTCGTCAATCCGCTACGGGACGGAAACGACCCCCGAAGATTCGTTCAACGAATGGGCTCCCTCGGTCGTGCTGCGCGTGCCGCTTAGCGAGCAATGGCATGCTCATGTGGAGTATTTTGGGATCTTTTCGGAAGGAGCCGAGCGCGAATTCAGCCGGTCGTTTATCAGTCCCGGCGCGCATTGTCTGTTGACGGAGAATCTGGAACTGGGCGTGCGCGTCGGCTGGGGCATCAGTGACGATGCGGCGAATTTCTTCTCGAACGTGGGTATTGGCTGGCGGTTTTGAGGCGCGCTAGCTGGCAACTCTCTGTGCAAGGTAACCTGTCGACTTTCCCAAACGCTCTTTTACGGGGATTCCAAGACCGACATTAAAGCCCCAAAAGCGGCGTAGGGTGCAGTCAACGTTACCCACATCTTACGGTTTTCAAATCGGTGCCGCGGAGGATTAGGAGTAGTTTTTCCAGGCCGCGCCACAGTGTGATCCAGCCGGGGCGACCGTCGCATTTTCGGCCCAAGTGGCCACCG
>JBGSNR010000026.1:0-4591 GCA_041739545.1 Pirellulaceae bacterium | reverse complement strand
TTCATCAGTGAATAGAAATCGTCGCATCCCTGCGTCTCCAAGAAATTTCCAGGCAACTCCAACACGGCCACGATTATCCCCCAAAATGACAGTCCAAATACATATCAGTTTGTGCCACGCTCAGCCGCGTGGGGTATAGCGATTTGGCGAAGCTGTTCATCGGGCAACTGATTTAGCAGCTCATCGCACGCTTCAGACAATTCCATTTGTACGTCAGGCGTCTTGTGCCCGTGAGCAAGATCGCCAATTCCCGCTCCCATCATCTCGCCACTTGGCGATACGAATACCGACTCGCCACGTACATCGCCCCCGCCACGTTTTTGGCGAGTTTGACGACGCATATGGGCATGCACCTTTCGCGTCGTCAATGTCATCAACAAACCCCAGAGATTGTCTTGCCCAGCAAGATCCGGAAACTTGTCGCCTTGCACGCCCGCCACGAAACTATGAAATGCCGAAAGCGCGATGTCTTCCTCGTCGCCAACCCGACGCAAGTTCGCAGGTAATCGCCGAGCTGCGACACGAACCAATCGCTCAAAATAGGTTTGCCAAAGCGCCGCTGTCGCCACATCGTCCGCTGCTCGCACTTTCGCCAGCAGCTCTTCAAATTCATTGATGGATTCTGACATAGGCTCTATCTTGACGAATTTGCAACGAAAGCGGAATGCGACGAGAAATCTTAAGCGTATACGCGTTCCGCTACAAAACCGTTCCGTTTATCGCGTTTCCGCTCTCAGAATCCACGCCGACAGCACTTGAGCCGGCCCCGAAATGACTCCGCCTCGTCATTGCCCAAGCGACGTAGCCCGCCGACGTTCCACTGGAAACCACATCATCTGGCGCTGCGTCCACCTTGGCGATACTTGTTAATCGTGCCACCGGCTTTCCGTCTACATCCAAAGTCGTACCCGCAGCAACCATCGCGTCGAGTGACCAACGCACTAGTTTTTTTTGGACCTGGCCCAGCGCGTCCAAACGAGCGATCGTTTCCTGACCCAGATAACAACCTTTGGTGAAGCAAATCGTCTCCGCGTCGCGATCAGCTTCCTGGGGCAGATTATTTTCGTCCAAGTCGATACCAAACCAAGGAATCGCCGCTAACGTTCGCTGTCGGTGAAACTCAACTTCGTCGTGCAGGATCGACCCGTTCGATGTCAACGAAGTCGCGACCTGTTCGCTCGTTTCACGCGGCACTAACAACAGCACAGCCGCAGCGCCGAGCCAATTAACAACATACGAGTCGATCGCAAGACCGCCGACGTCCATTGTCTCGTGTCGATAAACGATTCTCTCTTCGGTGTCCGTTTCCGTTGAAGGAAACGTCACGCCATTCAACTTAGCAAGCGAATCATGGCTAACAATAAGCCCGCACCACTTGTCATCTTCAACGCTCGGATGAGAGTCTTCGCGAATGGTGTAACGATCGATGTGCGAAACGATTCGTTCTGATTGGCCCGATGCACCAATCAATCGATAACCCGTGGCGTTCCGATATGCCAAAACGTGGCCAAGCATCTTGCCACGAACTTCAGTCACAAACGTCTCGCACCCAGACGAGACCTCGAGTGCGCGCACATGATTCGTCGTAAGATTGTGCAGAATTTTGTCTGCCTCTTTCCCAACAACATCAACCACGGAAAGTTGATTCAAGCGAAATAACATCTGGCTCTTTCTGTCTACTGACGGCTGTCAACTGTTAACTACGTCTCTACTCGCCGTGTGAGTAAAGCGGCATGTGCCGATAGTAGACTTCAAGGCAGTAGATCGACAAGCACGTTGTGTAGAGTCTTCCAGCCGTTCCGCCCCAATCATCTTGCTGCGGTGACCAACTGCCTTTCTCTGCTCCCTGTTTTACCTGGGCACGTGGCAATTCATAGCTCATCACCGCGTTCCATCGCTTCCACATCGGACCACCGTAGTGATGAAGTGCCTGAGTCGCGTAGTACCAGTAGTAAACGTCGCGATCACTCAAACTCATCATATGGCCGTCGACAAGCGTTTCGAGCCCAAGTCGCATGGCCGGAACGTTCTTTTGCCACCCCAGATATTGCCGGCACAGCAATCCTTCCGCCGTCATGGCTGGCGACGCGTCACGCCGTTGTTGATAGCCATAGGCCGCCCCGTCGTAACTCTGCACCGAATCGAGAAAGCGAATGACCCCGTAGAACACTTTTTGCTTGACAGGAATCCCGGCCGATTGGGCACTCTTGAGCCCCATCAAGAACCAGCCCGTCACCGACGTGTCCGAGTCGAACCCTGGTTCGTATCGCCAACCACCCTCCGCCGCTTGAGACTGGGTCGCAAACTCAACTGCCAGCTCCGACGGCGTCCTCAGCCAACTGTCTTGAGTCATGCCATACAACTCACATATCGCGATCGTCGCCTGAGCCTGAGCGTACATGCGTTCGTGGTCTCGAGCCGTTTTTGCCATAAAACCATTTCGGTCTTGCTGACTAACCAGCCACTTGATGCCGCGCTCAACTTCCTTGGCGTAAGGTCCTTCCTGGTGCGTATTGCCAGCACCCATAAACGCGATCAACGCCATGGCTGTCGCAGCACAATTGTTCTCGCTCGTGCCGCCGTCGCTGTACGGACCTCGCAAACTCCAACTTCCATTGCGTTGTTGCTGGGCCTTGAGCCATTGCAAACCAAGCTCAACAGCGTCTTCGGTCTCTTGCGTTCCACCATAGATTGCAAGCAAGGCCTTGCGCATCGCACCGCTGCGGCCGCCAAACATCGGCTTGGCAATGTTCAATGTCGCTGACTCGCCAGTTTCAATCTCAACTGGCTCCGACATGTTTTCGCTTGAGTCACTCTGTCCCGCCTCGGGCATCGGGATCGGCACATCCATCGTGACTTCAGTGAGCAAGCTTTCGATGTCCAAGTCCATTGGCACGTCTTCCAATGCATCCGAATCCGTCACCTGTTCCGTTGGATCGATCGAGAATTCCGCCAGCTCAACCGGTGTCTCGCGCTCACTTTGCCCGATCGTCAACAAGACTCGCGATAGTCCGCTGCCCGGCGGCAATGAGATCAGCGCAAGGATCAATAGCAGCAGCAAATGCAATACGGTGCTGATCAGCCACGACGGGATCTGGGTCGTGCGGTGAATCGGTTCGAGCGGTTCATCGTCGCTATCGCCTGAACCACTTGCTGTCGCCGCAGCCGTCGTAACACTCGATTTCAACGAGGGAATTTCATCTCGCCAACGACCTGTCTTTGCTGATCCGACACCCGAAACAGGATTCGGAGCAACAGTCGCCGCTCTCGTAACTGGACGAATCGGAGGCAGCGTCGCGCGGGTTGGTGGCGGCGGAGGAATAGGACGAATTGCCGGCGTTGGCTGTACGGTGGTCGCTACGGGTTCTGTGGATTTGAGAACAGGCTGCTCAGCAACCGGCGCCTCAGCGATTGGTGGTGGGGCAAGTGGCGGCGTATTCGGCATCGCCAATGGAGACGTAGGCCCCACGGCAGTCGAATCCGAAGTGTCAGAAGAAAAGGGTGTATTTGACATAGCCTGAGGCAATCGAGCGAATCCAATACCGCTGCCGCAAGAAAACGAACACTGTAGGTCCACGAACCATTGTACGGCATCGAATGGCTCCGCACGCTATCGAACTGTGACGAATTGCCATCAAAATCAGATGGAATATCGGGTAACCCGGTCGATCGGATGCGACCACGCATGGGACGACGCAATAAACCTGGAGCCACAACGAGGTGGCTGCCAACTGACACCGAAAAGCGTCAATACCGGAATGACCGGCAAAACAGCACCTTTCCGCGCCCTAAACGCACAAGAAAAAAGAAAGTATCTCGCATCCCGTTGACAGCGCGAACCCAAATCTTCATAACCTCGTCTCACTTGCAGCAGACGAGAGAAATTTCAATTGCCAAAAGTCACCTCACCGCGGGGTGGAGCAGCCAGGTAGCTCGCGAGGCTCATAACCTCGAGGTCGCAGGTTCGAATCCTGTCCCCGCAACTTCTCTGTTTGGTTAGGAAACTGACCGCAGTAGGTTATTTGATTAAGCCGGTGTCTTGCAGCAACGCAAAACACCGGCTTTTTTCGTATTTTCCTGCAATCTCCCGGGTCCCAAGCACTCTCCAGAGACTCGATTTCCGTTCGCGACTCTCCCCAAAACAGCCCCTCTCTGGGGGCAACTCAGAGACAAATACTCTCAGAGTCTCTGGGTTATGAAAACCGCCGGGTTAACGACTCTGGGTTATGAAATGTCCGCCTTAGAGGACTTTCTTTTCTGTTCATTGATCTGCCTCACTAGGCGGACCAAAGTTGCGAACTTTGCCGGCGGGTAATGAAATACGCGAAGCAAGGCGAAGGCGACAGAGTTGCCAGCATGCTGGATCGGCTTGGGAATCGTCCGGATTCGGCTGGCTGGCGGATGGCAGACGAAGATCACGCCAGAGCTGTCCGAGTTCTGGCTGACTTTCTCGGGACCACCAACAGCGAAGGGCAGCCCTATCGTCAGAATCGCGGAGGTTCGCCTCGATTTCGCAAGGTGCTAGACAAACACACATTGAAGTTCGTCGACTTTGACGGAAATCGGCAAAGCTTCACTCTGGGAAGTCTTT
>JBGSNR010000002.1:0-86242 GCA_041739545.1 Pirellulaceae bacterium | reverse complement strand
GGCCCGGTGGTATCTGCAACGAAGATCTGTCGGCGTGCCCCTGCACTGGGTGGAATGTTGAGCGGCCGGATTACAATGGCAGGACGAAAGGAAAGGTGCTTCCTGTAGACCCAGGTTGCAAGCAACCTGGGCCACCCCGCGTCAACGTTTGTCCGGAGCCGAGGCTCTTTCTCGAAGATGACGCCAGATGAGATTTGGCAGGAAATGAAAGCTATTGATCCGAACTTTGTACCGACCGACGCCATCCGCGAACTACTACGACGATGGGGAGCACTAATCGAATGAACGACGAACAGACGACAAGAATTGAGCAAAATGCCCGTGATTTCGCGGCAAGAGAGACGAAATTTGCCAATATGAAGGTTGTTTCAGTTGAAGAGACCGCCGACTACGATGAGCGACATAGGCCGTGCTTTGCCGTAAGGTTAGCGCTGTCTCATTCCGCAGAGCAAATCGAGAGATTGGTTGCGGAGAGTGATCCGGACGAATCCGAAGTCACGCGGGAGTTTTTGAAAGGTGATTTTGTGCTGAACTTAGTTGTAGCAGGTGAATCCGTTGTTGCTTCAGAGTGGGAGAATATGGACATCTGCTAGATTCATGTTGAACGTTGCATTTTTTGTCAGTCGAGTAGACATCTGTGCTACCTCAGTAAGTCTAGTTGGAAGAATTTGTGGCGAGGAACTTCACGCAGGGTGGCCCAGGTTGGTTGACGGAGTCAACAACCTGGGTCAACAAGAAGCATCGGTCCGCCACGTTGCCTCCAATTCGCATGGTCAATTCTAATTGTCTAAGTTGCGTTGGCCACGTACGAATCCGAGGCGGGTCTGACTCTGGTGAAGGGCTCCCGTGCATGAGTAGAGGGAACGGAACGTTCCTGAGAACGCGGAAAAGTTGCATGAGGCTTCTTTTATGCCTCATCGCAAAAATATCGCAAGCGATACTTGATAAATCATCAATCACTGGCGATAAATGGCGCAATAAGTGCATCGTTCCGGGGGGCGGGACCGGGCGAGTCTGGCCTCGCTAAAAGTCGTCCGTCGTACCCGTTTCCAAGCCACTTGCACCCCTGTTCAAACCCGTACTTTTCCCCCCACAGGAGTCATTAACAGCCAGTTTTGAACTTTCGCAACTAAGTCGTTAATTGCATAATACTTACGCAATTCAAAAGGTGTGTAAACCGGTTTCCAAATCCCCCCTTCCAGTTACCGATTGCCTCATCAGGAGAACTTGATGTAACGTCGTTGTCGGGCAGGCGTACGTAACTGACTTCCACTTTCCGCGTGGCAGAGTTATCGAACCGCGCCGGGATTAGCACCGCTGTCCAATTCCGGTGGCTGCAAGAAGAGTACGAACCCACCACGCTCGAACGGTGGTTCGTCGCCTTCGATCAGGCCGAAGCCCAGTGGACGGCCGCAATCGCTCCCGCGTTCGTCGCCTACGCCAGCAGCATGGCCCAAGCCGCCGCCGCAGATACCATCGCTCAGGCCACCGCCGCCAACACGCAAAGCCTGGCCAACCTCGCCGCCGATCACGCCTATCAGTCCGCCACGGAACAGTATTTTGAGCAAGCTCAGGAAGATCAGCACGATGCCTGGTTTGACTATTTAGACGATTGGTACGAACAGGAACAGCACCATTCCGCAAGTACGTCCGATCAAGTGCGTCGGCGCGGCGAGTATGTCGGCAGGATGGGAAATCCATGGTCGCTTGACGCACCCAACGGAACTGGGTTCAGCCTCGCACGGCCGCGACCACTGGGCTTGCCCCAGTGGAGCGATCACTGAGAAGCTACAAGCAGCCAAGCGGAATCCCCGGTTTGATTTTCGGGCCGGGCGTGCCCGGCCCGAAAATCAAACTGTCGAAGGTTGAAAACTGGAATGGCGGGTAGCCTGGCGATGATCGCCCTACCGGGACAAGCCCGGTAGTCGCGAAGGCTCTGCGTGAGAAGGCGTAACGATTTTTGCCGGGCAAGACGACACTGAAACACTCGCGAATAAGTATTGACAAGTCATCAATGATTGCAGACGATGCGGATTGCTGGTTGCTCCGGCGGTGCGCGCTGCGCACCTGGAACATCACTACCGCTCTTTGAAAATTTGATCTGCGGGGAGAGCGATCTGCAGCGATGCAAATCGATCGGTGAGTATGTCTACCACGAAGATTCTTTTTGCAACACTTTTGGTGCAAATCGTGACAAAAATGGTGCTTTGTTGCAAAAGTAGTGAGCCATTCCCGAGGAAAACCGATTTTTGCAACAAAACGAAGAATAAAACCCGGGTTCTTGTTGCAAAATTCAGGCACTTTGTCAGAAAACCCCGGCGAATTCGCAAAATTCTGCGGCAACAAACTTCGACAACAGTGGTGCAAAATTGAGGTGCGATCAACTGAAGTCTGGGACGTACCCCAGCGTCACCGAATCTGCAATAACTTTCCCGCCCGGCAGGTGTACGTAGATGCCGGATAGGGTCCCTGGACCTACAAAAGAGGGTCCATTTTATCGGGACCTACTCGGCTGACGTAAAGAATCTCATTCCGCCAATTTGATGCGTGCCAGCACCCTACTCGGCTGCAACGGAGACACGACCGTGAGGGAGTGGATGTGCTCGATTTGCAATTGAGTTAACGAAGCGGCGAAGTATTTTCCCCTGCGACCCGCCAATCGCTCGCTCACGGTCGCGTCTCGGTTCTTCTACTTCAACGTAAACTCCGGCAACCGCACAATCTCGCCCCCCTTCATCGCCGATTCGTGCGCACAAATGCCGACGCAGGTCCAGTTCGCACTCGTGACGGCGTTCGGCCGGGGATCGCGGCCGTCGATCAGGGCCGAAACCATTTCGTTCACCATGTGGGGATGCGAACCGCCATGGCCGCCACCTTGAATGAACGACAAATGGTCGGCGTCTTGAATCGAGCGCGTGAACTTGCGGATCGGCTCCGGCAAGAGATGCGCAAAGTCGGGGATTTCAATTTTGGAGGCAATCTCATGCTCCGGCTTCTTCGCGGTGTGTAGCACGTGCGGCTCACCTTCGACCAGCGTCCATTCGAACGATTTTTTCGTGCCGTAGACATCAAAGCTTTCGCGATACTGCCGGGCGACGTCGTATAAGAATCGCCAGATATGCGCGACCACGTCGCTATCTAAAACTTTGATATGGCACGTTTCGACCGCGAATTTGTTGCCGGACTTCTTCGCGATATCTTCCCGCACCGTGCCGCTGCCGAAGCAGCTCACGTATTCCGCCCGGCCATTCAACAGACCCAGGCACGGGCTGACCACGTGCGTGGCGTAGTGCATGGGAATCATCTTTTCCCAGTACGCGGGCCAGCCGTCCATGTCTTGGGGATGCGACGCGGCCAGGTGCTGAATCTTCCCTAGTTCGCCCGTGTCGTACATCTGCTTGATGAACAAAAATTCGCGTGCATAAACGACCGTCTCGGCCATCATGTACTTCAAGCCGGTCTTCTGCACCAGCTCGCAAATCTGTTTGCATTCTTCGATGGTCGTCGCCATCGGCACGGTACACATCACGTTCTTACCAGCCTTGAGAGCGGCGATGCTCATCCAGCCGTGATCGGGAATCGGCGAGTTAATGTGGACGAAGTCGACCTTGGGGTCCTTCAGCACGTCTTCGAAATTTTCGTAGCGAGTCTCGATGCCGAACTTGTCGCCGACTTCCTTCAGCTTTTCCTTATTCCGCTGACAGATGGCGTAGATATTCGCTTGCGGATGGGCCTGGTAGATGGGAATGAATTCCGAACCGAAGCCGAGGCCGATGATCGCGACGTTGACGGACTGTGCCATAGCAATGCCTGTGCAGGAAGAGGAACGCGAGCGACTCGCGTCGAAGCTGAATGCGACGATTTTGGCACAAAATCGTCGCAGGAGCAAAGGGGTTGCGGCTGCTGCGACAGCGGTTTCTGCCGGGCGATTTTTCTTTCGTCGCTGGCTCGCCTGCCTACCGCCGCTTGGCCATCATGATCGTTGCCGTATCCCGTTTCCCGTTGAGCCGAGGGGTAAGCAGTTCCCGGAGCACCGTCATCAATTGCGCGGCCGGGCGATGTCGATGCCGCTGCAAGGTCTTCAGCAACACATCGGGGCCAATATGCAAGCCTCCCTCGTCGACCAGATTGCAAGCTCCGGGGCTGAAGAGGATCAACATGTCCCCTTTTTGCAGTTTGAAATAGTGCGAGGCCGGCACATACAGGTCGCCCGTTCCCAGAGGTGACGACAACGGAGTCAAAGGATGTCGACCGGCCTCGGTCCATAAGAACGAAGCCAACTTCCCAGCCGACGCAAATTCTAGCCGCCCCGCTTCATCGAGATTCCCTTGCCCGAAAATCGCGGTCAAATCACCGGCGGACGAAGTTCGGATCGTTTCGTCGAGCTTGCTCAACAGGGCCGCTGGCTCGGCGATGTGGTCCAGGTGCGACCGCCATGCCGCTTGCAATGCCGCCACGTTGAGGGGCGCGGCATGCTCATCGCCATTGACAGCCCCGAGTCCAAACACGATTCGACCGTCGTTCAACACATTCCAGTCAAAGAACTCATTGCCAGGACCAGCTTCGCTCGCCCAGCCGGCCAGATCCCATTCCTCAGACACAGGAGCGAATTGCGGCAGGCGATCTTTGCGCCAGCGGGCGATCGATCGTTGGCCTCGTTCGTCCTTTTGCAGAGAGGCACCGGCGGCAAGGAGCATTTCCCGTTCAAGATCGGCAGCGATGCGCCCGGCAACGATCTCCAGAAGATTGGTCTGGTCGCTGGTAAAGTCGCGCTGCTTTTTGCTGTAGACCCACAAGGTCCCCAGCGGCGTTGTGCGTGTCGAAACCGGCACGCAGACGGCCGAAGGAAATTCTTCGGGGCACTTCCAATGCGGCAGGAGCGCCGTTTCGTCCATCACCACCGCGTGACCAAGCAACGCTTCCAAGTCGGCCACTGCCCCCAACAGCGTGCGCGGTGCATCGAGGAAACGCGAGCGGGGCAAGTTGTGCATCGCCCGCAACTTCAGCGATGTGGTTGCGTCGTCCAGCAAATACAGCCCGGCCGAATCCGCACCAATCGCCTCGGTGCCGCCGCGGAGCACACTTTCCAGCCGACCGGCCAGATGCGTTTCGTCGGGCTGGACCGTCACGGGAACGCCTGCCGCAAGTTCTGCCTCGCGCTGCCACAGTGCATGTCGAGTCTTGGAGAGTTCCGACAGCAGCGTGCCGATCTCCAAGGCGAGCGGACGAACATGCTCGAAGGCCAGCAGTTCGTTCAGGGGCGATGGCGTGGTCTTGTCGCTGGCGATCTTGTGGGGTGGATCCACCACCAGTCGCATCGGCTCCCCCTCGGGCTGCGGGATCAAGGCCGACCAGATCTCGTTCCCTTCCGGCTCACTGGCCTTGGCCAATCGCAGGTCCCAGCCGGTTGCCTGCTGGAAGGCGGCACATAAAGAAGCCACCCCTGCGAATCGTTCGGGGAGTGTATCGCGCTGCGGTGCGCTGCCGCCAGGGACATGCAGCCGCAGATGAGTCGAACTGGGTTTGGCTGTGGGCACGGTAACGAGTGGACGGAGAATCTGCGAGCAAAAAGGGCCCCTCCTGTTCCCTGCGAATCGGGCAGGTCACGCTCTTTCGTGAGCGAAACGCCGCCGGCACTTGATCCGCAATCGTCATGGCCTCCGTGACCAGTAAAGCTTTCCATCGGCCTGATCTGCCGTGACCCTTGCGAATTTATGACGATCACGAAGCATGTTTCGTGAGAGGTCAAGGGGCGAGCGCGTCAAATTCGCACCAGGCAGCATGAAGCGTTGCCGATACCGACTTCGCGCAGGATTTATTGGGGGAGAATGACGCGGCGTTGCGTTCCATCTACAATGCAAATCCAATTGCCCTCTCTCCAAACTCATCCACTCTATTGCGACGCATGAATATCTCCACCCTCCACGAATCTGTGGCCCAAGCCGATTGCGATGTCCTGGTTGTCGGAATTCATTCCGAAGCTCCCCTCAGCGGTCCTGCCGCAGAGCTTGATCAGGCCACCGGCGGACAGATCAGCCGTTTGCTGAAAGCTAAAGAAATCAGTGGCAAACGCTACGAACTGATGACCCTCCTGGCCCCTTCTGGCGTGAAGGCCCGCATCGTGGCGACCATCGGCTTGGGGCCTGAGGCAACGTTTGATCGGCAAGTCGCCTTTCGTGCTTCGGCGGCAGCTTCGAAGGACCTGGCTGGCAAAGAACGCCCCAAGATCGCCTTCTTCATGAGGCCCGGTCGGTCGCATGAACTGATGGAAGCCGCCGTTGCCGGTTCGTTCGTGGGCTGCCACGGTGCGGATTTGTATCGGGCCCAGAAGTCCCGTTTTCCCTACCAAGACATACTGTGGAGCGGCGTAACGGACGATGCGCTCGCCAGCGGCCGCATTTTGGGGGAAGGGGTGAATCTCACGCGACGACTGGTCAACGAACCGCCGAGCGTGATGTTTCCGGAGTCTTTCGCTGATCAAGCCGCGGGGGTCGGACACGAAGCCGGGATGGAAGTCGAAATCTGGGATCAGGCTCGGCTGGAAAAAGAACGCTGCGGCTCTCTCCTGGCCGTGGCGAAAGGTTCGTCCAAGGAACCCCGGCTCGTGGTCTTGAGCTATCGCGGCGGACCAGACGATCAAGCCCCGCTAGCCCTGGTCGGCAAAGGGGTGACCTTCGATTCCGGCGGGCTCTCCATCAAGCCGACCGATGGCATGAAGACCATGAAGTGCGACATGGCCGGTGCTGCGACCGTAGTGGGCGCGATGCAGGCGATTGCTCGTCTCAAATTGCCGGTAAATGTGACCGGCTACTGCGGCCTGGTCGAAAACATGCTCGGCAGTTCGGCCTACAAACTGGGCGACGTGCTCCATGCACGCAGCGGCAAGACCATCGAAGTCTTGAACACCGATGCGGAGGGACGACTTGTCTTGGCGGATGTGCTGGATGTGTGCGTCGAACGGAAGCCAGCCAAGATCGTAGATTTGGCAACTTTGACGGGCGCTTGTGTCGTTGCCCTCGGCACTGATATCGCCGGCCTGATGACCAATCATGCCGATTGGGGAGATGCGGTCCGCAAGGCGGCCGAATGTGCTGGCGAACCTCTGTGGCCCCTGCCGATGTTTGCCGAATTCGGGGAACAAATCCGGAGCGACATTGCCGACATCAAGAACGTCGGCGATGGACGTTGGGGTGGCGCGATCACCGCTGCGAAGTTCCTGGAGGAGTTTGTGCACGGGAAGCCGTGGGTTCATTTAGACATCGCCGGCCCCGCGTATTACGACAGCCCTCGCCCCTGGTGCGACGCCGGTGGCAGCGGCATGTACGTGCGGACGCTGGTGGAGCTGGCACGAAATTTCAAGGGCTAACTGGTTTAAGAAGACCGCAACGTAGTAGGCACGCTCCGTGTGCCTACTACTTTTTTGACTGCCGAGGAATTCAAATGTCTCCCCGCAGAATTCTGTTGTCGCTCACGCTCCTCCTCGCCGTGCACGCCGTTTGTGATGCTGCCGACCGGCCCAATGTCGTTGTTCTGTTCGCCGACGATTGGCGTTGGGACACGCTCAGTTGCGCGGGAAATCCTGTCGTAAAAACGCCGCACCTGGATGCGCTCGCGAAAGAAGGAGTGCGCTTCACGCAGGCTTGTGTAACGACCTCGATTTGCGGCGTAAGCCGGGCGAGCCTCTTCACAGGCCAATGGATGAACCGACATGGCTGCCGCGGCTTTACCGAATTCAAAACCCCTTGGGCCGAAACTTACCCCGGCATCTTACGGGCGAACGGCTATTGGACCGGTCACATCGGCAAATGGCACAACGGCAAATTCCCAGCGCAGGAGTTCGATGTCGGCAAGTCCTACGCGGGGAAGCATTTTATGAAGAAGCCCGATGGAAGCACCATTCATGTTACGCAGCAGAATGAACTGGATGCATTGGCGTTTCTGCGAGAGCGCCCCAAGGATCAGCCGTTTTGCTTGACGGTGGCTTTCTTCGCCGCTCATGCCGAGGATGGCCATCCGAAGCAGTATCTCTACCAGGAACAGAGCGCCAAGCTTTATCAGGACGTAGAGATCCCGATTCCAAAGACAGCCTCCGATGTGTACTTCCAGCGCCTGCCGCCGTTCCTCGCGAACGAAAAGAACGAAGGACGCAACCGTTGGCATTGGCGTTTCGACACGCCCGAGAAATATCAGGAATACATGAAGGCCTACTATCGACTTTGCACGGAAGTCGATGCGACGGTCGGCAAGATTCTCGCCGAGTTGAAACAGCAAGGTCTCGATGACAATACGTTGGTCGTCTTTGCCGGGGACAACGGCTATTTCCACGGCGAGCATGGTCTGGCCGACAAATGGTATCCGTATCAAGAGTCGATTCGTGTTCCGCTGATCGTGCGGGACCCCCGTTTGCCGGCTGAAAAACGCGGCAGTACTAATGATGACTTTGTGTTGAATGTTGACATCGCGCCGACGATTCTGGCCTGCACGTCGCAAAAGACTCCCGGCACGATGCAAGGCCAAAACTTCGCTCCGCTCTATCTCGCGAAGCAGCCACCGTCGTGGCGAACCGAGTTCTTCTACGAGCATCCGGTGATCAGAAACAAAGATTTCATTCCTGCTTCAGAAGCGGTCGTGCGGAAAGACGAGAAGTACTGCTACTGGCCTGACTTCGCGCAGGAAGAGTATTTTGATCTGGTGGCTGATCCGCTCGAAGAGCGCAATGCTATCAATGATGACGGTTACTCGAAACGAATTGCAGAATTGAAAGTTCGACTGGAAGAACTGCGTCGCGAGACGAAGTAAAGTTGATCATTCGTCACTAGTCATTCGGGTTCTAAACTTTCTTCCCTCAGCCTCCGTCTCATGTCTCGCATCACCACCGGCAATGCCACGCTCGACTCCCTGCTCGGCGGCGGCCTGGTTCCCGGCACACTAACCGTTGTTGTCGGTGCGACTGGCATCGGCAAGACACAACTCGGGCTGCAGTTTGCCCAAGCGGGAGTCGCTCAGGAAGGAAAGCCGGGGATGATTTTTGATATGAGTGCCCGCGGGGATTCGCAGAACCATGCGGATTATGCGAAGCGGATGTTCGACTGGAATTTGACTGCCGTCGATCCCGATGCGGCGATCGGCCTCGATGGTTTCTTCGATCTCACTCGAAACTTCGGCGACTATCTGCACATCTTTTCTTACCACGGCCGACGCGTGACGCGCCGCGATCTCGATTGGGATGAGTGGCGCAACTGGCAGGCGGAACTCAACGCCCGGCTGCGCTCCGCGATCGCGTTTTTCTACGGTAACTTTGTGCAAGGCCGGCGGCGAGTGGTGATCGACGGGATCGAGCCGGTCGATCGCCCGGGGGAATCGATTCAGTTCCATCTGTTCGACTATGTGCTGCATCAAATCTTGCGGAAAGATCCGGAATGGGTGGCGCGAGATCTCTTCCGCGAGCAATATCGCCGCCATGCCGAAGAAGCAGCGGCCCATCTTTATGAAACGAAGAATCTCGCGGCCGTGCTGCTGGTGACTTCGCAGGAAATCATGCTCGACGACCTGATTTCCAAGCCCCTGGTCGAAGGGGACGAACTCGCCAACGCCAACACGCTGATCTTGATGGGGAAAACCCGCACCGGGGATCGGCTCGGCCGGGCGCTGTATATCAGTAAGCATCGGGGCAGTGCCTGCGACGAGCGAATCGTGCCGTACCGGATTGAAAGCCAGGGGCTGGTATTGGAGTAGGGAATTGGGGGATCAGAGGTCGGGGGCAGGAAACAAATCAGAGGCTGGAGCAATGCGGGTCTCCATTCTGAGAGCTGCATCGTTCTCTTGGGATGCGCTGAGAATCGCGGAAAAATTGATATTTCTTTGCCGACCTCCGATGCCGGACACCCGATCCCCGGCTTCCTCCCTTGACCATCTTCCCGTTCCCGACCTATATTCGCGCTTGGACCCTATCGTTCTCCTTCCCGCCAAAACATGAAATCCGCCCATCGCCACCAATTAGAAACCAACGTTCTGGCCGACTGGCTCGGTCACAAGCTGGAAGAATTGGAACCCTATAAGAACGCCATTGCGATTGGGTTCTTTGCCCTGATGGGGATTGCTCTCGTCACTGTGTTTGCGATGAGCGGCAACGATCCGGCAGCGGCGCAGCAGTGGAGCACGTTCTACTCCGCCTTCGCCACGCCCGATACCGCCAGCGCTCTAGCTACGCTGGTCGACAAGAAAGACGACAATTCACCGGCCGCGTTGTGGGCTCGCAAGGTAGTTGCGGATCAAGATTTGGCCAGCGGCTGCAACCTGCTATTTGGCAACCGCAAAGAAGCCTTCGAAAAACTCGAACGGGCGGAGACATTGTATTCCTCCGTTGTGGCTGCCAGTCAGCACCCAATCTTGACCAACACGGCTCGCTTGGGATTGGCTCGCACCCTCGAATCCATGGATCGCATTCAGGACGCCCGCAAGACTTATGAGGAGGTCATCGCAAGTGGCAAAGACTCTGCCTTTGCAAAAATTGCCGAAGAAGGAATTCGGCGGCTCGACGATCCCCGCGAAGTAGCAGCCCTCGCCTGGTTCGCCGAACAGACTCCAGCACTTCCTGCCAACCATCCACCCCTCGGTAATTTCCCAGGACTCAACAGCCCGTTGCCAGACCGCCCCGACTTGAGCTTCCCCGGCGGAGCATTCAACGGCGATGGAACTGTGAAGCCTGAAACGCCACAAACACCCGCTCCGCAGCCAGAGCCAGAAGCACCTGCTCCTTCAACCCCTGCTCCTTCAACCCCTGCTGAGGTCCCTGCAACTCCTGCTCCTGCGGAAGCACCAGCTGCTCCTGCTCCTGTTGAACCAGCCCCTGCAACTCCTCCCCCTGCGGAGAACAAGTAACTGCTACAGCTGACGAGGAAGAATACATAGTAGTAGGCACACTCCGTGTGCCGTTCACCTTGTACCCACTCTCCTTGCTCACAAGACGCTGTTGGCGGATGGAACCGATTCCGCTTGTCGACGGCACACGGAGTGTGCCTACTACCATTGTTGAGGTTGGAATTTTCCCTGCCACCGTTGGCTAGAATCGATGCGCTACTCCCATGACTGCCTCTGATCCACCGTGGGAGCCCAAGGAATACATCATCGCGCCCGAAGATGAAGGGTTGCGGCTCGATCACTTTCTCGCGCGGGAACTGCCGCAGCATAGCCGCATGCAGATGCGCCGCGTCATCAGTGCCGGAGCAGTGACCATCAACGGTGACGGGGCCAAGGTCTCGTATCGTCTGCATGCCGGGCAAACCGTTCGCGTGGAGCTCCCGCCGATGCCCTTGGCGGGTCCGCAGCCGGAAAACATCCCCGTCGATGTGCTCTACGAAGACGATTTTCTCATCGCGATCAACAAGCCGCCGGGAATGGTCGTCCATCCTGCTCGGGGGCATTGGTCTGGCACGCTGGCCAGTGCGCTCGCCTTTCATTTTCAGGAACTGAGCACCGTAGGGGGCGAAACCCGCCCGGGCATCGTTCATCGGCTCGACCGCGACACCAGTGGCGTGATGGTGGTGGCCAAAACCGATCCCATGCATCAGGCCCTCGCTGATCAATTTGCCGCTCGCACGACAGAGAAGGAATACTGGGCCCTTTCCGTTGGGGTGCCGGATCACGATCGCGATCATATCGATGCTCCGATTGGAATTCATCCTTATCAGCGGGAAAAAATGGCCATTCGTGCCAATCACGAAACCAGTCGCGAAGCTCAAACCTTTTACGAAGTGACGGAGCGCTTCGTCGGCTTCGCGCAGGTGAAGTGCCTGCCGAAGACCGGCCGAACGCATCAAATTCGGGTCCATCTGGCACACATCGGCTATCCCGTTTTGTGCGACCGCCTCTACAGCGGGCGGGCGGAACTCACCTTGGGGGATATCGCCAAAACTAAGGACGACACCGTCGTGCTGGATCGCCAGGCCCTGCACGCCCGCCGCATCAAATTGCTTCATCCGGCTACGAAAGAACCGGTCGAGTTCATCGCGCCGATTCCGGCGGATTTGGAGCGAACGCTCGAACTGCTCCGCCAGCATCGGGCCAAATAGCGGCGCTCGCGCCGCACCACTGATCGGCTATAGTGCGGGAACCAACCCACTAACTTCGCCCCGCAGGATCACTGCCATGCGTCGCCTTCTCCTCGCTGCCTCAGTGCTTCCCCTGTGGAATCTTGCGGCCGCGGCCAGTGCTCATCCGAATCACAATATCCCGCACACGCACTTCACGGACGGCGGACTTTTCGCCGGCGTGCTCCATCCACTGCTTGGTATCGATCACTTGTTGGCCATGCTCGCGGTCGGTCTGCTCGCGACTCAGTTCGTCGGTTGGGGCAAATGGTTGGTGCCGGGGAGCTTTGTCGGTGGTCTGGTTGCCGGTGGTGTGCTGGGGATGACTGGAATCTCGTTCGGCTATGCGGAGTTCGGCATCGCGATCTCGCTCATCGCGCTCGGCTGTGCGCTCGCGGTCGGCAAGCGACTGCAACTGATCGCAGTGCTGCTCGCGGCAGCGATGTTTGGCTTCGCTCACGGTCACGCCCACGGCATGGAAGTTCCATCACTCGCTTTCCCCATCGTTTACGCCCTCGGGTTCACCGTCACCACGATCATTCTGCATGCGGCCGGAGTTGCCGTTGGTCTGTTCGCGCGGCAAAGCACGATCGGTGCAACGTCGCTGCGAGCTTCCGGCATCGCCGTTGCCGCGCTCGGGATGTTCCTGCTGGCGGTGATGTAGTTAATCGTTCAGCCGCTGTTTCAATTCTTTCACGGCTCCTGCCGGATCATTTGCTTGCGTCACAGCAGCACTCACAGCGATCCGCGAGAAGCCGGCCGCACGAACTTCTGCCACATTCGCCAGGTTAATCCCGCCGATCGCAAACGCGGGAAGAGAAATTTCTGCTGCCACCTGCCGCAGAAAATTTAATCCCGCGAACTGATCAAACGTCTTCGTCTGCGAAGCGAACGTCGGCCCGCATCCCAAGTAGTTCGCTCCCGCCAAAACTGCTTCTTTAGCCTGAAGGAGATTGTGCGTGGAAACGCCGATCAGTCGCTCAGGCCCCACAATCCGCCGCACTTCGGCCACGCTTAACTCATCCTGTCCAACATGCACGCCGTCCGCGTCACTCAAGACGGCCAAATCAGGGCGGTCATTCATGATGAAGAGGGTCGGCGTGTCGCGGGTTAGTTCCCGCAACTGTTTCGCTCGCGACAACAGCACGCGATCCGTCGCCTGCTTGTCTCGCAATTGTATCACATCAACGCCTGATTCGATCAATGGTTTAACAGTTGTTGCAAACTTTTCAGCCGACTCTAGTACCGAAACCAGAACGTACAACCGGCAAGCGTCCAGCCGTTCCTGTGACGCCCGCCCCACCAAGGTTGCTTTCGCCAACGTGTACGCCCGATACCGCAATCGTTCCACCGACTGCGAAGTCTCGCCCGGCAAGAGTTTTGTGTACTCTTCCAGCACGCGCAACCCTTGTTGCACTCGCTGCCAGTTGGCCCCGATCAAATCCGCTACCGACTGCCGACCATGTTCATTGGCCGCTTTCACTTCCTGGCCGACATCACCGATCGTATCGCGCGCGGCGACCAGCTTTTCACCCCCGGCAGCCTGCAGCGTTTGTTGCAAATCGTGACGCAACCCTTTCAACAAACCAGCCAGGTGCTGATCCGCCACTTCAAACCGCAAATACTCTTCCACCACGCGCAACCCTTCGGCCACGCGGTTGTGATTCGCATCCAGGATTCGCCACACTGAATTAAATTCCGTCGACATGCACATCACCGGGGCTGCACTTCCAACCAAAGCCTTCGATTTTACTCATGTTCAGGCTCGATGATGGTCTTGAAGAATCGCTTGCCAATCCAACCTTTATAGATGAAGAAGCTCAGGAAGCCCACGATCGTCAGCACCATCAGGGCCAAACACAACGGATAGCCGTAGTACCACTCCAGTTCGGGCATGTTGTACGGCGAAACTCGGGTATCAAAATTCATCCCATAAATTCCGGCGATAAAGGTCAGCGGAATGAAAAGGGTGGAAATAATCGTCAGCACGCGCATCGTTTCGTTGATCCGATTGCTCAGGCTCGACATATGCAAGTCGCGCAAGTCGGCAATTAATTCCCGATACAGTTCCGCCAACTCTACTAGCTGCACCGAGTGGTCGTAGCAGTCGCGCAAGTACACGCGCGTGGCATCGGTGAAGCAGGGAATCGTGTCTCGCATCAGGGAGGCGATGGCTTCTCGCTGTGGCCAGATCGTGCGGCGGAGGAGCAGAATATCGGACTTGGCCTGATGCAGTTTGTCGATGACGGCATCTCCTTTACTGAGCAAGCACTCCTCTTCGATCACCTCCAAGCGATCGGCAAATTCTTCCAGCACCGGAAAATAACTATCGATTAACGCGTCGATCAGGGCATAGGCCAGGTAATCGCTCCCCGCAGTCCGCAGTTTGATCGAGTTCGACATCACTCGTTCCCGCACGCGATTGAACGGATCGCCGGGCTGACCTTCCTGCAACGATATCAACCAGTTCGGCCCGACGAAAAAGCTGATCTGTTCGGTGACGCAGCGCTGCTCGATCGAGACGACCCGCAACACGATAAAGACCACCTCGCCATACTCTTCCACTTTTGGACGCTGGTGCAAGTGCACCACATCTTCCATGGCCAGGCTGTGCAGGCCGAACATCGCGGCCAGTTGTTCCAGTAGCGGGCCGTCGCCGAGCCCTTCCATATCGATCCACGTCACTGGAAATTGGCGCAACGCATCTTGTACGGGCTGCAGGTCGGGAACAATACGATCGATGTAGCGATCAGGTCCGTAGGCAATCAGGCGCACAGTCGGCGGACTCGCATCGGCGGGAGGAGTGATCTTACCGAGCGAAGTACCAGTATCACTCCCTCCTTTGCGGCGGAGCGCGTCGTGTTTCTTTCGCCGATGATGATTTCTCCGCGTCACGCTGCCGCCCGACTGTTCGGCCGGCTCCCTTGCTCACTGAGCATCCGCACTTCGACGGGGCGCATCACGTTCAGGTGAATATCGCGCTGCGGATACGCCATCACAATCCCGGCTGCCCGGAACAGGTCGTCGATTTCAAACCGTAACTCGCTTTCGACTTCCATTCGGTTCGGCCCTTCCCGCAAGCTCATCCAGAAATGCAACTCAAAGATCAAGGCATTGTCACCAAATTCCGCGAAGTTCACAAACGGGGCAGGCTCGGTCAAAACATCGGAACTGTGCCGCGCTGCTTCCATCAGCCAGCGCTCGACATCGCGCGTTCGCGAGCCGTAAGCGACGCCGCAAGTGATTTTGGTTCGAATACTGTCGTCGGTGAGGGTCCAGTTGACCAGCGTTCCTTCCAGCAACTTGCTGTTGGGAAGCACAATCACCAGGTTCGTCGCGGTGAGCATGTGCGTGCTCCGGGGGCCGATCTGGGTGATCCGGCCGGTGTGTCCTTCCACTTCGATCAAGTCGCCGACCCGCACCGGACGCTCCGCCAACAAGATCAAGCCGCTGATGAAGTTGTTCATCACCGTCTGGCTGCCGAAACCGACGCCGATCGCGATCGCTCCACCGAGGAACGTGAAGGCGGTCAACGGGACGTTGGAAAGGTGCAGGGCCAGCATCGTGAACGAGCCGACCAGCACGTAGTGACTGATCGTTTGCAGCGGCGCGATCGCAGCCTGAGGCATCCTCAGGCGTGGCAGCAACCGCCGACCAATCCACCAACTGAGCACGCGCGCGGCAACATAGCCGATGTAGAGCAGAATGAACGAACTGACAATCGACCCGGGCGTGATCGGCCGGCCATCGACAATCGTCAGCGGAAAATTGCAAACCGCCCAAACTCTTTCTAGCGCAAGTGCCACACCGCCGTTCATCCGTTCCTCCAAAGAGTCTGCCAGATTGCCGGGAGGAGCCTCCGCTGCCGGGGCTGCCAAGGGAACCGGATTTTGCGGCGGCGCGAGAAGGGGGGGAGGCTCTGCCGGCGTGCTGGTGGCGGCAGGAGGAAAGAACGACATCGGCCCGAAGCTGTCTTGGGCCGGGACCGGTCGTGCCGCGGTGATCGTGATGCCGATCATTAGCACCAGGAATGCGGCGCGCCAGGGGCGAAAGTGAGTCGATGCGATAGTTGTGGGCCGATTTGCAGACAGGTTCACGGACGATCTCCCCGATTAAACATCCCGGGCGCTGGAAATGGGCGCGCAACGGAACGCAGTGTGGGGAATACGAAATGCCCGCCAGAGCGTCAAGATCGACACCCCCTCCGTTATCAACGTGAACAGGGTTAAAAGTGGGGTTTTTGGAAACCGGTTTACACACCTTTCGCATCTCGCAACTCCTTTCTGCAAAAGACATTTCTGGCGAAAGTTCGCAACTGGCTGTTACCTACTCGTACAGGGGGTTTGAACAGGGCCGCTTCCAGTGAGTAGCACGTTTTGGAAGCCCCCTCGCTGTGTTTGGGAGCCGCGCGACCAGGCGTGCTAGCACTCAACTGCCGGCAGCGTTGCCGTCGTGAACATCACTCGACAGGCACCGACGACTACGTTTTCCCACCGCGCAGCAGCAAACGCTCCGCCGCGACTAGCGTACGCGTAGTTTAGTAATTGACAAATAAGTTGTCAATACTATATTAGTAAAACTAACTTCGCAAATCAGGTCGCGCGGCGGTGGTTCAGTGCTTGCAAGCACTTTCTCCGAAATCGCGGCGAACACCGATGGTCAACCGTAATGCGTGCGAGCACCCACGCTACGTTACTCGTCGTCGACATTTTCGACTTCGCGATCCAAGAACCCGTAAGTGGCTCCATTCTTGCGTGGCAGCGAGTATTCCCAATCCAGACTTCGCAAGGCGTCCCGTGCTAACTGGCGGATTTGCTCCCAGCGAGGATCGTCGGTGACGGGCTCGGGATCACACCAAAAAACGGCGTTGTGTGGTCCCGAGAGTTTCAGGATGAAGGCTTCCAACGCATCGAGTGCGCTTCGCTGAGGCGCGGTTGTTTCGTGGTCATCCAAGAATTGCTGCTTGTTGCGGTCAAAATCCGAGACCAATTCATCCCCCAGGCAAACGCCCGAAGGAAACAGAGCAAATTGCACTTCCGGTGTGGATGCCAGGGCCAGGAGTTGGTTGCGGAACACGTTCATGCTCGTCGTCGGAGTAGCCGTTCCAAAATCTGTTCGGTTGTGCGGCGAGGCTCGCTGCCATTCAAGCGTGCGATTGCCGATTCGATATCTGGCCTGGAGAACGAGCGGGCGACGATGCCGAGCCGATTTCCGTTCGCATCAACAATCTCAACACTATCCGACGACTCCGCCAGAATTCTGGCTTGATCCGGCGTCGCAACGATTTGGACCATACGCGCAACCTTTCTCGGCTTGGGAGCAATACCTCAATTATGCGTCCCTTCCGCCGCACAAGCTAGTCAACGATCAACGTGCCGCGACTGTTTTCAAAAGCCCAAAAAGCATTGCACCGAGGAGGACCGGTCGGCAGTTGAGAAAGGTATTTGCTGGCACACACCCTCTGGGAAATTTATCGAACGCCGATGGTCAAGCATCGTGCGTTCGGGCACGAACTCTATGACGCTACGTTCACCAATGCTACGGAGCAACTGGTTGCAGAGTACTCCCACCTGTACCGCGGACAGCGTCGTTATCGAGCGTGATCTGGCTGACATTTACGTGGGCGTGTCCCGATTTAATCCAGCGGAAAGTTGTGGGCCCAAAGTGTTCATCAAGTTCCGGAATCTGCCAGACCCCTTTCCGGTTCTTGAACATTCCATCTTCGATCTTGATGTCGTCCATGCGGGTCACAACGTCGCCCACTTGAAACTGTTCGAACCGACCGTTGTTCATGCGCATCCTGAGATCGCGCAACGGTGAATCTTTATCAAGCGCGACCGCGCGCGCGCCCCAGAATAGGAACGATTGTCCGTTTTGATTGCTGCCGATCGTGATTCTCATCCACTCGGCGACGAACTCCCCCCCTAACGAATCGGAACGGTAGGTGCCGCCAGGTTTTACCATTCCTAACCTTTTTGGCTCATTCGGGTCATCGTTCTCGCCTTCTGGGCCAAAGACAGTCGCGTCGACTGGATTGACTTCATCTTCCGAGAAGTCTTGGGCAATCACGTTGGCAGTTGTCAAAGTGATGACCAGGGCGCTGAACGTCAGCACGCGACAGAAAAAACTAGTAAATGAGGTCATTCGCTTGCGCTCCGTTTTGAGAAGTGAGTAAGGTGTGTACTTGGACCCACCTTTTGCAAGAGTCTAGCAAACGCCGATGGTCAAAAGTTAAGGCGTGCGAAGACGCACTCTACTTCGCCTCATGTGGCTGCCCTAACGTTTCGAGCAGGTTAGGGCGAACAATCATCGAGATGGAAGTGCCAAGCTGCATTGGCCTTACTTGGGCCTCACGAACCACTGATGATCGGACCCTTTGTTGGGCGTGATAACGGTTTCTTCCCAAACCTGGTTCACTTCGGCTTTTGCGACCAATTTGGTTTTCACCTCGGGTCCGTCGCCGACGGGAAACTTGGCGCTGCTGTCTCCGTCGAGCTTGCCGACTTCGACACCGTTGATGTAGATCGTGATGACCGTCGTCATGTGGCGATTAGTAACGAGAACACTTCCCGGAATTCCAGCGACAGCCACCGAGGATGTCCCCCCGAACAACGCGACGGCGAACAAGGCCGCACGAGAACGAAAACCGAATTGACCCATGACCCAGGCTCCATTGAAGTGGAATCGAGTTGCTTAAACAGTGCTTAACTTAAAGAAACATATTGTTTTACAGCAACCCTACCTTACGAGCTGCTCAGCCTAATCCACTCCCTACGGAATCACAAAAATTAATCCCGTCGTGGCGGCCGCTTGAACGGCAGCCGCTTTCGCATCCCATTCGGGCAAGATGCGGCGGTAGGGAACTGGGCTGCCGGGGCGATAATGCCCCAAAGGATAGATGCAGTCCCGGCGATAAGGATGCAGGGTCATCTGATAAGGCAACGCCAAAGTCGAGGCCATGAAGTGAATGCCCGACGTGGCCGGCTGTAGCACAGCGCAGCGCGAGTACCCCAAGCGTTCCAGATTGGGTTCTTCAAAGTACAACGGCTGGTAGCAGAAGTTCGGCGCATCCCAGTAATAAACGAGCCCCACCTGAGCGAACAGGTAACCTTCGTCGGCTCCCTTGTCCGACCATTGCTGGGCGGGATTGGCAGGCATTTTTCCCATCTGCGGCGCGATCCCCGTCGTCACGGAAGCGAGGGGAACCTCGATCGGAAGCGGCGGTTGATTCGCCATCGTTCCATCGGTCGCAGGCAATTCTTCTTCAGGCTGAACAGGGCGGGCGGGCTGGGCTGGCGACTGCTCAGGCGAAGGTTCGATGGGCAACGGCTGGACAGGCACAGGCTGGGCGGGCTTAGGAAAATTCGGAGGAGGAGGAACGTCCCCTCCCTCGACCGGAGCCGCTTGATCGGCATTCGCATCTGCTGATGGAAGCTCGCTTTGCACTCCCGCGAATCGAATCTGACTTTTGCGAACGACGCCGACTTCATAGGAGCGTTCCCGAGGCTCTCCCCGCAAGGCATTCTGTGGAACAGCGCGAACTGGAGTGCTCGAATTCGCCCGAACTGCTTGCTCTGGCGCCCCTTGCGCCGTTTCGATGCCCGTTTCAGGAGCGGCCGCCGATTCAGCTGGCAATTGGGGCGGATGGGCTGCTCGAATGACCACCTGCGGCCGGAAAAGGGGCTCGCGCGCCTCCGCGAAGGAGCAAACGGCGGCCCAGGGAAGCAGAGCCCCCAGTGAGGCCAGCAAATGAGCTCGTTTAAGCATGCACGCTCCCCTTATTCGGATGGTACTGTTGGTAGTAATCGTCCGGAAAATGCTGCGGATAACAGCTTCAAGTGGGAACGCTTCATAGCCGGAGTAATCGGCACAGCTTAAACAACTGGGAAATTCCCCAGGTGAGGGACAAAAAACGGGTGATTTTGGGCACTTCCAGTTAACATGGAACGGAATACGAGCGGTCCAAGACCCGTTTCCGACAAGGCTTTTCGACCATGTTCACTTTCGAATGGATTCGCAGCCGGCTTGCCCGGCGAGCACCCACTTCGCGCGCTTCGCGACGGAAGCGCTTTCACGAGCGCTTGCAAGCGACCCTGGCCGTCAAGCCGCTGGAGAGTCGACTCGTGCTCAGCGCGACCGATCTCACGCAAATTTTCTTAAGCGATGGAAACTTGCGGATTGCCGATGCATCTATTAACGGCGGGCACAACGAGAACATCCGGCTGCAGGCGGACACAACTCTCAATCAATTGATCATCACGGACAACGGCACGACGTTTGAAACGGGAATCGAAGGGGCGCAAGTTACCAATAACGGCCACACTGTCATCCTGCCGCTGAACTTGATCAGCGGAAACATTCAAGTCGACGGCTTCGGCGGCAACGACACGCTGACGCTCGATTACTCGCTGGGAAATTTTGTCGTTGACACCCATTTGATCGACATTGAATTCAACGGCGGTGACCCTACGACGTTGCCCGGCGACCGGATCGTGTTGCAAGGGGGAAGCTTCGCGTCGATCGTGCACAACTTCACGTCGAAGAACGATGGCTCGATTCAAGTTGCCGACAACGGCCTGGTGACGTACACCGGACTGGAGCCGATCGTCGACAATATGTCGGCCGTGGATCGAGTCTTCAATTTCAACGGCGGCAGCGAAACGATCACCATGGCGCTGGGCTCGGCCGTCGGCAGCGGGCTGGCGAACAGCATTCAATCGACGGCCGGGGAATCGGTCGCGTTCGCCAATCCTACGAACTCGCTCACGATTAATGCCGGCGATGGAGACGATGTGGTGCAAGTGGTGCGGCTTGGTTCGGGCTTTGCCGCGACGCTGAATATCAACGGCGGCAGCGGCAACGACGCGATCCTGATTTCAAATCTCGAGGCAACGGCGATTTCGGCAGCCAATAGCGACATGACATTCTCGGCCGAGAGTGTGACGTTCGAAAAGAACCTCACCGCCCGGTCGATTGAAGTTATCACCGACCAGATCGACATCGCTGCGACCGTCACGGCCAACGGTGGCATCACCCTGTTAACCGACGACCCCACCGACACCATTGGCCTGGGCAGCGGCAGCGGTACGTTTCAACTCTCGCAAACGGAACTGACAAACCTGGCGAGTAATAGCACGGTCATCATCGGTCGCACGGATGGCACGGGAGCGCTCGACATTAACGGCGTGAACCTGACTGCGGAGAATTTCAATCTCACGCTGCGGGCCGGGGAAACGACCTTCAACGGCGCGCTTTCGCTGAGGAGTGGCAAGACTTTACTGCTGGAAACGGGGGCAATTTCCAGCCCCCATGCGGGGACGGATGTAACCATCGCCGGCAGCAGCTTGCTGAACATTGTCTCCACTGGAGCAGTTGGGAGCGTACTAGATCCATTAACGTTTTCAGTCAGCACGCTGCGGGTCGATACTTCGTCCGGCAATCACGGGCAGTTCCTGCAAACGCCCGGAAGCGTGACCCTCACCGCGACCGGTTTAAATGCCGGTACAGATGCGATTCGCCTGCTAGGAGGAACCTTCACGCTCGGAGGGAGCGAACGGGTGGCGGATGCTTCGACGTTGATTGTCGACGGCTCAACGCTCGCTGCCGCGGGGAACAGCGAAACCGTAGGGGCCCTGCAACTGATCACCGGCAGTATCACAGGGACGGCGGCAGGTACGATCACCAGCCTCGACACGATTGAACTCGAAAGCGGCACGATCACGGCAGTTCTGGCCGGCAGCGTGGATGTGCGCAAGTCGACCGCCGGCATCGTCACGTTGTCGCGCGCGGCAACCTACACGGGCGACACGCGCATCGACGGCGGCACGTTCAAGCTCGGTCTGGCGAATGTGATTCCCAACATTGCCGACGGCGGGGACGTGATCATTGCGAGCGGCGCCACGCTCGATCTGTCCGGATTGGCCGAAACGATCAATGGGCTTTCCGGCAGCGCGGGGAGCATGGTGCTGAACAGTGCCGCCAACACAGTGACCTTCACGGTCGGCGACAACGGAGCCACAACCACGTTTGCCGGTTCGATCAATGGCGGCATCAATCTGGTGAAGACCGGCAGCGGAACACTGAGCCTGGATGGCGCGATTGGTTACACCGGCACGACGACGATCAACGGCGGCAGGCTACTCATCAATGGCAGCAAGACCGGGGCCGGCAACATCAGCGTGGCGAGCGGCGGCACGCTCGGCGGCGTGGGCTCGTTGATCGGCAACCTCAGCGTTGCTGCCGGCGGAAAAATCGATCCGGGAAAAGACACCAGCGGCGAGTTGGTCGGCACGTTAAGTACGGCCAATGTGACTTTCGTGGCGGGGAGCACGTTTCGGGTTGACATCAACGGCACTCTCGTTGCGGGCGTGGACTACGATCAACTCAACGTGACGGGGACCGTCACCCTCAACAACACCACGCTCGATGCCACCGGCCTGAGCGTTGGTCCCGGCGTGACCGAAATCGTCCTCATCAACAACGATGGGACCGATGCGATCAACGGCACTTTCCGCGATGGCAATGGAGTAACGTTGGCTGAAGGGAGTTTGGTAGAGGTAAACGGCCAGAACTATCGGCTGAGCTACAAAGGAGGAACCGGCAACGATGTGGTCCTTTCCGCAGATACCGCCATCACTGTTGAAGCGGGCAATCTGGTCATTCGCGATGTGGGGACGCCGTCGGCAGATTCACTGACGATTCAAGTCGTCGCCGGCGGCTTTCAAATCAGCGATCCGAATTTGATACTAGCGACCGACATTCCCACTGCCGTGCGAATCGACGCGCACACGATCTTCGTTCCGATCGCCGCTTTTGCCGGGGAGATTGAATTTTTCACGCAAGGCGGAAACGATCAACTGACAGTCGATTTTTCGGGTGGCAACTTTACCCGAGTGATCAACTACGACGGCGGCACGCAAACGTCGTCGCCGGGAGACATCCTGATTCTGGTCGGGGGCGGCACGTTCAACCGCGTGCGTCATGGCTTTATCAATGCCAGCGATGGGCTCGTGAATGTCACCGGCAATGCGCAGATCAACTATGTGGGCCTCGAGCCGATTATCGACAATCTGGACGCAGTCAATCGCGAGTTCGATTTCTTCGGCGGGTCGCAAACGATCACCGTCGAATTAGGTAGTGCGATCGGCAGTGGGTTGCATAACAGCATTCGTTCCACGCTGGGAGAATCGGTCGCGTTCAATAATCCGACCGGCACGCTGGTGATCAACGGCGGTACTGGGGACGACACCATTCGCCTGCTCAGGCTCGATTCGTCGTTCGATGCGGATGTCACCATCAACGGCAATTTGGGGAACGACATCATCGATGCGACGACGTTCGCCGCCGGTTCGCTGACGATCAACGGCGATGCGGGGAACGACAACATCACCGTTCGTTCTGCCTGGCCCATTCCGGTCACCGCCAACGGCGGCGGGGGGAACGACAACCGGCTCACGGTTGAAACGACCGATCAGAACCTCAACAGCCCCCTGTTTTCCTTTGCCGGGTTCGTCTTCGACGATTCGCTCGCACCAGATGTTGCGACGCCCGTGCCCGTTCAGAATATGTTGCCCGGCGGTGATGGCGTGAGCATCACGGCAGTGACTGGCGGTGCAACGGGGGTGGTGAACTTCCCCACCGCCAACAAAACCATCGGCCGCTTGCTGGGGGCTGCCGGGCCTGGCGCGCGGGCGGTCAATTTACCTTCGGACAACAACGGCACGACCGTTCGCTCGGCCATCGAGTTGACCTGGTCCGGTGGCGGAACGCTAGAGAACGTGGCCGGGGATGATTTTGTGATCTACGAATCGTCCTCGAATCCCAATGGTCCTGATGCCTTCATGGTGCAGGTGTTTGTGGTGGGTCAAGGGTGGACGAAGTGGCGCTACGAGATTGCCGACAGCCGGGAGAATTACCCGAGCCAAGGAACATCCGGCGCCTTCGCGACGGCGTTTAACATCAGCGATTTTGGTGACTTCGCTGATGGGGTGCAAATTAGCGCGATCCGCATTGCGTCCATGACCGATGCCGACCGCATTGCGGGCACGGGAGTGGAAACAGGGATCGGCACCGGGCAATTCCGGGGTGAAGGGTTTGTGATTCCCAACGACGGAGGCCAGACCAGCGATGTGCTGCCTGATCCTGGGGATGCTGCCAGTTTTGACTTCTTCGGCAGCGCCACTTTTGATCCCGATCCGCTGTATGTGGGGGTGCTGAATTCGCCCGGCGTGACCGGAGCTTCACGCGATGACCTGGTGAAAGTGAACGACACGCGCGTGGAGGTCACCAACCAAGGAGTGACGCGTCCCGACATTTTCTACAACGATTTTGGCACCCTATCGATCAACACGCTCGGCGGGACCGATCAGATCGAAATCCAACTTGGGGGCAGCACGCTTCCCGGCACGATCAATGTCGACGGCGGTTCCCCCGCCACGGCCGACAAGGTAATCGTGTTTGGCAACGATTCGATCGTCGACGACCTGACCCTGCTTGAAAATCGAATTGCCGACAATAACACCGGCAAGAATATCTTTCTGGCGGGAGTGGAAAAGGTTGTGATCGACGTGCGCGGCGATGCGGCAGGGGATGCCCATGTCGATCTGGTCACCATCGAACGGACTTTCACCCTCCCCGGCCGACGCGCCTCGATTGATGTGCAAGGAGACGTGCAGTTCGATCGCCTGGTGGTCAATACCGAGCCACCAGCAACACCTCCGTCGGGAAATCCTTCGATCACCATCGGCGGCGGAACGTTCAACCCTAATTCCACCCCCGATGTCTTCACCCATCTAGATAACGGCGTCGTCCTCCCCGGCGGCTACGGCGCGATTGCAAACAATCCCGCCTTCTCATCCGGCTCGTCCCCCTTTCCCGGTGGAACGTTTGCCGGTTACGACGGTCGCCTCTCGATTGGCCAACTGGCGTTCGGCGGAACGGGATCGACGACGCGCTTTCTCAACATGCCGGCCGGGGATAACGGGGCCAGCACGCGGAGTGTGTTTCAACTGACGTGGTCGGGCGCAAGAACGCTTACGGATAACGGCGTCGGCACCGATTTTGTAATTTACGAATCGGGCTCAGCCGGCGATCCCGAACCGTTCATGGTGCAGGTCCACTCGACCACTTCCACCGAAAATGGAGGCTGGAGCCAGTGGTTCTATTTCCCGGCCAGCACGTTCAATCCGGCCACTAGTTCGTTCACTACCAATTTCGATCTGTCGGCCATGGGGATGGCCGGGCAAACCATCGACGCCATTCGAGTCGCCAACATGACCGATGCGGACCGCATGGCAAGCGGCACGCGGGTGGGCCAGGTTCTTCCCGGCATCGGCGGGAATGCTTTCCCTCGCCCACTTCCAGGCCCCACGGCGACCAATCCCAACGGCAACTTTAGCCTGGGCTCGCTTGATCCGGACATCATCTACGTGGGAGTCGCGGAATCACTCAATCAGCCCCCGAACTCCGGCGCGACGCAAGACATCGTCAAGATCGACGGCAAATCGGTGAACATCACGGGCTACACGCCCATCAGCTATGCCGGGCTGGATCAAGTGTTGGTCGATACGGGGAGTGGCTCCGATCAAATCACCGTCACCCCCAGCACGGAGACGCGCATCGTCATCGAAGCCCGCGATCCGGAACTGCCCACCTACGGCGGCGATCGGCTCTTCTTCGAATTGGCCGGCACGACCAATCCAGAGTTGAACGTCGAAGGGGTTGGCTCCGGCCGACTCATTATGGGGAACCGCGCCACGGTCGCCGTCCGCGGCATCGAAACATTCGGCGTTGTTCCAGGTCCTGACGGCAGCGAGACTCCCTTCACCGTTAACGTCTCGGCCGACTCCACCGGCACCAGCAACCGGGACGACGGCAATGACGACACGTTCAAAGTGGTCCGCAACGACACGAACGACAACACCCGCCCCACGACCGAAATCGTCGTCAACGGCACGCTTGTCTTCCGTGGTGATCGAGGCGCTCTCAATGAACTCAACATCGATGGCTCGACCGATAACGATTCGGTCAGCGTCGATTTCAGTCGCGGCGATCCGATCCCTGCCGGTGGTATTCATTTCGATGGTGGCGGCGGAGCGGGGCTAAACGATTTGTCGGTCGTCAGCGGTACGGTGAATACCGTCACTCACGACTTCACTGGCGCCGAAACCGGAACGATTTCGATCGACACGGTCCTGTCGAACAACCAGGGGGTGCGCACTTTCGCGACCTCGCTGATTACCTACGAAAATGTGACCGAACGCATCGTTGAAGACTTGCTCACCATGCGGCGTGTGCTGAACTTCAGCGCGGCAGACGACCACCTGCGCATTTTGGATGACTTGGGAGGCGCCAACAACGATCGCTCGCGGGTGATAAACGGCACGGCCACCAAAACCTTCACGGGTTTGATCTTCCGCAATCCGGTCAAGCAATTTGTCGTGAATGCCAACGGCGGGGACGACATCCTTTCGCTGGAAGCGGTCGACCTGAACTACCGGGCCCAGACGATTCTCAACGGCGGGGCCGGCAACGATTCAATGCTGATCGACAGCAACGGCACTGCCGCGGGGGGGACCGTCGATTTTGTCGTCTTCGAGGTGCAGGTGCATGGCGGCGGGCAGACGGGGGACAAACTGTTCATCAATGACGAAAGCGATGTCACGGGCGACTCGTTCATCATCACCGAAAATGAAATTGGGGGCACCAACGTTCCTCCCGGAAGTGCCGCGGGTACGCCTGGTACAGCAGGCATCATCGATTGGAACAACATCCTGCCGACCTTCGTGACCGGGATGCGGCCGGAAGTGGATGAGCAGACGATTCTGCATTGGCTGTTCGACGAAGGGAGCGGCACGGTTGTTAACGACGGCAGTGTGAATGGGAACGATGGAACAATCTCTGCTCCGCCGGCGAATGCGCCCACGTTCGTCTTCGATGTCGATCGTGGCGACAACGTCCTCCGTTTCGATGGCGTGAACGATTTCGCTACCTTCCAGCATCCAAATTTTGATATCGGCTCGGCAGGGACGTTCAGCACGTGGGTCAAGATGGAAGACTTGGGACGGCGGAATGCTTTCCTGAATACTTCCGATACGTTCCCCGGGCTGGGAATGCAGTTCGAATTCCGCCAGAACAACAACGGCGAAATTTACGCGTACTTGAATAAGACGGGGAGTGCCGACAATTCGCTGATCTTGCAACAAGGGGGCGCGCCCGTTCAGATTGCTGCGAATACCTGGACCAATATCCAGTTCACTTGGGATTTTGCGAGCAACACTGCTCATATTTACATCGGCGGAACGGAAGTCGCCTACTACGCCGCCTTTGATCAAACGGTCGCAGGCTGGACGACTCCCATCGATACCATGAACGCCCTGTTTCAATTGGGTCGGCATCGGGAAGATAACTCGCGGTTCTTCGATGGCTCGATGGACGATATCGCCTTTTACGACCGCGCGCTGTCGACAACCGAACTGGCCGACGTGCGCAACGGCAACTTCACTGCCGGCGGCATCGGCAGCGACTTGCTGGCGTACTGGAGTCTGGATAATGCAACCGGCACGCTGAGCGCGCAAGCCGATCTGGGAATCCTTTCCACGGGACCTAACGCGATCAAGCTGAATACCGGCAGCCCAGTGGGCGGACCCACGTTTGTGATTCCTTCGGCCAGTGGCCTGACGTTGCCCGGCAGCGGCACGCAACTCCCTGCCCTCCGTTTCGATGGAGACGGCGATAAGATCGTGGTCCCCGATAGCGCCAGCCTCGATTTCGACAAGGACAAAGGCACGATCGCGTTCTGGATCAATCCCAGCGGCGAATTGATTCGCAACACGATCAACGCCGGCTCGACGACTCTCTTCGAAGACACCACGCAGCAAATCGAAGTCGGCATCCTCTGGCGGACCGATGGAGGGGAAGCGCTAGGCCATGAAGACTTCTACGGCCGGCTTTATTTTTCTCCCAACGAAAACAGCCTGAGTGATTCCACGAACATCATCGTCAGCAATACGCGCCTGGTGGAGCCCGGCAGCACGCTTCCAGCCAATGAATGGACGCATGTCACCATCACCTGGGACTTCAGCGCTCCCGATGGCCAGCAGGCTCATATTTACATTAACGGCCAGGACGACGGAGCGTTCGTCAATAACCTGCCGGAGCACTGGACCAGCGTCGCGGGAGACACCGGCAACTGGGTGGTCGGCGGCGATGCGGGAACCAATCCGCTCAATCGCGATTTTGAAGGGCAACTGGCAGACGTGACGATCCTGGGAACGTCTCTCAATCCCGAACAGGTCGATAATATCTTCCGCAACGGGGCCGAAGCGACGAATGCCTTCGATCGCACCGGCGTGACGGCCAAGTTCACCTGGGATACCACCAACCTGTACGGCCGGCTCGATGGGTATCCGATGGGCACGACCACTGCGAATGGTCCGTTCAATGGTGGGATGGTGGAGATTTACGATGCCACGGGAACGACGCTCCTTCATACGCAAATGCTCAGCGGCGTGGCTACCTTCTACGAATTCGCGATTCCGTTCGCCAACTTGAATGGCTTTGATCCGGCAGCCGGTGGTTCGCTCCAGTATCGCGTGACGGTGTTTGATGCTGACAACACTGCAACCGGTTTCGATTCCATTGACACCACGCTCGGCTTCACTCAGCCGCCGATTGCCGGCAACATGGGCCGCGGCGTACTCAATTTCACCGAAACGCAAACCTTCTTCGGGCTCGGCGGGCGCGTGCAATACGATGGCTTCGCCGATTTGGACATCACCACCGGCAGCGGCAACGAAACGATTCGCATTCAGGACAATCTGAACAGCACAGGCGATCCGCTCGCCAATGCTAAAAGCACGTTCACCTTGCGCACGGGGGACGGCAACGATTCGGTCACCATCGAAAGTATCGATGCCGACTTTTCCGCTGCCGTCACCATCCTCGGCCAAGGTGGAACCGATACCATCACCCAACTGGCCGATTTGAATCTCGGCTCGGCAGTCTCGACTGGCAATCTCCTTTACATTGCCGAGAGCATCAACCTGGGGGCGAACCTTTCTTCGACAGGGGGCACCGCGACTTACAATGGCGCGATCACCCTGCTGACGAACGTCCGCATCGATACCGATCGGCTCGAAAACGACGTACAAGGGGGAGCGATCCTCTTCACCAACAACACCACCATCAACAGCGAGTTCGGCGAGACAAACAACCTGATCCTGGATGCCGGCTCTGCTTCGATTCGGTTCAATGCCGATATTGGCACCGCAGCCGGGGGTGCGTTGGGGCGTTTCGAAGTGGAACAAGCCATGGCCGGTGTTATCTTCGGCGCTTCTGATACAGTCGCCGGCGATCTAGGGCCGGTGGCGAACGTTCGCACCGATGGCGTGATTAACATCGGGTCGCAGCAAGTGATCGGCGGAGCGGGAATCGTCTTCAATGGCGGCATTGGCAATTCGTTCACCATGGCGACGGCCGGAGCGAACGTGCGGCTCAATGGCGCGGTGACCCTTTCGACAAATGTGGTCATCGACACCGACCTGAATAACGCCCAAGGGGGAAACATCACCTTCACCAACGACTCGCCAATCAACAGCTTTGCGAACGAGCAGAACGATCTCTATCTCGATGCGGGCACCGCGGCCATCTTCTTCAACGAAGACCTTGGGAACGGCAGCCAGGGAACGCTCGGCTCACTGATCGTCGAAGAAGCGGATAGTGGCGTCGTCTTCGGCCAAGCGGATACGGAAGTGGTGGGCTCTGGCGGGCAAGGGGCGGTGAACTTCGTCAAAACGACTACCGGCATCGACCTCGGCACCGGGGCGAATGTGATTGGCGGCCTGGGGATCGTCCTCAATGGCGGAGCGGCACTGCTTTCGTTGTCTTCGGTCGGCACACGGATGCGATTTAACGGGGCAGTCACACTCCGTTCGGATGTGGACCTCAATACGGGCCTCGGCACCGGCGATATCCTGTTCACCAACGACAGCCCCATCGACAGCCAGGCAGGTGAAACGAGCGATCTAACCCTCTCGGCCGACAACGGCAATGTCCTCTTCAACGAAGACCTGGGAAGCTCGCAGCGGCTAGGATCACTGATCGTGACGGCCGCCAATCAGATCGTCTTCGGCCAGGCTGACAACGATCCAGTTGGAACTGGCACGACAGGCTCCGTCAATATCGTGGCCACGAATGAGCGCATCGTGCTGGGGCTCAATTCGCCGATTACGAATGGCATCAAGTTGAACGGCGGGGCATCGCTGCTGTCGATTTCAACCACCGGCGACAATGTCACGTTCAACGGGGCCACTGAACTTCGAAGTGATGTGCGGATCGATACCGATCCTAACAACACGCGGGCGGTGGCGGGGAATATCTTGTTCACCGCGGTCAGCCCACTCGATAGTGCAGCCGGCGAGAATAATGATCTCACTCTCGATGCCGGCCGGAGCAACATCAATTTCAATGCGATCATCGGCGGCGCAAGAGGATTGGGCGATCTGACGGTGGAGTTCGCCAACAACGTCGACTTTGCGGAAGTGATTCGGACCTCGGGGAACGTAGTGCAGTTGGCCGGAACCGGCACCACTTCGCTGCATGGCACCCTGGGGACCGGCATCGGCGGTGAACTCCGGCTCAAGACGAATGAAATCGCTCTCACCGAGGCCACCGTCACCACGGTTGGGAATGTCGATCTCGATGCGGCCAATCAGATTTCGCTTCTGACCGGCGGCGGACTCACGGCAGGAAACAGCACCATTCGCATCGCCGCCAATCAGGACGATACGGGCTCCAGTCGTTTTGTGCAGGATGCTTCCGCCATCCTCCGCACGAACAATCAAACGGCCAATGCCGTTCGGATTCTCGTCGGTGGCACCGGCGATGCTGCCATTTCGGATCTCCGCGCAGGAACCACAGGGGGTGGGATCACCATCATTGCCGGCGGTGGAATCCTTGATAACAGCCCCACCGAGGCGATCAACATCCGCGCCTTTCAAGCCTCCCTCACCGCCCAGGATGGCATCGGCGGTGGGACCGCAGTCGATGCCGACATCGATACCGCCGTGGCCGAACTTGCCGCCCCTGCTTCCCGTGGCAACATCAACATCGACGAACTGGACGACCTGATTTTGACCGGCGTGCTCACTTCAACCGGTCGCGTCGATATCGAGTCGGGAGGTGTTTTGCGGATCAGGGACAATACTTCCGTCACCAGTGTCACGGGGCGAGTCAGCAATGCACCGCCGCTACTCCGCTTCCGCGAAGCGAACCCGAACGACGTGCTCATTCCCGGCGATCCCACGCAAGACATTGCGGGAACGATCGGCGGCGTCCCCGGCACGGGAGACAACCTGGAGCTCGCGCGCAATCTAACGCTTGTCGTGGTGTGGGGAGACGGCGTTGTGAGCCGCGTCACGGGCTTGAATGCGGGCGATACGCTCCGCTGGGCGATCGGTCCGAATGGCGAAAGCCGGCCGATCATCACTCCCAACGGAACCGGAACGGGGCCGATCAACGTCTTCATCACGCGGACCTACCCGCTGAAGTTCCTGCAAGGAGTCACCGATACGGAAGTGGTGTCGAACTTCACCGTTCTCAACGATTCCCAAATCGCACTGAACGATGTCCGCGCGGTGAATCTCAACCTGGTCGGCCCGCTGCCAGTTGCGACTTCGATTTCGAATTTGGAGTTCCGTCCACCGCCAATCATCGTGACGACGAATACGATCACACCGGTTGAACAGACCCGTCCGAATCTGATCGTCGATATTATTCCCTACGTGGATAGCCGAACGACTCGCTACCAGGTGCAGGAGTTTGTCGAGGACGAGAAGAAGGAAGAAGTGGCGCAGCTTTATCTCGTGCGCGTCGGCCCCGACGGCCAGGAAGAAAAGCGGGTCGGACTTCCCATTTCGGAACTGCAAGACTTATCGCGCCTGCTAAATCGGCTGGAAAAGGCTCCCATTCCGAACGGCTTGTATCGCATCTATCACCAGGAACCGGGCTTGCCCGCGCGGAAGATTCTCGAATTCCGCAAAACGGGCTCGGCTATTGGTGATCCGATTCGCGAACCGGGACGAGGTTCCAATCCGTTGGACTTGCCCGCTGCTCCTGCCGTGGAGCGTGACGGTGCCGCTCCGCCGGCCGCGGGCGATCCCGGTGCTGCACTCGACAATGTCCTTCCTCGGGAAGAAACCGCAGAGCTAGAAATCGCCAACAGCACGGTCGCAGAACAAGTGCGTCAAGCACTGGCTCAGGCGGAAGATGCATCGTTTACGCGGGCCGCACGATGGCGGCGAAGTTTGGTTCGCTGATTGGATTTGAGGGAAGAACTCTCTGTAAGTGTAAGTGAATGCTATGCGAAACTGCCCCCACTGTAACCACGCTCTGGATGCCGCCGCCTCTGCGAAGGGTGAATGCCCCGCGTGTCGACGTACGTTCACCGTGCGCGATGTGAGCTTTGCCGGAACGATCGAGTTCGAATCGCCCAGTCTGCCGAGCGATGGCACGATTGATGAGTTGCCGCCGGTTGTTGTTCCTCCTGAGCCGGCAGAAGCTGCTCCTGCCGCACCAGCGACTCCCGCTCCTTCTGCCGGCATCGATCAAACCATCGATAGCGTGGATGGTCTGTTGCCGGTTCCTCCCGCCGTCCCTCTTTCCCCTGCCGAGAACGCCACTCCTCCTTCGGGAAAAACGGCAGTCGGGTACGACCGCACGATCGAGTTTGATGCCGGAGAATCGATTGCTGCCGGGAGCGAGCCTCCCCCGAACAAGCCTGTTGCACCACCCGCCACTCCTTCCACCAAGCCGCCGACGGTTTTCGACAACCATAACATCGGCATGACGATTCAGGCCGACAAGTGGCATCCGGCCGAAGAAGAACTGAACGCTGCCAACATCGAGCACACGGTGGATCAGCCCCACCAAAGCGGCATCACTCCCGCCAACCTCCGTGATTTGACGATCATGTGGGGCGGCTCGATCCAACCGGCCAGCGTCAGCGGTTCGGGATCGTATTCTCCCACGCTCGATAGCGCGGCCGGCAGTGCTTCTGCCCCGGGAGTTGCGCCGCAAAGTCATGCCGGTTCGCGCGGTTCTTCCCAGCATGGCTCTTCTCGCGGCAGCAGCCTGGGAAGCAGTCTCAATCCGGGGGAAAGTTTAGAGCAATCGCTGGTCATCCAGCCGCGCGTGTTGCGCCAGGATTCGGGAGATGTCGACACCCTCTCGCAGCGAATCGACTACAACCTGCTCAACAAGTTGGGCGAAGGGGGGATGGGGATCGTCTATGCCGCGCGGCAAGCCTCGATCCGCCGCACGGTCGCCCTGAAGATGTTGAAGAAGGAGGGAGCCCGCAAGGACGCCCAGCGGGAAAAGTTTCTCGCGGAAGCAGTCGTTACCGGCGAATTGGAACATCCCAATATCGTCCCGATTTACGATCTGGGACGGGATGAATCGGGGGCCATCTTCTACGCGATGAAGCACGTCAAGGGCACTCCTTGGGACGCGCACATCGATCGCAAGTCATTGCAAGAGAATCTAGAAATTCTGATGAAGGTGGCGGATGGCGTCGCGTTCGCCCACTCGCGGAACGTGATCCATCGCGATCTCAAGCCCGAGAACATCATGCTCGGGGACTTCGGCGAAGTGCTCGTCATGGACTGGGGCTTAGCCCTTTCGCTCAACAATCCTCCTGCCAGCTTCAGCATGGGGGGAACTCCCGCTTACATGGCGCCGGAAATGGCAATGGGGCCGCTGCAAGCGATTGGCGTGCCGAGCGATGTCTACTTACTCGGGGCCATCCTGTTCGAAATCGTCACGGGTCAACGCCCCCACTCGGGCTCGACCCTTACCAAGTGCTTGATCAGTGCCGCCCGCAACGAGATCGTCACCACCGATAAGTCCGGCGAATTAATCGACATCGCCCGCCGCGCGATGGCTTCGAATCCAGCCGATCGCTACCAAACGGTCGGTGATTTTCAAAATGCGATACGCACCTATCAATCGCATACGGAAAGCATCGCTCTGGCCTCCCGCGCGGCAGAAGACCTCGCCGACGCCCGCCAAGGTGGGAATTATGAATCGTATTCGCGGGCGCTCTTCGGCTATCAGGAAGCGTACAACCTGTGGGATGGTAATAGCCGCGCTAAAGAAGGGGCCATCGAAGCCGCGCACGCTTACGCGCTGGCCGCGTATGACAAAGGGGATTACGACCTCGGCCTGTCGCTGCTGGATCCGCAAGAAGCCCAACATCGCGAGTTAATTGGCAAGCTTAAAGAAGCTCAGGCGGAACGGTCCTCGCGGCAGGCGCGCTTGCGGGCAGCGCGGCGCGTCGGCGTCGTATTGGTCGGCCTGATTCTAGCCATTGTCACCGGGGCGTTTTTCTGGATTCGGAGTGAAGCCAACAAAGCCCGCATTGCGGAAGGGGTTGCCCGCGAAGCCGAAAAATCAGCCCTCCAACAGGAAGCGATCGCCAAAGAAGAACGTTCGGAAGCTTTGCGGCAAAAGGGAGTGGCGGAAGAACAACGCACCAAAGCGATTGCCGCGCAGGAAGAAGCGGAAAAACAACGTTTGGCCGCCGAAGAGCAGCGCCAACTTGCGGACGCAGCC
Source organism: Pirellulaceae bacterium (assembly GCA_041739545.1). Taxonomy (GTDB): domain Bacteria; phylum Planctomycetota; class Planctomycetia; order Pirellulales; family Pirellulaceae; genus JBGSNR01. The sequence goes on along the minus strand of JBGSNR010000002.1, from coordinate 51,545 downwards.
CGCGTGAAAGAAGAATACGAAGCCTACGTCGCCAAGCTGGGACTGGCAGCGGCGAAGATCAAGGAGAACGCTTTTGATCACGCGCTCGTGCTGTTGCAATCGTGCCCGCCAAAGCTGCGACACTGGGAATGGGGGCGGCTGAACTACCTTTGCAATCAGCAGATGGCCCAGTTCGATTGTGGCTTCCCCTTGGAAGCAGTCGCCACTTCGCCGGACGGCACACGAATCGCGGCCGGTGGTTGGGGTGGAAAAGTCGAAGTCTACGATCTGGCGACTTCGCAGCGCGTTTGCGAATTCAATACTCAGGCAGAGTACGTTTTCGCCCTGGCCTTCTCGCCGGATGGCGAACAAATTGCAGTCGGTACGAATGCCAAGCCGGAATTCATCTCCTTCTACAACGCAGATAGCGGCGAACGGATCGGCGGCCTGGCAGGGCACACCGATGCAGTCCTGAGTGTCGCTTATTCGAAAGATGGCAAACGGCTGTTGACCGGCTCTTACGATCAAACCGCGCGGCTGTGGGATTTGACTGCCAAAACATCAACACCGTTCGTCGGTCATGACTGGTGGGTCTGGTCGGCTGCTTTCTCGCCCGACGAAAAACAGATTGTCACTGCCAGCCAGGATGGTTCCGTGATGGTCTGGTCGGTCGAGACTAAACAAGCCAAGCCGCCGTTTTTGGGCCACACGGGACCTGTTTACTCGGCCGTCTATTCGCCGGATGGCAAAACGATTGCGACCGCCAGTTACGACCAGCGAATTCTGCTCTGGCATCCGGCCGACTTGAAAGAGGTTGATTTGGCGCAGGCGCTGAATGAATCTTTTACGACCAAGGGAACGCCCTATGAAACGCTCGAAGGTCATTCGGCACCGGTTCGCAGCGTGCAGTTTTCTGAAGACGGCAATTTGCTCCTCAGTGCCAGTCAGGATAACTCCCTCTGCGTCTGGGATGTGCCCAATCGTCATTTGGTGAAGCAACTGCGGGGGCATGGCAGTCCGGTCTCCGCGGCCAAGTTCGTGGCCGGCGACGAGCGCGTCATTTCGGTCAGTTACGATCACCACGCGCGGCTTTGGAATGTCGACAGCTATGAAGAGATGCGCGTGCTCGGCGGACGGGTCTTGAAGGGGCATCGCGATGCTGTGCTGGGCGCCGCCTTTTCGCCTGATAGCAAAACCGTCGTCACTGCCAGTCGCGATCGTTCGGCCATTGCCTGGAATGTTTCCACCGGGCAGCAACTGCAAACCTTTCGCGAAGGGCACGCGTTTCTCGCTTCCACGGCCCTGTTTCTCCCCGACAACAAACGAGTGCTAACGGCAGCGGTCGATAACACGGCTCGCATTTGGGATATTTCAGCCGGCACGCAGATCGCCACGCTCGATGGTTCCGGCCCGCAAGCGGCAGCGGCGGTCGCGCCCAAATCGGGATGGATCGTCACCGGCAGCGATGATACCGGACTGAAAATCTGGGATGGCAACGGCAAACTTTTGCGGAAGTTTCCGGATTTCAAATCGGAAATCACGGCCTTGGCGATTTCGCCGGATGAACAAACGATCCTGGTCGGCGATTTGATCGGCCGCTGTCGACTCATCCAAGCGGCTGACGGAGAAGCGATTTGGGAAGGGGAAGTTCATTCGCGGGGCATTACCGCTGCCTGCTTCCTTCCCGATGGCCGGCGCATTCTTACTTCCAGCCTCGATCGCACCGTAGCACAGTGGGACGTTGCCACCGGGCAAGAGGATCGCAAGCGGGTTCTGAAGCATCCCGAAGCAGTCACCGCTCTGGCTATCTCTGCCGACGGCAAGCGAGTGCTCACTTCGTGTAGCGACAAGATTGTTCGCCAGTGGGATTTGGACCGCGCACAAACGCTGTTCCAAACCCCTGCCAGTGAATCGGCCGTGACCGACGTCGCTTGTTCTGCGGACGGCAAACGAGCACTCACTATCACTGCCGATAACTGTTTGCACCTGTGGGATTTGGAAAAGGGAACCGAAATTCATCGCGCGGATGGGCCGAACGCTCCGTTCCTGGATCTGGCTGCGACCACGTTGCTGCTCTGGAGCGGTACTTTTTCCGCCGACGGCCATCAGTTGCTCACGGTGGGTGGGAGCGAAGCCCATCTGTGGGATGCCGAGAAGGGGAAGCTCTTGATGAGTTTTTCGCCGCAATCCGCGGTGGCCTCGGTGCAGTTTTCCAAAGAAGGGGACCGCATCGTCACCGGCAGTTGGGATAACGCCGCCCGCGTCTGGAACTCCACCACGGGAGAAGGATTGGTCAAGCTGAGCGGCGTGCATACGCGGTTTATCAATGCAAGCGTTTTTTCGCCGGACGGAACGCAAGTCCTCACCGCCAGCGATGACGGCACCGCCCGCTTGTGGAGCGCCACCGAAGGAAAGCTCTTGAAAAGCTTCGAGGGACACAAGGGACGTGTGACCGATGTGGCCTTCTCCTCCGATGGACGCCGCGTACTGACGGCTTCCGATGACCATACGGCTCGCGTGTGGGATGTGGCCACCGGTAAAACGCTGCACGTTTTGGAAGGACATACGCAGGCTGTTTTGTGCGCCCGTTTTTCGACCGACGACGCGCTCGTTGTCACCGGCAGCGAAGATACTTCGGCCCGCCTGTGGGATGCCCAGACCGGAGCTTCCTTGCCGACGATTCTGCAGGGGCACACCGCCAGCGTGACGAGTGTCGCGTTTACCCCCGATCGAGCCCGAGTCATCACCGGCAGCAAGGATTTCACCGCCAAGATTTGGGATCCGCAAACCGGAAAGGAAATCTTGTCCCTCACCGGCCATACGCAAGAGATCACCTCGGTCGCTGTTTCGCGCGACGGCAAGCAAGTCTTAACCGGCAGCCGCGACGGTACCGCGATTGTGTGGCTCGCTTCTCCCTGGGAAGATGGTGCTGCTCCCATGCCCGTGGTTGCCGCTGCTGGTGCGTTGCCACCCGAAGAGAAGTAGCGGGCGCAATCCGTGCGGTTCACGGAAAACCCGCCCAGCTTTTCCAAGGACGCTGCAGTTGCCTGGAGAAAATGCGACTGATTCACGGCACACGGAGTGTGCCTACTACTATGTAGCCTGGAGTGATTAATGAGAAACGCTGTTAGTCTCCTCCTGCTATTCGCTTGCCTGGGTTCACTCACCGCACAAGACCGATTCGAACAGGCGCTGGCGCTATCGAAGCGGACTGCGAACCTCGTTTTTCGCGATCGGGTCGAACCTCAATGGCTCCCCGACGGCAAATCGTTCTGGTATCGCGTCGCCACGGGGCGTCGCACGCAAGAGTTTGTGCTCATCGATGCTGAAACGGGCGAACGCAAGACTGCGCCGGATCTGGCCGAGCTCAAGCTGCCGGAGACGGACACGGTGAAGACCTCGGAACTGACCTTGCGGCTGCGCAGCACCAGTCGCACGGGCCAATCCTCGGGGCTGAAGTTTGTGAACAAGCTCGACCAGCGCGTCGAGCTATTCTGGATCAACCGAGACGGGGAACACATTCCCTACGACAGCATCCCTGCCGGGGGCGAGCATGAACAGCATACCTTTGGCGGGCACGTCTGGCTGCTGGTCGAAGCGGGGGGCGGCCGGTTGGCTGTCGTCGAAGCACAAAACACGGTTCAAACCATTGTCATCGACGGCAAAGCCGCGACCCGTGAGACGCCAGCCAGAAGAAGTTCCCCGCGCGGCAACAATTCCCCCGATAGCAAATGGTCCGTTTCGATCGACCAGGGGCGGGTCATGCTCCGCGATCGAAAAGAAAACACGTCCAGCCAGCTAAAGACTCCGTTCGATGAAAAATTGCCGTTCCATGGCAGTATCGCCTGGGCTCCCGATTCTTCCGCTTTCGTGGCGACTTGCGCGGCCGAGGTTGCCAAACGAACTGTCACGATTGTCGAATCGGCTCCCAAGAACGAACTTCAGCCGCAGCTTAAAGAGATCACGTACGTCAAGCCGGGCGATCCTCTCCCCAAGCCGCTGCCAGTGTTGTTTCGTCTGGGCGAAATGGGGGCCGAGTGCATCGAGGTCGACAACGAACTGTTTCCGAATCCGTTTACCGAATCGTATTCGCTCGACATCGAATGGGCTCCCGATTCCAGCGAGTTCTACTTCGATTACAACCAGCGTGGGCATCAGCTCTATCGCATCTTGGCCGTGAATGCGTCCGACGGTAAGGTGCGGACGGTGGTGGAAGAAACGAGTCCCACGTTTATCGACTACGCACAAAAAACGTGGCGTCACTGGCTGCCTGAAAGTGGCGAACTCCTTTGGATGAGCGAACGGGACGGTTGGTGCCACTTGTGGCTCTACGAGATCGCAACCGGCCAGGTAAAGCACCAGGTCACGCATGGTTCCTGGCCCGTGCGTGACGTGTTGCACGTCGATGCGGAGCGGCGCGAGATTTGGTTTATGGCCAGCGGCTTACGCCCCGAGGAAAGTCCCTATCATCGGCATTTGTGTCGCGTGAATTTTGACGGCAGTTCCTTTCAGCAACTCACGGCAGGGGACGGCGACCATCGCATTCAATTCTCTCCCACACGCGAGTACTTTGTGGATCGCTGGTCGCGCGTCGATCAGCCGCCTGTGCATGAGCTTCGTCGTAGTCGTACTGGTGAGCTTGTTTGCGTGCTGGAGCAAGCGGATGCCAGCGAACTCATGTCAGCCGGCTGGAGCTTACCCGAACGTTTCGTCGCGAAAGGGCGCGATGGTCAGACCGACATCCATGGCTTTCTGATCAAGCCTTCGCATTTCGATCCGTCGCGGAAGTATCCGGTGGTTGAAGAAATCTACGCGGGGCCTCATTCGGCCGCGGTTCCCAAGGAATTTGGAATGCTCAATCGGCAACACGCGATGGCCGAACTGGGATTCATCGTCGTGCAGATTGACGGCATGGGGACCAATCATCGCGGCAAGGCGTTTCACGATGCCTGCTGGAAGAATCTGAAGGATGCCGGCTTTCCCGATCGCATTGCCTGGATCAAAGCGGCAGCGGCCGAGCGTCCTTGGATGGATCTCAGCCGCGTAGGAATCTACGGCGGCAGCGCGGGAGGGCAGAATGCGCTGCGAGCGCTGCTCGATCATCACGATTTTTATCACGTCGCCGTGGCCGACTGCGGCTGTCACGATAACCGCATGGACAAAATCTGGTGGAACGAACAATGGATGGGGTGGCCCGTGGATGAAAGCTACGCCCGGTCTTCGAATCGGGACGACGCTCACAAGCTGCAAGGGAAATTGCTGTTGCTAGTCGGCGAACTGGATACGAATGTCGATCCGGCCAGCACGACGCAGGTCGTCGGCGCGTTGCAGAAAGCGGGGAAGGCGTTTGACTTCATGCCGATCATGGGGACTGGTCACGGCTCGGCCGAAACGCCGTATGGATCGCGCTTGCGGATGGAGTTTTTGGTGCGGCATCTGAAGCCTTGAGAAGTAGTAGGCGCACTCCGTGTGCCGTTCGCCACAACTCCGTTTTCTGTTCCTCAAGCCGCCGCAGTTACAGGCACAATGAATTGCCCGAGGAACGGCACACGGAGTGTGCCTACTACTTTGCGCGTGGCATTCAATTTTAAGAGCGCCGGCAGATCAGCTATACTGAGGGCTGCCCGCAATCCCCCCTCTTGAATCTCGCCAAATATGAAATGGTTCCCTTGGCTCTGCGCTCTGTTCTTCGCCGCGACCGCCTCCGGCGCGGAGGTGGATTTTGCGCATGAGATCGTCCCCCTCCTGAAGCAACAGTGCGGCAAGTGTCATGCAGGAACGCAGAAAAAAGGGGGCTTTTCGATCAACTTGCGTGAGTCGCTGCTGGCCGGCGGTGAGTCCGGGGTTGCGGTGATTGCAGGGAAGAGCCAGCAAAGCGAACTATACCAGCGGATTACTTCGCAAGACGACGCCACGCGCATGCCTCCCGAAGGAGATCCTCTCACTGCCGTTCAAGTGGACCTGATAGCGCGGTGGATTAACGAAGGAGCCAAGTGGGAAGCGGGCTTCACCTTCGGTCCGCGGCAGTACGAACCGCCACTCAAGCCGCGGATGCCTGAATTGCCTCCGCCCCAGGCCGGGAGAGATCATCCACTCGATCGCATTCTGGATGCTTCCCTGATTCAGAGTGGCAAGCCGATCCCAGCGCCACTAAATGACGAAGCCTTCTTGCGGCGGGCGTCGCTCGATCTGGTCGGCCTCTTGCCGACCTTGGAACAACGGGATGCCTTCCTTCACGACAAATCCCCAGATAAGCGCGCTCGCTTGGTCCGCGATCTGCTGGCCCGCGATCTGGATTATGCCGAGCATTGGCTCACCTTCTGGAACGATCTATTGCGGAACGACTATGCGGGGACCGGATTTATCACGGGGGGCCGAAAGCAGATTTCGAAATGGCTTTACGAGGCGCTCGTGGCGAATAAGCGGTACGACGATTTCGTCCGCGAACTGATTGCTCCACCTTCGGCCGATAGTTCGGGCTTCGCGGATGGGATTCGTTGGCGGGGTGAAGTGAGTGCGGGGCAAACCGTTGAAATTCAATTCGCGCAGAGTGTCGGGCAAGCATTTTTGGGAATCAACCTGAAGTGTGCGTCGTGTCACGACAGCTTTGTGGATCGCTGGACCCTCGAAGAGGCGTACGGCCTGGCCGCCGTCTACTCGCAACGTCCCCTGGAACTGCATCGTTGCGATAAGCCTCTCGGCAAGATGGCGCAACCGGCCTGGCTGTTCAAGGAGTTGGGTCAGATTGATGCAAAAGCTGCGCAGCCCGCACGCTTAAAGCAACTCGCCGACTTGATGACTGATCGTGATAATGGCCGCTTTACGCGGACCATCGTCAATCGCTTGTGGCATCGGCTGATGGGACGAGGCATTGTGCATCCGGTCGACGCGATGCAAAGCGAGCCGTGGAATTCCGACCTGCTCGACTATCTGGCCGAGCATCTCGTCGAGCATGACTACGACCTGAAGCAGACGCTGGAACTGATTGCCACTTCGCAAGCCTATCAAGCGCGGGCCGAGCGCGTGACCGACGAATCCGACACGCACGGCCGCGATCCAAGCGGCTGACTGCCGAGCAATTTATGGACTGTGTGTGGCAGATCACCGATGCAGCGCCGCGCAAGATGGATGCTCCGGTCGTACGGGGAAAAAATAGTTCTCCAACCGCCAGCGAAACGCCCATCACCGGCGTGTGGATCTGGAATCGAGCCGACGCTGGCAACGCTGCGGCCGGCGAAACGGTCGCTTTTCGCAAACGCTGGGAATGGAAAGAACTCCCCCCGCCAGTCACTGCGGTGGTGACCTGCGACAATGCCTACACGCTGTTCGTGAACGGCAAACGAGTGCAGGCCGGCGATAACTGGGAAGCACCCGACCTGATTTCGCTGCCGGGCTTGAAGGCCGGGATGAACGAAATTCTGATCGTCGCCCAGAATGGCGGCTCAGGCCCCAATCCGGCCGGTTTGTTCTTTGAAGCCCGCTGGACCGATGCGGCAGGCAAAGTCCATTCGCTCCCCTCGGATAACTCTTGGGAATGGACGGCGCAACAGCCCGACAAAGCAGGAAAATTCAAGCCACAGCCCGACGACTGGAAACCGGCAGCAAAGGTGGATGGTCAACAAGTGTGGATGTCGCGTCTGGAACCGGAGTTGGCATCGCTGTTGTCGCGCGGCAGTTCTGCGGGGCAATCGATGGTGCGGGCGTCGCTGCTCAAGAGTGACTTCTTGATGCGTTCCCTCGGCCGACCCAATCGGGACCAGATTGTTAGCACCCGGCCGCTCGAACTGACGACCCTGGAAGCGATTGACCTTTCCAATGGGGAGGCACTCGCCAAAGTGTTGCATCAGGGGGCGGAAAAACTGCAGAAACGGGACTGGAAATCACCGGCCGAGTTCGTCGCGTGGCTCTATCGGTTTGCCCTGAGTCGCGAGCCCACGCCGGACGAGTTGCGGACATTGAGCGAGTCGATGGGAACCGAACTAAGCGTCGTCGCAATCGAAGATGTGTTGTGGGTGGTGGTGATGCTCCCCGAATTTCAACTCGTGCGCTAAGCTCGTTGTCTGGCGACAAATCAAATCAGATTCCAAGAGGTGCATGATGAACGAAACCGAACAACGCCGGGACTTTTTGCGACAACTGGCCGCTGCCGGTGCAGCAACGTTGCTGACGGGTGAGCCGCGTCTGTTGCAGGCTGCGGAAGGTGGTGCGATTGAACATCCGCGCCCGACGGCCGACTCCTGCATTCTGCTTTGGATGGGGGGTGGCATGGCAGCCCCGGATACCTTTGATCCCAAACGCTATGTTCCGTTTGAAGTCGGCGTGCCGGTCGCGAAGGTCGAGAGCACTTTTCCGGCGATTGATACGGTCGTCGACAACATCAAGATCACGGCCGGGTTGGAGAACATCGCCCGCGTGATGGACCGCGGCACGCTGATTCGCTCGCATGTGCTGCCGGACCTGGGAAGCATCTTGCACTCACGGCATCAATATCATTGGCACACGGGTTACGTTCCGCCGCAAACGGTCGCCTGCCCGCATCTGGGTGCGTGGATGTCGCGCGTGCTAGGCCCGCTGAATCCGGTTATGCCCGCCTTCATCAACATCGGGCAGCGACTGGAAGGGGTCGGCGAACAAGAAGAACTCAAGGCCTTCACCACGGCCGGTTTTTTCGGCAGTGAGTTTGGCCCGATGAACTTGCCGTACCCCGAAGAAGCAGCGCAGTCTGTTCGCCCACCAAAGGGAATGGACCCGGGGCGTTTTGTGAACCGGCACCAGTTGTTCCGCAAGCTGGTGGATCAATCTCCCAACCGCGACTATTTGGGAGATTTTCAGCGCGAGTCGCAGGTGCGGGCGATGGAAAACGCCTACCGCCTGCTCAGCGCTAAAGAGCGCGAGGCCTTCGATATCGCGCTCGAACCGAAAGAGAGTTACGAAAAATACGACACCGGGCGCTTCGGCCGGGGCTGTTTGCTGGCTCGCCGGCTCGTGGAAAACGGTGCTCGCTTCGTCGAAGTAACCACCGAGTATGTCCCGTTCTTGAATTGGGACACGCACGCCAATGGTCACACGACGCTCAAGCGAATGAAGGAGGAAATCGATCGCCCCATTGCCCAACTCATTCTGGATTTGGAGAGTCGCGGCTTGCTCAATCGCACGCTGGTGATCCTAGCCAGCGAGTTCAGTCGCGACATGATCATGGAAGGGAAACCGGGCTCGAACGCCAACGATCAGGCGACGGAAAAGGTCGACGCACTGAAGGAACTCAAGCACTACGGACAGCATCGCCATTTCACCGGTGCCTCGTGCGTGATGCTCTGGGGGGGCGGTGTGAAACGAGGAGCTCTCTACGGTGCTTCTGCCAACGAACGCCCCTTTGTCGCCGTCGAGAATCCTCTTTCGGTCACCGATCTGCATGCGACGATTTTCACGGCCATGGGGATCAGTCCCAAAACTTTGTTCGATGTCGAGCAACGACCGTTCTATGCGACCGAGGATGGCAAGGGGCAAGCGGTGAAAGAAATATTTGGGGCCTAAGTGGTAGGCATCTTGTGAAAACATTCTGCCCAAGAATGGAAAATATTCGACTGGCCAACGGCACGCGGAGTGTGCCTACTACTTTTCTGGACGGCGCAATTCTCCTGACATCGAACCAAGGTTTCTTTGTGAAAACGTTCGCCGTTCAGCTACTTCTATTCGTACTTATCTGTTCGGCAGCTCCGCTCGCAGCGCAGGAATTACAAAAGCTGCGCTACAACCATCCCGGCTTGCACGTCGATCTGGGTGTCGGACTTTGGGCCTGGCCCATCCCCTGCGATGCGGACGGCGATGGGGACTACGATCTGCTCGTTTCCTGCCCTGATAAGCCCTCGAACGGCATCTGGTTTTTTGAGAATATCACCGGAGATACCGCGCAACACAAAATGCCGGTCTTCAAGCCGGCCCGCAAATTAAGCAGCACCACCCATTACGTCATGCCCAGCTATGTCGACGGCAAACTGCGTGTTCTCTCGCCGGGCTTCGAGTATCTCAACTTTGAAAAGACCGGCTTGAGTAAACGTGTCGCGCTCCCCGTCCCCGCGAAGTTCTATCAGCCTACTGGCACGCAGCCCAAGGGGCCGAAGATGCGTCATAACCAGTGGCGTTACGTCGATTTCGATGGTGACGGCGCACTTGACCTGATCACCGGCATTGAAGACTGGAGCTACTACGGCTGGGACGACGCCTGGAACGAGCGCGGCGAATGGACTAATAGCCCTTTGCATGGTTTTGTTTTCTGGCATCGCAACGAAGGAACCAGCGATGGGCCGAGATATGCACCGCCGGTCAAGATCGAAGCAGGGGGTAAGCCGATCGACACCTTTGGCTGTCCTTCGCCGAACTTCGTTGATTTCGACGGCGACGGCGATTTGGACCTGCTGTGCGGCGAATTTCTCGATGGCTTCACCTACTTTCAAAATTTGGGGAGTCGACGTGAGCCCCGCTATTCGGCCGGGTGGCGATTAACTTTGGAGGATGGTTCCCCCTTGGCGATGGATTTGGAGATGATCGTTCCCATCGCGTTCGACTGGGATAAGGACGGCGACCACGATTTGATTGTGGGGGATGAAGATGGCCGGGTGGCGCTGGTTGAGAATGCGGGGCGTTTCGACTCGCAGGGCTCACCTGTCTTTCTCGCTCCGCGGTACTTCGAGCAGGAGGCAGACACGCTCAAGTGCGGTGCGCTCGCGACTCCCTTTGGTTGCGACTGGGACGGCGACGGCGATACCGATCTCATCAGCGGCAACACTGCCGGCTACATCGAATTTTTTGAGAACCTCAGCGGCCCTCAGGTGGCCGAGCCTAAATGGGCCCGGCCGAAGCGTCTGCAGGTTGACGGCAAAGATTTTCGAATCATGGCCGGCGCGAACGGCAGTATCCAGGGGCCCGCCGAAGCGAAATGGGGCTACACCACGCTGAACGTCGCCGATTGGGACGGCGATGGTCGCCTCGATATCATTTTGAATTCCATTCTGGGTCGCGTGCAGTGGTTGCGAAATACCGGCACGCGTACTGCCCCCGAACTGGCCCCTCCGCAGCCAATCGAAGTGGAATGGCCTGACGCCCCTCCCAAACCTGCCTGGACCTGGTGGACACCAACCGGGAAAGCGTTGGTGACGCAGTGGCGCACTACGCCCGTCGTTCACGACTTCAACGGCGATAAACTTCTCGACCTGGCCATGCTCGACACCGAAGGCTATCTGGCCTTTTATCAGCGCGCGAAGCAAGAGGAACGACTCGTTTTGCTCCCGCCGCAGCGAGTTTTTTGCGATTCCCAAGAGAAGCCACTGCGCTTCAATGACAAGCAGGCCGGAGGAAGCGGGCGTCGCAAGTTGTGCGTCGTCGATTGGGACGGAGATGGAGAACTCGACCTACTCCTCAATTCCACCAGTGCCGATCTTTATCGCGGCCTCGGCCAGCAAAACGGCCAATGGCGCTTCGAACGCCAAGGTCCGTTAGTCTCACAAAATATCGAAGGACATGATGTCAGTCCCACGGTCGTTGATTTCGATGGGGACGGCACGCCTGACGTTCTCGGCGGCGCGGAAGACGGACGTTTCTATTGGCTCCGCAATCCGCGCGCGAAGTAACTACAGGCTCAATTTGCCAACTTGGACCGCGGCCCCCATGTTGGCAATGCCGGGACCCACATAGTTCTTCCCCAGCGGCAGAATCATCGGCTCCTCGAATGGGCGCGATGGTACCATGGCCGAGATTTCGTCCAAGCGAATCAAGACATCCTGTGACAGTGGCCCGCCATTGATCGCTTGCACGCTGGCTTCGAGTTGCTCCACCGTTTTGCAGCCAATCGGCACCGTGGAGACAAGCGGGTTCGAGATGGCGAACCGCAGACACAACTCCACGGCCGTCAGCCCCGATTGATCGAGCAAATCGTAGTACGCCAGAAGTTGCTGCTGCCTCGCCGTTGCCAGCCAGATGGGTTTCCGCCGCACCTCTTCATCGAAGCGCCGAGAAAGAAAACCTTGACCCAGCGTAGAACCGGCGACCACACCCATCTGACGGGCCTTTGCAGAGGGAATCAGCTCGCGTGCCGCTTCGCGAAACAGCACGTTGAAATTGAACGCGGTCAGCACCACGTCGAAGTAGTTGCTATGGATCAACGCAGTCATTTCCGTGACCGTGGTCCCAGCCAATCCCGTGAAGCGAATTTTTCCTTCCTGCTTTAGCTCGTCCAATAATTCCAATACAGGACCAGCGAGCGGCTCGTAGCTGGTCCACCAGGGATACTGCTGCGGCCGATCTGGCTCATGAATCATCAGGATGTCGATGCACTCGCGCCCTAACAGACGGAGGCTTTCCTCCACCGATTCTCGCAGGGCGACCTTATTCTGCGGATCGAAGGGCTGAGGGCGTCCGCCGAGTTTGGTCGTCACGATCAGCGGTGCATCCATCCCGGCAATGGCTTGGCCGACTGTCTTCTCGCTGTCGGCATACGCGGGGGCAGTATCAATCGCGTTGATCCCCAGCTCGATGGCCCGTTGCATGATCCGCCGAGTTTCGGCTTCACCCCCTGCCAGTGACGAGGTGTACAAGCCACCGATCGAAAGCACACTGATATCGAGATTAGTCCGGCCTAGCTGACGAGTTTGCATCGTGATAGAGGGGGAGAGGCAGGTAAGGAAATAGTGGTTGGTCGTGCGCCATCTTTGGCTTTTAAGTAACTTAAGCCTGAGCCCGATCGTACCGAACGGGCGCTCGCGAGCCTAGCCGTTGGAACCAACGATGCGCTTCACGTTTGAGATTGGTTTGCATTTCAGGTTCAAGAAAATGTCTGCGCGGCAAACTAGCTAGTAGCAATCGCCTATCGCGGAAGCGTAAAATCACAACTCCCGCCTGACCAAACCCACCTATTTCTCTGGAGCACCTTCTATGGCCCGCCGTATTGATCGTCGTCGTTTCCTGCAAGCAAGTGCCGGGCTAGCTGCGTTGGGCCTCGTTGCTCGCGACGCCCGCGCGGTGTCTGCCAATGGCAAGTTGCGCACTGCCCACATCGGGGTTGGGGGGATGGGGGGAGCCGACCTCAATTCCATTGCTTCGCATGCCAAGGTAGAAGTTGCCGCGCTGTGCGATGTCGATCTCAACAACTTGAACAACGCTGCCGGCAAGCACAAGGACGCCAAGCTTTTTCGCGACTTCCGCGAGATGCTCAGTTCGCTCGGCGACACCATCGACGCCGTTGTTGTCTCCACCCCCGATCACACGCACGCCCCGGCCGCGATGACAGCCATGCTCGCCGGCAAGCCGGTTTACTGTCAAAAACCTCTCACACACGAAGTTTTTGAAGCGCGGCAGCTACGCACCATCGCGGAAAAGAAGAACCTCGTCACGCAGATGGGGATTCAAGTTCATTCCAGTGCCGTCTATCGCCAGGCCGTACAAATGATTCAGGCCGGCGTGATCGGCAAGGTCAGCCAGGTGCATGCCTGGTCGAATAAGAACTGGGGCTACGACGGGGAAGCATTCACGAAGACCGATCAGCCCGTCCCAGAAAACCTTGATTGGAATTTGTGGCTGGGGACGGCAGCCGAACGTCCGTTCGTGCCGGGAGTTTATCATCCTGGAAACTGGCGGCGGCTTGTGGACTTCGGCACCGGGACGCTCGGCGACATGGGGGTGCACATTTTTGATACGCCCTACGCGGCACTTGAACTGACTGCCCCCAAATGGGCCCAGACAACGTGCCGTGCACCAACCGGAATCGGTCATCCCACGAAGAACATCGTGGAGTACGAATTTCCGGGGACCAAGCACACCACCGACGCGTTGCTATGGAAGTGGTACGACGGTTCCTTTGCTCCTCCCAAGCCAGCGGAACTGGGCTTGCCGGAACAAATGCAGCTTCCCGGGCAAGCGGCTCTGTTTGTCGGCGAAGGAGGGACGATGTTGCTGCCGCATGTCGGGGCGGCCATCCTGTTTCCAGAAGAGAAATTTAAGGACTACGAGCGCCCCAAAGTGGGCGAGCAGAATCACTATCATCAGTGGGTCGATGCCTGCTTGGGAGAAGGAACCACCAGTGCCGGCTTTGCCTATGCCGGTCCGCTGACGGAAGCTCTGCTCCTGGGGGTGGTGGCCAATCGCTTCCCTGAAACGAAACTCGAATGGAACGCTGCAGCGCTGCAAGTCACGAATCTTCCTGAAGCGAATAAGCTGATCCGCCGCGAATATCGGGACGGATTCCAGGTCGGAGGCTTAACTTCCTAACGGAGCAGCACGAAGAGCGACGCGCCCGCCGAAATCGCCTAAACCTGCGGCCGGCCAGCAGATTTTGCTTTGGGTGGGAAGATGGAGTCAGTGCGCCACGCTGCTAAGTCAGCAGCAGTGTCGCTGTAGCTGCATTGAAGTGCTGCGCCGCAAACTCCGCATATTTCGCAAGGATGCCCCCAATTGGTTGCATCGCGCCGGTCCGCCCGGTAGGTTCAAAATCACAAGACCATCCGCCGCGACTCCAGCAGATTCCCTCCCCAAGAGACCCACCTATGAAACGCCCGCTTTCCCTGCCAGCCTCTCGTCGCCGCTTTCTCTCCACTTCTGCGGCCGCGGCCAGTGCGCTGTCGTTGGGGGCGTATGTCAATATCTCTCCTGCGCAGGAATCGAAGTCCCCGAACGAGAAACTGAACTTCGCGGCAGTCGGGGCCACTGGGCGGGCGGCAGAAGACATTCGGGGCTGTGCCAGCCAGAACATTGTCGCTATCGCCGACTGCGATTCTGCCAAGCTCGATCAAGGGGCGAAGGCTTATGCCGAAGCGCGTAAGTATCAAGACTTCCGCAAAATGTTGGAGGCCGAAGGGGACAAGATCAATGGCGTGATTGTCGGCACTCCCGACCACACGCATGCACCGGCAGCGGCCATGGCGCTGCGGATGGGGAAGCACTGTTACTGCGAAAAGCCCCTGACGCACACCGTTTTTGAAGCGCGCACGCTGGCGAATCTGGCGCAGGAAAAGAAGCTCGTCACGCAGATGGGGAATCAGATTCATGCCGGCGACAACTATCGCCGCGTGGTGGAATTGATTCAAGCCGGCGCGATCGGCGACGTGACAGAAGCTCATGTTTGGGTATCGGTCGATTATTCGGGAGGAAAATTCACCAGCGGCAAGCCTTGCCCGCCGAATCTGGATTGGGATTTATGGCAAGGGCCAGCGGCGGAGCATGAACACAGCGACAACGTTCATCCGTTCAACTGGCGACGATTCTGGGCCTATGGCACCGGCGGCATTGGGGACTTCTTTTGTCACTATGTGGATCTGGTGCATTGGGCGCTCGATTTGAAACATCCCACGGCGATCGAAACGAAGGGGCCCGCCATCGACCCCGTCAGTTGCTCCGCGGGTCTTGTTGCCACCTTCGACTATCCCGCCCGCGAAAAGATGCCCGCAGTAAAGGTGACTTGGTACGACGGCAAAGAACGCCCCAAGCTCTATGACGAATTGGTCGCTGCGGACGAGAGTCTGAAGGGTTTTGGCAGCGGGCAGCTCTTTGTCGGCTCGAAGGGGATGCTGATTGCGAACTACGGCAGTCATAAGCTGCTCCCTACCGACAAGTTCGTGGACTTCAAACGCCCCGATCCAACTATTCCCCGTTCCATCGGCCATCACGAAGAGTGGATCAACGCCATCAAGACCGGCGGCCCCACCACCTGCAACTTTGATTATGCCGGAGCCCTGACCGAAGCCGCTTTGCTGGGAGTGGTCGCTTATCGCGCCGGTCAAAAGATCGAATGGGATGCGGCCAATTTGAAGGTTAAGAACCTCCCCGCAGCACAACAATGGGTGCACAAGGAATATCGGAAGGGTTGGACCTTGTAGCTTTCCAGGAGACGACGCATGCCGGATGCCAAGAGGCGACGCACCATCCCCCAAGGGCTGACGGCAGTTGCGTTGTTGTTTTGCGGCGTCGTTGCGCAGGCGGCCGATCTGAATGAAGCAATCCGCTTGTTTCGGACGGGGAAGTATGCAGAAACTGTGGAGATCGGGGCGGTCGGCGTTGAAGAAAATCCCTTCAGCGAGCAGTTCCCTGTTTTGAAACTCCGGGCCGAGATGCACCTGGGGCGTTACGCCGAAGCCCTCGCCACGCTCGATAAAGGGTTGCAACAATTCCCCGCCAGCCTGCAGCTGCGCACGCTTGGCCGTGAGGTCTGCCGGTTCAATGGCCAGTCGGAGCGCGTGGCGAAATTCGATGAAGAGATCGCCGCTCTCGTCTCGCAAACTCCTTGGCGCTACAGCGACGTTGCGAACCAGGTAGCGCTCGGCAAGTGGATGCTCGGTCAGGGAATCGATCCGAAAAAGGTTCTAACAAGCACGTTCAATGAAGTGAAACGCCGCAACCCGACGTTCATAGATGTGCACCTGGCCATCGGCGACCTGGCCTTGGAAAAACATGATTATCAGATGGCCGGCGATGCGTTTCAGCAGGCCGTGAAACTCGATCCAGAAAATGCCGACGCTTGGCTCGGCGTGGCCAAATCGTTCGCCCCCAGCGACGACGCCAAAACGTCGGCTGCGATGCAGAAGGTTTTCGAACTGAATGCCGATCATGTCGAAGCCCTGCTGCTGCGCATCGACAATCAGATCGATCAGGAACGATACGAAGAAGCCGAAAAGCTGCTCGGGCAGATTGCGACCGTCAATCCGCAACATCCGCTGCTGTTCGCCTATCGAGCGATCATCGCCCATCTGCGGAATCAGCCGGAAAAGGAACAGCAACAACGCCAGGCTGCTTTGAAACATTGGGCTGACAATCCGGCCGTCGATTTTCTGATCGGCAAGAAGCTTTCGCAGAAGTACCGTTTCGCGGAAGGAGAAACGTATCAGCGCCAGGCACTCACCTTCGATGCCAAATACCTTCCTGCGAAGGCGCAGTTAGCGCAAGACCTGTTGCGCCTCGGTCAAGAAGAAGAAGGACTAAAACTGGCGGAGGAAGTCTACGAGGCGGACGGCTACAACGTCTTTGCCCATAATCTGGTCACACTCCAAGAGGAACTAAAAAAGTTCCGCACGCTGGAAGCGGATGGCTTGCTGTTGCGCATGGATGCCCGCGAAGCGGACATTTATGGTTCGCGCGTCTTGGCACTTTTGCAGCGGGCAAAGAGTGAACTGGGTGCGAAGTACGAAGTGGAACTCAAGCAGCCGATCATCGTGGAACTTTTTCCACGACAGCAAGATTTTGCGATTCGCACGTTTGGCATGCCCGGCGGTCGCGGCTTTCTAGGGGTTTGCTTCGGCACTGTCATCACGGCCAACAGCCCGGCCTCGCAGGGCACCACACCGTCTTGTTGGGAAGCAACGCTGTGGCACGAATTTTGTCATGTCGTCACCCTCAACAAGACCAACAACAAGATGCCCCGCTGGTTGAGCGAAGGCATTTCGGTTTACGAAGAGAGACAAGAAAATCTTGCCTGGGGGCAGTCCATGAATCCGCGCTATCGCGAAATGATTCTCGGCGACGACCTCACGCCGGTGAGTCAACTCAGCAGCGCGTTTCTCAGCCCCAAGTCGGCCGAGCATTTGCAGTTCGCGTATTTTGAATCATCGCTGGTTGTTGAATTTCTGATTGAAAAGCATGGCCTGGAAATATTGAAGAAAGTCCTTGTCGATTTGAGTGTCGGCATGCCGATCAACGAGTCTCTCGTCCGTTACGCTGGCTCCACGGCGGCACTCGATGCAGAGTTTGCCCAGTTCGCTCGTGAGCGGGCACAGGCCTTGGCTCCAGAGGCCGATTTTTCCACGCCTGAACTGCCGCGGCGGGCCTCGGCCGAGCAACTGGAAGCGTATTTGAGGGAACATCCCACGAACTACGCGGCACTGAGTCGTCTGGCACAGCAGTTCATCAGCGAGCAGAAATGGGACGCTGCCAAAGTTCCGCTGGCGAAACTGCGAGAGCTTTATCCTCGCGATGCGAGCGCGGCCGGCGGCAATGCGCTGCTGGCAATCGTTCATCGCGAATTGGGGGAGAACAAACAGGAGCGCGAGGTGTTAAACCTGCTGGCGGAATTATCGCCGGACGATGTCGGGACTTTCGACAGACTCACAAAACTAACGTTGGAAGCGGAGGAGTGGGACTCTACTCGCAAATATGCGGCGCAATGGCTGGCAGTGAATCCCTTAATCCCCGAGCCTCACCGCCGCATGGCCGTCGCCGCCGAAAAACTTGAAGACGATGACCTAGCGACGGAGAGTTACCGCGCCCTGTTAGCCCTCAATCCCTTCGACCCGGCCGAGGCTCATTTTCGGTTAGCTTCCGCCTTACGGCGACTGGGAAAGCTGGAAGAAGCGAAGCGAGAAGTGTTGTTGGCGTTGGAGGAGACGCCGCGATACGAAGCGGCACAGAAATTGTTGTTGGAGATAGTGGGCAACTCTGAAATCGAAACAAGAATTCCACAGGAAGAGTAGGAGTACGTGACCTTTTCC
Organism: Pirellulaceae bacterium; assembly: GCA_041739545.1. Classification (GTDB taxonomy): domain Bacteria; phylum Planctomycetota; class Planctomycetia; order Pirellulales; family Pirellulaceae; genus JBGSNR01. The sequence goes on along the minus strand of JBGSNR010000002.1, from coordinate 33,102 downwards.
TACTCACAATCATTATCGTGCTCGTACTCTTTCGGGGCGTGCTAACCATGAATCGAAAACTTTGCCTCTCGATTCTCGCGGTTTTTGCGATGATTCTCGTCGCTAGCGCTTTCGCTCAGCGTGGCCGCTACCGCCGTGAAATCCGACCCGATCTCGTCGACCGCAATGGTGTCCCCGAATGGACGAACGACGAACAATTCAAAAGCGATGTCTTCACCTTTGCTCGGGTCCGCTACAACGATTACGGTGGCTACGGCGGCAAGTGGGCGACGGATTATCCCGATAGCGACCTGAATTTCTCTTATCGCCTGCACCAACTCACGGCCTTGGAAGTCGACCCCAACGGCAAGATTGTGCAACTGACGGACGACAATCTTTTCGACTATCCGTTCCTCTACATGATCGAGCCCGGTCGCATGTGGCTCGACGAAGAAGAAGTGCTCGCGCTGCGAAAGTACTTACTCAACGGCGGCTTCTTGATGGTCGACGACTTCTGGGGTGAAGACGAGTACGCCAACTTTTACGGGAACATCAAGCGTGTCTTTCCCAATCTTGAACCGGTAGAGCTGCCGCTGGAGCATGAGATTTTCCACTGCGTCTATGATCTGAAAAAGAAGCCCCAGGTTCCCAGTATTCATGCCTGGATGAGTGGGCAAACGTACGAACGCTGGGACGCCAGCGAGGTTCACTATCGCGCGCTGTTCGATGATCGCGGACGGATGATGGCCATCATTTGCCACAACACCGATCTCGGCGACGGCTGGGAACGGGAAGGAGTCGATCCGAACTACTTCAAAGAGATGTCCGAGAAGTGGTCGTATCCCATGGGAATCAATATCGTGACCTACGCCCTGACGCACTAAGGAGATGACGTTCGTCATTATTAGTAATGAGTGCCGAAACCACACCGCTCGAAGCCGAACTGGTCCCCGCCGGATTAGACGACTACGAGCTTGAGCAGCAGACCGTGGAGCAACTCCGCAATTGCCGCACGAAGATCAATGCCGAACTCTCCAAGGTCATCATCGGTCAGGCCGAGGTGGTGGAGCAGTTGATGATCAGCTTGCTCGCCGGGGGGCATTGCCTTATTACCGGTGCGCCGGGTCTGGCCAAGACGCTGCTCGTGCGCTCAATCGCGCAGATTTTTCATTTGAAATTTCAACGGATTCAGTTCACGCCGGACTTGATGCCCGCAGACATTACCGGCACTGAAATTCTGGAAACGGAAGTCGGCGGCCATCGACAGATGCAGTTCGTGAAAGGCCCTATTTTTGGCAATGTGGTGCTGGCGGACGAAATCAACCGCACGCCACCAAAAACGCAGGCCGCCTTACTAGAAGCGATGCAGGAACATCAAGTCACCGTGGCCGGCAAGCGTTATCCGCTGGAAGAACCCTTTTTTGTCCTCGCCACACAGAACCCCATCGAGATGGAAGGGACTTACCCTCTGCCAGAAGCGCAACTCGATCGCTTCATGTTCAACGTGCTGATCGATTATCTGCCGGAAGACGACGAAGTGGCGGTGGTGAAGCAAACGACTTCCCGTCGCGCGGAGAAGATCGAACCGCTGCTCACCGGCGAAGACGTGCGCCGCTTTCATGAAGTGGTGCAGCGCGTGCCGATTGCCGAGGAAGTGATTCGCTACGCGGTTCGCATCGCTGCTGCTAGCCGTCCCGGCCAAACGTCTACGCCGCCGTTCATCACCAACTGGGTCAGTTGGGGTGCCGGAACGCGGGCCGCACAGTACATGGTCCTCGGCGCCAAAGCGCGAGCGCTCTTGGATGGGCGTAGCCTCGCCACGACGGACGACATTCGTGCGCTGGTCCATCCCGTGCTGCGCCATCGCATCCTGGTCGGCTATCGGGCCGAGGCGGAAGGAGTCACCGTCGAGCAGGTCATCCATAAGCTGCTGGAACATGTTCGGATGCCTGTCTGATCACGCAGCTGTAACGTCGGCTCGCCGTCCCTGAGTTCGTCATGCCCACTACTAACCTCAACTATCTCGATCCAGCCGCCTTGATGCGGATCAAGAATCTCGAACTGCGAGCCCGGCTCGTGGTCGAAGGGTTTCTTAGTGGTTTGCATCGCAGTCCTTATCACGGCTTTTCGGTCGAATTCACCGAGTATCGGCAGTACACCCCCGGCGACGATCCACGCTATCTCGATTGGAAGCTCTTTGCCCGGAGTGATCGCTATTTTCTCAAACGATTCGAAGACGAGACGAATCTGCGGAGCTACTTACTGGTCGATCTAAGCCGCTCGATGGGCTACGGCTCGATCGGCTACACCAAAGCGGAGTATGCCAAGACTGCCGCTGCCACGATCGCCTACTTTCTTGCCTTGCAACGGGATGCCGTCGGCCTGGTGACTTTTGACGCTGCGATTCAAGAATATCTTCCTGCCCGGTATCGACCCGGGCATACGCACCGCATCATGGTCGCGCTGGAACGTGCGCCGGCCGGCATCAGTACCGATCTGGCCGCCCCGCTGGAACAGGTGGCGCGGACGGCTCGTAAGCGCGGGCTCGTCGTTCTGTTGTCCGATCTACTCGCGCCACTGGATACGCTGGAAACACATCTGGGGTATCTCCGCTCGCAAGGACATGAAGTGGCCGTGATGCGCGTCCTCGATCCGGCCGAAGTGGACTTTCCCTTTCGCGATGCGACCATGTTTCACGATGTAGAAACGGGGCGCGAATTGTATGTCGACCCGGACCTGGTCCGCGAGCGTTATCGCCAGCAGTTTGCTGCCCATGCACAGGCGCTACGAACCGTTTGTCATCGGCTGGGAGTCGATCTGTATGATCTGCCGACCGATCGGCCGCTGGAACATGCGCTCTTTGATTTGCTCAATGCTCGGATGCGTCGCGGCCGGCAAGTGACCCGCCGCAGCGGACCTTCCTCCAGCCGGGGAGGACGTTAAATGGGAATCCTGGCACCGTTGTTCCTCGCCGGTCTTGCCGCCCTGTCGGTGCCGCTAATTCTGCACTTAGTGCGCGCTACGCCGCGCGGCAAACAGGAATTCAGCTCGCTGATGTTCTTGAGCCCTACGCCGCCACGCCTAACGCGCCGCAGTCGTTTCGACCAAATTCTCTTGCTCCTGCTGCGGCTCACAGCTTTAGCGTTGTTGGCATTCGCATTCACTCGGCCATTCTTGCGCGAATCATCGCTGCTCACGATTAATGAACTTCCCAAACGCCGCGTCGCGATTCTGCTCGACATCAGCGCCAGCATGCGACGGGGGGACCTTTGGCAGCAGGCGGTGCGCGCTGCCGAGAAGCAACTGAACGAACTTGCCCCGCACGACGATGTCGCCCTGTTTACCTATAGTGATCGACTGCAAACGATCGTCCCTTTTCCGAACGACCAAGTGACTGCCGGGGAATCAGCCATTGATATCGCTCGCAGCGAATTGCAAAAGCTGAAACCGTCGTGGCAGATCGGCAACCTGGGCCTGGCAATATCGACACTCGCCAGTGAACTCGATACCGCGCAGGATGTGCAACAGTCGTCAGTCGAGCCGCAGATTGTGGTCATCAGCGATTTTCAGAAGGGAACGCGCCTCGACGCACTCACCGCCTATGAATGGCCCAATCGCGTGCGAATCATTCCGCAACCGGTGGCGTTGAAAGGCACTACCAACGCAAATGTGCAGTTGCTCGTGAACCGTGAAGATGGGGAAGACGGTGAGCCACGCATTCGCGTCGCCAATGCGACCGATTCGCAAGGAGACCAGTTTTTTGTTCGCTGGGGGAGCGAGAAAAATGATAAGCCGGGCGAAGAAGCATCGATCTATGTTCCGCCCGGTGAAAGTCGTGTGTTGAAGCTCCCGCGCCCGGCTGGCAATCTGCTGGCGGATCGTGTTGTTCTGCGCGGCGACGATCAAGACTTTGACAACGTCTATTACGTCGTTCCACCCCGCAAGCAAGAGGTGAAGCTCGCTTACCTGGGAGACGATCAGGCCGACGATCCGCAGGGGCTGTTGTACTACCTGCAACTCGCCTGTTCAGGCGACCCATTGCGACAGGTAAACATCCAGGCAATGCCCAAGGGAGTCGCACTTACCGCCGCCAGCGATGCCCGGCTGTTCGTCGTCACACGATTGCTTTCTGCCGGTGAGCAAACGGCGCTGAAAAATCTCCTGGAACAAGGACGTGTGGCACTTCTGGCCCCGTCTGACGATCAAGCAAGTGCCATTCTGCCTGCCCTGTTCGACGATCTTGAGCTTTTGGAGAGCAAGCCGGTGGATGAGGATGCTTTTGTGCTCCTTGGCGAACTAGATTTCACGCATCCCTTGTTCGCGCCATTGGCTGGGCCGCGATACAACGATTTCACCAAGATTCACTTTTGGCGGCATCGTTCGGTAGCGCTTAAGCCGGAATCGAAGACGATTATTCTCGCGCGGTTTGACGATGGTGAACCTTGGCTTCTCTCCCGCGCTGTCGGCGCGGGGCAGTTGCTCGCGCTGACTAGCTCCTGGTCCCCCGACGACAGTCAGCTAGCTGTTTCGAGCAAATTCGTCCCATTGATGGGGAATCTGCTTGATCTGGCCTGCGGCAGTACAAAGCCGCTCGAAGGAATCATTGTCGGCGACGCAGTGCCGCTCGTCGAAGCGGGCGAAGCCGCCGAACCTGCCACCGAGCCAGGCATTTTTCGCCGCGGATCGGCGGACAATGAACTCACCTACGCGGTGAATCTGTCCCCTGCCGAAAGCGATACCGCACCGCTCTCCCTGGAAGAACTTGATCAGCTTGGGGTCCGCCGAACGGCGGAAGTTTCGCTCGATACTCGGCTGACTCGCCTGCGCCAGGAACGTGATACGGAATTAGAAGGACGGCAAAAAGTCTGGCGCTGGTTGCTCGTCGGTTGTTTGCTGTTTCTGATAGGAGAGACGCTCTGGGCCGGAATGGCCGCGCGTCCGGCCGCGAAACCCTTGGAGGTTGCCGCATGAATCGCATGCTCTTGTTGATGCAGTTGGACCGCGTGGCCTGGCGTTATCGTCAGTTGCGGCTCTGGCAACTGTTGGCTCTGGTGTGGCTCGCTGCTGCTGCCTTCGGCGTAGCCTTCTGGGCACTTAAACCTGCATCCGCCAATCCGCTGCCGTTGTTGTGCTTTACAGTCGTTGCGGGTGCGCTTTCGGCCATCTATTTCGCCATCCGCTCGGTTCGCGATCACGCCTGGGTCGCACAGAAAATCGAGGCCGCCTATCCGGAACTACGCACTTGCTTGCTCGCTGCGGTCGAACTGCAGCCCGAGTTGCCCAACGGTCGCTTTGGCTATTTGCAAGGACGGGTCATTCATCAGGCCCTCAGTCATGCCCGCGCTCATCGTTGGACAAATATCATCTCCGCCGCCCAACTGTGGCTGACGGCACTAGTGAATGTGCTCTGCTTCGCGTTCTTTGTCACGACCGTGGTCTTGCTGGCGATGAATATTCCTCTCGGCAGTGTGCAAGGTTCACCTGTCTTGCCGGCCGAGTTGCCCAGTGACGAATGGACGATGACTGTCGAGCCGGGGAACACGGAAGTCGAACTGGGAACGAGTTTGCTGATCCTCGCGCGCATTCAAGGCCCCCTGCCAAATGAAGCGGCACTGCTCGTTCGATCGGATGATGGCGTTGAAACTACCTTGCCGATGTCTGCCAGTCTGAATGATCCCGTCTTTGCTGGCAGAATTCCGCTGGTCGATCAGCCTCTCAGCTATTACGTCTATCTCGGCGGGCAGAATTCGCCTACTTATCGCGTCACTGTCTTTGAATACCCTCGCCTCGAGCGGGCCGATGCGAAACTTAACTATCCGGACTACACCGGGCTCGCTGATCGAACGGTTCAAGATGTGCGAACGGTCTCGGTCGTCGAGGGAACAGAGCTTACGCTGCAATGTTTCTTGAACAAGCCAGTCGGTTCCGCCAGACTGCTCGATACGAAAGACTCAACGGCCGATCCGATCTTGCTCACGGCAGCCAGCGATGATCCGCTGCGTTACGAATCCACGTGGATCTGCCAGCAATCGCGGCGGCTGAAACTGGAATTGATCGACGACGCCGGCCGGCAGAATCAGAAGGGAGTGCAGTTCAACATCAACGTCCTTCCCAATCAGCCCCCGAAGTTAAAAGTGGTTTTTCCGGCAAAGGATCTGGAAGTCTCTCCTCTGGAAGAAGTCGATCTCAAGGCCAATGTCTGGGATGATTTTGGAACCACGAAGTTCGGGCTGACTTATTCGATCGCGGGTGCGGAGCCGGTTGATGTGCAAATTGCCGAACAAACCGCCGCGAAGGAGAAATTCGAGGCCACGCATCAACTGCGGCTGGAAGACCTGGCCGCGGAGCCGGATCAGTTGTTGTCTTATCACTGGTGGGCAGAGGATCTGGGTCCTGATGGCCAGCCGCGGCGGGTGTTCAGTGACATGTATTTCGCCGAGGTCCGCCCCTTCGAAGAGATCTTTCGCCAAGGAGAGCATCCGCCAGGAGGGGAACAGCAGCAACGTCAGCAGCAACAACAGAACCAACAAGGACAGGGGCAGAATGCTCAGGATGCACAGCAACTTGCGAAACTGCAAAAGGACATCATCAATGCCACCTGGAACTTGCTCCGCCGCGAAGTCGCCGCCCCACTGAGCGCAGCTTTTTCCAGCGATGCCGAGCAAATTCAGCTGTCGCAAGAGGCCGCACTCGAACAGGCGGCATCGCTGGCAGAAAATGTCCAAGACCAACAATCGGTCCAGCATGTGGAAGCGGTGCTCCAGCACATGCAAGCCGCGGCAGAATCGCTGCAATCAGCGGCGCAAACTCCTGACCGCGAATCTCTTCGCCCAGCCCTGGCTTCTGCCCAGCAGGCCTATCAATCGCTGCTCCGTCTGCGAGCTCGGGAGCATGAAGTGGTTCGCCAACAACAACAGCAGCAACAAGGGCAGCCAAGCTCTCAACAACAACAGTCGGCCCGTTCGCAGCAGCAGCAAGAGCAATTGCAGCAACTCGATCTGCAGAACGAAGAGAATCGCTATGAAACCGAACGGACCGCACAAGAACGTCAGCAAGAGTCGGCCGAAGAACGGGAGAATCGTCAGGTGCAAAATCGCCTGCGGGAGCTCGCGCGGCGACAGAATGATGTCAACGACCGCGTGAAAGAACTGCAATCAGCCCTCGAAGAAGCACAGACGGCCGAGCAGCAAGAGGAGATTCGCCGGCAACTCAAGCGACTGCAAGACGAACAGCGACAGATTCTACAAGACACCGATGAACTGCAATCACGGCTCGAGCAGCCCGAGAATGCCGAGCGCATGACGGAGGAACGTCAGCAGCTTGAGGAGACGCGCGATCAGGTTCGTCGCGCTTCCGAAGCGCTTGAACAAGAGCGAGTCAGCCAGGCTGCGGCCGCCGGAACGCGGGCGGAGCAACAATTCGAAGATCTGCGCGAAGAATTCCGGCGTCGTGCTGCGAATCGTTTCAACGAAGAGATGCAGGAGATGCGTCAGGAAGCGCGCCAGCTTGAAGAGCGCGAGCAGAAAATTGCCGAGCAACTGCAGCAGCCGGAAGCGCCGACCGAGACAAAGCCCAGTTTGCAGGACGATGCCGGTGCGGAACGCGAGCAGCTGGCGGAACAACTGGGGGAGCAACGCCAACGCCTGGAGCAAATGCAGGAACGGATGCGCAGCACGATCGGTGAGGCCGAAGAGGTTGAGCCAATTCTGTCGCAGCGACTGTACGACGCCGTTCGCAACCTGCAGGACAGCCGCGTCGATCAGGCCTTGCAGCAAGCCGAGCGTGCGGTTCGTCAAGGCTTGCCCCAACAGGCCCAGCAACAAGAGCAGGCCGCCGGCGAAGGGGTGCGTCAGTTGCGCGAAGCGGTGGAACGCGCTGCCGAAGGTGTGCTCGGCGATGGAACTGAAGCACTCCGCCGTGCTCGGGAAGAACTGCAGGATTTGTCGCGCGATTTGAATGAGGAAATTCGTCGCGAAACGGGCGAACCACGGCCGCCGAGCGAGCAGGAGCAAAATGCTGAACCTCGCACCGGAGAGCCGCCGCAGCCCGGCCGAGGTCAGCCTCGCGAAGGAGAGAGCAGCCGCGGCCAGCCTGGCGAGCGAAACGGCGAACAACAACCCATGCGGCCTGGCGAGCAAGGGGAAGGTGAACCTGGACAAGGTGAACCTGGACAAGGCGCACAAGGCGAACCGCAGTCAGGCGAACCGCGCGAAGGGCAAAGCCCAGGCCAGCCGGGTCAACGTCAGCCGGGACAGGCTCAACGTGGCACAGGCGAAGGTCAGCCACCGGGCGAACCTTCGAACGAACCTCAAAACGGAGAACCACAAGCAGGCGAACCACAAAGCGGCGAACGTCAGCCCGGCCAGCGAGGCGATCGCGAGCGAAGAGAGCCCGGACAAGGGCCAGAACAGCCCGGCAATCAGCCCGGCGGCAACACCGCGGGCGGGGGCAATGTTCGCAGGTCGGCACCGCTCACGGGCGAAGAGTTCCGCGAATGGTCCGATCGGCTGCGCGATGTGGAAGAGATGGTCGATGATCCCGATCTGCGGGCCGAGGCAGCGCGCATTCGGGAACGGGCACGTGCCATTCGCGCGGAACATAAACGTCACTCGGAAGAACCGAACTGGGACCTCGTCCAGCAGCAGGTGGCAGGCCCGCTCGTGGAACTGCAACAGCGCGTCTCGGAAGAGTTGCTCCGCCGCACTTCAAAAAAAGCGATAGTGCCGCTCGATCGCGATCCGGTCCCGCCACAGTACTCCGAAAAAACGAGGCAGTACTACGAACGCTTGGGGACTGGTAAGCAATGATCGACCAACCCCTGCTGGCCGATATCGTGCTCGGTGCGCGAGGCTGGATTATTCCCGCCTTCTGCTTGGCCGGGCTTGCGCTCGCTGCAATTGTCTGGTCATACCTGCAAGTTCGCTCCGCCAGCCCTCTGCGCGCCGTTTGCAGTTTGCCTAAAGCGGCCGCAGTGATTCTGATCGCCGTCTGCCTCATTGAGCCGCTGTACACCGGCACGCGCCCGCGCCCGGGGAGCAACCTATTCTTGGTCCTCGCCGACAACAGCCGCAGTTTACAACTGGCCGATCAAGGGGCCAGACAATCGCGCGGCGCAAGAATGCAAACGGAGCTACAGGCCGAGGAAGGCTGGTTGACGCGATTGGCTCAAGACTACGAGGTTCGCCGCTACACGTTCGATGCCGGTTTGCACGCGGTGCAGGATTTCAAGGAATTGTCCCTGAATGGTGAAGCTTCCACGCTCGTCGAAAGTCTCACCGCGCTGGGTGAACGCTTCCAGGGCCAGCCCGTCGCCGGCATTCTCCTCCTGAGCGATGGCAATGCGACCGATCTGGGAAGCGAAGCGGTCGACTGGAAAAAGCTCCCCCCTGTTTACCCGGTCGCGATCGCCTCCGATTCAGTCGCCGTTGATGTCGCCGTGAAGCAAGTGGTGATCAGTCAAACCAATTTCGATGCGGCCCCCGTGACGATTGCTGCCGAGATCGAATCGCAGTCGCTCGGCAGTCGCCAGATCATCGTGCGTGTGCTGGACGAGCAAGGGAAGGAAATTGAACGCCGCAAACTTGCCCCGCAGGAAGGTCAGCCCCTGGCGCAACGGTTTCTCATCAAGCCCGAGCATCCCGGCGTGAGCTTCTACCAGGTGCAGGCGAGCCTGGCCGACGAAGTGGAACTCGCTGCCGACTCTGGCAAGTCGATCGAAGCAACGCTCGCCAACAATCGCCGTTATGCGGTGGTGGATCGAGGAGGTGGGCCCTATCGCGTGCTATATGTCAGCGGCCTGCCGAACTGGGAGTTCAAATTTCTGCGTCGCGCGATTGCCGAAGATGACGAAGTGAATTTGGTCGGCCTGGTGCGGATCGCCAAACGCGAGCCAAAATTTACTTTCCTAAGCCGGACCGGGGAGCGAACCAATCCCCTGTTTCGAGGCTTTGGCAACGACGGCGAAGGGACGGAGGAATACGATCAGCCCGTGCTGGTTCGGCTGGGAACGGAAGACCAGGAAGAGCTTCGCGGTGGCTTTCCTAAAGATGCGGAAGATTTATTTCGTTACCAGGCCGTGATACTCGACGATGTGGAGTCGGCGTTCTTCACGCAGGATCAGCTTTCGCTGCTGCAACGATTCGTCAGTCAGCGCGGCGGTGGATTACTGATGCTGGGGGGCAAGAACTCCTTTCAAGAAGGAGGATTTGCACGCACTCCCGTCGGTGAAATGTTGCCCGTCTATCTCGATCGTAGTGCGCCCGTGGCCAGCGATTTGTCCTATCAACTGAAGCTCACGCGCGAAGGTTGGTTGCAGCCTTGGGTGCGTGTCCGGGCGAATGAAGAGGATGAAACGGAGCGACTCGCCAAGATGCCGCCGTTCAAAGCCCTCAATCGAATCGAAGCGATCAAGCCTGGGGCGACGGTACTGGCAGAAGTGGAAACAACCGGCGGCTCCTCGCATCCGGCCCTCGCCGTTCAGCCGTTTGGCCGGGGACGAGTCGGGGCCATGTTGATCGGTGATCTCTGGCGTTGGCAAATGCGGCAAGAAGATCCGCAGCAGAATGATTTGGAAAAAGCCTGGCGGCAAACTGTTCGCTGGCTGGTGGCCGATGTTCCGCAGCGGGTTGAAGTTGAAACCAGACGTACCACTGGCTTGGGATTGGCTCCGCAAGAGATTGTGGTGCGCACGAAAGACAAGCAGTTCGCACCTCTCGATAATGCAACGATCAAGATCGTCATCAAAACCCCCGATCAGCGTGAGCTAGAAATTTCGGCCGAAAGCAGTTCCCGAACGGCAGGTGAATATCGCGCCACCTTTGCCCCGCGTGTCGCTGGCCCGTATCGTGCCCACGTCTTGGCCATCGCCGCCGATGGAAGCGACATCGGCAGCCGCGAAACAGGCTGGGCGGTCGAGCCCGAAACGGAAGAATTTCGCCAGTTGGCCGGGAACCGTACTCTGCTCGAACAAATCGCCCGTGAAACGGAAGGTGAGATCGTGGCGGTCGGGGGCTTGGATCGCTTCGTCGCAACTCTGCCGAACCGAAAAATTCCTGTCACCGAAAAATGGACTTACCCCTTCTGGCATCAGTGGGGCATCGTGACGCTCGCCATTGCTTGTCTGGTCGGCGAATGGGGCCTGCGTCGTTGGAAAGGGCTCCCATGAGACTGGCACTGTGCATCTTGGCAGCAATTTTCTGCGGCAGCTTCGTGCACGCGGAAGAACGAACGCAGGTTGTGATTGTCGTCGGCGCTGAAGGAGCCGCCGAGTATCAAGCGCCGTTCCGCGTCTGGGCCGAACGCTGGCAAGAGGCAGCGCAGCAAGGGGGAGCGGAAGTCGTCACGATTGGCTTGGAACAGAGTGATGAATCCGACCGGGCGCACCTGCAACAAACCATTTCGCAAGCAGCGGCGGGGACCTCGCCGTTGTGGATCGTGTTGATCGGCCACGGCACTTACGACGGCAAGACGGCTAAATTCAATCTCCGCGGCGAAGATGTATCGGCAACGGAATTGGCCCAATGGCTGCAGCCCTGCGAACGGCCGCTCGCTTTTATCAATTGCTCATCTTGCAGCGGCGCTTTTTTGAATGAACTCTCCGGACCCCAACGTGTCGTTGTGACCGCGACCAAGAGTGGTCACGAATACAACTTCTCCCGCTTTGGCGACTATCTCTCGGCCGCGATCGTCGATACGCAGGGTGATCTCGACAAAGACGACCAAACTTCGTTACTGGAAGCTTTCTTGATGGCTTCCGCGAACGTGCGTGAGTTCTATAAGACAGAATCGCGACTGGCCACCGAGCATGCCTTGATAGATGACAACGGCGACCGCCTCGGCACGCCGGCCGAGTGGTTCACGGGACTTAAGCCAACCAAGGCCGCCAAAAATGGAGCCGCTCTCGATGGCACGCTGGCCCGTTCGTTCGTGTTGGTGCGAAGTGCGCGGGAAGATCAACTGCCGGCCGAAGCTCGGGCGCGGCGTGACGAACTCGAACGGGAACTGGCCGCACTGCGTAGTCGCAAAGCGGACCTGGACGAAGCGGTTTACTTCAGCGCGCTCGAAACGCTGCTTGTCGAACTGGCCCGTCTGGGGCAAGCGAAGCGTTGATTCGCCAGTGACTCGCTACCGCAACAGGCGGGTCAAGTTCGTGTAGTTATCGGTCCAGATTGGAATACTCCGTTCCCGCCGTAGGTACTCCGGCAGATCCTTAATCTCGTCGGCAGTGTTTGCGAGAAAGCTTTGATCGTTCGTGAGGAGCACGTAGTAATTGCGATATAAATAGCCGTCCGCGACTCGATAAATCCGCCGCTCATTCAGTTCGTGAAATTCTGCCAGCTTCTTCACCACCGGATACAAATCCAAATAAGTATTGGTGATGTGCAGTGCCAAAATGCCATCCGGCTTGAGATGCTGCCGATAAGTGGCGACCGCCTCGCGCGTCAGCAAATGGGTGGGAATCGCATCCCCTGAAAAGGCGTCGATGACGAGCACGTCAAACGGTTGAGATTCCCCCGCGGCAGCTTCCCGTTCAAGTTGCAGCCGCGCGTCTCCCAACACGATTTCCTGTTTGCCGGGGCAATCTTTCAGGTAATGAAAGAACTCGTCGTTCTGCGCGATCTCCACCATCTTGGGATTGATCTCATAGAACCGGATCGAATCCTTCTGGCGCACATAGGTGGCCAAAGTACCCACCCCCAGCCCGACAATTCCCAAGCGGACAGAGTCGGAACGTTTCTGCACATGGTTGATCGCCAACTCGACCCCCGAACCCGCGCCGTAGTACGTGATGGGTGTTTTTCGGCGGGCCGGATCCGTGAACTGCTTGCCATGCTGCACGTGACCGCTGAACAGCGTGAAGTTTTCGTCTGATGTTCCGATTTCCCGCTTTTGGACCGCGACCAGTCCGTAAAAATTGCGGGCTTCGAGCACCTGTTGCCTTTCACCATTTCCGGCATCGGGAAGTTCGTTGTACAGAATCTGTCCGGCCAAGAGCACGGACGCGAAAGCCACGATGCCCGCCATCGGCCGCGCCCAGCTTTGTAACGGCGTTTGGCTCGACTCGTAAATGATCAAAGCTGCCGCCAGCAGGCAAGAGCAGACCAGGGCAATGGGAAATTCAAAGAACGTGCGAAACATCACTGGCGCGACCAGATTCACCAGCAATCCTCCGGCCGCTCCGCCAAACGCCAGCGTGAGATAAAAATGGGTGAGATACCGGGGGGAGGGCTTCTGATGCGAAGTCTCGCCGTGACACAGCAGCGCAATCACAAACATGGCCGCAAAATAAGCGGACGCCTGCAGCCACCACAAAGGAGATAGCGAAAGGGCATTCTCTTCCGAACGTTGCAAAATTCCATTGAGCACCCAGTCAGCGAATTCAATAGCCGAGTCATAGTTCACCACCAGCGCGACAAGAGCCACTGTCGCGATCGATACGTAGGTTCGCGAGTACCAGGCGAGATGATCGAAAGCCAGGATGAACGTTACCAGGTAAAGCGAAAGTGGAACGATCCACAGGAGAGGCACAGCCGCCACATTCTGGCAGACTTCGTTCGTTACCGCCAAAAAGACCACCGAAGCCAAAGCAGGCAGTCCCAGCCACAGGGCGAAGTGAAAAAAGCCGGGCGCCGCAACTTGCTCCGTCGGCGTGGCCAAGGAAACGTCAGCAGAAACCTCCGGAGAGATTGCCGCCGGGGGCGTTTCCGGAACATTCAACGCATGCCACGCACAGCAGCAGCAAGCGGCCGCGAAACCAAAAAATCCGGTGGTCCAAATGGCGGCCTGGGTGGTCGCCCCAAACATCGGCTCGAAAAAGAACGGATAACTCAACAGCGCCAGGAGCGATCCCAAGTTGGACAGGGCGAACAGGCGATAGGGGACGATGCCATCGAACGAATTGCTAAACCACTTCTGTAATAAAGGACCTGTCGAAGAAAGGGCGAAGTAAGGGAGCCCGACGGTAGCACCGAGCAGCAACACGACTGCCAGGAGTGGGTTCTCGTTCGTCGCTCCTTGCGGACGTAACCACTCAGGTGGAACGAGCCGCGTCCAAGCGAGCATCGCCGCAGCGCTCACCAGCAAGGCCAGGTGGGTCCAGAGCCGGGCTCGTTGGCTGAGGTAAACGCAGGTCAGATGGGCGTACAAGTAGCCACCGAAGAGCAGTAACTGAAAGAACAGCATCGAAGCTGTCCAAACGGCGGGAGTTCCTCCAAACCAGGGCAAGATGAACTTGCTTAACAGGGGTTGAACCAGGAATAGCAGAAATGCACTGAGAAAGACCGTGGCCGCATAGAGAAAAACCAAACCGGTTTTTGAACCTGAGGCAGCAGTTGGTTTTGCAACGGTAGACGAGCCCTCGGAAGCGATGGCAGTCATAAAGAAGTTCTGGGAAAGATGGCCTCAGACTGGAATCGACGCGAAGCAGACACACTCCGATGCCCGTCGATTCCAGTTTTCCGACACGTTTACCCAGATTCTAATCGGCGCCGCGCTGGAAGGTTTCCAAGGCCTGAACCTTTCAGTGATGCGGCACCCATATTCTGGGATTAAACCAGTACGTGATCCGCAACCTTTGGTTCAGATGCTACATCGATAAATATTTTCCTCCCTATTTCCTTGACTAATCGAGGTGATTTTGAGAGTAATTTCAAACAGATCAATTACTTTTGCTCGGAATCGGTGCGCCAGCGAAAAACGCTCAAGGCGTTCAGTTCACGGATTACGATTTCGTTACCACAGACGGCCAGATGAGCCCAGGTTTCTGCATCGCTCACTTTTCGTTCGTCGAAAAGTTCGAACTCCTTTGGATTCGCTTTCAGCAGCAGCAACTTTCCCGACTGATCCAAGGCGAGGACGCGATCCTTTTGTGCGACCAGGCTGGAGTACTTTCCATAAGGCTTGGAGGTCCAAGTTCGCTCGCCCGTGTTCAAGTCGATGCAGGTAAAACGCTGATTCTGCAGATGCAGGTAAGCATGACCGTCGATGACGACCGGCGAAGACATATATCCCTGCACGCTGTTGTTCCACGCTTCTTCGATGCTGAATTTGCCGGCCGTTTTGGAAGCCCTGTAGAGCCAGGACTTGTTCTGATAGGAACTCGTAAAGATGCCGTCTCCGAATTTTACGGGGGTCAGAATGTTCATCCCGCGGAAACTGGGAACACTTTGTTCCCACAGCACCTCGCCACTCTCCGGATCAACCCCCGCCAATTTTTCGCGCGTTTGCACGATGAGTTGTCGCTGACCAGCCAAGGTTTCCATCACCGGCGACGAGAACGCACTTCCCATCATCCCGCCATCGTCCTTTAAGGCCCGCCAGAGAATCTTGCCTGTTTTCTTTTCGAGCTTAATGAAAGAAGCTCCCGCCTGCACATAGAGCGCGTCGCCGTCCAAGAGGGGCGAACTGGCAAAGCCAAAGGCGGGGAGGGGTGATTTCAACTCGGCCACGAAATCGACGCGCCAATTTTCTTTGCCGGTCTTCGCATCGAGCGAAACGAGCACGTCTCGCATCCCACCCACATACAAACTTTCGCCATCGAAAGCGGGGGTAGAGCGAATCCAGCTTCCATTCGAAGCAGCAAAAAACGGGACGTTTAGTGCACCGGGCCATTCAACGCGCCAGAGTTCCTTGCCCGTTTCGCGATCGAGCGCATAGACAAGCTCTGTCTTCTTTCCTTCGGTGCCTGTCGTGAACACGGTCGATTCGGAAACGATAGGACCGGAATAGCTGGGGGGAAGTTCGACCCGCCAGAGGGGAGTCAAAGCTGTTTCCGATAAGGAAGGGGGCCAGGGATCGCCGGCCACCAAACCATCCCGCGTGGGGCCGCGCCACTGATTCCAAGTTCCTTCGCCGGCAGAGATTTCGCCGGCCGCAACAAGAACCAGGAGTGCGAACCAGAATCCGAATCGAGCGCCTTGATGCATAGAAATGACCTTTCCAATCAGCACTAACCAAGAAGTTGCAGGCCCGGCGAATCGCGCCGAACAGGGCTACGCGAACGGTAGCCCAGGGACATTATGTTGGGTCTTCAAGGCCCGCTGCACATCCATCAAGAATTGCAGCAGAATCTTGGGCCCTTTCGCACTAGGCAGCACGATCGAGAAGGTGTTTTTCGTCACCTTGATCAGCAGGTTGTGCCCCTTGATTGAAATCGTGCAAACCCGAATTGCTTCATCGTCGTCGTATTGCACCGTGATCTCATTGCTGTCGCGAGACTCGATCGCATCGACCAGTTGTTCAAGGTCGATGCCGTCACGCAGGGTCAGTTCCACCGTATCAAAGGCATCGGTGAAGACCGCTTCAAATGCACGCGAGAGAACTTTGCCCGGATCGGTGATGGCGTCGACCGATCGTCGCCAGACGACTTGACTGGGATCGGCCGGATCCTGCAGCACGCTGACGTTGTAGTTGAAATAAGGAGTGGCCACATTCGCCCCACCATCGCCGTCATTGTCGACTGTGACTTCGAGCCGCTTGAAGCGAAACTCTCGCTTCAGCCGGGAACGCACGTTCTCGACATCGGTTTCGATGTCGGCCGCGGAGAGGGTGTTGATGAACGCTTGGGCGGCGCTACCGTGTCGGCTGGGAATGGAATATCCCTTCTTGAAACCCGAAAGGTTGCTCACGCGCATGATCCGTTCTGCCAGCAGCACGGAATCTTTTACTTGCGCCGCATGCGGATCGTGCGCGGCCTCCCGTTGGGCAAAAACCTCGTCCAGATCAGCCAGCAGAAGGTTACTGCTCGCGGAGCCCAAGAGGATCGGCGTTTGAACTCCACGCGGATCGATTTTGCGGAGCGTTGTGGCGACTCCCTTTTCGAGCGCGCGTTGTAGGCCGGCAGCCGTCAAACGCGTTCCTTCGAGCGCGGCAGATATCTTGCCGGCAAACGCTTGAGTCAATTGCCAAGTCCAGATGCGATGCTTGAGCTCGACGTTCACGTGTGAGGATTCATTCGCCGCACAGGAAGCGAAGCCAACACTTTCCGGAGCCGACTCTAAGAATCGTTGTAACTCGGCCAACTCAAGCCCGGTGTAGACCTCGGGCCAATCTTTGGTGCCGGTCAGTGCACCGCAACTGGCATCCAAGAACAACATCATCCGGGGGCACTTTGACCCCTGCAACTGTTCTGCCAACCAGCGGAGAGAGACGCTCGTGTACTCCGGATCATTGACGTGCGTGTCAAAGCTGGTCAAAAACCCCGCGCCATCCTGATTCGCGAATCCGTGACCGGCATAGAACAGGGCCAGCGTGTCTTCCGGAGCCAGACGCTTCAACGTTATCCGCAGGGCAGATTCGATCGACGTCTTCGTTGCCTGTTCGCCGAGCAACAGCGTGCGATTCACAGGTGTGAAGCCATGCTGCTCGAGCACGGCCGCGAAGCTCTGTGCGTCGGTCTCGGCGTACTTCACCGGCCCCAGGCTGGGGTCCGAGTAGTTCTCGACGGCAATAAAGAGGGAATTTTTCACTGCCGCATTTTAGCCTGCAGCTTGCAGTCGTGGAGGGCACGGCGCTCACGCGAACTCTGTCAGCACAGGCACGAAAAGGCCCTCCGACCGGACGGTCAGAGGGCCTAAATCAGAGCTAAGTTTTGCCGTTGTCGCTGACAGCGGCTCTGTCAACTACTGCAGCTTGATATCGCCACCCAACCCATCGGTCGAGAGGATATCGAGCAGAGCATCGTCCGTAATCGCACCCAAGTCGGCCTTGGTTTTATTAAGGTTGCCGGCGATCCAATCAACCATGGCGGCCTTGAGGGCGTTCAGGTTCCCTTCATTCTTGGTGGAACTTCCGATCAACAAATCCCGGCCACTGAAGTCTTCGAGCACGTCCCGGCCTGCACCGCCGATGAGGAGATCGATTCCCGGACCGCCGAAGAGGTAGTCGGCTCCATTGCCGCCGGAGAGGACGTCGTTCCCGGTACCGCCGTTCAGAACATCATTCCCGTTACCGCCGATCAGGATATCGTTCCCTGCACGACCGATGAGTACATCGTTGCCGGGGCCACCGGCAATGACATCGTTCCCCAAACCACCGGTAATGGTATCGTTGCCAGCTCCGCCGAGCAGAATCGTCGGCTCGGTGACAAAATTACCGATCACCACGGTGTCGTTACCTGCGCCAACGTTCACGTAGATCGAGTCGATGGCGGGCGCTTGGAAAATCTTGTAACGAACATCGCCGATGTAGGCAAAGACAAGGAATTGTCCTTGGATCTTGTTCACCGCGACTACATCGTTCCCGCGCGTTCCCACGATCTGTAACACACCCTTGCTCACCGTGACTTGCGGCAAGAACCGAACGGTCACTTGGAACGTGTCGCTTACTGAGGCACCTTCGCTATCCGTGGCCGTGACGGTGACGTTGGCGACCCCTCCCTTGCGAATCGCAAAGCGAAGAGTCAATTTGTCGCCACGCACAATGGGGTTCACGATCGAACCATCGCTGCTGACGGCCGTGTAGGTCAGGTTTGGATCGTAGGAATCCGAGAAGTAGTTCTTCAGATTGATCGCCCGCGGATCTGCCCCAGCATTAACGGCGATATCGGGAAGTGGCTTGGTAACAATCGGTGCTTCGTTGGCGGTGGCGGTCAGCACCACATCGTTTCCATCGCCACCTTCGTAGGTAATGACGAAGCGCGCTCCGCCGACCGTAAAGGCGAGTCCTTCGGTCAAAGGGACTCCTGTCGCGCTCGACAGCAGACCACTGACCGGATCAGAACCCGTGTTACTGATGATGGTGAAGGTATCCCCTTCGCCCGGAGTGAAACCGGGCAAACTGAGCAATAGTTTGGCTCCACCCAGCGTCACACTAGTGGCAATGAAATTGTCGTACGAGGTGAGTGGATCCGTTCCGTTGAGCTCGATCTTTAGGGCATCGTTGGCATCCAAAATGAGGCTGCCCCCTACATCGACCTGACCCGTGCTGACCGGCAAAGTGGGGATAGCGGCGGGGGCTTCTCCCGGCGAGAGAGTCACCGCAGCACCAGAGGTCAAAACGCCTCCTGTAAAGGTTCCGCCTTGGATATTGACGATGCCCGGATTATCGACGACCTCGACTGCTCGATTAACAATCCCCGGTAGGCCAGAGGTGAATTCATTCGTCGCTGACACGAATGCCTGACCGTTCACTACTTCGGCAAAGCCGTTGAAGTTCCCGTGAACTGGGTGATCGGCGTCAACATAATGTGCGATTCGGTCTTCCAAAGCAAACAGTTCCGGCAACGTCTTCGCGCTGGCCAATGAGCCTTCGAACGTCGCGTTCGTTGCATCGGCATAGAGGAAAGCAAAGCCGTTGTCGGGTGCAAACTCGATGAAGTAGGGAACGCTCGAAGACGGCGACAAGCCATTGAACGAGGTATTTCCCAAGTCAATCGTGGCGGGGGTCGCGACGCTGCCCGAGCCGACAGCATCGAAGCGGAGAACGGCACCGAAGGCACCGAACAGCGTCGACGACGCATCCCCTAAAGTGACATCCACAAAGCTGGCGTCCAGCGTGCTATACCGCTGGAACGTCACAAAGTAGTTGCGATAGTTGCCTGCGACGTTGACGTTATCAAGCGAGATCACGCCGCTCGCCAAGATGTCGCTTCCGGTCGCGATATCGGCGCCAACGCCGCGCATCTGAATCCCGCCGCGGGCGGTGCTGATGGCGTTGGCGATGGTGACATCGGTGAAGCTGGCATCCCCGTTGTACTCGAAGATGTTCACAGCCCCGGCACCTCCGATGAACTGATAGCCGTTGTCGGTGAAATCAACACCTTCCAGGACGATGTTCCCTACCGAGATACCACCGTTGGCAGTCGCACCGAACACTTGCACGCCGTTGATGTCGAAGTCTTCAAAGCTGCTGTTCTTGATCGTCAGCGTATCAAGACGCGTACTGGAATTCACTTGCACGCCGTTATCGACGTTGTTCGCCCCATTCCCCAGGAACGCCAGGCCGTCCAGCGTGACCGAATTGCTGCCGGCAAAAGCAGCTCCGGTGATCGACACCAAATTGCCACCGCCAGGCAAATTGGCCGTCAACGTTGTCATCGGCTCGCCAACTAAAGACAACGATTTGGTAATCGTTACCTGCCCCTCGTAGGTGCCGGTTTGGATGTGAACCACTCCATCTTCCGTAACAACATCCACCCCTTCTTGAACCCGACCGGTGCTGCCGGTCTGGGCCAATTGTGATGTGACGCTCACGCTTGCGAAACTTCCTTGGAAGCCGAACGTGCCCCGACCTAGCGTGGTTTCCACATTGGTATCCGCGCCGGAGTTCAAGTACGGCGTGATATCAAAATTGGCTGAAGCTCCACCGGCAATGTCTGGTTGACCACCGGGGGCTGTCGCGGTGCCGCCGAACTCCACGGGAATCAACGCTGCGTAACCTGGCTCAGCACTGTTCGCGGTGGTGATGACAGGCGTTGTGGTACCAAACCAATTGTTGCTGAAGTTCTTCAGATTGGTGGTGCCTGGAGCGGGAAGCGAACCGCCAAACTGGCGATCCACAATCTGACCGTACCAGTTGCCGCTCAGGTTGTTGTTGCTAAACGTGCTATTGAGCGCTGTCTGCACGGGCACGTTGGTTCCGCCGCTGGCGTCCAAGAACAAGATACCCACCGTACGATTCTCGCTAATGTCGTTTTCCACGACGGTCAGATTGTCGGTCTGGTTGCGGAAGATCAGCCCGGTGTGATTGGCTGTGATGACATTGTTGCGAATCGTGTGTCCAGAACTGTTGTTGATGTCGATCGCCGAGCGGTTGCCGGTGAAGGTGTTGTTGAAAATCTCGGCGCCGGTGAACGCCCCCTGAATGGTCAGACCGCCAAAATTGAGCGTGGGATCATTCCAGGTAGAAACATCGTTGCCATCGCGAGTAATAGTGAATCCAGAGACTTTGACGTTGCTGGCGGCAACGCTGACCGTAGAACCGCCTCCACCGAGCGGGCCGCTGATAATCGAACCACCCATCGTCGCGCCAGCACCTTCGAGGATCAGAGTCTTGTTAACTACCACATCTTCGTTGTACATCCCCGCCGCCACATTCACGGTCCCTGTCGACGCAACGGCATTGATGGCGCCTTGAATGGTCAAGAAGGCGTCGTAACCGAAAATGCGATCGGTCACGGAGCCATTCCAGGTAACGGTGTCTCCGAGCGATAGGCCGGCAGGGCCAAGATCGTTCGTGATCAGAAAGTCGGCCGCCACGTCGTCCACGTAGACCTCGGTCGGGGGCACTGAGGAAAATGCAATCACCACAACGTCGTTGCCATCGCCGCCGTTATAGAAGACGACCCACGATTGGCCATTCGCCGAAAAGCTCGCACCATTGGCGAGGCCCGTGAAGGTTCCACTGACCGGATCAACGCCGTCGTTATTGATGATCGTGAACGAAGTTCCCGTGGCAATGGTGCCTGCAGGCCCCGTAAAGATTAACGACAACGGCCCACCCAGAGTGACGCTGCCGGTGACATCGATTTGGTCGTGGTCGGTCCCTGCGACCTGCGTCAGTGCGGGGCGGACGATTTCAATATTCAGCGTGCCGGCCTGGGTGTAATCGCCGGTGGAAAAAATTCCCGGGCTGAAGCCGGGATCGATGAAGCTGCCTGCATTCGCGGTAACTGGGCCGGTGATGCTGCCACTACCACCCAGTGTTCCACCACTTTGCACGACCGTGGTATCGAGCGTTGTGAAGGTGTCCTGGAAGCGAGCGGTCACACCGGTTGGAATCGTAAACGCATTCCCCGAGGTCGGATCGACCGTCACCGTGCCGCTAGGAGCTTGGAAGGTTAGCGAAGTCAGCGTGCCCCCGAAATTGTTGACGTTCACGCTTTCCACGTACGGAATAGTGCTCCCCAACACACGCACGGTACCACCGGAATTCGGGGCCGCAGCAACTGCCGCTTGAATTGTTTGCGAGACCGTCGTACCACCGAGGAGTAACGCACCCCGGTCCGGCAGGTTGGCCGCAATAATGTCCTGCACGCTCAACGTATTGTTTTGCACAAACAGCAGATTTGTGGTTGGGGACATGTCCGAAGTATCAAACGTGTTCCCCGTAATCGACGTATCCGGACGTCGCACGCGCAGAGCCGAACCGAACGCTGTCGTTGTGCCAGAGAAGGTGTTGCCACTGATGGTGGAACTGCCCACGTCCAGCGTGACCAACGTGTTCCCTTGGGGAGTGACTCCATCCACCGAACTGATGCCACCGCTGGTTCCTGTGATTTGATTGTTCGTGAATGTGACGTTGGTCACTAATGCCGTCGCCAGATTTCCGCCGCCGTTCCCGAACGTCACCAGTTGTCGCGGAACATTGGGAGTGGTGAATTGGCTCCCGAAACCAATTCCGCCCGGTTGGGCACCCAGGAAGGTCTGACCCGAGAATTCGTTCCCATCGATCACCATTCCGTTGATCGTCGCTCCGCCGAACTCACCCAACAGGCCATGGTCTCCATTGGCCCGAATCTCGTTGTCTCGAATCTGAATGTTCGTGTGGTTCCCCAGGATGTAGACCGCGGCGTTCTCAATCCCCGGATTCCCGTTATCAATGCCAATGATCGTGAACCCCTGACCGGCAGCACCAATCTGCACTCCGCTCGTCGTGCCGCTCAAACGAATCGCACCCGAGCCACCGACCCCTGAAATCCCCTCGATCGTCGTCGTCGCCCGACCAGATGTTGACAACAACGATAGATTCTTGCTGATACTCACGTTCTCCGCGTAGGTACCCGCGGTGACGAGAACTTCACCTCCAGTGGTGACGTTGTTCACCCCTTCTTGAACGCGACCGGTTGAGCCTGTCTGTGCAAGTTCGGATGTGACGGTCAGGCTCGCAAAACTTCCCTGGAAGCCAAACGTGCCGTTGCCGGGCGTCGTTTCTACATCCGTATCGGTACCGAAGTTCAGGAAGGGAGTGATATCAAAGTTTGCCGAAGCTCCGCCTGCAATGTCTGGTTGACCACCGGGTGCTGTGGCAGTTCCGCCGAATTCCACGGGAATCAACGCTGCGTAGCCGGGCTCAGCACTGTTTGCGGTTGTGATGACAGGCGTGGTGCTGCCAAACCAGTTGTTACTGAAATTCTTCAGATTAGTGGTGCCTGGAGCGGGTAGCACGCCACCCACTTGGCGATCCACAATTTGTCCGTACCAGTTGCCGCTGAGGTTGTTGTTGCTGAAAGTGCTATTGAGCGCCGATTGCACGGGAACGTTCGTGCCGCCGCTGGCGTCCAAGAACAAGATACCCACCGTACGATTCTCCGTAATCTCGTTCTCCACGACGGTCAGATTGTTGGTCTGGTTGCGGAAGATCAGGCCGGTGTGATTTGCGGTGATGACATTGTTGCGAATCGTGTGTCCCGAACTGTTGTTGATGTCGATCGCAGAGCGGTTGCCGGTGAAAGTATTGTCGTGAATCTGGGTGCCGGTGTGAGCCCCTTGAATCGTTAGACCGCCAAAGTTAAGCGTGGGATCATTCCAGGTAGAAACATCGTTGCCATCGCGCGTGATAGTGAATCCAGAGACGATAACATTGCTGGCGGCAATGCTGACTGTGGAGCCGCCTCCACCAAGCGGGCCGCTGATCGTTGAGCCACCCATTGTCGGGCCCGCACCTTCGAGTGTCAGCGTCTTGTTGACGAGCACGTCTTCGTTGTAGGTTCCAGTCAAAACCGTCACGATGCCACCCACATCGACTGCTGCTATGGCCGCATTGATGGAGGAAAAGGCGTTGGTGCCGAAGGTCAATCCCGCAATCGCGGCATCGCCGGCACCAGTGTCCGACATCACCGTATCGCCGTTATCGACAACCCCAGACGTGCCGCCGCCGTTGGTGGTTTCCAGCCAGGTGTCGTTCACGTACACCTGAGCCGCAAAAACGCGACGGTCTTCGAGCGCTTCCAAAAAAGAACGTCGCGTGCGGCGGTTGGCAAGGCTCTGCTTGCGAGCGGAAGGGCGTTTGTGGCGGCGAGGGAAAGCGGCAAAGAGGCGATTCACGAAACTAGTCGTCATAGGTGGAACTCCAAAGAATCAAAAATTCGGCGGGTCAATCGTGAGATTTAGG
The DNA here is from genome assembly GCA_041739545.1 of Pirellulaceae bacterium. Taxonomy (GTDB): domain Bacteria; phylum Planctomycetota; class Planctomycetia; order Pirellulales; family Pirellulaceae; genus JBGSNR01. The sequence goes on along the minus strand of JBGSNR010000002.1, from coordinate 9,075 downwards.
AAAATCGATCTCTGACTTCGCGAGGCAGAGGGGGCCGCAGGCGAAATCTCATCACGACACCAGACGCGGTCCTGCGTCCGCCCCGGACCGTTGCCTCAACGCACGATAAACGTGGCCGGCGGACATGCGCGGGGAGAGTGCCAGATGAAGTTGGCAGGCCAGTTTTTAGCTGGCGGGTGATCCGGATCGGGAAGCTGAGGGCATGTTGCGGAATCTGGTTAGCGAGTTTGGATGAGCAGATTCCATGCTCGTAAGGCTTCCTGCGAAGTTGCCACGCTCCACTGGGATAACCGCAAAAACCCTCTTTTTCAGCGGTTTTTGACCCCCTTGGAAGATTGAACTGCCATTGGGGAGTTCAACGGTCCTAACGAGTGGGAAACATGGTCTGCCCATACTAATCTCAAAACCCCTCATTTAGAAGGGATTGAATTTGAGATTTTTTTACTTGGCTCTTGGGGCCGTCCTCGAGAACGCGAGGGAGGAAAGGCTGGGCCGCATCAACTGAGAACATCAATAGACAACTGATACATTAGTATTAATGAAAACTTCAATACCGTCTCTAATGAGACGCCGATGGGGTTTCAGACGAAATGAGCGGTGCTAGCACTTCTTGGGCCAAGGGCATCGTTCCACCCAGAAGAGTAATTAACGGCCATGCCTAGACTAATATATCTAATGCTTTTCAGGAAAATCACTTACGGAGTTTTGTTGAGTGCAGAAAGGGTTTACAAAACGAGCTGTAAACACCAGGGGAGGAGGACCATCAACATGAAAGGCAAAACGGGATTTTTTGTTCATTCAGGCGGCCAATACCGGTATGATGAGTGGGTTCGGACGCCAAGCTGCCGAACTCCCGCCATTACTTACAGCCGAAAGCCGCCAGGTTCGCTTCGGCCCTGCCTTCACCTCAGTCACGGTTCGATGCTGCGTTTCAACCTCAAATTCGTTTACAGCCTGATCGTTGCGGGCGCAACCTGTGTGGGAATCCCCGCGCAGGCCCAAGTTCCGCAAGCGCCGACAACGGCTTTGTTTGCCAGTCACTGTCTCGACTGCCACCAAGGAAAAGAAGCCGAGGCGGGGCTTGATTTAACAAAACTGGGCAAGGACCTGAGCGACCAGAAGACTGAGCGTTTGTGGGTGCGAATTTACGATCGGGTCCACAGTGGCGAGATGCCACCTCCCGATTCCGAGCAACCCACTGCAAAAGTGCGGGCTGAATTTCTGAATGCGACGGGAAGTTGGCTGCAAAAGACCCAGCAGGCCGAATATGCGGAGCTCGGCCGGGTTCGTTCACGGCGACTCACGCGTCGGGAAGTAGAACGATCGTTGCACGCGCTGTTGGGAGTCGACTTGCCACTTGCCGATCACTTGCCGGAAGACGCCAAGACCGCAGGCTTCACCACGGTGGCGGATGGGCAGGCAATGTCTCATTTTCAAATGGAACGCCATCTGGCCGTCGTGGATCTGGCGCTCGACGAAGCATTCCGCCGCGCTCTGGGGCCCGTCGATCAAGATGTTTACCAGCATTCGTTCGGCCCCGACAAAATCGTGCGTAGCAATCCCAAGGCTCGGGTCCGTGAGCCAGAACTATTGAACGGTCGAGCGGTGGTTTGGACTTCCGGCGTTATTTTTTATGGTCGCTTGCCGGTGACCACCGCGCCGCAAAGTGGTTGGTATCGGTTCAAGGTTCGCGCTGCCGGACTCAATCTGCCGGAAACCGGCGGGGTGTGGTGCACGGTGAATACGGGTTTGTGCGTTTCCAGCGCGCCGCTGCTCAATTACGTTACTTCCTTCGAAGCCACCACGGATGCCAAAGAGATCGAATTCGAAGCGTGGCTGCCGCAGAAGCATCTGCTGGAAATTCGGCCGGGCGACGTCACTTTAAAGCGAGGAAGTTTTGGAGGAGGCCAGGTTGGTGCTGGCGAGGGAGAGCCGCAGCGTGTGCCGGGCGTCGCGTTGGAAGAGATTCAGATGGAGCGTTTTTATCGTGGTGCCAGCGATGAAGAATTAAGGCGACTTCTCCTTGGCTCGCTCACAATGACGGCCGACAAAAAAGGAAAATCGCCACAGATAGTTTCCAAGGATCCAGCCGTCGACGCGAAACGCCTAATGCAGGCGTTCGCTCGCCGTGCCTTCCGCCGCCCGGTAAGCGACGAACAACTCGCCGGCTATCTGGCTCTCGTCCAGAACTCGCTGAATGAGGGGGCGGAGTTTTCCGCCGCCCTCCGCAACGGTTATCGTGCGTTGCTATGCTCTCCTCGGTTTTTGTATCTCACCGAAGAGCCGGGCAAGCTGGATGACCATGAAATTGCGGCGCGACTGAGTTACTTTTTGACAGGAGGACCGCCTGATCAGGAATTGATGGCGCTCGCCGATGCTGGGAAGTTACGTGACGCTCAAAACATTCGCCGACAGACCGACCGCTTGTTGTCTAGCGGCGGCGGTAGGCAATTTGTCGTTGATTTTGCTGCGGAGTGGCTCGACCTGGATCAAATCGATTTCACGGAACCGGACAGCAAACTCTTTCCCGAGTTTGATCGGATCGTGCAACACAGCATGCTGAACGAAACGCATACGTTTCTGGAGACGATGCTGCGTCAGAATCAAAGTGTCTCCCGTCTCATCGCTGCGGATGAAACCTTTCTCAACAGTCGGCTGGCGCGCTTCTACGACATCCCGAACGTGCAGGGGGATGCACTCCGACCAGTTAAACTTAAAGCCGAAGATCATCGAGGTGGTGTGCTCACGCAAGGAGCAGTCTTGAAAGTCACGGCCAATGGTTCCCACACTTCGCCCGTTGTTCGGGGCGTGTGGGTCTCGGAAAAGATTTTGGGGGAACCGATTCCTCCACCGCCCGATAACGTCCCCGCGATTGAACCTGATATTCGCGGAGCGAAGACCATTCGCGAGCAACTCGCCAAACATCGCTCGCAGGAAATGTGCGCCAGCTGTCACGTGAAGATCGATCCGCCTGGATTTGCACTCGAGAGCTTTGATCCGGCCGGCCAATGGCGCGATCGGTACTTGTATTTAGCTAGCGGAAAGCGAACGAAAGGTGCGGAGATTGATGCCAGCGATCGGTTACCCGATGGCAGGTCGTTTGCCGATATCGATGAATTTCGACGCTTGATTGCCGGCGATCCCGAGAGGCTGGCGAAGAACTTGGCCGAGAAAATGCTCGTTTTCGGCACGGGAGCACCCATCCGCTTTGCCGATCGAATCGAAGTAGACCGCATCGCCAAACAAGCCGCCCAGGATGACTACGGCTGGCGCTCGCTGGTCCATGGTGTGGTGACGAACTACGTATTCCTGTCCAAATAACAAAACGACCCAATAACCGAGACGACTAAGCCGTCTTATTTTTAAAGGCCTACCCATGCGAACTGTTCAATTCAACTTCCAGCGACAACTCAGCCGACGCACCGTGCTGCGCGGAGCGGGGCTGTCGCTGGCGATGCCATGGCTGACCGCGATGTCCCCCGCTTTTGGTGCCAATGAAACTGCCACCCCGCCACGCCGGTTCGTGGCCATGACACTCGGACTGGGTCTGCATTCGGCCAATCTGTTTCCCGAGCAAAACGGGAAGGAATATCAGGCCTCGAAGTATCTCCAACCGTTGTCCGACATCCGCGACAAGTTCACAGTGATTTCAGGAACCTCGCATCCGGGCGTAACTGGGGGGCATCGCGCGGAAGCCAGTCTGCTTAGTGCTGCACCGATGAGTGCGGCTGCCGCTTCGCGCAACACGGTCTCGCTTGATCAACTGCTGGCCAAGCACTTGGGGCATCACACGCGGTTTTCGTCGTTAGTATTGGGACTATCGGGGAGTAACAGCCCCTCGTACACCGAAAATGGCTCGATGATCCCGGCCGAGGATTCCCCCGCGCGGCTGTTCACCCGGCTCTTCCTTAGCGACTCCCCCGCGGAGCAGAAAAAGCAGATTGCTCGCGCGCGAGATGGTCAAAGCATCATGGATTTAGTTGCCGATGATGCACGCTCGTTGCAGCGGCAGTTAGGGAGTGGGGATCGGGAACGACTGGAGGCGTACTTCACCAGCGTGCGCGAGCTCGAACGACGACTCACCGAATCTGAAGCGTGGGCGAATCGACCTAAGCCCAAGGTCGATATCATGCGGCCGATCGACATCGGCAATCCAAACGACTTCATCGGCCGGCAGCGGCTGATGAACGATATGGTGCGACTGGCGCTTGCAACCGATTCAACGCGTTTCATCACGTTGCATCTGGGTGGTTCCGGCGGCGTGTTGCCGATCGAATGGGTCGAAGAGGGGTATCACAACCTCAGTCATCATGGCCAAGATGAAGCCAAACTTCGGCAGCTCGCACTCGTGGAACAAGAGATCGTTCGCGCCTGGGGAGACTTCCTCCGCGGCCTTAATTCCATCGACGACCACGGCGGCAAGCTGCTCGATCACACTTCGGTGTTGCTCACTAGCAATCTGGGAAATGCTTCGAGCCACGACAATCGCAACCTGCCCGTGCTGTTTGCCGGCGGTGGATTCCGACATGGTCAACATCTGGCCTTCAATCGTGGCAAAAACTATCCGCTGCCGAACTTGTATCTGTCGGTGGTGCAGCGCACGGGTTTGGAAATGGACCGCTTTGCGACCAGCACTGGCACCATGACGGGGCTGGAACCGCAGGGTTAAGTTTGAAGTTTAGCGTGGGAGATTATCGTTCCACATCCCACCGAATTTTGTACAGCTTTTCCCGCGGCAACTGCCAGCTTACCGCGGGATCGAGAAATCGCAAGCGATCGCTCCACCAGGTCCTTTGTTCGATGTCCGCCTGGTGATAGACGATTCGGCCAGAGCGGGGATGTTCGTCGAGCGACTTCACATCGGGAAGATTCTGGAGCGGCTCGAACGGAGCGAATTTTCGATCCTGCTTATCGAACTGATAGACCCCATGTTCTGTTGTCACGAAAAGGTGTTGGGAATCACGGGCTGGACTGAGATCATGTCCGCCGTCCGTCGGAAGTGGATAGCGCTGTTCGACTTGAAGGGTAAAATTCTCATCGGACTCAGTTAGCTTAACCAGCAACAATTCTTCGCTGCCGAGCGCCCACAGACGTTTGAGTTCGGCATCCCAAACGGTCCCATGAGCGCCCAGTAATTTCATTCGTGCGACAGGTGCGATTTCGGCACCGGACTGATTCAAACCGAAGATCAGCAGTTCATCGCCACCAAAACTGGAGGCGACGGCGACTTGCTCGTTTGGCAGCAAACATGCGCTGTGGGCATTTTTGACTCGCGTGTAAAATAAGCACGACTTATTTGCTCGACGCAAAAGTGCAACGCCGCCCGAAGATGAGGTAATCAACAGGCGCTCGCCGTACGGTTTGCATTCGTCGGTCGTGCGAAATGCAGCGCGCAGCTCAGCAGGAATCTCTGCCGAGTCTTCCGCCTTCCAGGTCCAAAGTTTCGTGCTCGGTTGTTCCAACTTTTCGCCGACCGCGAGGACGAAGACCTCTGCCTGGCCGCAGCAGATTAGTTGCTCTTCGGCGGCAGTTGCTTCCACCGCGAACATTATCGCCAGGTTGGCCATGAGGAAACTCATCGCGCGACCGTACTGTTTTGCCACACGCATGCCGCAATCTCCGATGATCCTATTCGTTCACTACAAGGAATCACGATTTCCTATTCTAGAGGGTCTTCGAAGCGCGTCCCACCGACTTGCACATCGCTGCCGGCAATTGCTTCAGTACGGGTTTGCCGCGATACTTGGAGCGTTGCAAATTGTTCCGTGGCCAACTCCCTTATTATTTTGCGATTTCAGGAGATCTTGATGTCTAATCCGATGCAAACGCCGGGTGCCTTTAGTTGGTCTGAATTGATGACCACGGACCCCGAAGCCGCGATGCAGTTCTATGGCGACCTCTTCTGCTGGCAGATGCTTCCGATTCCGATGAACGACGTGGACTACAACGTCGTTCAAAACGGCGAAAGCATGATCGGCGGCATCATGCCGATTCCGAAGGACGCTCCTCCCGGCATGCCTCCTGGTTGGGGCTGCTACGTCACGGTTGCCGACTGCGACGCCAGCGCGAACAAGGCCGTGGAACTGGGGGGGAAGATTGTGGCGGGTCCGATGGATATCGAAAACGTGGGCCGCATGGCAGTCATTCAGGATCCTCAAGGGGCAGTCTTGTCGATCATTGCGTACTTTTCTGCCTAGTTCGGCGACCGCTCGGAAAGACGCTAGCCCGCTGAGTCCGCTGCAATCTTGACCCTTTGCAAAAAATCTTTCCGTTACTGCAACAAAAGCCCGCCAGTCTCGTTTTGAATTAAGAGCACTACGAATGGCGGCCTCTTCCTCCGACGCAGACCGGCTGGCACTCTGGGTCCACGAGCACGCTCGTGCGGTCCGTGGCTATCTGCTGGCGCTGGTTCGCCGACCGGAGGATGCCGACGATCTGCTCCAGGAGGTTTTTCGCAAGGCGTGGCTAACGCGCGAGAACTACGAGGAACGAGGACAGGAGCGGGCTTACCTCCTGCGAATTGCCGACCGATTGGTGTGCGATCGTGGGCGAAAAGATCGCAGCCAGAAAAGTGGCCGAGAAGTGAATTTGGATGAGGATGGCTGGAGCAGCGTGGAACCCGCGGCCACCGACGAGATGCCAGACGAACGATTGCTGCGGGACGAATGGAGGGTCGAATTGGCGGAAGCACTCGAAGCTTTAACGGAATCACAAAAGCGCGTGCTCTTTCTGCGGTACTACGGTGAACTCGACTTTGCCGCGATCGCCGAACAAGTTTCGCAACCGCTCAGCACCGTACTCAGCCACTGCCGACGGGGACTGGAAGCGTTGCGGAAAATTTTGAACCAGAAAGATCCGACATGAGCGATCCAACTAAAACGGAATTGCAGTGCTTGCAGCAAGCAACGCTGCCGCGAGAGGCGGTTGTTTCGCCGGCCCAGGATGACACGTCAGCCCTGCGTGCCGCGTTCCTGCGTGTGGGAGAGCTTACGGAACGGGCAAACGACGATTTTGATCCTGGTCTTTTCTTGGCGCGATTACAAGCTTCGCTTCCGCAAGCAGTGGAGCCTGCCGTTATTCCTGCACGACGCCCGTCGCGTCCCTGGCTTTTGCCGGCATCGGTTGCCGGCGGAGTCGCTGCAGCTGCTGTCATCTTCCTTCTTTGTCAAAGCTTTTTCCAGACGGAGATTGGTGAAGTTTCGCCCCCCCTGGCACACCACAACTTTTCGGCGAAAGAACCTAGTCCGGGCGTCGCTTCCGACGAGCCCACTCCGTTCAAATCGGTCGCTCCGTGGCCCGATGTGGTGGACGATCAATTAGCCCGGGTCGAGCGACGCGTGGACTACGTCGGGTTTTTCCCTACCAGCAGTTCGGAGCTTTCGATTCTGCAAGATCGACTACGAGAAGTTCGCGACGATTTGAACCACAGTTCGCTCTGATCCGCCATCCTGACTAATTTTTTATCGATTCGAAACTTTGCCCGCACAAGTTGGTTTACCTCTCCCAGTGAAGGAGTTTGTTATGCGTCTGAGCCTGATTTTCTCTGGTCTAGTCTGTGGCGCGCTGAACTGCGCGATGTTTGCAGGTGCGCAAGATGCACCAGGGGCAGATCAACCCAAAGCAGATCAACCGAAGCCCCCCGTGGTACGCGAGCGAGATCGCCCCGGACCGCCACCTGTACGTGAAGGGGAACGTCCTCCCATGCCACGACGAGAAGGGGAAGGGCCCCAGCCGCTGCGCGAAGGAAATCCACCGCCGCAACGAGAAGGAGAAGATCCACGACCCATGCCTCGACGTGATGGGGAGCGCTGGTTCGGCCCGCAGCCTCAGTTCGGCGAGGACGGCCGTCCACTGCCACCCCGTCGTCCGGAAGGCCCGCCGGGCGAGCCATTTCACGATGATCCGGAAATGCAAGAATTGATTCGTCAGGATCATGAATTGGAACGACAGTCGTTCGAACTATCGCATCGCTACCGAGAAGCGAAGGGAGCAGCCCGCGATGAAGCTCGAACGGCCTTGCAGAAGTCCGTCGAAGAGCACTTTCAAGTGCGGCAAGCCCGTCGGGAGTTGCAAATCAAGCGCATCTCCGAGGAACTTGCTCGACTGAAGGAACAAGTCGAAGCTCGCAACACGGCGCGCGAAGACATTATTCGTCGCCGCGTGCAAGAGCTCGTCGGCGACGAAGGTGCGATTGGCTTCTAAGCCAGTCTTCTTAACTGTCCAAACAAATCAGTAGAAGGTGCGGAAAACGCATCAGGCGGGAGCGGCGCGCAAATTTCCGGCCGCAGTTTCAGGTTTTCTCTCATCAAGGAGTCGGTTATGAATCGGAACTGGAGTCGTTGGCTGGCACTCGCGGCCTGGGTGCTGCTGGGAAGTGTCGTGACGGTCAAAGCAGAGGACGAAGTCAGCGAATCTTCGTCTAGCAATCAGTCTGCCGCAGCAAGCGCTGTGGAAATTGGCAGCGAAGCCATGACCACGGATCCACAGGAAGTGTTCGTCGTCCAGAATCGGCGTGAAGACGACCGCCGCCGCCCGGAAGGACGTGGAAAAGGTCGGCCTGAAGCACGTCCGGAGAGTCGTCCGCAAAGTCGGCCTGGAATCAGTCCACAAGGATTTCGTCCGATGGGCCCGCCGCGAGGATTTCCCGCTGGACCTGGTCCATCCGCTTTTCGCGGACGAGGTCCAGGCCCCGCTAGTTTTGGTGGCGGGTCTTCGACCGACGCTCGACTGCGTGCGGTTGAGATGAAGCTCGACGAGATTCTTCGGGAACTTCGCTCCACACGTGAGGGCCGGCCTGTTGGCCCTCCGCCCACGGCTCGTCGCGACTTAGGCCGTCCAATAGGACCGCCGCCAGGTGCTGATCTCCGGCCTGATGCTCCGCGGCCCGAAGGTCGTGGTCCTCGTGAAGGGGATCGCCCGATGGGACCGCCGCGCGAAGGTGATCGTCGTCCTGAAGGTGATCGTCGTCCTGAAGGGGATCGTCGGCCTGAAGGGGATCGTCGGCCTGAAGGGGATCGTCGGCCTGAAGGGGATCGTCGGCCTGAAGGGGATCGTCGGCCTGAAGGGGAACACCGT
>JBGSNR010000114.1:0-79014 GCA_041739545.1 Pirellulaceae bacterium | reverse complement strand
GCAAACCAACGCGGAAGCTGCCGACTTCATCTTCCACGACCATGAATTCGTGGGGAACACGGCGGTCCTGGCTCCGGGTGCCAAGCGGCATTTGGAGATGGTCGCCCTCCGCTGCGAACATGTGCCGTTCCCGATCGTGATCGAACAAACGCCGCACAACGCTCGGCCGGAGTTGGATCGCGCCCGCCGGGCCACGATTGTGGAACAACTCAATCGGATGGGAGTCATGAACGCCGATCAACGGATCGTGATCGCGAATGCCTTCCCCGAAGGCTACACCGCCGTGGAAGCGGAATCCGCCTACTTCGGCTCGCTGGGCACTGGCTTTGGTGGTGGCGGCGGTCGTCGCTTCGGCGGCACCGGCGGGTTCTATCGGTAGGCGATGCCTGGGCGTGCTCCATTTATTTCGTTCGTTGAGGGATCTTCCAATGAAGTGCATTCTGCCTTACCGCTGGTTACTCGCTGGCGGCTTGTGCCTGGGATCTGCGAACCTGGTTTGGAGTGCGCCGCCTCCTAGTTCGCTGCCGTCGCCAAAGTCGACAGTGAAAGCGAGTGAATCCAAAAAGCCCGCTAGTGAATCGCAGAAGCCTGCCAATCCTACCTGGTTTAACTGGATCGGCAGTTCCAGTTCGAATTCAAAAGGTACCTCCACTTCGACGGATGCAGGCCTGCCCGAGCCGAAATCGAATCTGAATCCGAACGATGAGCGAGAGATGCTCGCTGATCTTACTCGCGGCAAGAACTATCAAACGGTCGGCGAACTCGAAAAGGCTCGGAAGATCTACGAAGAGCTGCGGGTGCGGTTCCCTCAAGAGCCAGAGCCTGCCTATCACTTGGGCGTGATTGCCGACATGCAACGCAAGCATCAACAGGCCGAGGCGCTGTTTAGTTTTGCCGTGCAGCAACGTCCGCAAAACGCGACGTACTGTGGCGCCCTGGGATATTGCTATTTTATGCAAGGCAAGTATCGCGAATCCGAAGTGACACTAATCCGTGCGGCACACATGGCGCCGAAAAATATCCGTATTCGCAATAACCTGGGTTTGGCCATGGGGATGCAAGGGAAATACAGCGAAGCCCTCTCCCAATTTGCCGCCTGCGGCAGCGAGGCGGATGCCTATTTCAATCTGGCCTACATTTACGCCTTGCAGGATAAGACGGAAGAATCGAAGCAGTGCTTCCGCAAATCACTGTCGATTGACCCCACGCATCAGAAGGCCCGGGATGGCCTGGGAGCTTTCACTCGCTACGAAACACTGCCGCCGCATTTGCAGAAGTCGGATGACTATCTGGATGACCGGGGGGTCAAGTGGATCCCTTATGTCGAACCCGCCAGTGGCCAGGTGCAAGCGGCATCGGCTGAGATGCCTGCCGGAAATCGGTCGATCGGATCGGCACAACGACAATTGCAGGACGCCGCTCGCCCGAATCGTGCCCAGAACCTGCAAAGTCAACGTGGGGAATAAACTTTCGGCATAGCAGTTGCTTCCTCTGGGCTTGAGAAGAATGAGCAGCACCGTTTTGGAACGGCAAATCTTTGATTTGGTTGTCTCTTGGGGCCGGTTGAGAAGAGGCAAAAATCGCGATCGAAACTGATCGACAACCAAAAGCGATTTTAGAGGTTTGCTGCGAGAGGATTGAGGGCTGCAAAACAGAGCGGACGACGGCCGGTTTCGACCGGCAATTGACAGGCGAGGTGACTGCTTGAACAGAAGCAGCTCACCTCGCCTGTGATCGTTTTGCGGTCCACCTCAATCTGCAGGTGTGCGATCCGGTTGCATGAAATTGCAACAGGTGTATCGAAATGATACACTTCGATCGAGGGCCTATCTCTCGCTCTCGCTCTAAATCATTGGGAGCGAAGATAATTGGCAACGTTGTCAGCTTCGAATAGAATTCAGCTCGCTGTCATAAAATCCAGCACTGGCGAGTACTTTTTTCAGTCGCAGTCGTTTCTCTTCTACAAGCGGCAAGTTGGGGCCTAGGAGGTCTTTTAAAATGCGTGGGCAAATTCAATCGTTGCGGTTGGTTTTCGGTGCACTAGCAATGTCGGTCGGCACGCTGGTGGGCATTTGTGCTCACGGCGCGGCACCTACCCCTGCGTTGCCGGCAGCGAATAGCTTCAATATTCCGCAAGTTGCGAAAATCAACGAAGAAATTCGCACTGTCTGGAGCGATAACCAGATCTCTCCTTCGCCCGTAGCTCCCGATGGCGAGTGGTGCCGTCGTGTGTATCTGGACATCATTGGTCGCATTCCTTCGGTCGCCGAGTTGCGGGAGTTCCTCGCCTCGAAAGAGTCGGACAAGAAGGTGAAGTTAGTCGACAAGCTGCTGCACGACGAAAAATACATTGAGGAATACGCCCGCAACTGGACCGGTATCTGGACAAACATCCTGATTGGTCGAAATGGCGGGATGGAAGAAAATACGCTTATTAGCCGGGCGGGGATGCAGAAGTATCTGCGCGATTCCTTTGCTCGCAATAAGACCTACGACAAGATGGTTTACGAGTTGGTGTCGGCTACGGGGACGACCTCGCCTGGCTCTCCTACTTTCAACGGTGCGACGAACTTTCTGGTGATGAAGCTCGACGAACAGGCTGCGCAGGCAACTGCTCAAACGGCTCGCGTCTTTCTGGGTTTGCAAGTGCAATGCACGCAGTGCCACAACCACCCGTTCAACGATTGGAAGCAGCAAAAGTTCTGGGAATTCAACGCCTTCATGCGGCAGACTCGTGCCCTGCGAACCTTCGTTCCAGGATCGCGTGATGTGCAATCAGCTGAATTGACCAACGAAGATTTTGCCGGCGAAGGTGGGAATCCTTCGGAAGCGGAGATTTACTACGAACTACGGAACGGCCTCGTGAAGGTTGCGTATCCGGTGTTCGTCGACGGCCAGGCCATTAGCCCCAGCGGCTACTTGTCTGACATCAATCGTCGCGAAGAGTTGGCGAAGTTGATCGTTGGCTCGGAGTTCATGGATAAAGCAATTGCTAATCGCATGTGGGGCCATTTCCTGGGTTATGGCTTCACCAAGCCGATCGACGACATGGGGCCTCACAACCCGGCCACACATCCGGTGCTGCTGGACTACCTGGGCAAGCAATTGCGTGAGAACAGCTTTGACTTGAAAGAAATCATTCGCTGGATCACCCTGAGTGAGGCGTATAGCCTTTCCAGCCGGATTACTCCGGGGAATAAGTCGGATGATCCGCTGCTGGGTGAAACGCCGAAGTTCAGCCACTTCTACCTGCGACAGATGCGGGCCGAGGAATTGTACGAATCACTCCTCACCGCCACCGAAGCACACAAGACGCGAGGCAGCTACGAAGAGCAAGAGAAGTCCAAGGCCGAATGGCTGCAGCAGTTCACCATTGCGTTCGGTACCGACGAAGGGGATGAGTCAACCACGTTCAATGGTTCGATTCCCCAGGCACTGATGATGTTCAATGGCGATTTGATCAAGAAGGCAACCAGCAGCCAGCAGGGAAGCTTCCTGGCGACGATTGCCAGCAGTGGCGGTCAACCAACACAGAAGATCACCTACCTGTTCCTGGCCGGTCTAGGACGAGAGCCAACCAGCAACGAAATCGCCATGTGCGGCAAGTTGTATGCGGCTCGCGGCAATGATGTCGGCGGAGCATTGCAAGATATCTGGTGGGCTGTGTTGAACAGCAATGAATTTATTATCAATCACTAGTGGATCGAATTTCCGACTTCCCCCTCCCTGTACCTGTTTCCCCCTTATTCGTTTTCTGCGGTCTATCCGCGTCCCAAGGAGTTGCTCGTCATGTTTGAACTACCTCTCGGCATGAGCCGTCGTCACTTTATGTCGCACATGGCCGGCGCATCGGCGATGGCAGCGACTTCCCTTTCGCTCGGTCATACGCTGCGGACGCATGCTGCCGATCTGAAGAAGAATCACAAGGCAGCCATCCTGTTGTGGATGAGCGGCGGACCCAGCACCATGGATATCTGGGATCTGAAGCCAGGCGCTAACACCGGTGGTCCATTCCGCCCGATCCGCACCAGTGGCGATGCGGAAATCAGTGAGCACATGCCGGAAACCGCCAAGATCATGGACAAGATGGCGATCATCCGCTCCATGAGCACCCGTGAAGCGGATCACAATCGTGGCCGCTACTACATGCACACTGGTTATGTTCCGAATCCAAACATCGAACATCCCAGCTACGGCTCGGTGATTTCGCACGAACTGTACAAGGAAGGGCTGGAGATTCCTCCCTTCGTGTCCGTTGGCGGTGGCAGCGTTGGCCCCGGCTTCCTCGGCATGAGCTGGGCACCGTTTGTGGTCAACAGCAATGGCCAGGTCCGCAATGTGGACATGGGGATGGATGAGAAGCGGCTCATGCAACGCATGGAAGCTCTCAGCCTGATCGAAAACGGCTTTGTGGGCCAGAAGCGTGGCTCGGCTTCGGAAGATCATATGAAGATCTTGAAGAAGACGCTCGACCTGATGACCAGCCAGCAGATGGAAGCGTTCAAAGTCAACAAGGAACCCAAGGAAATCGCCGACATGTATGGGGCGACCAATTTTGGTCGTGGCTGCATGCTCGCTCGTCGGCTGGTTGAAGCCGGCGTTCCTTTCGTGGAAGTCGATCTCGGTGGTTGGGATAACCACCAGAACATCTTCACGACCCTGCAGAACCAAAAACTGCCAGAACTCGATAAGGCGATGTCGGGCCTGGTTACCGACCTCGATCAACGAGGCCTGCTGCAAGACACCGCCATCATTTGGATGGGTGAATTCAGCCGCACGCCTCGCATCAATGGCAACACTGGCCGCGATCACTGGGCTCGCTCGTGGAGCGTGGTTGTCGGTGGTGCTGGCATCAAGGGTGGTCAGGCCGTTGGGGCAACGAGTGCCGATGGTACTTCCGTTGAAACCGAGCCTTACACCTCGCAAGACGTGATGGCTTCGGTGTGCAAGGCCTTGGGCATTTCGCTCGAAACAACCTTCACCAGCAAGAATGGTCGGCCCATGAAGATCGCCAACGGCGGCAAGGTGATCAAGGAACTCTTCTCGTAAGCCGAGACTAGTTCGAACTCAAGAAATTGCCGAGGGGAACGATTTTCGCTCCCCTCGGCTTTTTTGTGCGCTGAACCAGGTTCGGAATAGTCCGAATATTCGGCCCATAAGAAAGATTCATACGGCCACTAATTCTTGGTCTCCTGTCTGTGCGGCGGATATCATAAAAGTAGGACCCTCGTCACCTTTTCCAGGTACAAATCCCTCGTCCGAACGTTCTTAACTATGGATGCGAAGGCCGCCCCAGCGTCTGCCGTTACGGGTTTCGACCCGGCCCGGCTGATTGCCGACCATCAGGTCGGGCTTTGGCGGTACTTACGTGCGCTCGGTTGTGAGTCGAGCTTGGCGGAGGATTTGACCCAGGAAACATTTCTGGCGATTTTTCAACGCCCGTTCCAGGAGCTGTCGCCGTCGGCTACGGCAGCCTACCTCCGGACAACCGCTCACAACCTGTACATTTCCCACCATCGCAAACATAACCGCTTAACGACGGTTGCCGATTTGAATTATGTAGAGGATCTATCCCGCCAATGGGCCAAGTTGGCGGGAGTTGATCATGGGGAAACGCTGCTCGATGCACTTCGCAGTTGCCTGCAAGAGTTGACGGAGCGTGCCCGGCTGGCACTCGAAATGAGATTCAGCGACGGGGCCTCCCGGCAAGAGATTGCCTCGGCCGTAAACTTAACCGAAGATGGCGCGAAGAACTTGATGCAACGAGCGAAGAAGCAACTCCGCGATTGTATCGAACGCCAGTGTAGTGACGACTCCTAAACGATGAACCCAGAACGCGAAGATCCGATTCTCGAATCCTGCCTCGAAGAGGTGTTGGGAGGCCGCACGCCTCCGGATCTGACCGCGCGTATTCTGCAAGCGTGGGCCGTGCAACGCTCGCAAATCGATGGTAACACCGTTGGCGCTGGGGTGCAGCGTTCCGTCGATCGCGCACGTTCTACGGCACAGCTTCCTCCAGCCACGACGGGGCTCAATTTGCCGATCCCGGTGAATGGCAACGGCCACGTCAAGCCTGCTCCCGTGCCGGAACTGCCGATTGCCACGCAGCGCCGCAACAAGGTTGCGTGGGAGTCGTGGGCTGTGGTCGGTTCGGTCTTGCTGGTTGCCGGTATGCTCGCGGCAGTCATCGTGCCCCAGATCAAACGCGACCACGATCGCGAACTCGCGCAGCCGCTTCAAAACACTCAGCCTGGCAATGGCCCAACGCGCGTTAAGCCTCCCCAACAACAACTCGCTGCGCCAGAAAAAACAAATCCGGCACTAAAGACGGAAGTTGAGAATCAACCTTCCGTCATCGTTCGCTCGAACAACCCTCCGCCGGAAGTTGTACCGAGCGTGCCAACGAATGATCCGCAACCAGAAGCCAATCCGATCCCGCAGATCGTCGATACGCTGCCCCCCGCAGCGCCGACGATCGAGCCTATTCCGCAGAAGCAATTGATTCAGTTCGTAAACCACGAACTTTCCCGGTCGTGGGCAGAGAACAAGATCACTCCCGCACCACTTGCCACCGATTCGGAATGGTGCCGACGAGTTTACCTTCGTCTGTTAGGGCGAATTCCGAGTGTGGAAGAGATCACCGCTTTCACTAAGGATCGTCGCCCGGATCGTCGTGAGCAACTGGTAGCGGAAATCTTGGAAACCGAAAAGTATGCAGATGAGTTCAATCGTCATTGGGCCGGCTTGTGGACGAATATCCTGATCGGTCGCGTTGCCGGGACTGAACCGAACGATCCCGTCCAGCGTGAAGCACTTGAACAGTATCTGGCGTCCGCCTTCGCTCGCAGGATCACCTACGATCAGTTGCTGACCGAGCTCCTCACGGCCTCGGGCAGCACCGATTCAGCGAACATTCAGGAAGGGGCAATTCACTTCCTCCTCTCGGGCTTCAATAAAGATGCGACAGTTGCGACCAATCGCGTCTCCCGCATTTTCCTGGGGGTGAACCTGCAATGTGCGCAGTGTCACAATCATCCGACGAACGATTGGGATCAGGCCGACTATTGGTCGTTGAATGCGTTCCTGCGACAAGTCGCCGTGGAACGCCGGGGCAAAGATGCTCGACTCTTTGATCGTGATCTGGTCGCCCAGCGAGGTGACGCGGACGAGGCAGAAGTTTATTACCAGACCCCCAGCGGCCTGATGAAGGTTGCCTATCCGCGGTTTATCGATGGAACAGAGATTTCTCACGCCGGCGAACTCGACAAAGTGAAGCGTCGTGAGCAACTAGCAAAGTTCATCATCCGTTCGCCCGAGATGCCGCGGGCGCTCGTGAATCGGCTCTGGTCGCACTTCTTCGGCTACGGCTTCACCAAGCCCGTGGATGATATCGGTGCTGGCAACCAGCCGTCGCATCCGGAGTTGCTGGCGAAGCTTGCTGAGCAGTTTGTCGCCTACGGGTTTGACCTGCGAGCGATGATGCGGTGCATCGTGCTCAGCGATCCATTTCAACGATCGAGCCGCATTCCCGCTGGAAGCACCGACGTGCCAGAGGCCGGAAGTATCGCTCACTTCAGCCACTATTACACGCGCCAACTGCAAATTGAACAGGTTTATGATTCGTTGATGATTGCCGCGAAGTTCCGCCGCGATACCGCCGGCAACAACGGCCCCATCCAGGCACGCGTGGATTGGTCGTCGCAGTTTGCGCGGAGCATGGCCACCGACGATATGGGAGAAGAAACCACGTTCGACGGCGGGACGCGGCAATCCCTCATTATGATGAGCGGGGATTTGATGCGTAGCGTCACCAATCCGGAGCAGGCAGGCTTGCTACGCGGGGTGATTGAATCGCCCCTCTCCTATGAAGAAAAAGTGCGGCATCTGTTTATGGCTGCACTCTCGCGGCAGCCGTCGTCTAAAGAACTGCAAGGGGCGCAGCAGCTGCTCGCGGCAAACGGCAACAACGCCAAGGTTGCGCTGCAGGATTTGTGGTGGGCAATGCTCAACAGCAACGAGTTTATCCTCGATCACTAGTGCTGTTCGATCCCCAGCGGCGATGGCTTTCGTCTTGCAGTTGGCGTATCATCGAGTCAGCGAGCCAGGCCAGCCACTTTGACGCGAGTTTTCCCCGGCAGTCTCATGCGTCCTATTCCTCTTCCCCAACAATCGCCCGATCCCGCGCGGACACCGATTCCGTTGCCGCGGTCGGAGATGCCGCTAGAGCCGAGGCAGCCGCAACAACGCATCAAGCTGTTTGTCGGAATCGGGGTTGCCGCACTGGGCTTAATGCTGAGCGTCGCTTGCTATTTCCAATTCAACGCCGACCCAGTGCCGAAGAAGGAGCCACCCAAAGCGGTCGCATCGGTTTGGTCATTTGATCCCAACGAAGAAGAAACTAATCCATTCCCGGAAACGCCCCCCGAAGCCCCCGCAGAAATCATCGATTCGGCCGAAGCCGGCGTAATGCCTCAAGCCGAAAACGCATCGATGCCGACCGAGGAGGAGTCCCCACCACCTTCCACGCCAGAGCCCGTTCCAGAAGTACCGCCTGCCAGTCCTTCACCTCCGCCAGTCCCTGCCAAGCCTCCACTTAAAAATCCGTTCGAAGGATTTGCGCAGCGAATAGCATTGCCCGATTTAGTCATTGATAAGCCCCATAAATTGGGCCCCGTCAAGATTCCTGAGGATTATGAGTGCGTGGTCTACTTACTTGGCGGCGATACGGCCTGCAGCAAGCGTTCAGTCCTCGCTGTAGAGCCTGTCGAGGGCTCGGCCCGCCAATGGGACGTTCATGCACGCGCAATTACCGACAAACAAGCCGAAAAAGTTGCTCGTCTTGAGGTGAAAGATCAAGCCTTATGGCTGACCTGGAATGAAGATGCTGCGGAACATGTGGCGACCCCCGCGCTGGCCAATTGCTTGCTCAAAATCTCTGCCGGACCGGGAACGCATAGCATACTGTTCCGCGAAGCCATGGCGGTCGATCCGATTCCGGTGCTTTATGAAAAGCGAACTTACGACTGGGAGCTTCCCACCGCCCCGTTCATCAAGGCGATTCAGGTCGAGTTGGATATCGATACCCCGCCGAGCGTTCCGCGCACGCGATTTCTCGGCAGTTCCATAATCCCGGTTTCAAATGGGCAATCGCTCATTGAGTTTGGCTTAAGGCCGGGGGAGCGATTCTTGAAATTGCAGATTCAAACGCGACTGGATTCTCGCGGCGTGCATGTCACGGTCACCCCTTGGGTTCAGGTCACTGGGCAACCTAGGCCCGTGGCTCTCACTCCCCGCAATGTCGGTCTGCTGCAGCAATCACTGGCTGCGGCGGCAAGTAATCTAGACAGTCAGCTCAAACAACTACCAGCGCCGAAGAAGGGAAAGAAAGGGAATGTGAAAGATCCCAATTCGGGGACTCGCAATTCGCTGAATGGCCAGCTTGGCAATATTCGCACGGCGCAGCGCGAACTGCAGCAATTGATCTCGCTGAAATCGACCTTCGAATCGCAGTGCCGCATCAAGGCGAAAGTCAACTATGCACCCGAGGGGATGATCGCAGAGTTGCTCAGGACGAAGTAAGTCTCGCGGTCAAAGACTCACCTGACTTGGAAGGCCCGACTAGGTGCTCTCCACTGCGAACTCGCTGAAAACAACATCTTTGACAAGCCGCTTCTTCGTCACGCGGTTGATCGACGAAGTCACTTCCTCTTTGAGCGAAGCCAAAGACGGATCGAGCAATTGCTCAGTCTCGGCAAACTGGATGATCGCAATCACACTATCACGAATCCGCTGCTCATAATCTGTCTGCGAGGCTTTAAAGTCTTCCAGCTTCTTGTCCGGCAACACCGCGTACAGATCGAAAGTAACCGAAATAGGACGTTGCGTGTCGCGGACCACATGCGTGATCTTGAACTTGCCGATCTGATTCTCGACGTACGAGGTCGGGTCATGCTTCTTCAGGTCATCTTCCAGAATGTCCAAAAGCTCGACCGCATTCATCGCTGCTGGATGGGTACTCCGCTGAGCACAGCCGAGGAACGCAACTGGCGACAGCAGCAAGGCAAAACAAGCCAGGCGGAATGTAGCAGTCATAACGATCGGGAGGGAAATCGAGTGGGAAGAGAATACTGCACCACGCAAACTTAGGTCGCAATTTGCCCGCCGCCAACCGCAGGCGGACCTATATTTTCCACGACAGCGCTCTAGAAATTGAGCGCGCCGTCTTGTTCCCGATTCGCAGCTCCTTCCGAGTTCATCATGCCCACCCAGCCTTCCGCCAATTCCCGCGTTGCATTATTCGGCGTGCAGGTCGATCCCCTGCGTATGCCGGCGGCCGTGGCCCGAGTTTGGGAGTGGATTGGACAAGCGCAGGGCACTTGCCGATTTGTTGTCACGCCAAATATCGACCACGTGGTGCTCCTCCAGGAGAACTCGGGTCTGCGCGCTGCTTACGAGCATGCTGCTCTCGTGCTGGCCGATGGCTGGCCAGTGGTGACGGCTTCGCGCTGGCTGGGAAAGCCCTTGCCGGAGCGAGTCACCGGTTCCGATCTGGTCCCCAACGTTTTTGCCCAGGCTACCGCAAATAAACCACTCTCGGTCTATTTGCTGGGCGCCTTGCCCGGCGTCGCCGAGCGAGCGGCCGAGAAGATTCAGGCTCGCTGGCCGCATGTGAAGGTGGTTGGCTGGTACAGTCCACCTTTGGGTTTTGAAAAGAATGCCTGCGAGAACGAACAAATTCTGGAACGGATCGCGGCCGTCGCGCCGGATTTACTTGTCTTGGGGTTAGGAGCTCCGAAGCAAGAACTATGGATCAATGCGCATCGTGAACAAGTCCAAGCGAAAGTGGCGCTGTGCGTTGGGGCAACCATTGATTTTCTCGCCGGGGAACGTAGGCGAGCACCGGGCTGGATGCAGCGATTGGGGCTCGAATGGTTCTATCGCCTGGCAGGGGAGCCGCGCAGGCTCCTTTCGCGTTACGCACGGGATGCGTGGATTTTTCCACAACTCGTTTGGCGAGAATGGCGGACGCCCAGTCGCGCCTAGCTTGGTAAAATGTCGTGGTTAACTCCTCCTTCCGGAGCCACCCGTGACATGACTATCTTCCAGAAGATCATCGACAAACAGATTCCGGCCAAGATCGCGTTTGAGGATCGGCACTGCCTTGCCTTTCATGACGTGAATCCGCAGGCACCTGTGCATGTGCTCGTCATTCCGAAGAAGGCGATTGCCTCCCTCAAGGATTTGGCAACGGAAGACCAGGCCTTGCTCGGCCATCTGCAGCTCGTCATTGCCAATCTGGCAAGCGAACTAGGTCTCGAAAACGGCTATCGTGTCGTAGTGAACTGCGGCGACGACGGCGGGCAGACCGTAAATCATCTGCACTATCATCTGCTTGGAGGTCGACAGCTGACGTGGCCGCCAGGTTAGCTCCAAGAAATAAAAAAGCGACGGCCATTTTGACCATCGCTTGAATCAACAACGCATAATCGACGGCGTCGAAGGGCCATCGTACAAGGGAATCACAGCCAGCCTAGGCCGGTTTGCTTATTCCTTCTCCTCTGCGCCGTCCACTTCAATGTGAGCCTCGATGGCTGCCCGGCGAAGTTCCTGAAGCGTGCGGGCCTCAATCTGACGCACTCGTTCCTTCGTCACGCCGAACTGTTCTCCCACCTGCTGCAAGGTCAGTGGTTCTGTTTCGGCAGCCAGGCCGAAGCGTGCCATGATGATTTGCCGCTTGCGTTCGTCGAGTTTTGACAGGATCTCCCGCAATTGAGCCTTGCGTTGCTCGTGGGCGTTTTCCTGGACGAGCTCGTCACCTCGTTCATCCGGAACGGCCGCGAAAACTTCTTCTGGGCTCGTGCGGAAGCGGTCGCGATGCTTGAACTCATCCGGAATCGACCGGGCGTAGTTCTTCATGATCGACCACGAAGCGTACGTGCTGAACTTGTTCCCCCGGGCGAAGTCGAACTTTTCGACCGCACGGATAAGCGACATGTTACCGTCGCTGACCAAGGCGAAGAAATCGTCGTTGCTTCCCAGATGCCGCTTGGCGATCGAAACCACCAACCGCAAGTTCGCCTGAACCAGCCGGTTCTTCACCTTGACGGCTTCTTCGTACAACGATTCAACCTGATCCAGGTCGCTGCTTTTGGCACGGGCTG
The DNA here is from genome assembly GCA_041739545.1 of Pirellulaceae bacterium. Classification (GTDB taxonomy): domain Bacteria; phylum Planctomycetota; class Planctomycetia; order Pirellulales; family Pirellulaceae; genus JBGSNR01. The sequence continues at coordinate 66,853 of JBGSNR010000114.1, read as the reverse complement.
GATCGATCGCGTCGCGCAATTGGCTCGCCTTGAACTTCAGGTAGTTGAACATGCGGAACAGGTGGTATTCCTGTTCCCGCGTGAGCAAGGGAACCTCGTACAAGGCAGCCAGGTAGGGAGGCAAACCGGCAGGCGAACGAGCCTTGCGCGTTGCGGACTCGACTTCAGGCATCGGGCCGAGAACGATCTTCTCTTCCTTCGCATCGACTTTCTCGAAGTTCTCATTCGGGATGAAATCCAAATTGAGTTCGGCCACGCGCGCGGACCGCACTTCATTGATGATGCGATAGATCCGTGTTCTCGTTCGGCTGTACTTCTGCGTCAACGCGTCGACGCTTTCCCCCAGACGATAGGCCTGGTAGATCTCCTGCTTCAGCCGACTGGTGAGTGCGCCGGTTTGATCCGGGAAGACTGCGATTTCGGGATGATCTTTGTCGAACTGCCGCAGAGTGTATCGCACCGCTTCCATGCTCCGGTTCATTTGCCGGGCGACACGGCGGGCGACTTCCGACGGGCACGTTCCAGCACGAGAGAGTCGTCGCGCTTTATGCACGATCTCCTGCCGCTCTTCCTCAGTCATCTGCGAAAAATTCTGTCCCCGCTGAACGCGGTTGCGATTCTGCGCGACAAAGCGTTCCACGCTGCTGCGCAGGAAGCCGACTCGCTTGCGACCGTCGAAAACAAACCGCCGGCTCACCAGTCCCTGATCGCGCCAGCGCGAAATGGTCTTGGTGGAGACGTTGAACAGCTTGCTCAAATCGTCCACGGTGTGAACGGGTTCGCCCGCATCTTCTGCCTGGATGTTGGCCGCGTCGGAGACGTCTTCCACAAACATCCGGAGATCGTGGATAACTTCCTTACCGTTCACGGTAACGTGGGGCGTCGTTTCCGGACGGTAATCCGTGATGCGAAATTCCAGATACTCGTACGAATATTCTCGCCCCTGGTCGATCTCTGACAGGAGTCGCTCTGCGCGATTGATTTGTTCGACTTTTTTGTCCCGGGGCGCAAACCGAACCTGTTGGTCTCTGAGTTGCGCAAAAGCTGGGCAATAATAAGTTGACGTCATGGCTGCACCTCACTTCTTTGCGATAGTTTCCGACCGTCGGTGTTCCCTGCGAAATCCTTCGCCCGACAGACGATCGTCCTGAAAACCACGCAACCCATCTTGGGTTACTTCTCCACGCCTGAATTCCGGGTGTCCCTTGCGATCCAGTTCTACGAAACAGAATTGCAAAAGGGCCACTTACCTATAATCGTGCTAGACAAAGCTCTCTGTTTCTTGGTTCATGTAAATTTGTTCAGTTTGCAGCCACCCGCCAACCTAAAGTGCCAGCTTGACAGCAGTTGCGGCGATTGTAGCTAAACCGTCCCTTTTCTCGAACAGGAGTTTGCTAGCTCGGCTCGAATGCCAACTTTTCCAAACTGGCGGTCGACTAAACCGATGGACACTCTTAGTGCATATTCAGTACCGCAATTGCCGATACTTCGATCACATCGCGGCCTGAACTCCTGCGACGACAAGCCGAGGGCTTGTAAATCCAACGCAATTCACTGAGGACAAGGATGTCTTACGTGCTATTCGGTAAAACAGGGGCACTCTTGGCTCGGACGCGCATCGTAAAGCTTGCCAGCGGCATGCCGCAAAGGGGGAAACGCGGAGGGTGCTCAAAACGGCTGACCTACCGCATGGCGTTCGTCCTGACCATCTCCCTGTCTCTTTTTGGGACGATGTCTCAGATTGAGGCAGCGGAATCAGTCATTTTGAAGGTGCAGCCTCGGCCGGAAAGCTTCCAACAGGTCAAAGTCGCCATCGAAGTTTCCGGCGATCTCAAAATCAATGCGGACGGGAAGGAAGTCCGCAAAGTGCCGATGACCGTTGAAGCGAATCTGCTCTATCACGAGCGCTTCTTGCCGACCGAAAAAGGGTTGCGAACGGTTCGTCACTTCCAGGAAGCTGCCGCCGTGATGACGATCAATTCGCAGCCGATGCAGAACACCCTGCGCGCGGATCGCCGGTTGATCGGCATGCAGTCGATTGACGATGAAACGACCTTGTTTAGTCCGCAGGGTCCACTCTCACGCGAGGAACTCGACTTGATCGATGTTCCAGGTCGGTTGGCGGGTGTGATTGCAGCACTTCCTGGCGAGGGAGTTGAGGTTGGTGCGGAATGGTCGGTTTCCGACGTGGCGTTGACGCAACTTCTGTGCGTGGAGGCGGTCACCAAGAACGAAGTGTTGGCTACGTTCAAGGAATTGAAAGACGGAATCGCCTTGATTCGACTCGAAGGACGCGTGAGTGCCGCAGTTGCTGGCATTTCCACGGAGATCGATCTGAAGGCCAGTTTGAATATTAACGTCGCGAAACAACAGGCAACCTGGCTGGCGATGGGGATCAGTGAGAATCGCGCTGTCGGACATGCTCAGCCGGGATTCAATGCGGTATCTCGCGTGCGCGTTGCACTTCAGCCCTGCGGAGCTGACCCGCAACTAACGACCGAAGCCTTGACCGGATTGGCTCTCGTCCCCACGGACGCATCGACCGTGCTGGAACGAGAAAGCACGCAGGGGGGATTTGCCTTCTTTCACGATCGTCGCTGGTTGGCAATGGTGGACCGGCACGACGTTACGATCCTGCGGCTAGTTGACCGCGGTGATCTGGTTGCACAATGCAATATGTCGAATCTTGCTCCTTTGCCGGCAAAGGAGCAATTGACATTGGAAGGCTTTCAGGCCGACGTGCGTAATTCTGTCGGAGAGAGTTTTGGCTCCTTTGTGGAATCGACTCAAAAGCTGAACGAGAACGGCTTGGCCGTGCTGCGGGTTGTGGTTGTCGGCAATGTCCAGGAAGTTCCGATCGAATGGATCTACTATCACATCACCGAAAGCAGTGGCCGACGCGTTTCGCTGGTGTTCACTCATGACACCAACGTTGCCGAGCGTTTTGGCGGTGCCGATCATTCGATCGTTTCCACGCTAAGATTTCTGCCGCGCCCCGCGACTACCGCCAAGGGAACCGTTCCCGGCCTGCCGATGCCGGCAGCCACTGACAAAAGCATTTCGCAGAAGCCCACTTCTGGGGCTACGCAGAAGAAATAGCTCTAGCGGGCTAAAAACAAGGCAGATTGGGCTAAGCACGCTCGATGGGAAACGCGATCACGTCGGCGATCGACGACTTGCCGAGGGCGATCATCGCCAGGCGATCGAATCCGAGTGCACAACCGCTGCAAGCGGGCAGGCCCTTTTCCATGGCGGCCAGCAAGCGACTTTCCGTGGGCAACGTAAATTTTTGATCGCGCTGCCGCCATTCGTTCTGAACCTGGTTCCGTTGACGCAGCACGTTGGCGTCCAGTAGTTCGTGATAACCGTTGGCTATTTCGATGCCATCGACATACAACTCAAAACGTTCCGCAACCGCAGGTTCATCGGCCGTTCGCCCGGGGCGGACTTTTGCCAGCGCTGCCTGATCGGCAGGATAGTCGTAGAGGATGGTCGGCCTGCCAAAACCAAGCTGCGGTTCAACCAGTTTGACGAGCAACAGATCGACGAGTGCCGCACGATCTGCGGCAAAGTCCAACTCCACTGAACTTCCCAGTGCATGGGCTGCCGATTGAAGTTCCGTAATTGAGGCCACAAGCGGATCGACATTCGCGTGTTGTCGAAAAGCATCGCGCCAATTGATTCGCTCCGGGGGTCCGCGGCCCAACAACTCGGCCGCAAGTTCGCCGAGCAATTGCATGCCGGCCTCGTAGCCATCGCCAACGCGATACCATTCCACCAAAGTGAACTCAGGATTGTGCAATCTCCCCGACTCTCCGCCACGAAAGGCCTTGGCGACTTGAAACAGGGCGAGTTGCCCGTCGCTGGACTCCTCCGCGGCCGACACGAGCAACCGTTTCAAACAGAATTCTGGGGATGTTTGCAGCCAGTATTTGGGTCCGGCGTGTGGCTCGCGCGGATCGGCAAAGAGGGTTGTGCTTAACGGATCGATATGCCGGTCGACGACAACATCCTGTGAGAGGCTCGGTGTCTCGACTTCGACAAAGGCACGTTTTTCAAAGAAGTAACGCAATCGACGCAGCAGAGCGCCGCGCGCGACCAGAGTCGACCAGCGAGCAGAGGAGGAGAAATTCATGAGAAGCAGACTTTATTGTCGCTTGCTTGCCGCAACTTGATTCATCAGTTGCAGCATCGAATTAAGACTTTAGTGCTGGCTCTGAGTGTGAGCGCTCAGTCCCAACTTTACTACGTCGAAACGCGTTCGATGTATTCACCCGTGCGCGTGTCGACACGAATGACATTGCCGATGTTGATGAACAAGGGGGCGGGGATTTCAGCACCCGTTTCCAGCTTCACAGGCTTGGTGACGTTCGTGGCGGTGTCACCACGGGCACCAGGCTCACAGTACTCGACCTTCAATTCGACGTGCGGCGGAGGGGTGACGGTAATGGGCAAGCCATTGAACAGAAGGACCGAAACACCCATCCCATCCTTTAGGAATTTGTACGATTCTCCCATGTTCTCTTTGAGAACTTCGTATTGCTCGAACGTCTTGCTGTCCATGAAGACATAGGTTTCGCCCTGGGCGTAAAGATAGTTGCACTGCACTTCTTCGACGTCGGCGGCTTCCAGTTCGTCCCCACCTTTATAGACGCGATCGAGCGTTGTGCCGCGGATCAGATTCTTCAGGCGGCATTCGTATAAAGCGTTTCCCTTCCCGGGCTTGCGGAAGTTCATTTCCACCATGAGCCAAGGCTCATTGTTGATTTTGACTTTGATGCCTTTTTTGAAATCGCTGGTCTTGTACGTCGCCACTGCTTTGTCCCTACTTCGTTTTTGATGCGCCCGTGGATATTCTGGGAAAATGGGAATTGTAATCGATCAGGCAAATTCTGTCGCTGCTGGATCCATGGCGAAGTTGCCTCCGTGTGATTGGCGACAGGAACTGCGGCAGGCCGTGCGTTCTGCCGCGCAACTCCTTTCACTGCTTGATCTTCCAGAGGAAATGATAGGCGGATTTGAGCCTTCCGGCCTGGACTTTCCCGTCTTTGCTCCGCGTTCGTATATCTCACGAATGGAACGTGGCAATCCTCAGGACCCGTTGCTCTTGCAGGTTTTGCCTCGTCCGGAAGAAACTCGTGTAGAGCCTGGATTTGCCGCCGATGCCGTGGGAGATCTGGCAGCGGAACGTTCGCCGGGGCTCATTCATAAGTATGCAGGGCGGGCGCTGCTCATCACGACGGGGGCGTGCGCCATTCATTGCCGCTACTGCTTTCGCCGGCATTTTCCGTATGAAAACGCTCCCCGCAGCATTGCCGATTGGGAGCCAGCTCTGGAAGTTCTCCGCCAGGATCAATCTGTCGAGGAGATTATCCTGAGCGGCGGCGATCCTTGGACCCTCGTGGACGAAAGTCTGGCGGCACTCGTACGTGAATTAGCAACGATTCCGCATCTGCGACGGTTGCGAATTCACACGCGGCTGCCGATCGTGATCCCGCAGCGGGTAACGGACGATTTAATTGCCGCTACGACCGGTAGCCGCCTCACCCCGGTGGTGGTCGTGCACGCGAATCATGCGCAAGAATTGGATGGAGATGTCGAACTTGCCCTGCTGAAGCTAAGTCAGGCCGGCTGCGTGATGCTCAATCAAGCGGTGCTGCTGAAGGGAGTGAACGACAGCGTCCCGGCACTGGCCAACTTATCTCGCCGGCTGATCGAGTGTCGAGTGACACCGTATTACCTGCATCAGCTCGATCGAGTGCAGGGGGCGGCCCATTTCGAAGTCCCCCTCGAACGAGGCCAGGTGCTGGTCGACAAACTGCGGCCCCTTTTGCCGGGCTACATGGTGCCGCGCTACGTGCAAGAGATCGCTGGGGAGAATTCCAAGCGGGGACTGTGATGCCCGTGGTCTGCTGCCGAAAATGAGCTTTTTCTTGCTTGTTGGTCCCGCAAGAAATACAATTACTTGCACGGCAAGTCCTTGCCCAGGCCTTCCTCGATTCTACTCCCACCTCCAAATCACGATGAGCTTGCGCTGTCTTTGGGTCATTGCCGTTGGTTGGTTCCTGACTAGCTTCGTGAGCGGCACACTTCGCGGCGAAGACGATCCGGTTAGCTATAACCGGGACATTCGGCCGATTCTTGCCAGTCGCTGCTTAGCCTGCCACGGCCCCGATGAAGAACAGCGTAAGGCCGACCTTAGGTTCGATACGAACGAAGCTGTTGCGGACAATGGCGTGATCAAGCCAGGAAAAGCGGACGAAAGCGAACTGCTCGCCCGGATCACCAGCACCGATCCCGACACCCAAATGCCCCCGGCGGCTTCCAAAAAGCCGGCCCTGACTGCCGAAGAGATCGCGTTGATTCGTCGCTGGGTGAACCAGGGGGCGAAGTACGATCAGCATTGGGCCTTCGTACCGCCTGCGCGACCTGCCATCCCTGCCGTCAAGCAACAAGATTGGCCACAGGGAGACATCGATCGCTTCGTTCTGGCAAAACTGGAATCGCAAGGCTTAGCTCCTTCTCCGGCGGCAGATGCAAGGACCCTCGTCCGCCGCCTGTCGTTCGATTTACGCGGCTTGCCTCCCACGGCAGAAGAGGTAGCGCAATTTGAACGAGATCCTTCGCCGGCAGCTTGGGAAAAACTGGTCGACCAGATGCTCGCGTCGCCTCATTACGGCGAAAGAATGGCCATCTATTGGCTCGACCTGGTCCGCTTTGCCGACACAATTGGCTACCACAGCGACAACGTACGCAATATTACCCCATATCGCGATTACGTCATCAACGCCTTCAATCGCAATCTTCCCTATGACCAGTTCGCGCGCGAACAGATTGCCGGGGATTTGCTTCCTGATGCGACCATCGACCAAAAAGTAGCGTCAGGCTACAACCGCTTGCTACAGACGACTGAAGAGGGTGGGGCACAAGCCAAGGAATATCTGGCCAAGTACGATGCCGATCGTGTGCGCAATTTTGGCTCTGCCTGGCTAGCCCTGACGACCGGTTGCTGTGAGTGCCATAACCATAAATTCGATCCTTTGTCGATCAGGGACTTTTATAGTCTCGCCGCCTTCTTTGCCGACATTCAGGAACCGGGCGTCGGAAAACGCGAGCCTGGGCTCTCCGTGCCGACAAGCGAGCAGTTGCAGCAGTTGGAATCCCTGCGAGCGCAAATCGTCGCTGGGGAAGCGGAATTAAAGTCTTCGGCAGAGAAGCTGGCAGCGGATATGAACGATCCAGGAAAGTTATCGACCGAAAAAATTCCTGCCTGGCTGCCGATCACCTTCGAGAAGTTCGAAGTGCAGGGGGAGTCTTCCCTGACGCTTCAGGACGATGGCTCCTTGAAGTCGACCGGCAAAGTCGCGGCCAAAGAGACTTACGAATTGCTTTCAGCCCCAAGCGTGGAAGTGACTGTTTTCACTGGGATTCGGCTGGAAGCACTCGCAGACGATGCCTTGCCGTCCCATGGCCCTGGGACAGCGACAAACGGCAACTTTGTGCTGACGGAGTTCAAGGTCTTTGTGATCAACGCCGAGGGCAAAGAGCGGCCCGTGAAGATCGAGGCCGCTGTTGCCGATCATTCGCAAGACAATTTCGATATCGCTTCATCGTTCAAGGGGGGCAGTGGCTGGGCAATCTTGCCTCAAGCCGGACAATCACACGAGGCCATCTATCAACTGGAAAAAACCGAGTTGAAAGTTGGCGACCGATTGAAGATTCGTTTGGCGTTTCAGTCTCCTCACGTGCAGCATAACATTGGCCGCGTCAGGCTATCGATTACCGACAGTGAGATACCGGCTATTAACTGGATCTCTGGCGAACTGGACAAGATCGTCGCCAAGCCTGCGGGGGAACGTTCGCCTGCAGAACAGGCAAAGGTGACTGACTTCTTTCGCGATCGTAGTCCGTCGCTCGCCCCTCTCCGAGAGAAAGTTAAGAAGCTCCAAGCAGAGTTAAAACAGATTGACGACAGCGTTCCTAAATCACTGATTAGCATGGCGGGCAATGCACGACCCATTCGCATTTTGGCGCGAGGCAACTGGCTCGATGATTCCGGTGAAGTAGTTCCCCCAGCAGTCCCAGTATCGATCACGGTTACCGGTTGGACCCCGCCAGAAAAGCCCCGATTGGGGCGCCTGGAATTAGTTGACTGGATGATGCACCAGGATAACCCCCTAACAGCACGCGTCTTCGTCAATCGGCTGTGGAAGTTGACGTTCGGTCGCGGCATTGTCCGAACCTTGGATGATTTTGGTACCCAAGCGGAATGGCCCACGCATCCGGAATTGCTGGACTGGCTGGCCGTCGAGTTCAGGGAAAGTGGCTGGAACATTAAACACGTGCTCAAGCTGATGGTGATGTCGCAAGCCTATCGACAGACCTCAATAGTGTCACCGCAGTTGCAGGAGGCTGATGCCAGAAATCAGTGGTTCGCTCGTCAAAATCGATTTCGCCTCGATGCCGAGATGGTTCGCGACAATGCCCTGGCAGCCAGTGGGTTGCTGGTGGAAAAAATCGGCGGGCCCAGCGTGAAACCTTATCAGCCTGCCGGCTATTGGCAGTATTTGAATTTCCCGCGCCGTGAATGGCAGAACGACAAGGGGGATGGACTGTATCGGCGGGGCTTGTACACGTTCTGGCAGCGGACCTTCTTGCAGCCGAGTCTGGCTGCCTTTGATGCTCCCAGTCGTGAAGAATGCGTTGTCGAACGAGCACGTTCCAACACGCCGCAGCAAGCCTTGGCGTTGTTGAACGATCCCACGTACGTCGAGGCCGCGCGGGCATTGGCGGCGAATCTGCTTAAAGCACACAACCAGGATTCGGAACGGTTGAAGTTTCTTTTCAGCAGCACGTTGCAACGCGCGCCACGCCCCGCAGAGCTTGAATTGCTTCTGCCGTTGCTCGAGAAGCATCGGGAACAGTACGCCCAGGACCCTGCCGCCGCCGACAAGCTATTGAAAGTTGGCAATGAACGTTCTCCCGCCGATTTACCCCCCGCGGAACTCGCCGCCTGGACCAGCGTTTGTCGCGTGGTGCTTAATTTGCACGAGACGATTACGCGGAATTAGGCAGGTAGAGGAGGAATAGCAATGAGTATTCGCGTAGCACCGCAGATGATGTTCGGTACGCTTGGTCCTGCATGTGCGGGTATTCAAATGACCGAGGATGAATTCATTGCGCACGATGACTGGGAAATTGGCCCGCGATATGAACTTATCCAAGGAGTCCTCATCGTGAGTCCAGCCGTATCTGGTGCCGAGCGATTTCCCAATGATGAGTTGGGGTATTGGCTGCGAACTTATCGTGATGCAAACCCAGGCATCATTGATGATACGGCTTATGAGTGCGACGTACGCACCTCGCACGGCATTCGTCGCGTAGACCGCGCCGTTTTCATGAACCTCGGACGCGCTCCGAAGTCGATTGGAGACGTTCCCGCCATCATTGTTGAGTTCGTTTCATACGGAAAACGAAATATTCAGCGAGACTACTTCGACAAACGTGATGAATTCCTCGCGCTAGGTGTTAAGGAATACTGGGTCGTCGACCGGTTTGATCGCACGCTGGTTGTATTCAGTGGCGCGACCAATGATCCACAAGTGCGTCGCTTTCCAGCCTCTGAAAATTACACCACACCTCTTCTGCCCGGGTTCGTCTTGCCGTTACAAGAATTGTTCGACATCGCCGATCGCCACGCGGACCGCCACTAAAGGACAAGCTATGCTCCTCCCTACTTCGATTGCCCGTCGCGCGTTTTTGCGTCACTCGCTCGGCGGTGTCGGCGGTATTGCTCTCGCGCAGCTTCTGCAAGGGGGAAACCTTGGTGCCGCGGAAGCGAATCTTTTCACAAGCCGCGGCGTCGTGAAGGAACTACATCATCCGCCACGCATTAAGCGGGTCATCGTGCTGACCATGGCGGGTGGGCCCTCGCACCTGGAGACCTTTGATTCGAAGCCAGAATTGGCCAAGCTCGGCGGACAGGCCATGCCGGAGTCCTTCACCAAGGGGCAGCCCATTGCGCAGTTGCAGGGGCAGCAGTTGAAGTGCCTCGCGCCGCAGCATCCATTCAAAAAGTTTGGCGAATCGGGGCAAGAAATTGCTGAGGTTTTTCCCCACATCGGTAGCATCGCGGACGAGATCTGCGTGATTAACTCGCTTCGCACGCAAGCCATCAATCACGATCCGGCACACACGTTCATGAACACCGGGGCCTTGATCTCAGGCCGGCCGGCGATGGGTTCGTGGATTAACTACGGCCTAGGTTGCGAGGCGGACAACCTGCCGGGATTCTGCGTTCTCACGTCGACCGGCCGTTTTGGACAGGCCCAGCCAATTGCGTCGCGGCAATGGCATAGCGGCTTCTTGCCGAGCAAGTTTCAGGGAGTGGAATTGCGTTCGCAGGGGGATCCGGTCTTGTATGCCTCTTCTCCAGCCGGTGTTTCATCCGCTCAGCAGGCGGATGTTGTGAATGCAGTGAATGCGCTCAACCGACAGGAAGATGCGCTCGTGCACGACCCAGAGATTGCCACGCGCATCGCCCAGTACGAACTGGCTTTTAAGATGCAAACATCGGTTCCTGATTTGATGAACATGGCGGACGAGCCAGCGCATGTTCTCGAAATGTACGGCACGAAAGGAGCTGACGGCACGTTCGGTGCCAACTGCTTGCTCGCGCGGCGGTTGGCGGAGCGGGGCGTACGTTTCATCCAACTCTATCATCGCGATTGGGATCATCACGGCGGTGTGAAATCAAACATTGCCGGCATCGCGCAAGAGGTCGATCAACCCTGTGCGGCTCTCATTAAAGATCTCAAGCAACGGGACATGCTCAAGGATACGCTCGTTATTTGGACGGGCGAATTTGGCCGCACGCCGATGGCGCAAGGGAATGGCCGGGATCATCACATCAAGGGCTTTTCGATGTGGATGTGCGGCGGAGGGGTTCGCGGCGGCATGCGGTACGGAAAGACCGATGAACTGGGATACAATGCCGTCGAGGATATCGTCGAAGTCCACGACCTGCACGCCACGATCCTGCACCTGCTCGGCGTGGATCACGAACGGCTAACTTACCGCTATCAAGCCCGCGACTTCCGCCTGACAGATGTGGCGGGACATGTGCTAAGTAAGGTTCTAAGTTAGCACGCGAAATCAGAGCTCGTTATTTCGGACTATTCGAGATCCGATAGAGTGCCTTATCGGTACGTAGAAACAAACTTTTGTCGACTGCCGCCGGCGATGCCATGTGCGCTCCTTCGAGATGATTGACTGCCAACACTTCATACTCTTTGCCCGGCTTGATCACCGTGGTATTCCCTTCTCGGCTGCCGAAGAGAATTTTGCCGTCCACATACATAGGGGAAGCGCAGAAATTACCTTCGAGTCGGGAAGTCCAAAGCATCTCTCCTGTGTGGGCATTTAAGCAGGTCGCGACCCCTTTGTCGCTCACCATGTAGAACTCATCCCCGACGATCAGTGGTGAAGGCATTGAAGGAGCTTGCTTTCCGAATCGCCAGGCAATCTCCGGCGCGTGAATGCCGTCGTACTTGAAGGCCAGAATTTCAGGCTTCATGAAACTGGTCGACATATAGACCATGCCGTTTGCAAAAACGGGGCGTGGCACGATCGAAAAGCCGAGCGCTCCGTATTTCGTTTTCGATAGCTCCTGCCCGGTAACTGCATCGTAAACGTAGAGCCAATCCGCGGCCGGTGAGACAATGCGAGTTCCTTGTTCCGATTCCACAACAATCGGCGTGCCGTACGCCTTTTTTAGTTGCGGATCTTTGTTCATTTCGCCGCTACGTTCGGTCCGCCAGGCGGTCTTCCCGGTTTCAATATCGAGGGCTGCGATGTACTGCTTGTCGCTCCCGTCGCAGTGAAAGATCAGCAGTTTGCCAACCAGCACAGGGGAACTGCCAGGGCCATTTTCATGTTGAATCTGGTGCTCACGATTGGTCCAGAGCACTTTGCCAGTGGACGTTTCAACGCAAGCCGTGCCGTACGCACCGAAATGACAATAGAGCCGCCCCTTGGCAATCCACCGGTGTTGGGGAAGCAAAGGAATTGAGCGCGTGAGCGGGTTGCGGTTCAGACTCGACCATCAATTCGAGGTCGTGCACTAGCTTTCCGGTTTCGCGCTGAACGCAGAGCGCTCTCAACACAAGCCGTCCCGCGACGATCAAAGGCTGATTGCCCGTGTTTGCCTTCAGGCGACGCGCCTTTTCTTCGTCGCTGACTGGTTCATCGACGGCAGTGGTCATCCAGATTTGATCGCCATCAATTACCGGCGAGGAATATCCTTTGCCTGGCAATTCGGTTTTCCAAACGACGTTCTCGGTTTCGCTCCAGCGCACTGGAATATCTTGGGCCGAGGACGTGCCATTTCCCTGTGGACCGCGAAATTCGGGCCATTCCGGGGTGGCAGCCAGAAGCGAGGAGCAATACCCCAGCAGCGCGTTCGAGACAGCTGTCAGAGCGAAAGTTCGAACGGACCAAAGGACAGCAGGGCGATGAAACTTCATGGTTCGGATTCGGCGGGGGTAGTCAGGCAGGTGGGCTAAAGCTAGCTCAGCATTAGATTTCCGTAACGTACTTTCCGCCGCGTCTCGACGCAAGCTTGCGGTTTTACGACAAATCGGCAGAACAGAATCCGTTGTTCGCTCCGGGGTTAGCATCTCCCTGCGATCAGATTTCTCATGGGTATCCCCCAATGACCAGGCATTACCTACAATGATTTGGTTCGGACGGAGCGTAAATTCTGCAGTGAACAGGAGTCTGAGGTTATGGTTCTTCGATCATCGGTTGGGATGCGTGCCAACAAAACTCTCCCCATCGTGGGATTGATAGTGGGATTGTTTCTGTGCGCAGAATTCGCCGCCGGAGCGGAAACGGAAAGCATTCCTGTTGCCACACCGAATGCTGTGGCCAGCGGTCATCCTTTAGACCCCCTGCTCAAAATTGCTGAGGACGGTTTGGACCGCATGAAACGCGAAGTCCAAGACTACTCGGCCATTCTGGTTCGCCGTGAGCGTTTGAAGGGGGTCCTGGGCGACTACACCTTCTTAGAGGCAAAAATCCGCAACCAAAAAATCGAAGAGGAGCAGGTTGTCACCCCGTTCGCTGTCTGGCTGAAATTCCTCAAGCCAGCCGACCTGAAAGATCGAGAAGTGATGTGGGTCGAAGGAGAAAATAACGGGAAAATGTGGGTGCAGGAATCGCCGATCCTGGGCTTCAAAGTGCCTGCCGTTTGGATCGTTCCCGATGGCGCGCTGGCCATGGCCGACAACAAGTATCCGATTAGCGACATCGGCATCATCAACTTGCTGGAAAAGCTGATCGCCAAGGGGAAGGCCGACCGCGACCGCAATCATCCCGAGGAATGCGAAGTGAAGTCGGTTAAGGGAGCGAAGATCGATGGCCGCTTGTGCACGATGCACACGATTAAGCATTTGAAAGAGCGGCCCGAGTACGAATTCTATCTCGCAGAGATATTCATCGACGATGAACTGCAAGTTCCGATTCGTTATGTCGCTTATAGGTTTCCGACTGACGAGAAATCGGCTCCTCCGATTGAAGAGGAGTATACCTACACTCGTTTGAAATTGAATCCCGGCTTCAGTGCCGAAACGTTTCAGCGGTAGTGAACAACCGGGCCGATGCTTAAGCGGCACCCGGAAGCTTCTTTCCTTTGAGCTTGTAGACGTAGCGAATCACTTCTGCGACCGCTGCGTACTGCTCGTTGGGAACCGCATGATTAGCCTCCACGTTGTGATAAAGATAGCGGGCGAGTTCTTTGCGCTCCACAATCGGAATACTGTGCTTCAGCCCCAGTCGGCGAATCTGCTGGGCGAGAACGCCGGCTCCTTTCGCCAGCACGATTGGGGCCTCCATTTTTTCCGGATCGTACTGTAACGCGATCGCGTACTCTGTGGGGTTAGTCACAATCGCATCGGCCTTGGGAACGATCGTCGAGAGGCGATTTACCACCAGTTGCCGCTGCACTTGCTTGCGCCGCGCAACCAGTTGTGGATCCCCCTGCTGTTCCTTCATTTCTTGCTTAAGCTCCTGAGTGGTCATCTTCAGGTCTTGCTCGTGCTTCCAATACTGATAGCCGTAATCAGCCAGGGCGATCACGGCGAGTGCGGCGGCCATCTTCACCACGGTCCAGATGATGATGCTCACGATGGAAAACGCTATCATTTGCGGCTCCGCCATTGCGAGCGACATGATCTGCACTCGTTCGCCCCACAGGCTGTAGGCCGCTACTCCTCCCACCACCATCGTTTTCACCAGGCCGAAACCGCTGTGCACTAATCCTTTGACCGAAAAGACTCGCGAGGCGTTATTGAAGGGATTGACCCGTTTGAAGTCCAATGCCAACTTTTGCGGCAGGAATAAGAAGCCGACTTGCCCGATCTGGACGACAACTCCCACCAGCATCAATGTGCCGAGAATTGGCAGAACCCCCCAGGCAACGATTCCGCCCATTTGCATCGCATGATGCGAGACCTGCTGCGCGTCTAGGTTCCACCAGGGTTCTCCGTGGAGTCGTTCACGCAGATAGACGCCTAGCGTCCGGATAAAGTTGTCTCCCAAGTACCACAACGTTAGCGCACCGGCGAGCAGCGACAAAGCCGAGGCCAGGTCCCGGCTGACAACAACGTTCCCTTCTTCGCGGGCTTGCTGCCGACGATGAGGCGTTGCGTCGTGCGAACGTTCTCCAAATTCATCACCGGCCATGGGTTGTCCTACGTACGCAATTCACGGGTCATTTGCCTCAAGGCAGAGGAGCCGCTACCGATTCAGCTTCTGGTCCGAAGGCGACCAGGATTTTTTCCATCGCTGGTTCAATCGATTCTTGAAACGTCCAGCCAATCGAACCGACACACAGCGCCAAGGCGCCAAGTACAAGCAGTGAATTCACACTCAGGCCTAGCGTCATGATATTGATCTGCGGAACCGTCCTGCTCAGGATCCCAATAATCAAAGTGGCGAGTAACAGCGCCAGCACGACCGGTGCCGAGGCTCGCAGGGCAATGCCAAAACTTTGGCTCACAATCTCGGTCAAGGCGAGGGGGACTTCTGCGGGAAGTTGTCCTTTCCCTGGTGGCATCCAGTGGAAGCTGCGCGCGACGGCGTCCAAAATCCAGCGATGTCCCCCCACGAGCAAAAAAATGGAAAGGGCCGTTCCTTCCAGCAGCTGCATGAAGATCGACACCCGCTCCTCGGAGTCGGGATTCACGACTTCCGCCAAGGAGAGACCGCTGGCCTGCTCCATCAAGTGTCCCGCCAGATGGACGCCGCTGAGCAAAATATGCATGGTCAGGCCGACTGCCAAACCAAGTAGTGATTCCTTCGCCAGCAGCGCGGTTAGGATCGCCAGATTCGCAGGCGATTCGACCTCCACGCCCCAGTGCAACGGCGTAATCAGCATCGAAATGCCGACCGCCAGGAAGGCCCGCACCCGCATCGGCACGTTAGCTCCGCCGAAGGAGGGCATTGTCATTACGAGCGTCCCAATGCGCGTCAGCACCAGGACGAAGATCAAAAATTGTTGTTGATACTGAGCCAGTAGCAGGGCCATGGTTCACAGGGCACTCGCGGCAGAGATGCCGGCCGAGCCTCAGCCTCCCAAGACTCGCGGAATATTGGCAATCAACGATTCAGAGTATTCCATCATTTTCTGCACCAGCCACGGCAAAGCCAGCACGAGAACTACCACCATCGCCACAATTTTCGGCACGAAGGTGAGGGTTTGATCCTGCACCTGCGTTAGTGCTTGCAGTAAACCGGTGAGCAAGCCGACAACCATGCCAGCCACCAGCAGCGGACTGGCAATGACCAGGCCGATGAGAAGCGCTTGTTGAGCGAGTTGAACGGCGTCGTCTGGAACCATGGAAAGGAAGACCGTAGTGATAGGAAACGAGGAAATGGCGCCGCAGGACTTAAGCTGCGTCATATCGGGCCAAAGCTGTGCAGTAGCATGCCGACAACAAGCGTCCAGCCGTCGACCAAAACAAACAGCAGCAGCTTGAACGGGAGCGAAATCATCGACGGCGGAAGCATCATCATCCCCATCGAGGCCGTCACCGTTGAGACCACGATGTCGAGGATTAAAAACGGCAGGAAAATCTGAAAGCCAATCAGGAAGGCGACTTTAAGTTCGCTCAACAGAAACGCAGGAAGCATGGCTTGCAGCGGGACATCGTCGTAAGTCTCGGGCAAGTTTTCAGGCTGCGAGCTCTCGGGCAAATAGTTGTAGAACAGCCATACGTCGTCCGAATTGCCGGCAACATCGATCTGGCGGCTCATGAACCGCTTGATTGGCAACACGCAAGCGGTGAAGGCATCTTCTGGATTGGTGATCTGCCCCTCGGTGTACGGAACGATCCCGTTCTTATAGACCTCGTTCCACGTGGGAGTCATAACCAACAGAGTCAGAAACAGCGACAGCGAAGTGACAACCTGGCTGGGAGGAAGTGACTGCGTCCCCAGCGCTTGACGGAGCAAGCCCAGCACCACAATGATTCGCACAAAGCTGGTAGTCATCAGGAGTAGTGCCGGTGCCATGCTCAGCACGGTTAGCAGCAGCATGATTTGCAGCGTGCCGCTCAGCCGCTGTGGACTAGCCATCTGCTCAACGCCACCATTGAGCAGGTCGTTAATCGTATCAGGGGTGGTGAGGTCCGGCGTGGTGAGCAACGAGGTTGCCGATCCAGCACCAGTTGGACGCCCATCGTTGTCGTTGCTCGATTCGATCGAAGTGCCGACAGCTTGCTGCGCGTACAACGCGGGAACGAAGCCACACCAAGTCGTCGCGGCGACGACCAGTAGCAGCACTCGAATCCGCAAATCACCAAGCATGCTGTAATTCCTTCCGTGGATGAACAGTTCGAAGCACTTAGCCCCGACGCGTTCCCCCTGGGTTCGCCCGAGCGAATTCTCCGGCAAAGCCGCGCACCGGTTCGGCACTCACTTGCGATAAAGTTTCGCGGAACGCGACCGTGGAGCTATTCGGCTTCTGTTTCCGGCATAACGCAAGGAGCCGCTCTACTTCTAGCGGATCGGTAACTTCGCAAACGGTGTCCATACTGCCTCCGTTCGAAGAGACCAGCACGAGCTTGCTTCCCAGTCGGAGGAGTTGCAGTTCAGTCTTGCTGGTCACTGGTAATCGGCCCAGCGGCTCGAGAACTTCGGTGGGCAGGCGGCCTGTCCCGCCGGGCAAGGCTTTCTTCGTTCCCCAGGCAACTAGCAAAAACAAGCCGATCACGCCGGCCAGGCTCGCCACGACCGTGATGGCCAACTGCGAGTTGTTGGGGGCTTCCAGCGGCTTGAGTTCGCGTTCCGTTTTCGATGGAGGGGCCAGCTTCAATGGTTCGGTCGCCCCCGTGGCGGCGGCTGGAATTGAAACAATAGGCTCTGCAAGAGTTGCGCTCGTTTGCTGCACGTCTGTCGCGACCGGCAGGTTGCCTGGCGACTGTTCGTAACGTGCATCGCGGACTTCGGTTTGAGGCAGCGCGACCTCGGCCGGTTGGGGCAAGTCGTCGCGACTCGGATTCGGATCGGCCGGGGCTTCTTCAGTCCCGTAAGCAGTCGGCGGCGGGGGAAGCATCAGTTGGGGACGTTGTCCGCGGGCGCTCGGCAGGGGGTGCGATTCAACCGCTCCTGGCCCCGGATAGTTCGTAGGGACTTCTAGTGCCGGTGAAGTCGCTGCGGGAGGGAGTCGTTCAAAACTAGGAGGCGGCGCTCCTGTATCGGGATAGGGGTTGGCGTCACTGGGCGAATTTCCGGTCGGAAGCAGGAACGGACTCAAAGTCCGCGGTGCTTCTTCAACGTCTTGCCCGTAGAGGTAACCGGCCATGCCGGTGCCAAGAGTTAGTCCCAGGAGAAGTCGCAGCAGCATATTGATTTCCCAAGTCCCGTGCGGGCATCGTTCCGTGTCGCGACGGACCCGTGCGCGCGATTTTTCGGGAGTGGGTTAATACTGCCAGACGAGACCGCGAGGCAAGGGCAAATATGTTGTGGCGTTGCCGATTTGCTGCTCTACGCTGCTTCGCTGCCACTTAAGAGTTCTGCCACGCGCACGCAGAAATTGTCGTTAAGCACGAGCACTTCGCCGCGTGCCACCAAACGACCATTCACGTAGATGTCGACCGGATCTCCGGCCAATTTGTCGAGCGTGACCACCGCCCCGCGACGAAGTTTCAGAACCTCTTCGAGGTGCATTTGAGCCCGCCCCAGTTCAATCCGCAGATCGAGTTCGACATCGCGCAGCAAGTCCAGTGTGGCGCGCTCGGTGCTGGCAGGACTTCCGGCCAGATCCGGAAACTGGAACGGCGAAATGTTTTGAATGGCTGGATCGACGGGATGGTCGACCGAAGCGAGTGCTTGCTCTGCTTGTGCCAGCAAGAACTGAGCGTCGTCGGCGGTGCTGCCATAAGAATGGGACGCGGCTCGACTGGCAGGTCGCGGGGAAGAGGCTGTTTGAGTTGCTGTCGGCGCAGTTCGCGAGGCAGCAGTCGGCTTCGCGCCGGCACTTTTCAGCAGGGCTTCGATATCGGATTGATCGAGGGACTGGCTCGCAGCAGGTGTAACCAGTGGTGCTGGCGTTTGTCCCGCAGCCGCTTGCGCCTGGCGCAGCAGTTCCTCGATTTCATCCTGACCAACTGGTTCGTTGTCCCCTGCCATGGGCATCCTTTCCAGGCAGCGAGCAATGATAGCAGGCAATTGCGCTGCTATCCGCTTGGCGGATCACTGCTCGATGAACGAAAACTCGCTGAAATAAATTGCCTTGAACAAAGGCTTCCCCAGCAACTCGTTACTTTTCGCCAAAATCTTCCTTTTGATCAAGCCCAATCCGGGGTCGGTAAGATCGTTGACATCCGAGTTGCGGATTTCATAAATCACCTGGTCCCGCAGCCGATGCTTGTTGTTCTCCAAGAGCGTGGTGATCTCGGAAGTATCCTTGGCCAGAACCGCTGCGACCAATTGAAAATTGATGCGCAGCGTCACATTCGTGGCAGGCTGATGCACGACGACGTTGAATTTGCCCAGATCCTGCTCGGCCTCGGGCTCGGTACTTGAAGTTGGCTTCGTCTCACCTGAACCGCTCGGTGTCTCCGCTGCAGGGCTATCCGCAGGTGCGGCATTCGTGGCTTTGACTTGGGCTTCCAGGTCTGCGGTGCTTGGAATAAGCATAAAAGCCATTCCGCATTCGATAAGAATGACGACGCCTACGACCCCGGCAGCGATGATGATTTTAGACATGACCGAATCAGTTTGAAGGAAAACAGGCCGCGCCCCAGCGCGTTCAGATTCAAGCAAATCTAGCTTGCAGCGGGAAGTTGGCGACCGTGCGGCGCTGAATCCGCAGATCGAATGGCGACTTCGGCGCGAACCATTATTCCGGATGTACCGGTTACGCCGCAGGCGGTGCTGGGGATAAAAACTGCTCTAGTCGTTCCAGTGCATCGCGCATGGTAGAATCCCGCGATGCATCAAACCTATCGATTCCGTTTGGTTTTCCGTCTGGTCTGCCTGCTGGCGGCCTGGCACGCCGCACCACTTGCCTTCGCTGAAGTTCCGGCTGAGAAGCCAGGCTTGCGACTGGTCTATGAAGGGACTTTTACGCCGGTCCAAGACGATGAACAGCCCCCTAAAAAATTCCAACTGGAAATGATCCTCCTCGGCAGTCCCGAGCAAATCGAGATGGGTTGGACGATCAACGAGCAAGGGCGCGGCAATTGGTCTTGGCCCGAGCGATTCGGCGTCGCAACCCTGGCGAAGGATGGCACGCTTGTGGAAAAAGATCGCCCCTCACTGCTCGTCCAGCGGGAAGAAGGAAAGCACGCAGTGCCACTCGCCTTACCCTTTGCGCAGGTGCCCGATGCGCCAACGATAAGTTCCAAGTGGCAAGTCGGTAACCTCGAGGCAGTGATCGAAAGCGAAGAGCAACACGGCGGCTACGATTGTTGGGAAATCGATTATTCCAGTCCCATCGGGTACAAACGAACCGCTTGGATCGCCAAGGATTCGCGGCTTGTCATCGAACTAAAGGATCTTGTTTTCTTAGGCCCGGGGCAGAAGCATGATTCGGTCGGGAAGCTTAAATCTGTCGACGAACTGCCAGCGGAAGAGCTTTCGCAAATCGCGGAATCATTCGCCGCCTGGCAGAAGTTTCGCAGCGAACTAGAACGCGAGCCGCGCACGCATAGCGCCGAACTTTCCCCTGAACAAATCACGCTGGTCCGCGAGCGATTACCGCAACTTGCGAATACTTCAGCGGGACCGCTCGCTGCGATTCTCGCCGCGGCCGAACGCGATGCGAAGGATCAAAAGGACCGCACGCAGTCGCTGGCACATCTGCGGTCGAGTCTGATTGGTCAGGAATTAACGCTCTGGTCGCTGAATGATTTAAGCGGCAAAAGTTTTTCCGCAAAAGATTTGGCGGGCAAGGTCGTCGTGTTGCACTTTTGGGAATACAAAGACACGCCGCTAGAAGAACCGTATGGGCAAGTGGCGTACGTCGATTTCCTGCAACGCCGACTGAAGGATCAGGCCGTCGTGCTGGGGGTGCATGTCGACAAACGATTAGTCGACGAAGAAGCCCGAAAGGCCGCGATCGCGACGGCAAAAAAGCTCCGCGACTTCATGCGGCTCTCCTATCCGATTCTGCTGGACGACGGCCGATTTTTGAAGCAGGTCGGAGACCCTCGTCCGCTTGGCGGGCGGTTGCCGCTCTACGTCGTCATCGGCCGGGATGGCAAAGTCTTGGAACATCATGCCGGGATGTATGAAGTGCAGCGTGAACGCGGGTTGGAAGCGTTGGAGACGATCGTGACGGGGGCAAATGCCAAATAAGGTGCCGCAACGACCTTACCCCTTCGCGATCAATCTCTTCAGCTTGCGACGCAACTGATCAGGCTCGCAAGCTGACGCGATTCCTTCCAATTCAACCTTGTTTCCAGCACCGAGGATCTTCGCGGACTCTTCCCCTACGAGTGCCGGCAAGTCGGGAATGAATTCGCGAGCCAGTTCGAGCCCGCGGACTTCCGATTTGGCTGCTTTCATTTGCATGGTAGGAAGCGAAGCGGCCGGGACGATCTCGAGCAGTGCATCGCTGATGCCGAGGTAGACGAGTTGACCCGGCGCGAAGATATTTCGCAGCCAAGCAAAGATCAGCAGATCGGGGGCGTCGAGATCCCCCAGGAAGACGATTGGTTCTTTCCGCACAAGCCGATGCAAGGCAAGGCAATCCTGTTTGCTAGGAAGGCCGCCCCGCGCGATGATTCCGAACTTGAATCCATCATCTTCGCAAAACAGCTCCCGCACGAAATTAGGCTTCGTCGCGTACAGAAACTGCGTGCGGGGGTCGAGCGGCAGGACGATATGGAATGGCGACGATCGCAATGGGATGGAGAATTCTCCATCCTGATGCCGAGAAAACCAGGTCTCGATCCGTCGCGGATCGGCCCGAGGATTGCGTTTTTTCACGAGATTTTCTTCGTCGCAGCTACGCCATAATTTCCTTGATCGGATGCACTTCTTCCACGCCGACCAGCTTCTGATCCAGGCCGCTGTAGAAGTACGACAGGCGATTGGGGTCGATCCCCATTTGATGCAGGATCGTGGCGTGCAGTTGCTTCACATGGAAGCCGGCCTTGTCGTGGTGAATCGGGGCGACGGCGGAAGAGCCTAGCTCGTCTGTCTCGCCGACACTGATGCCACCCTTAATTCCGCCGCCGGCACACCACATGGTGAAGCCGTAACTGTTGTGATCGCGGCCGGTCCCTTGTGCGTATTCCGCCGTGGGCTGACGGCCGAACTCGCCACCCCACACAACCAGCGTTTCATCCAGCAGGCCGCGCTGCTTGAGGTCTTTTAGGAGGGCGGCGATTGGCTGGTCGGTGTTGCCGGCATGGAAGTTGTGATTTTTTTCAAGGTCGCCGTGTGCGTCCCAGTTGTCATCGTTGTGGGCTCCGCCCGAGTAAAGCTGAATGAACCGCACACCGCGCTCCACCAGTCGGCGCGCGAGTAAACAGCGGCGGCCGAAGTCGCTGGTGCGTTCGTTGTTCACGCCGTACATCTCCAGCGTTTTCGCGTCTTCTGTTGAGAGGTCGACTGCTTCAGGGGCACTTTCCTGCATCTTGTAAGCCAACTCGTAACTGGCGATGCGGGCCGCGAGATCGGAATTATCAACCCTTGATTTGAGATGCTCTTCGTTCGCTTCGCGGAGCGAATCAAGCATGGCTCGCTGTGCTTCGCGGCTCATCCCATCGGACGCCTTTAAATCGTGAATGGGTGCTCCCTTGGAGCGCATGATAGTGCCGGCGTAGGTGGCGGGCATGAAACCGCTGGACCAGTTCTTCGCCCCGCTGATCGGTCCACCTTTGCGATCAAGCATGACGACAAAGCCGGGCAGGTTCTCATTCACGCTTCCTAATCCGTAGTTCACCCACGAGCCGAGGGCGGGAAAGCCGGAGAGAATGCGGCCGGAATTCATCATCAACATGGCTGAGCCATGGATGGGCGAATCGGCCGTCATGGAATGCAGGAAGGCGATGTCGTCCACGCAGGTGGCGACGTGTGGAAAGAGTTCGCTGACCCACTTGCCGCATTCACCGTATTGTTTGAACTTCCATTTCGGCTCGACAATCCGGCCTTGATTCTTATGTCCGCCACGACCGAAAGTTTTGACCTCGACCGTTTGATTGTCCCGTCCGATCATCGTCGGCTTGTAGTCGAACGTATCGATATGGCTCGGCCCGCCGTACATGAACAGAAAAATCACGCTCTTCGCTTTCGGGGCGAAATGCGGAGCCTTTGGAGCCAGAGGGTTCTTGAACGCGGGCTTGCCATCAGTGGCTCCCTGCGCGGAGTTCGCAAAGAAGCCGTCGGCCGAGAGCATGCCGGAAAGAGCGAGGCCGGTAAAGCCTGCGCCGGTTTCCCAGAGGAACTCGCGGCGTGTGCGGCGACAAAATTGTCCGTGTTGATTATTGGTCATGATTTTGGTTTCCAAAAAGCCGAGACACGACCGTAAGGGAGTGAAGAACCGCACGCTGAATTCAAGCGGCGAATCTTTGGCCGGTGCGATTCATTCTGGGCCGGTTCGCTTCCGGCCGCGGTACATCACTCCCTTACGGTCGTGTCTCGGTTTGCGCTTCGGGTTGGTGTTCGTCTAATCCAGAAAAATAAACTCGTTCAAGTTGTAAACGTATACGCAGAAGTTGCGGAACGCGGTTTCTACAGATTGCTTGTCATTCTTTTGCAGGGTTTCAATCAGTCGCAGGCCGCGGGCGATTTCGGCATCCGTTGCCGGTCGCCCTAAAGCCAATTCGAGTGCCCGGCGAACACGTTTATCAGTATCCGCACCGGCTTCGCGGGCAACGCGATCGGCGAAGACCTGTCCTTGTTCTTTGATGAACTCCCCATTGAGCAAGGCCAGCGACTGCCCCGGTTGCACCGTCATGAAGCGAGCTTCGCAGGTGGTGTCTGTATCCGGGAAGTCGAATGCTGCGAGCAGGGGCTCAACCAGCGAACGCTTCACATGAATGTAAATACTCCGCCGGGCGGATTCTTCAGCGGACGACTTCCCCCAGCCTTTGCCTGGAACCGATTGCCCGGCCAAAACTTCTGCCGAAATTTTGGGATAGGTGCTCGGCCCATACATCTTTGGATTGAGGGAGCCATTGATCGCATGCAGGGAATCGCGCAGTTCCTCCGCACTCAGCCGTCGCATATTGTAGCGCCAGAAGAGATTGTTGGCGGGATCCTTCGCAAGCGCTGCGGGATTGCCTTGCGAAGATTGCTGATACGTGTTTGACATCAAAATCAACTTATGCAGCGGCTTGAGATGCCAATCGAGCCGCATAAATTCGGTTGCCAGCCAATCGAGCAATTCCGGATGGGTAGGGGAATCGCCGAGCAAGCCAAAATTATTCGGTGAACGAACGATGCCGCGGCCAAAATGATGTTGCCAGACGCGGTTTGCCATCACGCGCGCAGTGAGCCGGTTTTCCTTCGAAGTGAGCCAGTTGGCAAGGGCGGTGCGCCGGCCGGAACTATTGGCTGAAGTTTCGACAGCTTGAGCGACTCCGCCACCGAGCACGCCAGGAAAACTCGGTTCCACTTTATCGCCGGGAGCCACGTGACTGCCCCGTCCCAGGACGAACGTCTCGGGTGCTTGCTTCCCGCGTTCTGATACGCATAGCGCAAAATCAGCTGTGGGCTGCTGTTGGCCGGCACGACTGAGATCTGCTCGTAATTTCACGAACTGTTCGTAACGTTCTTTGCCGAGCAGACGTTCGCCATTCTGGCTGAGGAGTTGGTTGAAATCCTTCTTCTTCAGCGAATCGACATTCCGCTGCCGCCGATTGCCACTGGAGCCATCAGTCTCGGAAAGCCAGCGAACCTTGCCGTCGGCACCGGTCCAGAAGAGCGTGAGTCCTTTCCCAAAGGCGCCTTGGAAGTAGTCGACCCGAATGTCTCGTCGACCTTGCTTCAAGTGAATCTTGGCCTGCCTCGGGTTTCCTTCGCCATGAATGCCGTCGTAACGGATGATCTCTTCACCATCAATGACCAACCGCACGCCATCGTCCCCATCGAGCGTGAACGTGTAATCGCCGTCGGCAGGAACCTTAAGGACCCCGGTGAAGACGAAGCCGAAATAATCGGGACGCGTCGCCGGAGAAATATCGAACCGATTGCCGGGAAGCTTATCGATCGTTTCCGGTTTCAGTTCATCAAAATTCGGCAGTTTTTGCCAACTGTCGCGATAGAAGCGATAAGTGACATCCTCCATGTCCGACGGAGCTTCCACTTCCTTGGATGCCTTTTGCAGTAACTCGCTAAACTCTTTTTCCAGGGCGGTGACTTGTCCTTGTAATTCATCGCGACGGTTACGCAGTCGCACTGTTTCCGCTTCAAAAGCTTGACGAGCGGCGTCATTCTCGAAAATGGGTTGCTCAATCTGCGGCCCGCCATTCGACATAGGCGTGACGTTGTGAAAGAAGGCGATCAGGCTGTAGTAATCCTTCTGCGTGATCGGATCAATTTTGTGATCGTGGCAGCGGGCACAGTTGATAGTCAGCGCCAGAATCCCTTGCGCCGTGGTGGTGGCCAGATCATCCAGGCTATCGAACTTGGCTTGTTCGCGGTCAGCTGGTTCATCGTCCCACAAGCCCAGGCGATAAAAACCGGTAGCGATCAGCGAATCGCCGGTCGGCTTTTCAAATTCATCCCCGGCAATTTGCTCGCGAATGAATTGATCGTAGGGCTTGTCGTCATTGAAAGAGCGGATGACGTAATCGCGAAATCGCCAGGCATGCGGCTTGGGGCCGTCCCGTTCAAAACTATTCGTCTCGGCATAACGCACGACGTCGAGCCAGTGCCGGGCCCAGCGTTCGCCGTAATGTTCCGAGGCGAGAAGTTTGTCGACCAGTTTTTCGTAGGCCTGCGGGTCCTTGTCGTTGACAAAAGCTTCCACTTCCTCAGGTGAAGGAGGAAGCCCAGTCAGATCGTAAGTAACACGGCGGATCAGCGCGCGGCGATCGGCTGGCGGATTAGGAGACAGGCCGGTGTCTTCCAGCTTCGACAGGATGAAAGCGTCGATTGGGTTCTTTACCCAGTCCGATTGCTGCACCTTGGGTGGTTCATGGCGAACTGGGGGTTCGAAAGCCCAATGTGATTTCCACTTCGCCCCTTGCTCGATCCAGCTTTTCAAAATGCTGACTTCGCTGGCCGACAACGGCTTCCCTTTGGGGGGCATCCGTTCGGAATCATCGGTGGAAGAAACCCGCCGCAGCACTTCGCTGGCGTCCGGTTTGCCAGGGACAATGCCGACTTCGCCGGATTCCAGTGCCTTGAGCGCACCCTCCGCGTGATCGAGTCGCAAACTTCCTTCCTGAGTCCCCGGACCGTGGCAAGCATAGCACTTGCGAGCCAGGATCGGTTGGACCTGGCGAGCGAAATCAATGTCCGGCTCGGCCGCGAAGGAAGTGGCTGTTGTTGCTAGCCCAAGGAGGACCGTGATCACGGTCTGCAAGAGCAAACGAGGCACCAAGGAGTGCGGCATAAGGTTGACAGGCAAGAGAGGTCGGGCGGGAAGGACCGCAGGCGCAGTCGCCCCACGGAGCCGACGTGCCTACGGTTCAAACCCTGATTATGGCGGTAACCGACGCCAATCTCAATCACTTCTCGTTGCGCGAAGCCCGTAAAATGGCTCGAAACTTAGAATCCGCCCCCGCCCCCGCCGCCAGCACCACCGTTCGCTGCCGCAAAAATAAAGACGAAGAGCAAGACGAGCGGCAAAACGATGACCAGACCGCACACGACGATTTGCAGGACGATGGCTAGGATCACCTTACCGACGGATGTCTCGTGCGCTTTCGACAAGCCAATGACCAATGCCGCGATCTGCCAAAAGAACATCACGAGCGGCCCCAGGATGGGAATCACTTGCATCCACGGGAATGCGCCAGAAGTCCAGCAGTAGACGCGCATCGTGACCGCCCATTCCTTGTTGGCAGCACCCACAAGCATCAAGAACAGATGCATGATCAGGGACGAAAAGAACAAACTGATTACAGCAATCACTATTCCCACGAAGAAGCCGATCACCATGCCGATCAGTCCGCCGGCAATCACCACTCCCTGATTCTGCCCTTGGCCTCCAATTGCCATGGCCTGGAAAATCTGGAACGGAATCTGCCAGATCATTCCCAGTATGCCACCTACCACGATGCCGGTGACCGCAAACGAAAGTGACTTGGTGAGCTCGTTATCCTGACGCATCATCTGAAACGCCCGATCGGGTTCCAGCATGATGAGTTTGATGGTGCTCGTGAACGTTTCAAAACTTGCCCCTTGTGCTTCCCACGGAAGCCCCATGCCGTCGTCCGTCTTCACGCCGCTGGCTGACGGTGGCGCATAGGGGTTATAGGGTCCGGCGTTTGGCGCTGAGCCGCCCCCAAACGGATCGGGAACGTTCGGCTTCTGGGGAGCGGCCCCCATGCCGGGCATCGCAAATGGATCCTTCGCAGGCGGAAAACTAGATGGGGGAGGATTGGAAGCGGGAAAACCGAACGGATCGTTGGAAGCAGGTGGAGTTGAAGCTGCAGGTGCGCTGGCCGGGAAGACCGTCTGACACTTGGGGCAGCGAACCGACTTGCCCACAGCGGTATCGGGCACGCGGAGCATCTGGCTGCATTGCGGGCAGTTGACTTCGATCGGCATCGGCGGAATCCTTCGGCGGTGAATGTCGTGTCGTTGCTCGTGCCGGAAATTCTTATCAACTCCGGCCTGACTTTCTCAGGTTGGATTGTAATCGAACGGCGTGCAACTCTGGAACGAAAACTCTGGCGAACCTATCTGACCGGGTATTCGCCGAAAATCGCCAGTTCTTGATGAAGTTCCCGAGGCGATGCCAGTCAATCCAGGTTTGCTGCGGCTGGCACCGAATTTAGGCGCCAATGCCGCCAAAATAGGGCCGGATTGTTCCAATTTTCCAGGGCCTTGGCTGCAACCTAGTTGCCGACTTTTACGAATCGTAGCGACGATTTTTCGAACCAGACTTGCCCTTTGGTGGATCGAAGTTCGAGCACTAACTCTACTTCGCGGCGTTCGTCTGGAATTTCAAACTCGAATTCCAGCGTGCCCCAGCCGGTGGTGCCGACCAGACTGTTCATCCGGTCGCTCCCCGATATACGAATTCCCGCTCCGCTGCCTTTCGTCCCCTCCTCCAAGCGAACGATGTCGGCACTTTTGGCGATGGCCTGCAGCTTGTATTTTCCGCGCGTCAGTTGCGCCTTGCGACGCCACGAGGCCACCGCCCGATTACTGGGCCCGGTCCCGATCATGTACGTCCCCTTGCCGTCCGCCACGGCTTCCTGAACGACGGAGTCTCCCGTTTCCATTTTCGGCACCCAGTCGTTGGGAATATTGGCCACGCCATTCGCATCCCAGCGCAGAGGTTCAGGTCGCTGGGCCAGTTGTTCCAGCACGACCCGGCCACGTTCTGCGAGTCGTCGTTTCAAGTCATCCGCGCGGTTACGATTATCGTTGGCCCGATTGGGGTCTAACACGGTAAGCACCGGCTTAATCCGCTCGTGGGTTTTGTCCACGACTTGGTGAATGGCAACTGGGTTGGTGACGATCGGAGCAAGTTCGCGAACGATGAACTGATAGCGATCTTGATATTCGGGAATCTGGAACACTCCCTGCACGACGATCGCACCGTGGATGTCGAACATCCCTTCGCCGGGATTGCCGAACAATTGATCCATCCCGTGAGGAAAGAAATAGGCTCGCTTCGACTTGGGGTCGAAATAGACGCGGTAGTTGTTCCGATTGCGACAATAGCCGTCCCAATGACAGGTGAGCATCTCCCCAGCGTAAAAGCGCAGGAAAGCTTCCACGTCGAGTACTTCGGGAAGCCGGGCCCTGCGTTTGGCCAGATCACCTTCGCGACAGACTTCAATGAGAGTCTTGAGGTCGCTTCGGTCGTCAACTCCTTTGCCCGAATCTTTTTCGAGTGCCTGGTCGATATCGGTGCAGAAGCCGCCGTCATAAAGATTCCCATCGTTGTCGTCGAAATGACGCTTCAGGAAATTCTTGTCAAAACCTTCCTTGAAAACATAGAATCCTAAATCCCGACCGTTAAGCCAGACGCGGGCATGCGAGACGCGGGCGGCCGGTACTTTCGCCTGCTTGAAGATGTAAGCGCCGATCAATTCCTGAAAGTAGCTTTCATCCTGAACCGAGTTATTCAGGTGGAATTTTTCTAAGTCGTAAAACTTCTGCCCTTTTTCGTACTTGTCAGCTTTAATCGTGAGTGCCGGTCGATCGTCTACACCCCGAAAACTGCCGGCTGCTCCTTTCAGCTTAACACCAATACTTTTGTAGACCGTTTGATCGTTCTCGGTCATCACGGCCCGCACGTATTCTCGCGGTGTCTGGCGGAGCTTATCCATTTCTGGCGGCTGGATTTCGATTTTCAAATTCGGGATTATCCCTTGATCGAAAAACGTATCCGACTTGTTTGGAGGGACAGCTTTGACGGGCGTGACTTTGACACTGCCCAGGTTCGTCTCCGGTAAATTGCCGGCCAGAAAATCGCGAACCGCGCTGTCGGCGGAGATTGAACCCGCCAGACCATGAGTACCACCGACTAGCACGACAGTTGTTACTGCCAGCGAGCAGCCGACAACGATGAGAGCCACTCGCAGCGCTCGAGAGGAAAACGAAGTCATGGTTTCAGTCCTGCAGCGGAGAAAACTTCCGAATGATGAGCGGAGCAACGTAGCGCACTACGAGTCGCGAGCCTCACGTAAGTCGACCTGTTGAACCCCTTCGACCTTGTTCAAGTCGCGGAGCAGGTTCAACGGCTTCTGGGGGTCTTTCAATTGAATATGGTACTTCATTTCAAGAGCTGCCCCTTGCCGGGCAGTGGTCGCAGACAGTAGTTGCCTGGTTGCTAAGTGTTGCATCAGCACCGGCTGCAGCGCCGTTTCCGGATCACCGCCGGCACCCAGGCGAATTTCCAGCACATGCTGCGGCTTGGGGGCGAAGTTGCGTCCAACGAAGTAAAGCACGACCGCCACGGTGGACGTGATCGGCAAGCCTATTAGGCAAATACCAAAATTTCCTGCTCCGACCGCCATCCCGACGATCACCGCATAGATGACGAAGGCCGTATCGCGCGTATCTTCCACGACCGTCCGAAAGCGAATAATCGAAAGTGCACCGACCAGACCAAACGCCCGAGCACCGCTATCGCCAATCACCATCGTCGTCATTGCAACCAGGATCGTGAGGAGCACTAGCGTCGTGATGAGAGGCCAGACGGCAGCCAGCGACTTGCGTTGGGCGAAGTAGTAGGACGCGCCGATTAGAACGCCGACCAGTACACCAATCGCCAAACGTAGGCTGATGTCTTCGATCGTCGGCACTTCGGCTGAGTGGCTGCCCTTAAGCATCGCATCGAGTTGCTCAAACATTCGGTGCTCCGGGTGCCGATCCCAGGCTGGCATGCATCCATCGACGATACTTGGAAACGGCAGCAGCGTTTAAGACGGCTTGTTCCAATAGCGACTTAAAGGGGAGCGGCATCGTCTCGCGAAATTTGAATTCGAGCACGTACTGCGTTTCCAAAATGTGCTTCCCGCCGATCACCGGATCGAGTTGCCAGTTGTCAGCAGGTATGCCACAAATTTGTCGATCGATGGTCAAACGCATCGGACCTGTGGAGCTGGGAGCCATCCAGGCGGAACGAAGATAGCTGATTCGGCAGATCGGCAGCAGGCCTCGTTTTTCAATCTCCTGGCGGAATCCCTCCGCGATCCACCCGTCTCCTGTTTCGGGGCTGCCTAGCCGGCTTACCTGGTCGAGAGGAATGTTACAGCGCTGCTTGGAAGTGGCGTCCCCCTTCCGGCTTTTGCATTCAACGAAAGCTTCGTTACTGTTGCCATAGCGGCGGATACGATACTTTTTCCGTTTATAGCCTGTTCCCCGATGGTACACGTCGAGTTGAGGTGTATCGAGATACAGGGTCGTGGTTAGATAGCCGTCTCCATCCGGATCGGCATGTGGGTCAAGACCCATGTGCTCCGTGGCCCACCGGCGGATGAATTCTGTAGCTTCCGCCGGGATGAGAAACTTCATCTCGTAGGAAGTGCTGGCGGTATCGTCTTCATCTTTAATGGATGGGGAGACCAGCCGTAGGTTCAGCGGTGACGATGTTTGGGCAGGATGGGCTTTGAGGATCGACGAATCGGACAATGTCATTGCGATACTTCCTGTGATGCGAACTCGACGAGAGCGGTGCCGCGATCCATCCTGTCCGAATATCTTCCGGCCCCTACTATTAATCCCGAACAGAGGTCAATGGTTCTGATTTTAGAAAACGTTTCAGCGGAATCTAGAGAAAAAGGG
This sequence comes from Pirellulaceae bacterium, assembly GCA_041739545.1. GTDB lineage: Bacteria > Planctomycetota > Planctomycetia > Pirellulales > Pirellulaceae > JBGSNR01. The sequence continues at coordinate 35,923 of JBGSNR010000114.1, read as the reverse complement.
GGAGTATGCGGGGCTGAAGCTGAAGTTAGGGCCGAAACAGGGGCAGAGGCCAAGCTTCGAACGAACTTGGCCTACGACCAAGTGGTGCCCCGTTACTGCACCAGGACATTTGTCCCGAGGAACTCTCCCGAAACGCGTTCTTTCGACTATTCTGGAGGTTTCTGCTGTCCTACCTACAAAAAGTCGCATGAAACCTCCCCCAACCACCGCCAGCCGGGGTTCTTTACTGGTCGTCTTTCTCACGGTCTTTGTCGACCTGCTCGGCTTCGGCATCGTCATGCCACTGCTGCCCCTGTATGGCAAGGCATTTGGGGTCGACGGCCTCATGCTAGGGCTGCTGATGGCTTCGTTTTCGCTGATGCAGTTCCTGTTTGCCCCCGTTTGGGGCCGACTTTCGGACCGGATTGGTAGACGGCCCGTGTTGATCGTGGGACTGTTGGGTTCGACGATTTGCTACGCGTTGTTCGGCGTGGCCTCGATTTATGGCAACATTTGGATGCTGTTTATCACCCGAATTGGAGCAGGCATTGCTGGCGCCACGATTCCCACCGCCCAGGCGTACATCGCCGACTGCACCACCGCAGAAAGCCGCACCAAAGGTATGGCCCTGATCGGGGCGGCCTTTGGCTTGGGCTTTACCTTCGGCCCGCTTCTTGCCTGGGGAGCATTGATCAGCAGTATTGGGCCCGCAGGATATGAACAGAGCGCGCCGGATGCCATTGTCTTGAACGGTCGGTTGCTAACGGAGGACGACAAAGAACTCGCTGACAATCTTCATGCCTGGAACAACGCGTATCATGTGGCAACCAATCCCTGGCCCGGCTTTGTGGCATCGACTACCTCGGGCATTTCGCTTCTGCTGGCGATCTTCCTCTTGCCGGAATCGTTGCAGCCCGGGAATCGAACGCCTGCAGGTCGCAAGCTGTTCGATAGTGAGGGCTGGCGAATCGCGTGGAATACGCCGACGATGCCTGCACTCTTGCTGACAGTCTTTGTGAGTGTTTTTTCTTTCGGCGGGTTTGAGGCCACGCTCTCGCTGTTCCTGGCAAGCAAGTCTTTGCCCTTCAAATTCGAGATCTATCAGATTCCCTTGTTCTTCGCCTTCATCGGCGTGGTGCTGATGATCGTGCAAGGGGGCATCGTGCGCAGGCTAAGCTCGCGTGTGTCGGACATCAAGCTCTGCCTGGTCGGTTGTGGGATTACCATTCTTGGTTTTGCACTGTTGGTCTCGGCAATTTATGTTGGCCAGTTGTGGTATTTGCTCTTCGCGACCGCAGTGGAGGTGAGCGGCTTCGCGTTCATCACGCCCACAATCAACGGCCTGATCAGTCGCCGCACCGATCCCGCGCATCAGGGAAACATGATGGGGATCAGCCAAAGCGTGAGTTCCATGGCTCGCATTATTGGCCCGCCGGTCGCGATGCCATTATTCACGCTCACGCCGCTGGCACCCTATGCCGTGGCGATTGTGGGGATGTTGATTGTGGTGGCGTTGATGGTGACGGTGGTGCCGAAAGGAATGGATTTCACCTCGAAGGGAACGGAGAAATAGTTCAGAATGGATACAGGTCATTAGTCATTTGTCATTAGTCATTCGGGGATGATGACATGGCGGGTAAGTCATTCGAAGAGTTGAGGTTCTATCAACTTTCTGAAGAGCTGGCCGACGCACTTTGGCCAATCGTACGACGGTGGGACATTTTAGGCCGAGACACCCTAGGAAAACAGTTGATCCGCGCGGCAGATAGCGTCGGGGCAAACATTGCGGAAGGTTATGGACGCGGCTCCTATCCAGACAATCGGAGATTCGTTCGCATCGCCCGTGGATCGTTGTATGAAACGCGTCACTGGTTGCGACGAGCGTATCGCAGAAAATTACTTACTGACATGGAAGTCTCCGCTCTGAAATCCATCATCGCTAAACTAGGCCCTCAACTGAACCGCTACCTACTCTCTATCGGCACGCGAAATTCTCCACTCGACTCCGAAACGCCCCCGAATGACAAGTGACAAATGACCAATGACCTCTGTGCTAATCTGAAGACGTTTCAGCGGAATTAATTAAATGAAGAGACCCGAATTTGGCGGCGGCTGGCAAGCAATCTGGTATACCTTTCGCAAGGCTCGCGAGATGGGAGGCTGGTGGAAGGCGTGGGCAGCCATGACCTCCAAGAACGCCTGCAAGACTTGCGCTTTGGGAATGGGAGGCCAAAAAGGAGGCATGGTCAACGAGGCCGGCAGTTTCCCGGAAGTCTGCAAGAAGTCATTGCAGGCGATGGCCAGCGATCTGCAAGGAGCAATCAAGCCGGAGTTCTGGCAGACGTACTCCATCCCGCAGATGCAGAAGTTTTCGCCACGTGACCTGGAAACGTGCGGCCGCTTAGTCGAACCGGTCGTGCTCGAACCAGGCAGCGGTTACTTCAAAACGATCAGTTGGGAAGATGCGCTGGGACGCATCGTGAGGCAACTGAAAAAGCTCACGCCGGACGAAACGTTCTGGTACTTCAGCGGCCGGAGCAGCAACGAAGCCGGCTTTTTGTTGCAACTCTTCGCCCGCATCTATGGCACGAACAACGTCAACAACTGCAGTTTTTATTGCCATCAGGCGAGCGGTGTGGGTTTGACTTCGTCGATCGGCAACGGCACCGCTTCGGTGCTGCTCGAAGATGTCGAACATGCGGACTGCGTTTTCGTCATCGGCGGCAATCCTCCCAGCAATCATCCGCGGCTGATGACCTCGCTCAGCAAAGTCGCGAATCGCGGCGGCGATGTCATTTGCATCAATCCCGTCATCGAAACCGGGCTCGTCAACTTCCGCGTCCCGAGCAGTCCTTGGAGCATGCTCTTCGGTACGAAGATCGCCTCGCTCTATGTTCAGCCTCACATCGGCGGCGACTTGGCGCTCCTCACCGGGATTGCCAAACGGATCGTCGAAATGAACGCTCACGACGAAGCGTTCTTACGGGATCATTGCGAAGGAGCGGATGCCTGGCTCGCTAGCTTGCGCGAGGCTTCCTGGGACGAGATCTACGTGAAGTCCGGCTGCGCAGCGGCCGACATTCAAGCGATTGCCGACCGGTACGCGAAGGCGAAAAAGGCGGTCTTCAGTTGGACGATGGGGATCACGCATCACGCCCATGGCGTGCAGAACGTGCAGGCGATTGCGAATCTGGCCTTACTCCGCGGCATGGTCGGCAAGGAACATGCGGGGCTCCTTCCTATTCGAGGCCATTCCAACGTGCAAGGAATCGGCAGCATGGGAGTTACGCCGCAGCTGAAGACGGCCGTCTTCGAAAAACTGCAGCAGGAACTCCAAGTCAAACTGCCAACGACGATCGGCCGCGATACGCTTGCCTGCATGGAAGGAGCCGACGATGGCAGCTTGAAGTGGGGCTTTTGTCTGGGCGGAAATCTGTATGGATCGAACCCCGATGCGACGTACGCGGCCCGCGTGCTGAGCAAGCTCGATCAGCTCGTCTACTTGAATACCACGCTCAACACGGGACACGCTCACGGTCTTGCCAAGGAAACGATTATCCTGCCGGTCCTCGCTCGCGATGAAGAGCCCGAAGCAACGACGCAGGAATCGATGTTCAACTTCGTCCGCCTGAGTGACGGCGGACCGCGCAGACATTTGGGGCCGCGCAGCGAAGTCGAAATCATCGCGAACCTGGCGGAAGAAGTTCTCGGCAATGGTCCTGTCGATTGGCGGTCGATGCAACAAACGGCGAGCATCCGGGCGGCCATCGCGAAGGTCATCCCTGGCTTCGAGCAGATTGAGAACATCGAAAAAACGAAGCAAGAATTTCAGATTCCGGGTCGCACGATCCATGCCCCAAAGTTTCCCACCGCCAGCGGCAAGGCGATTTTGCACGTGCATGAACTGCCTGACTTGCCCGATGCTGACGGCGGCTTGCGACTGATGACCGTACGGAGCGAGGGGCAATTTAACACCGTCGTCTACGAAGACTACGACGTTTATCGCGGGCAAGATCGGCGGGACATTATTCTGCTGCATCCCGATGACATGCGGCGGCTTAAGCTCACCGACGAACAACGGGTCCTAGTGCGCAGCAGCGTCGGCGAAATGAAGAACATCCTTGCCCGATCGTACGAATACATCCGGGCCGGTAATGCGCTCATGTATTACCCCGAATCAAACGTGCTGGTGCCGCGGACGGCTGATCCCAAGTCACGCACGCCGGCCTTCAAGTCGATCATGATCCAAGTCGAACCGATGCCGGTTGTCAAAAAGGAACGTGCGAAGCTGCAGACGATTTCGCAGCACTAACGAAGTCCCCGCAGCAGTTGAAGCGATGCTGCTCGCTGTCCCTGCGGGCTAGTTGACTGCTACTCCTGCAACGCTCCCCGAATTAGATCCGCGAGTAACTCCAACTCTTCCTGACTTAACCTTGGCTTCCCTTCTCGGCCGAAGATTGGCATGCGGTCGTTGTTACTGCCGTACAGGTCGGCGTGTTCCGGGTTGGCGATGAATCGTACCAGCCACGCACGGCTCCCCCAGCCGGTCAGTGTTGGGGCCGTCGAACCATCGGTTGAATCACGAAACGGATGGCAATCCACGCACCGCCCGCCGCCGGCAAAATCGAACTCTAGAATCGTCGCGCGGCCCTTTTCGATTTGTTCACTCGAACCAGCATCCAAATCCTTCTGCCCCGGTAACTCTGCTTCGGCGGAGACGGCAGCGACGATGGCTGCAACCTCGGCCTGCGCATCGTCGTCGAGTTCCTTAAGGTTGTCGCGCACGAAGTTGACCATGTCCCCTTCAAAATGCGCCGTGCGGCCAAAGTATTCCGGGCTGTCGACCTTCGCTGGTTCAAGTAAGCCTGCCAGCCAAGCGCGGGAACCAAACCCGAACAAATTCGGCGCGGATGGTGCCCGGGCAACAATACCGACTCCATGCTCATTCGCCAGGTTGTGACAGGCCGCACAATTGACGAGGAACAACTGTTCCGCCCGCTTCCGCTGCGAGGGGGATTTCTCAGGCGTTAAACCCACCACATCTTGTCGCGGCTCAGCAACGGTGCGTGCCAGTCGCGTTGCCAGCCGGGCTTCTTCTTGCGAATGGGCCCAGGTGGGGAACAGGTCGAACGGATTCTTCGCGACGTAATCTTCATCCTTGAACTTCCCTTCGCCGAGCGCCATATCTTCCGCCCGATAGTAATCGCCACGAAGCCAATCGACGACCAGCGACAGCTCGCGCGGGCTGACGGAATTGGTGGCAGGATGATCGAGATCTTCCGCAAAAGCGGGCATGCGGTCGTTATCGGGGCCGTAGAACCGCGAATGGTTTGGGTTGCTGATGAAGCCCATCATCCATTCATAGGAACCATAGCCGGTGAGGTCAGGCGCGAGCCCCAGTTGCCCTTCATCACCAAGCCGATGACAGCCGCGCGTGCAGTTTTGGTTGATGAGTCCGATCCCTTTGGCAATTAATTCGCGATCGGCGTTATCGGCGGCCGCTTGCGACTTAAGCATCGCCTGCGCAGACAGAGCCGCGACGATCGCATCCACATCGTCGTCAGTCTTTGCCGGATCGTCTTTCAGCAGTTCGCCATGCTCCTTGACCCATTTCGTCATCCGGCCCTGCGCGTGCGCGGTGTTGCCGAAATAGGGAGCATCGAAGTAGTACTGCTCGTCTTTAAAATTCGCTACGAGTTCGAGCTTGGCAATCTGCTGTGCGTCGAGAATGCCCTTGATCCACTCACGGGAACCGAAGCCGAACAGGTTTGGTGCACCTGCTGGTTGATCAATAAACACAGGCTTGCCGTCAACCTCCTCGACGTTGCCATCTGCGGTCAACTTGACGCTCCGGATCGGCAGGCCTAGGGCGAATTCGGCGTCTCCCTTTTTGCCGACATAGGGATGGCAGCTGCTGCAATGCTGTTCAAAGAGCTTCTGGCCGCGAACGCCAGGATCGTTGCGCATCAAATAGACCGCCCCTTCGCGCGGGATGAGCTGTTTGGCGGAGAGCATGTTCGGCTCGCCGCTCGTTGCGCCAGGTACAACCACACGTGCTTGAATCAACTCATGCATGCGATGTGCGTTGTGTTCTGCCTCTTCCTTGGCCTCAATGAACTCTTGCGACGAACTCATCAGCTTGTCGATTTCTGGCGAGCCATCCGTCTTCCAGCCAAAACGCGGGGCAAGCACCGCGTAGTAGTCTTCGCGCAGGGCAGCTGCCGTTAACACTCCGGCCCCCGCGAGTAGAAAAATGATGAATGCCACATTGAAGTAATGCCCAATCTTCCACCGGCCGATGATGGGCATGGCGATGAGGATGGCGAAGGCGAGCCCCGGAATGATGATCGCGCCGATGATCTCTTGCGTGCCGTGGAAGTACTTCAAAAGTTGAAATAGGAACAAGAAGTACCATTCCGGGCGCGCTGCCGAATACGATTCCGAAGGATCGGCTGGTGCGCCCAGTTCCGCCCCTTGATGCGCCTCAGGCATATTTCCGCTAAAAACCCCCGCGAAATCCCAGTGCACGGTGAAGCCTACCACGATGGCGAGCAGGACCACGCAGCCCGCGGCATCAAGCAGCACCTGGTGCGGCCAAAAGTATTGATCGGGCCGGCCCGGCGTGATCTTGGCCATGATGCCGTGCTTGCGAAAGACGGCAATGTGCAAGACGAGAAAACCGATGAGCGCAGCAGGCAGCACGCCGGTATGCAGTGCGAAAAAACGTGTCAGCGTGTGATTGCCGTACTCGTCGCCGCCGATGGCGACGGCCTGAATTTCTTTGCCGACAAACGGAACCAGAGTTGCCAGATTGGTGGCGACGTTCGTGGCCCAAAAACCCTTTTGATCCCACGGCAACAGGTAGCCGGTCAGCCCCAAGCCCATCACAATTTGCATCAGCACCAAGCCGAGCCAAAAGTTCACTTCCCGCGGAGCACGATAAGCTCCATCCACTACAACTTGCAGCAAGTGCAAGCCCAGGACCACCACCATCGCCTGGGCCATGAAGTGATGAATGCCGCGCACCAGCCAGCCACCGGCCATTTCGTGCTGAATGTAGTAGACGCTTTCATAGGCGGTTTGACTGCTCGGACTGTAGCAGGCCCACAAAACGATGCCGGTGATCGCTTGCACACTGAACGCAAACACGAGCATGCTGCCAGTGATGTACCGCCAACGAGCGCCGCTCGGGATCGGCTCGTAAAGTGCGTGCTGAATGATCTGAGTCAGCCCCAGGCGGCTATCGATCCATTTGCGGAAAGTAGGGATCATCCCTTCGGCTCCTGGTTGGCTTTGCCCGGATAGTAGTTGACGAACTCAACCCAGATTTCCCCTTGCTTCAGCTTCTCGGCATCGACATTCAATTTGTCCATGTCGCGTGGGCTAGGGCTGGGCATGACCCGTGCGCCGTCCAGTTCAAACGAACTGGTGTGACACGGGCACTGAAAGACATTTCGCTCGCCGGAGAACGCAACCATACATCCGGCATGGGGGCAGATGGCGTTGAAACATTCCACGCCGTCGGCAACTTTGCGCAGAAAAACGGCACCGATCGGTTGACCTGCTTCGCGCGTCCACGCATCTACTTTGTCTGCAATCACGGGCACTGCCACGGGGCGGCCATCGGCAGGTAACGAACCAATGGTCGCCACGCGTAACGATGGAAACTTAGCGGCATCACCCCCTCTGCCGGGCCTTTTTCGCAAAGGATTCAGAATAACTGGAATCCCGGCGAGGACTGGAAATACTCCAGCGACCGTACCACAAAGGATCGCCAGGATTGCGGCGACGACATCGCGTCGCGGCGGCGCATGGATATCGTTCGGCGTGGAACCGATTGGTGGAATTGGTGGCGTGACGGAGTCCGGGGGCAAAATGCTGGGGGCGACTGTCGCTTCGGGAACGACAGGCAGCGGGGCAGATGCCGAGGAATCACCAGCCTGGGGATTAGTGGGATCCATGGGGGCAAAGAAAGGAGGGGAAGTTGAGGCGGGGGCACGGTGACAACATTCAAGCGACTACCGGCATCTCTATCCTTGCATTGCCGTACGGACAGCGTCAAGTATTTGTCTCTCAACAGCTTCCAGTGAGCCTTCCAAAAAGGCGCCAGCGGCCGCTTTGTGTCCACCACCGCCGAACTGACCAGCTAATTTGCTGCAATCGACCCCGCAGCGGCTCCGGAAGCTGATTTTGAAGCCTCCTTGGAGTTGTTCCACCATAATCGCTGCGAATTGGGTTCCGGCAATGGCCAGGGTCAAGTTGACTGCGTCTTCCGTATCGGCAGGCACGGCGCCGGTAGCTGCAAAGTCTTCTTTCTTGACGTAGGTCCAGACAAGTCGACCATCCAAGTCGGCGGCAGTGCGTGACAGAATTAAGCCGCGAAGTTTACACCGGCCGAGCGTGTCTTGTTCGTAAAGCTCATTGTAAATGGCCGCGGGCTTCGCGCCAGCTTCAATTAGATTAGCCCCCATCCGATACGTTCCCGCCCCGGCCGAGCCAAAGCGAAACCAGCCGGTGTCGGTGGCAATCGCAGCAAACAGCGGCATCGCGATTTCCGGAGTGAGTTTAACACCGAGGGCTTCCGCCGCCTCGACGACTAGTCGCCCCGCGGCTTCAGCAGAAGTGTTTTTGAAAAGTTCTGCCCCCAGATCATCCTCGCTGAAGTGATGGTCGACGATGCACTTGCTGCAGGTGGCCGCACGGATCACATCTCCCATCGGTCCCAGCTGCGCCCAGGCCGATGTATCAAGGATCATGAGGCAATCGATCCCAGCGAGCGCTTCGTCGACAGTAATCCCTTCACCCAGCGTTTTGATTTTTCTTTGCGGGTCGATGAAGGCCAGATTCGGCGGAGTGGGATGGCCGTTGACGATCCGCACCTTTTTGCCGAGCGATTCCAGGATTCCAGCCATCCCCAGTTCGCTGCCGAGCGCGTCGCAGTCGGGGCGAATGTGACTCGTCAGCAGAAAGCTGTTCTTGGAAGCAATCAATTCAGCAAAGCGTTTCCAGTCGATGGACATGCGAACTCCGGCAAACAAAAGGGAGGAATCTTAGCCGCTTAATATACAGAAATTGAAAGCTGCGGAATGGGCGCTTCGGAGCGCGACACGGCTTTATCACTCCTCCGTATCCGCATCGAACAGCTCTTCCGTGTTCCGCTTGGCCGCGAGGTGATTACCGCGTTGGTAACGACGCAGCGGAATCACCTTCGCCTGCAAACCGCGCCCTAGAAAGACATAACGCCAATTCACGGCCAAGGGTTCATCACCGCCACTGAACTCGCGAATGAAACGGCTGCGGACAGCGGCCGGCGAATCGTGCGGCGGATTGCGCCGAGCATGGGCAATGTCGCTTTCATCCACGATCGTCGCCACCATATTCGTCGCTTTCAGCATCTCGAAGTAGCCGTCCGGTGAAAGCTCGTGGTAGCGGATATCAATTTTCTTTTTCTGAGCCCAACTCGCATCGGGACCGGACTTGTTCAACAAGAAACGTTTTGTGGGCCAATCGAGCACGCCAATCAAGGCTTCGGGATCATGCTCGAGCGAGTCGAGTGTATCTTCCCACAGTTGTAAAACCCGGCGGGCTTCGGCCGGTGCTTCCGGGCGACGTTCAACGAACCGGCGACAGGCATCGAGATAAAATCGCTGGATATCCAACGCACGAACGTTCGCTTTACCGACGACAGGAATCGTGGTCGTCAAATCTGGATCGCTGCAGATTTGCCGCAGCGCGCGAAGTGGGGCTCGAATTCGCGGCGGTGGAGGCATTTCCCCCGCTTCGATCGCGTCGATGACGAGCAGCGTGGTCGCCACCCGCAGATACTCGGCCGTCTCGGCCATGTTCGAATCGCCGAGCGCGATCTGCAATCGCTGCCGTTCGGAAAAGAGACTCAAATACTCGCGCGGAGCCAGAAAGCCGTCCGAGCAGAGAGCTTTGAATAAGTGACCGAATGAAAACATCGGGCGATCGTTTAAGAATCCGCCGTATCCGGTGAGGGAGTTGATGGCCGGTGCTTTGTCCGAAATGAGGAAGCGACCTGCTTCGTCGACCATTCCCGCGCCGCAGACAATCGGCCGGGTAACAAGAAACGGCAAAATCTGCCGGCGGATGCGCGTGAAAGCGATCGTCCATAGAACTGCCTGTAAAGCGGCAGCTAACGGTGCCATCCAAATCCGTGACAGAATTGCCAGGCATGATTCCAGCCAAACGGGACCCGCGAGTCCGTCCGCCATGTTCTCGAACTCGCCACCAAAGAGAGCAATCGCCAGCGTGGCCGGCCGCTTCAGCCAGGGAGCAACCGCGATATAAAACAGCGAAGCAAATAGTCCGTAAGCGAGCACCCCGCCGACCATCAGCCACAAGCCCAGCCACGTAAACACCACCAAGGGAAAGATCAGCACCAGCGAAAGCCGCCAGGCCCATAATTGCCAGCCGGTCGCAAAGGTAGTTTCGTAGTTCTCCTGCGCACCGTAAACATTGCCGACGGCGTCCCGATCGTTCTTGATCAGGCGGAAACTGACGAGCCCTAGCACATCGGCGGCAGCTTCCGAGAGGAGCGAATCCTGGGCGCGTTGATATTGAATCAGTTGCCGTGGGCCACGACATTCAGGGGTCGCACCCTCGATGAGCCCGCCGCCGGAAGCTGGGCGTTCGGTCTCGAACCAAACCGCTCCGCCGTTGGCGAGAAAGGCACCTTCCTTCATATGCCGCGCAGCAGCCAAAGCCGTTTTCTCGCGCAGCGATTCCAAAAAGTTACGGAACAGGGCGTAACGATTGGTGCGGGTTGGTGCGCTTTCCAGCAAACGCAGATGAAGTGCGTATTCCGTTTCCAACCCGATTAGGCGATCAAAGATTTCGCGATTATTCGCCGCCAAAGGGAACCACGCTTTCGTCCAGGTATTCGTGGGCTTGCGCGGCGTCCTTCCGAATCGCTTCAGCTACCTGATCGACGGTCGGGGAAGTACGCGTCTCAACAGCTTGATCCGCTTGATCCACGGCCGATGGGATAGTCAGGTGCGGCATCGAAATACTCCTCGAAAGCGGTGGGGAAATGTCTAGATCCGGGTCTCCACCCGATTCCTTCATCGTAAACACGAGTTTGGAGCGGAGCAAGCTCCGGGCAGAAAAGTTGCTAAAGGAGCCCAGAATCGGCTAGCGGTCACCCTTTGATCCAGGCGGGCTTTTTATGAGGGTTATTCCGATAGCACTTTTAAAAGCTATGAGGCGATTCGCATCGAACCCTGCCAAGAACGCAAAGCGGCCTTTTTTGCATCGCAAAAAAGGCTGCTTCCGTCGCGGCAATCTCTGGATCAGGGCAGCACGAACCGAGAGTTGCCAGGTTGGGGATCGAATGAAAACCTTGTTTCATCCAGCCGAGAGAAGAATCAGGCGGTGTACAGATTCCGCTGTACTTCCGGTGCGTTCTCCCCCGCGGAATTTTCGCCGTTTGCAATCATGTCGGTGTCGCAACAGCGGAACTCTGGTCCATGGCCGTCACAGGGACAATCTTTCGTGATTTGAATTTCCATTCCGCATTTTTCACAGTGGAATTTTTCATTCAGTTTCAGGGCGTGGGTGAGTTGCATGGCGAATTCCTTTTATTTTGTGCGCCACCTGTCTGGTGTACACAACTGTAGTAAACGTGAGTTAGATCCCGCGCTTCATTTCCATGTCCAAATCCCTGAGTGCGCGTTCGACGAGCTCCTGGGAATCCTTCCATTTCAATAGATCAGCGTTCTTCAACGTTGACAGAGCATCGGAAACGCGTTCCCGGCGATCCTTCAGCGTTTTGATGCGCAGGTCGTTATTGTCCTTGGCAGTGTCCTCCAGGTCCGCCCCTTGATCCTCGAGACTCTCGATTTCCTTATCGGCAGCCTTGAGTTTCTCTTCGATTCGCACGGTGTAGGCATCCCGTTCCTCTTTCAACGCAACCTCTCGGGCGGTTTCGTTTAGTTCCTGCTGGGCCTGGAGCGTTTCAGCCTGTTTATCCTTGATTTCCTGCCGCCCTTCTTCGATTGTTTCTTTCAGTTTGGCTTCTTCGTTACGGATGCGCTCGGCATCGCTTTCGGAGATGATCGGCTTCAGCGCTTCGCGACGAGCTTCTTCGGTTGCGATCTTTTGCTCGGCAATCTCTTGGTTGACATGGTCGGCAGTGCGCTCGGCCTCATGTTGCTGATCGATGACGTTTTCGCGAGCGGCTTGTACGTCCTCGCGCGTCGTCTCATTGCAGGCAGTGAAGAGAACAGGCATCAGCAGTAGGCCGACGAGAGTCCATGGGAAGGTAAGTTTCATAGGTTTGCTCCTGGCAAATTGAGGTGGGTGGTCTAACTTCCTTAAAATGCAACTTGAGTGCCAATTGGAAATTGGCCGGGATCAGACCTGGAAACGGCTTGCTATCGCGATTTTCTGAGTGGTCGACCATCGGCAATGAACGTTCGCCGACCATGTTGGTAGCACCTGACGCAGGGGCAGAGCATGCATCACCTGCACGAAGTTTGTGCTTCATTCATTCCCATCAACAAGTTGGCCCGAGGATCGGGATCGTCCCGTCAACTCAGGGTTCTCAGTAATCGGATCGCACTCTCGGGCCCGCTCCACGCAGGGCTGCTTGCGCCAGCATCGCACTGCGTTTGAGCTTTTTCCCAAGCGGATTGGAAAACTGTGCTGACTTTGCCGATAAGGTCAAAGCGGCCATTTTTGCCGATTACGGGATCGGGGGGTTCCATGCTGTCAGTTGCACCGCGACTCGCGCGACGCTTGCTCCTATTGGCTTTGGCCACGGGGCTCGCGTTGGCATCCGGCTGCGCCGCTTTTCCCGACCGGCTCGTTCAGCCTGTCTACCACAATCCTTTCCCACAGCTGCACAAGGTGGCGGTGCTACCGTTCTACAATCAAAGCCGAGAACCAACGGTCGATGGCGAACAGATCGCCAACCTGTATTACGAAGAGCTGCAAGCCATTCCTGGATTTGAAGTGGTGCCGGTAGGCGTTGCGCGGCAGATGATTCTGGCAAGTGGTTTTGAACCGCGGTCGGCCGGTGATTTTCAGAAGCTGGCACAATTGATGCGCGTCGATGCCGTCATTGTCGGTTCGGTCACGGACTACTCCCCTTACTATCCGCCCCGGATGGGAATCGCCGTCGATTGGTACGCTGCCAATCCGGGCTTTCATCCGATTCCCAATGGCTATGGTCTCCCTTGGAACACTCCCGACGAAGAGTACATTCCGCAGCAGTTGGTGGAAGCTGCCGAGTTTGAATTGGCCCGGGAACAACTCAAAACGCAGACCCCAGAAATTCCGTCCGTCGTGCCGGCACCAGGGGGAGAGATTGCACCAGTTGTTCATCGCGCAGCAACCACGAAAAGTTTGCCGGCTACGGAAGCTGAAGCCTCGCTGCCAGCGAGTGTTGTCGGCACGGGAACAATCCCCACAATGAAGTCAGCAGCGCGAGAACTGCCAGCAGATTGGCCGAATCCGGCTGGTTTCGTGCCGCCACCGCCACAAGCGAACAAGCCAGATTTTGTCCCCAATCGCGGGCCGATTATTTCGCACACCAAGATTTACGAGGGAAGCGACAGCGAGTTCACGCAGCGCTTGGCAAGCTATTACTATTTTCGCGACGACGCCCGGTTCGGCGGTTGGCAGGCATATCTTCAACGTCCTGACGACTTCGCGAAATTTTGTTGCCATTTGCATCTGACGGAAACGCTCGCAGCGAGAGGTGGGGCTGGTGAATCGCGAGTAGTTTGGCGCTGGCCTATCGGCCGATACGAACGGTAAGTGGCAGTGGCTCACGGATCGATCCGCTATCACATCATCGCCATCAGCCGCTCGAGGAGGACAACCGGCGTGAATCAAGACATTAACGTGCTGGCTTTGGTGAAAGGCGAGGAGCGCTACATTTTCCTCTTCGACGATTCACGTCGATCGGAAGCGTTGCGAACTCTGGGCCGGTTCGCCTCAAACCCAGAACTCAGCTTCAGCTGGTATGACGCTGCCGTTCTGAGCCAGCGAATCCGCCAGGTCAGTGCGGAAACGCCGACCCCCAGCCAAATGAATCATCCCCGGTTCGAGTTGCCGCTGAAGTCGGATGAGTCGTAGATGCACGATGGGCCTCCGAGCCCATCGAAGGTGGGTTAATCGCGAGATCGCTTGACCGTTTACCGAAGCAGCAAAAGATCCACGCGTTGAACCTTTGAAAACGCGTTGCGACGGCCTCGGTGGGCCAACGTACGAGAGAGCCATGCGACCTGCCATTGATCGCTTTCTCCGATTCCTGGAAGTCGAGCGGAATGCTGCGCCGCTGACCATCAAATCCTATCGCGAAGATTTATCTTCCCTGGATGGCTACCTCAACGACTGCTTCGGGCGAGAAACGGAACCGCGGGAAATCTCCCCCGTCGATCTGCGCGGCTATGTCTCTGCCCTGCATGATGCGGGGTATGCAAAAACTTCCGTCGCGCGGCGATTGGCTTCGCTTCGAACGTTTTTCAAATTTGCCCAACGCGAAGGACTGGCGGATTCCAATCCCGCCAAGCCGCTGCGCAATCCCAGGCCTGACCGCAAGCTGCCTCACTTTCTCTCGACCGAAGAGATCGGCAAGTTGCTGGAAGCTCCTTCCGCGACGGCGGCATTGGGATTACGCGATCGCTCGATCCTCGAAACGATGTACTCCGCCGGCCTCCGCGTGAGTGAATGTGTGGGACTCAACGAAGGGGATGTGAATCTCGCCGAAGGAGTGTTGCTCATCCGCGGCAAAGGGCGTCGCGAACGCCTGGCACCGATCGGCTCATTTGCGCTCAAGGCTTTGAAGCGCTGGCTGGCAGAACGCAAGTTAAAGAAGGGGACCGAAGGGCCTTTATCGCCCGTGTATGTCAACAAGTTTGGTACGAGGCTCACCACACGCAGCGTCGGTCGGTTGCTCGAAAAGTATCTCAAAGAATCAGGGCTTGATTTGCGGACCTCCCCTCACACGTTGCGCCATAGTTTTGCCACGCATCTTTTGGATCGCGGCGCAGACATTCGCAGCGTGCAGGAACTTCTGGGCCACAAGAGCCTGGTGACAACGCAAATCTACACGCACTTAAGCACCGCAGGCTTACGAGCCGTGTATGAGAAAGCGCATCCGCGGGCGAAGCGAAGCTAATTTGCTTTCGTTACCTCTACTTCTGCTTCGCTGTCCATGCTTCCAGCATCTGCAACTGCCGGACGAAATCGTTCTCGGTGGTTCCCAAGGGGCTCTTGAAGAAGCACGATAGGAAGGTGAGCAGTCCTTTTTCTCCCTTGCGGGCCGCGAGTTCCGTCAGCCGGATCAAATCGATCACCAGCGGTGCAGCCAACAGCGAATCGCACCCTTGCCAGGTGAATTGCATCGTCATCGGTGTGCCGAGGAAGCCACGGAAGTGGATATGATCCCAGGCCGTCTTCCAATCCCCTAAGCTTTCGATGTATTCGATGCTAACGAGAGTCTGGGGTGAGTAGCCCAGAATCTGGCCGAGTAATTTGTCCTTGCTGCGGACCTTGGTGGCTTTGTTGGCGGGGTCGTCGAGAACCTTGCCGTCCATGTTGCCAAAAATATTGTGCCCCACCCAGCTCATCACTTGCAGGTTGCGAGCGGCGAACATCGGTGCGAGAGCGCTCTTCAAAAGCGTTTCCCCCGTCTTGCCATCGTGCCCCATGTGAGGCACCCCTTTTTCCATCGCCAATTCCTGAATGGCCGGCAAAGCAGAACCAGGAGAGGGAGTGAAGTTCACATAGGGAAAGCCGAGTTCAATCGCGGCAATCGCGTAGAGCGAACTGGCAGGGAGGGGGCACTTTCGAGGCTTGTCGAGGAGCTTGCTAAGTTCCTTCCAGGTCGCTGGAACTTCATCGGCAGAGAGCGGAGGTTCGGTTGAAGCGACATTCACCACGATGACTTGATCGAGCGCGTTCTTCTTCGCAAACTCGCTCAGGTCCGCCTGAATGCGACTGATCGCGTCGCGCGGGGACTCTGCTTTGGATTTGGACTTGGTCGTCGCGTCAGCAAATTTCTCGATCGTGCTGCCGACGTTGAAGAGGGTGCCCGAGCGGGTGTTTTTGTCGATCTTGTCGAGGTCGCTCTTACAGCGGTCCACCAAGGCTGGATCGATCGCCCGGTTGTTGGTGGCCAGAAGCTGCGCGGCGTCGTACAGGCTCACTTCGCGGATATCATGCCCGCCGATCACAATATCTCCCCAGCCGACGAGATCGAGCTCGTTGTAGGGAGCCATCTCGGTTAACAGGCCGATCGTAGGAGCCAATCCCTTGCGTAGGGCGGTCAGCCCGACCGTAACGGTGGCGGCGACGCCTCCCTTACATCCAATAAGCCAAACACCAACCTTACGTCGTGCCATGCTGCCACTGCCGAGGGAGAGGATGCCGAGGGAGAGATTTCGGAGTAAGGGCCAACCCCAAGCGGGGGTTAGCCAACCAAGTGGGGCAAATTCTTCACACCACCTGGCAATTATCTTGGGAGGAAGGCTGCCGCACTGCCCGCCGAGGCGTCGGCCTGTTGGGCGAGCGGCATCGAAGTTAAGATAATTGGCTTAGCGGCATGTGTCCAGTCGCAGCCCGCCAGCTTGGGCCGCGCGTTTGCCGCTGACTTCTTCTATAGGGCGTCCATGTTCGAATCGATTCCGCAGGCACCGCCAGACGCCATTTTGGGTCTGGGGGAAGCGTTCCGCAACGATCCCAATCCAGCCAAAATCAACTTGAGTGTCGGCGTTTTTCAAAATGCCCAAGGGAAGACTCCCGTTCTGGAAAGTGTCAAAGAGGCGGAAAAACGGCTGCTCGCGTCCGAGGCGACCAAGACGTACTTGTCGATCGAAGGGTTGAAGGATTACGCCCAGCAAGTGCAGGAGTTGCTGTTCGGAAAAGGGAGTGAGATCCTGGCGAGCAAACGAGCAGTGACCGCGCAATCGCCGGGCGGAACCGGGGCGTTGCGGGTGGCGGCCGACTTCATCAAGAAGCATCTCCCCACGGCAAGAATTTGGTGCAGCAAGCCGACCTGGGCGAATCATGCAGCCATTTTTAATGCGGCAGGCATTGCCGTGGAGTATTACCCGTACATCGACTCTACGGGCAGATCGCTCGATTTCGCTGGGATGCTCGATGGTTTGCTGCAGGCCAACCGGGGCGATGTGGTGCTACTCCACGCCTGCTGCCACAATCCCACCGGGATCGATCCAACCACCGCCCAGTGGAAGCAAATTGCCGACTTGCTGCAGGAGAAAGAACTGTTGCCGCTGGTCGACTTCGCCTATCAGGGATTTGGGGATGGCCTGGAGGAAGATGCTGCTGGTTTGCGCGAGATCGCGCGACCCGGACAAGAACTTTTGGTCTGCAGTTCGTTCTCGAAAAATTTTGGCCTCTACTGCGAACGGGTGGGTGCTTTGACGGTGGTGGCCCAGGATGAACCCACAGCCGAACGCTCTCTGAGCCAGGTGCGAAGCGCCATCCGCGTGAACTATTCCAATCCGCCGCGGCATGGAGCCGCGATTGTCGCCACTATTTTAGGGGATGCCAGTTTGCGTAAGCAATGGGAAGCAGAGCTCACCCAGATGCGCGAGCGCATCTGGGAAATGCGAACCAAGTTTGTTGCGGAGATGGCCCGCCTGCTCCCCGATCGAGATTTCAGCTTCATTTCGAGCCAAAAGGGGATGTTTTCGTTTTCCGGCCTGACACCAGTGCAGGTCGATGAGCTGCGTACGAAGTTCGCAATTTATGTAGTCGTAGCGGGGGGGCGCATTAATGTGGCAGGAATGACGCCAAAAAACTTGCCCGTCTTATGCACAGCGTTAGCGTCTGTGTTAAACTAGGTTTCATCTCTCCACAGCGAAACTTTTTGCTGTTGTGCTCGTTTAATTCATCTCCCCGAGCTTACGTCAAAAAACAAATCTTTTTAGAAGATTTTGATTGCAGGTTGATTTCAGATCAACACCCGTTTAACTATAGTCTGACTTGTCTTCGGGCTTAATCGAGCCGGTTTTGAGTAGTGAGTGGCGACATTCGTCGCGACGTAACCATTTCTTCATACCTTGGAAACAGAAGAAGAGGATGGTTAAGTTCGGCGGTTTTATTTTTCTTTATTCTTGGAGAGGTTTCATGGAACGTTCTAATTTGGTTTCGCGCAGGAAGGCTGGCTTTACGCTAGTCGAACTGCTGGTGGTGATCGCAATTATTGGGATTCTGGTGGCACTGTTGCTCCCAGCCGTGCAAGCTGCTCGCGAAGCTGCTCGCCGTATTCAGTGCACGAACAACCTGAAGCAACTTGGGTTGACGACGCACAATTTCCACGACACCTACAACGGCTTGCCTCCTTTGTTGCTCGGCGATGGCAAGGCTTCGTTCTTCGTGCACATCTTGCCCTTCGGTGAAGCTACCAATGTTTACAACCTGTACAGTGGTGGCAACGCCGCTACGAACACGGCGATCTCCGTTTCGATGGTGACCAACTGGAGTCGCCTGAATGCGTCGGAGCAGGATGCAGCAGCTTCCATTAAATGGATGAGTTGCCCCAGCCGTCGCTCAGGGATTCAGAAGTCCACCGGAACAGGTCACTACCTGGGCCCAGTGGGTGATTACGCTGTTGTCTTTATCGACCGTGATCTGGCGGCCGATGGCACCGCTGCCGCTGCAGGAGCCGGCGAATCGTACTTGGCTCACATGAATCCCTGTGCTGCCTCCGGAACCGATGTTTCCGTGCAGAAGGGGGCAATTCGCCTCGCTTATGTTGACTGTAACCAAACGGACGCCGATTCCAGCACGACTCCTCCCAACAATCCTCGTTTTCAAGCTTGGAAGCCGCGTGACACTTTCGCCCGTATCACCGACGGTACCGCCAACGTGTTCATCGTGGGAGAAAAGCACTTGCGTAACGGCGAAACTAACAAGTACGCGAACGCGGTGGGACAACAAGACGGCGTGTTCCTGTTCGAAATGAACATGGGCTTGATGACCACTGCCGTGCAGCGGAACATTCGCTTCAATATGGGTAAGGGTCCGAACGACAGGTTGAACGGCATCACCACGTCACCAGAAGCGAACTTCGGCTTCGGTAGCTGGCACTCAGGGGTGACTCAGTTCCTCCGCGGCGATGGTTCGGTTCACGCTGTTAGCTGGAACATGGATCAACGCATCCTGAACAAGTTCGGTCATGCTCAAGATGGCTTGACCATCGACGAGTCGTAAGCGACTTGATCGTTCGCTAATTCAGTCTTACTTGCCCGGCAATCCCTAGTGGTTGCCGGGCTTTTTTCGTGCGTTAATGGATTTAGGCAGCAAAGTCAACTTTGGAGAATAGGCCATGCATTTTCGTCTGAAGCTAGAACTCGTCCTTGGGGTGAGTTGTTTGTTCGCGATGCTCGCAGGTTGTGACAAAGTCAGCGAGTTTGCCGAGCAGGCCCAGAAACAAGTCAACGACGCCACGGCCAGCAGCGCTACGCCAGCCAACAGCGTTGCGCCCGCGGACAGTATGACCCCCGAACCCGTTCCGAATCCCGCGCGTCCTGATGAAAGTGCTTCAGTTCAGACCATCCCGAATGTTCCGCCACCGGAGCCGATGCCGACCCCAGTGGATCGACTGCGGTTAGCGGAGCAGTTCATGAATAGCGCGCCCGAGGCCTACACGGACAAAGATTTTCTCGCGCTCGATTCGTTTTCAACAGACGAGTTGAGTTCAATTACTAAGTTGGTTATCGCCACGGCAAACGTAACACATGAGGGTCTAGCTGTGGCGCAGAAATTTCCTGCGCTCACCAGCCTTTCGCTGAAGGGGATGTCGATCACGCCTCCGATGCTTGCCGCGGTTGCACAGTGTGCTGCGCTGGAAGAACTGTCGTTGCAGGAATGTACCATTGACGATGCAGCGATGCGGGAGTTGGTGCCGCTGGTACACCTGAAATCGATCGATCTCAGCAAGTCTAACGTGACCGATGCTGGACTTGAGGTCATCCCCAGATTGGCTGATTTGGAAGTCCTACGGGTAGCTAAAACCATGGTGACCGGAGCGACCTTGCTCGGTAAGCCGAAACTCAGCAAGTTGCGCATCCTCGATATTTCTGATTCCGCGTTCGGCCCCGGTTTAGCTTACTTCCGAGGTTTAGAAACGCTGGAAGAATTGCATGCCAACGGTGCACGCATCGACGAGCAGATGCTGGGTACTTCCGGGATCTGGCCCGGCTTAAAGATGGTCAATCTTTATCGCGCCGGGGTCACCGATAAGTCGGTCATGGTCGCCCTTAAAAATTCCAAGCAATTGGAGGTTATCTCGTTGCGAGGAACGTCCGTCTCCAATCGAACGCTCGGCATGTTACAGTATTGCAAGAACTTGAAAGAGTTGAATGTCAGTGAAACGCAGGTAAATCAGGTCGGTGGAGCCGCCCTGAAAAAGATCCTGCCCGACGCCGTCATTATCTGGTAAGACGACTCGTACCCAAACACAATGCGGGGGGAAATTTACTCCGCCCGCTTGCCGTGCATGTCGGCCGCCGATTCGTAAACGTACCTAACCTCTTGCTTGGTTGCCATCTGCTCCAAGATCGGCAATGGGCCAGGCACTTGTTGCGGAACGTAGCTCATCACGCGGGCGACCAGCGGCCGGCCGGCGTCGTCTTTCTCGGTGACCAAACACCCGTCAAAGGTGAATCGCTCGCGGTCGTCGTCTGCTCGAACGCGCTCCCAGCCAATCATCTGATCGGCAGCGTCGTAGAGATATTCGTCTCGCCAAGTCTTCTTAGTATCGAGCAGTGGATCAACATAGTTTTTGCTGGCTTCGGCGTCGGCGTAGTCCACACTGAGCAGCCTGCCGTTGGCGTCGAACGTGAGTTTCTGGTTCTCGAGGAACTGCAGAGAGATAAACGCGGGGGCCGAAGGATACTTGTCGTTACTCACGATCAGGCCGATATCCACCCGGCTGCTTTCCAGCGGGGAGCCTTCACTAATCGGCCGCCGTTGATGACGCTGGACCACGATCTCTGCCCGGCTGCCGTTCGTTCCCAGCGGATTAATTTGCACCAGCTGAGGATCGCCGCGCAACAACACCCAACGATAGGTCAGTGGCTGGTCGTTCAACTCTTTGCTTCCTTCGGCACTAACGACCATGCGTCGCGTGCCATTCACGCTTTTTACGAGGCGCGCAATGGCGGCGGGAGTGTCGAAGAGTTTCTCTCGGGGGGAAACATCGAAATAATCGATCCCCACCGTTCCCAGGTTTTCTTCCAAGACTTCAATGCGAGCTACGGGGGGAAGGGTGTCGGCGGTTAGTTCCTGCGCGAGGTTCACCATTCGGAGCGGATCGAGTTGGGCTCCGTCGAACACCGGCGGATGGGCTTTGCCGGTGAAGTAATCTTCCGCCGCAGCGACCTGCTTATTCGAACGGCGAAAGATCATCTGCGTGGTCGGTGCCAGGACTCCCATCTGCTTCAGCTTCGCTTTCACCTCGGGGCGAAACGCGGCCCAGGTGAGCATGAACGCATCCATGAAGACCCGATCGGAACCGCTCGAACCTTGCGAAAGGACCATGTACGGCGTGTTCGCGGGGAACACATCGCCGTAGCCGTCCCCCGTTCCATTTCGCCCCGGATCGTAGTCCCGATGTTCAGGATAAAAGTAGATGTGGTTCGAATAATATTGCAGTGCGAGACGAGCCGCGCCATTGTTTTGCGTGAGTGCCGCCCGCCCCTGGGAACGCCAAAACGGTCCGCCGGTGATTGCCGTAGAAGAGTTTCCAATCGTCGGAGCGTTGTAGAAGAAGGCTCCTTGCAGGCCGTGATGCAGTTGTCGTTTCTTGGCCTCTTCGGCAAACTCGATCCGCGCGAGCTGCGGAAATGCCTGGTACGACATGTTGGAATGATCGGAATCGTGGTTGTCGTAAAGATCGCCCAGATTCCCGGCGGCCGTTCCCGCTGCATACCATTCCTGCACCAACTTGCCGGCTTCTCCTAAGCCATTTACGGCCGGGGCCTCGGTCTTTTCCGGGAATTGAAAGAAGGCCCGCAAGGTGCCCAGTTGCCCATCCCAGGCCGTGTTCTGTTCGCTGACCGTGGCCACGCCGTCAACGATTGCCGCCGGAGCAGGGGAGTATTGCCAGCCTTGCTTCGGATCGGGCTTGGCCGTTCGTGATTGTTCGACGAGTTTCACGAACTCCGGCAGTTCATGGAGTGAAGTTAAGTCTTCGTCTTTCTGCAAGTACTCGGTTTGGTTGAAGCCCAGTTCGATCGCGCGCGTCAAAGCGGCGAGGGCATCGGCGGTCTTACTTTGCCGGGCTAAGGCACAAGCCAGGTTGTACTTCGCAAGCGGGTCATGCGGCACCAGTTCACCCGCCTGACGGCTTAATTGTTCCGCCTGCTCGTACTTTCCTTGAGCGGAAAGCTGCGCAATCGCCTGCTGCATTGCCACGTAGCGGGCTTGCAGGAACGGCAATTCGAACACGCTTGGTGGTGGGGCAGGCTTTTCTTCGACGGCATTTGCTGGAATCTGCATGAGCATGGCGAGCAGCGCCAGACCGATCCGAGACACGACGGTGAGGGAGTGGCCCGCCGCGGAATGAACAAAAGGGGCCGTTGTTTTCATCGCAATTTCTCCGGTTCTCGGTCGCATCCGGTCTACCACTCCCTGACGGTCGTGTCTCGGAATTTTTAACATTACTTAAACTTCGCTTGAAAGCCGGCGATCCGCATGCCGCTATCCACGGTTAACGTCTGCCCGGTAATGAGCACACTGCCGGTAATCAAACTTACGATCGCGGCAGCGACGTCGACGGGATCACAAACTCTGCCCAGTGGAAGCGAGCGTTCGAAGGCCTGCTTCACCGGTTCGTACTTCGCGCCAAGTCCTTCTTCCAGCCAGCGCCCGGTGATGAAGCCGGGCGCAACACCGTTCACGCGAATGTGCGGCGCGAACGTTCGCGCGAGCGAGACGGTAAGGTTATCCAGGGCCGCTTTGCTGGCGCAGTAAGGAATCGAACTTCCTTGCGCGATCTGGGCTGCCACACTGGAGACGTTAATAATCACTCCGCCGCCGGAATCGAGCAGGGGCTGACGAGCGGCTCGGGCTCCGTGAAAGGCACCGACGACATTGACCTGGAACAATCGCTGCCAGGCCTCGTCGGTAACCTGATCGAGATCGTCAAACGGAATAAACTCGGTGGTGCCGGCACACTGCACCAGCACATCGAGTCGGCCGAAAGTGGCGACCGTTTCCGCGACCATTCTTCGACAGGCCCCGTCATCGGCGACATCCGCTCGAATCGCTAACGACCGAACGCCATGCTCGGCAATCTCGCCGGCAGTACGCTCAGCTTCGTCTTGCGACTTGGAGTAGGTCACGGCCACATTGCACCCCAGCCGCGCGAGTTCCAGTGCGGTAGCCCGGCCGACCCCCGTTCCACCCCCCGTGATGAGGGCGGCCTTGTTCTTCCAATCGCTCATGCGGCGTTCTCTCCGACTGATGGCTTGTGAATCCAGTTGGTGGCTAATTTGCCCAAGTTACTCCACCGTGACTTTTCGCACCCGATGATTGAGCGTGTCGCCAATATAAAGTGCTCCGTCCGGACCAACGCCAATCCCGTGCGGCCGATCCATGGTAGCTTGCGTGGCGGGGCCGCCATCGCCAGTGCCGCCGCGTTCCTTGGGGAACTTCCCCGCGACCGTGGTGATGATCTTCGTTTTCAGGTTCAAACAGCGAACCGCATGGTTTTCGGTATCGACGATGTAGAGCTTCTCGTCTTTCCCCAGCACAACCCCTTTGGGTCCATCAAACGTGGCGAGCAAAGCAGGTCCCCCATCGCCGCTGAAGCCTTGCTTGCCGGTGCCGGCCAGGTGTTGTAGTTTGCCGGTTGCTAGATCGAGTTCCCACACGCTATGACCTTCGCGCAACGCAATCCACAAGGTGTCGCCACGCAGATACAAAGCCCGCGGCCCAATCATCGGCCGATCTTTCGCCAAGGCACCATTTTGGGGCGGCTTCTTTTCGCCGTTGCCGGCAATCGATTCGACGATGCCGGTCTTCGCATCGACTCTTCGGATACGGTGATTGAGGATGTCGGCAATGTAGAGATTGTCGTTCGCATCCAGGGCGATGCTGTGGGGTTGTCGAAAAGTAGCCTTCAAGGCCGGTCCGCCGTCGCCGCTAAATCCCGCGGCGCCGGTCCCTGCCACGGTACTGATGATTCCCGTCTGGGCATCGACTTTGCGGACGAGATGATTCTGCATCTCGACGAAGAGCATGTTTCCCGCACGATCAAATCGAACTTCGTAGGGTTCGTTCAGTTTCGCTTCCGTCGCCGGTCCGCCGTCCCCGGCATATCCCTTTTGGCCGTTGCCGGCCACGACTTTCGCCTCCCCCGTTTTTAAGTCCAATCTCCAAACGCGATGGTTGCCAACTTCGGTGATGTACATAGCGCCATCCGGCCCCAGTTCCACGCCGAACGGATCACTGATATTGACTTCCGTGGCAACTCCTTCGTGGCCATTGTTGGCCGGCTTGCCGGTTCCGGCGACTGTGGAAATTTCACCGGCCGGAGACGAACTTGGAATGACGAGCCCGCAGATCAAAACCAGAGCCCAAGTGAGATGTCGCATTGTTTTTTGTACTTTGGAGAGGATTCAAACTTCGTCCTCAGGATAACAAACGCCGGATAACGCTGGCATCTGGCATGTTCTGCGGTTCTGCCTCCCTTTGCCGCCCCCTGCCAGCCTTCTACACTGAACATAAACACCTTCCTCCAAAATCGCGTGTGCCGCACGCTCCCCCATGACTTCTGAACCCAAGCCCGCGGACCTGGAACGGGGCGAATCGTTGCCCAGCGTCGAACCACCGACCGCCGGCTTCATCCTGCAACTGTTTCTGATTCCGCTGCTGATCGTCTCGATTGTGATCGCCCTGTGGCTGTTATTCAGTTGGCTCGCCCACGCGGGGCAGAATGATCCCGAAATCGTGCTGCGCGACTTGCGGCGGATGGGCTCGAACAGCTTCCAACGGGCCCACGAACTGGCGTCGATCTTGCAAGAGCAGTCGGAACAGGGAGAAAAACTCCGCAAAGATCCAGCCTTTGCCAAACAAGTAGGGGATGTCTTGATGCAAGACATCGAAGCTTTCCCAGGCGAAATCACTCCCTCGCGTGGCAAGTTGCGGCTGTTTCTTTGCGGAGCCCTCGCGGAGTTTGAAATTCCGGAAGCGGCCGACCCGTTGGTGAAGACGTTGCGACATACGGGGAGTGAAACGGAAGCAACCACTGCTACTGCAAAAGTAAACGCTACCGAGCCAACTGCCGAAGTCGAAAGTCAGGCGAACAACGTGCAGGTGCGCATGGCCGCCGCGGAGTCTTTGGCAAAACTGGCAGCCCGACAAGGGAGCGAGCAAATCCGCGCAGTGCCGGAAGTGATTCCCGCACTGATCGAATTTTCACGCCGGGATAGCCGCACGGATGAAGCTGATGCGGCCTCGGCTGCGGAGGTTTTGCAGCGAGATAGCCGCATGAAGTCCGGCTATCGTCCGTATGCGGAACTACGTTCGGTTTGCGCCTACGCTCTGGGGGTGATCGGCGGAACCGAAGCGCTCGACCGACTGCAGCAAATGGCAGAGAACGATCCTTATCCCAGTGCCCGCTACAACGCGGCAACCGGACTGGCTCGTTATGGGGATGAACGGGTGACCGAGACGCTCCTGGATATGCTTGATCCGGAGAATAAAGCCCCGGCCGAGAATGAATGGCATCGGACGGAGAAGGAGCAAGCGGTGGTGAATGTTCTAAAAGCAGGTCTGCAGGCGACGCTGCGACTGGTGCAAACGAACCCGCAGGCGGACGTGAGCAAACTCCGCCCCGCGGTGGAGCGGTTGGCGAACGAGGACTTGTCGAAAATCCATTTCCAGGATGAAGCGGGCAAAGATGAAATCTCGTTCTCGTCCGCAAGTCAGCGGCTGATTCGGCTTTCTGCTGCGGAAACGTTGCGGCTGATGGACGAAGTCATCGCCAATCGCAAGCAGGCTGCGCCTACCGCTCCGTAGTTGAACTTTCGGCAAGCCGCTGATTGCGTGTGCTTGCCGCTGCGCTCGGGTATATTGCGCCAATCCCGTTGATCGGGGATCCTCACCCATCTCTCCCGCGGAGGAATTCATGGCTACTGCCACTTTGCCACGTCCGGCTGCACCGAAGGTTCGTCTCACCAAACTCTTCATCAACAACGAATGGGTCTCGGCCGCGGATGGCGGACAATTCGAAACGTACAACCCAGCCACGGGCGAAGTCATCGCCAGCGTCGCAGAGGGTAAAGCGGCAGACGTGGATCGAGCAGTGAAAGCCGCCCGCGAGGCACTCAACAGCGAACCGTGGCAGTCGATGGATGCGGCCGATCGCGGCAACCTGCTGTTCAAACTGGCAAGCCTGGTCGAAGAAAACGCACCGGAATTGGCAGCGCTCGAATCGCTCAACTGCGGCAAGACCATCACTGATTCGCTCGGCGATATGCAGGGAGTGGCCAATACCCTGCGCTACTACGGCGGTTGGGCGGACAAAATTGAAGGGCGCACGATTCCCGTCCGCGGCAACTTTTTGTCGTACACCCTGCGTCAACCGATCGGCGTAGTGGGGCAAATCATTCCCTGGAACTTCCCGCTGCTGATGCTCGCGTGGAAACTCGGCCCGGCCCTTGCTTGTGGTAACGCGGTGGTGATGAAGCCTGCGGAACAGACTCCTCTGACCGCGTTGCGCCTGGCGGAACTGGCGGCCGAAGCAGGGTTGCCGCCGGGGGTGTTGAATATCGTCAACGGTTTTGGCGAAACGGCTGGGGCCGCGCTGTGCACCCATCCGGGTGTCGACAAGATTGCGTTCACCGGACATGTGGATACCGCCAAGATCATTCAGAAGGCGACGGCTGATTCGTTGAAGCGGACGAGCTACGAACTCGGCGGTAAGAGTCCCAATGTGATCTTTGCCGATGCCGATCTTGAGGAAGCGGTCGACGGCGCGTTCCATGCGATCTATTTCCACGGCGGCCAATGCTGCACCGCGGGAAGTCGCCTGTTCGTGGAAGAAAAAATCCGCGATGAGTTCGTGTCCAAGCTCGCTGCCAAGGCGAAGGACCGCCGCGTTGGTGATCCGCTTGATCCCAACACTCAACAAGGGCCTCAAGTCTCGCAGGAACAACTCGATAAGATCCTAGGCTATGTCGATCTGGGGCAGAGGCAAGGGGCAAAACTCGTCACTGGCGGAACTCGCGTTGGCGAGAAAGGCTTCTTCATTGAGCCAACCATCTTCGACGGCGTGAAGGACGACATGGCCATCGCGAAGGATGAAATCTTTGGCCCCGTGGTGAGCGTGCTGCCGTTCAAAACCGTCGCCGACGTGCTGGAGCGGGCGAATCGCACCAACTACGGTTTGGCGGCAGCGATCTGGACGAAGGACATCGACAAAGCCCATCTGTACGCGAAGTATGTGAAGGCAGGGACGGTCTGGGTGAACTGTTATCACATCGTGGATTCGTCGACGCCATTCGGCGGCTTCAAGCAGTCGGGGCATGGCCGGGAAAATGGCGAGGCGGCGTTGGAACTGTACACCGAGTTGAAGACGGTGACGGTGAAGTTGAGCCCGCCAAAGTAGGTTGGCAACCTACGAGGGAACTGAAAACTTTGACGCCGCGTGGAACTGTTTCCACGCGGCGTTATTCGTGTCCTAATGTGCCGGCTAATTCGAGCGGAATTGGCGCATCAGCGCCTTTAGAACTCACCGTAGCGATTCGACAAATCTAGTTTCCAGGCTTTGATTCGGCCGACATTGCGGGCGTCAAGCGGTTCCAGTTCTGTAAAGGTATCGCGCTCCGTTTCGTCCAATTTGTGATAGAAGGAATTGCTTACAACGATCTGGCCCGCGGTCGCGGCTGACAGTAGTCGCGCGGCCATATTGATGGAGTCACTTACGGCGCCAATGCGTGTGCGGCTAAATGGACGTAGCGAAAGTATTTCCACATCCCCGATCGTTAGCCCGATATGTGCACCACCCATCGGTTGCATGCGATCGATTCGCCGTTGCCAGTGGTCGGAAACCGAGTCGCCGATATCTAGCAGCGCCTTGGCAACGGATAGGCAGTTCTCGATCGCAGCCGATTCGGCATGCGGGATTCCAAAGAAGGCGATGACTGCATCGCCGACGAACTGGTACAACATCCCGCCGCCGTTCACGATTTGATATCGCGATTTCGTATAGAAGGAAGTTAAGCTTTCGCGAATGATATCTGGGTCGCGCGTATCGCGCACAAAGCTGGAGAACGAAGACAAGTCCGCCATCAAAACGGCTACCCCTCGATAGAGATCGGGAGGTAGAACCTCACGAGCCGACAATCGGCCTGCTTCACGTAAATGATGTAGGCGAATGGCTCCTAAGTGCCACAGTAATTCGGCGCGGAGTGGATCGTTGTGATAGTTCTCCAGCGATTCACCACCGAACGCATGATAGCCAAGCGCGGTCTCGATTCGATCTCGCACGTCGAGCAACTGTTCGTGTGTAATTGCGCCGATATTCACGCCAAGGCGATCGTGGATTCTACGCTGCAATTCATGCTCATTCCAAACTTCGAGGGTCAGTCCAGGGTGGAGCGTTTCTCGAATTTGACCTTCAACCGCGGGCCAGTTTTTTCGGTTCTCGGTATCAATCACCAGGATCACTCGCGAGGCCTCTTTGACCTGGGACGTTTCGAGCCCATACTTGCGGCGCAAATGTCGAATGAGGACGGCGTCGGGGTAGCCTGTCTTCACCTCTATGAAATAAGGACGTGACAGGGCAGGTGCGATGCGAATATCGGCAAACGTACTACGGGATCCCAAGTAGTACTCGCGATCAATGCGGATGGAGTCCGTCGTTTGGCTCCCCTGATTTAATTCTTCGAACAGGCACAGATCGCAGCAAATATCTTCCAGAAACAATCGCATTACTGCGAAATAAGACTCGCTTTGGCGACTAAACTGGGAAGTGTCTCGCATGGTTGGTACCTTTGGCGGTGAACTTGATCTCACTGCCGGCAGAGTGCTACGAAAGGAGTGAGTTGGATTCTACAAAGTTGCAGCCACGATCGCTTGCACTTTGATTCGCGAATTTTTCCCGATCCCAGAAAAGATGAACTCACCCCCCACCATCCTCGTCATTCAACACTCCCGCCACGAAACGCTCGGCACGATTGAGTCGGGTTTGCAGGCGGCCGGGTTAACGCCGCGGATCGTGTCGCTCGCTGCCAAGGATGAAATCCCCGGCAACATCGGCGATGCACAAGGCCTGATTGTGATGGGGGGCGGGATGAGCGTTTACGAGCACGAATCTCGGCCGCATCTCCAGCAAGAAATGCGGCTCATCGAATCAGCTCTCAAGGCAAATCGGCCGGTGCTCGGCATTTGTTTGGGGAGCCAGTTGCTCGCGCATGTGCTCGGGGCAAAGGTTTATCCGAATCAGCAAAAGGAAATCGGCTGGCATCCCGTTCAATTCATTTCTGCGGCGCTCGCCGACCCCTTATGGCAGGACGCTGCGGCTGAATTTTTCGCTTTTCACTGGCACGGCGATACTTACGATCTGCCCCGCGGAACGGTGCAGATCGGATCTTCCTCGCTCACGCCCTGTCAGGGATTTCGGTACGGCGAATCGTCGTACGGCCTGCAATTTCATTTGGAGGTAAATGCCGAATCGGTAGCCCGCATCTCTAAAGGTAACTTGGATGCTTTGATCGCCAGCGGCAGCTCCCTGGAACGATTGCAACAGGCGACCGATCAGCACTTGCCCGCTTCGATCAAACTGGCAGAGAGTTTCTTCCGCGGCTGGGCTCGGTTAGCATCTAGTTAGTTCGCAGCCGTGCGACGGCCCTACGAGGCCGTCGCTATAGACGCTTGATCGAGTTGGCGGTGCTCTAACGAGAATAGGTAAACTGCGACGTTGGTAGGCAAGTGAGTCCCCAAGCGACGGCCTCGGAGGGCCATCGTACGGTTCTCCCAGTGATCGATTGAGTTGGTGGTGCGATACCTTCAACAGGTAAACTGCACCGTTGGTAGGCAAGTTAGTCCACATTCGACGGCCTCGGAGGGCCATCGTACTAGGCTTTCAGTGATTGAATTGGCTGGTGGTGCGTTACTGCCAACAGGTAAACTGCACCGTTGGTATACAAGTGAATCACCAAGCGACGGCCTCGGAGGGCCATCGTACTTTTTAATCTCTCCCCATGAGTTTCAACATGTCCCGCCTTTGTTTTGCTCTCTTGTTCGCCGCGATCTTCCTTGTTGCAGCGTCCGCCTCGGCTGAACCACTCGTCTACGAGGGGGAATCCGGCATTGGTCACGGCAAGCACATCGTGTTTCTCGCCGGTGATCATGAGTATCGCTCGGAAGAAACCTTGCCGGCACTCGCCCGCATTTTGGCGAAGCATCATGGCTTCAAATGCACGGTGTTGTTCTCGGTCGATCCCAAGACGGGGGAGATTGCACCCGGTTCGAGCTTCATGCCCGGCACCGAAGCCCTGAACACGGCCGACCTGATGGTGATCTTTCTGCGATTCCAGAATTTTCCGAAGGAGCAGATGCAGCCGATCGTCGACTATCTCGATCGGGGTGGGCCCGTGGTTGGCATGCGGACCGCAACGCATGCGTTCAAGATTCCCAAGGATTCGGAGTTCGCGCGGTTTGATACGAATTATCCGGGGAAGGAAATGGAGAAAGGCTTCGGCCGGCAGATCCTGGGAGAGACCTGGGTGAGTCATTACGGGACGAATCACAAGATGAGCACGCGACTGGATATCGTCGAGGCCGAGCAAGAACATCCAGTCCTGCGGGGCGTGAAGAATCCTTGGGTGCAGTGCGGCGGCTATTGGACCGACCCTATGCCGGACAGCAAGATTCTGGCCCTCGCTCAGCCGCTGGATGGCATGACGGCGGATTCACCGGCCGCCAAAGATAAAAAGCCCTGTCCCGGCGTGTGGGTCCGTAGCTATGAGGCGAAGAACGGCACCCAGGCGCGAGTCTTCACCACCACTTACGGTGCGTCCGAAGACATTCTCAACGACGGCTTCCGCCGGATGATGGTAAACGCTTGCCTGTGGGGAATTAATTTAGAGGAGAAGATCACCCCCGATCTGGCCATCGACTTTGTCGGGCCTTATCAGCCGGTGACATTCAGCTTCGGCGGTCATCGCAAAGGAGTGAAGCCGGAAGACTTGAAGGGGTGGGATTCGCCGATTCTGCCGAAAAAGGATGCTCCGTAATCGTTGGTGCGAGCAACGCATCGCCGTCGTTGGCTCAAGTCATGTGCGCGACTTGCGCCAAAGTTCGCCTGGCCACTTTGTTCCTCTCCCCAGGAGAAAAGTTATGTCTGTGATTCCTCACCAGCGAGTTCTGTTCAACGTTGCTCGTCTGCTCTTGTTCGCATGTGGTGTGCTCGCATGGTGGCTGACGTCTGGCACGTTGATCGCCATGGGCGCGGAGCGACCGAATGTGGTCTTTATTCTCACCGACGACCAACGCTGGGACGCGATCAGTCTGGCCGGGACAAAGAATCCGCAGACGCCGCACATCGATCGGATCGGGAAGGAAGGGATTTACTTTCGCAATGCGTTTTGCACGACCTCGCTTTGCTCGCCTAGCCGCGCTTCCATTCTCAGCGGTCTGTACGCGCACACGCACGGCGTGGTGAATAACTTCACCGAGTATCCGGTCGACTTGCCGAGCTTTCCCCGGCAACTGCAATCGGCCGGCTATCAAACGGCCTACATCGGGAAGTGGCACATGGGGGAGGACAATGACGAAAAACGTCCTGGATTCGATTACTTCGTCACGCACCGGGGGCAAGGAAAGTACTTTGATACTGAGTTCAATGTCGCTGGCAAACGAAAGGTTCTGCCCGGCTACTACACGCATGTGGTGACCGAACTTGCGGAGAACTGGTTGGATGGAGTGCAGAAAGACAAGCCGTTTCTGTTGATGCTTGGGCACAAAGCACCCCACAGTTTCTATACCCCGGAGCCCAAATACGAGGAGGCGTTCGACGAAGTCGATGTGCAGTATCCGCGCACTGCGTTTCTGCTCGACGACAAACCGGACTGGTTCCAAAAGCGGCTCGATACCTGGCATGGCATCTATGGGCCGCTGTTCGACTATCGCAAGAAGTTTCCTGACCGCCGGCCGGAAGCCGTGCGCGATTTCGCGGCGATGACACGCGCCTATTGGGGGACGATTCTGTCCGTGGACGACAGCGTCGGCAAGCTCTACGCAAAATTGCAGGCCATGGGGGAACTCGACAACACCTTGTTCATCTTCACGGCCGACAATGGGTTGTTGAATGGTGAACACGGCATGGTGGATAAACGGACCATGCACGAGCCGAGCATTCGACTTCCCGTGGTGGTGCGTTATCCCGGTCTGACGAAACCAACGGAGCCTCGCGTGGTGGATCAGCAGGTGCTGACACTGGACTTCGCACCGTCGATTCTCGACATCTGCGGGGTGGAGCCACTGCCCAAGACTCACGGCCGATCGTGGAGGAAGTTGGCGAGTGCGGCCGGCGATCCTGATTGGCGAGACGCGTGGTACTACGAATACAACTACGAAAAGCAGTTCCCCTACACTCCTAATGTCCGCGGCATTCGCACGGATCGCTGGAAATACATCCATTACCCAGCAGGGGACGGCAAGCCAGATGAGCATTTGGCCGAGTTGTACGACCTCTCTGCCGATCCTGCGGAATCGAAGAACCTGATTCAGGATGAAAAGCAGTCAGAGGTGCTAGCGAAGCTCAAAAGCCAGCTAGAGCAGTTGATTGTCGCTGCGGACGGGGTTCCCGACCGGATGCCGAAGGATGAAGGAATTGGGTCCGAATTGCCCGATCTGAAGATTCGGTAGCGGGAAACTGGAGGAGGAATCGTTGAAACTGGGCCGGGAATCGTCGCGGCCCGTAAAGTTGCCGTAAATTGCGGCATCAAAACAACTTACGAAGCGGGGTTATTGTGTTTATGAATTCCAGGTCTGGAATTTCATTCGCCTTGCAATCCGCCCTCAACTTGGTACGATACTTGGCTTACCAATTTTTCGTTTCATGGAATAGTCCCGACCAACGTTTGGGATCTGTCGCACACCCTGGGAGAGCTTCGGCTTGACCTGCGGAAGGAATGTCAGAGCATGACCGTCACTAAAGAGCGGAAACTGGAACTGATTCAGCAGTATCGGCGCGAAGACGCGGATAACGGCTCGCCCGAAGTTCAGATCGCGGTGCTCACTGCCCGGATCAACAACCTCACCGAGCACATGCGCACCCACCAGAAGGATTACGCCAGTCGCCGTGGGCTATTGGCACTGGTAAGTCGCCGTCGCAAGTTGCTGGATTACCTCCGTCGTCGCACTCCCGAGAAGTATACCGAGATCATCGGTCTGCTCGGCATCCGTAAGTAGGTGATGGCGGGTTCTGGGCTCCAGTCTCTGGGTGTTCAGGCCCTGGCATTTCTCTCGTCAATCAAGCTCGTTCAGGGTTAGGGCCGGCTTTCGCCGGTCTTCTGACGATTGAAGAGGGCGTGGATGCCTCGGTAATGCCGAGCTTTGCGTTTCTGTCAATCAAGGCAGGTAACGATGTTTTCGTGCCCGAATGGCGCGAGCATCATCGCCTGACTAGTGCGCCATTTCGCAAAGGTTCCGCCAGCTGCCCGCTCCTTGGTCGGGGCGCAGTCTAAAGGCATCACCCTGTGAAGGTACGCGTAGAGAAGCAAATCGGTCGGTTCGTTCTGTCGTTCGAAACTGGATATTTGGCCAAGCAAGCGGCCGCTGCCGTGCTGTGCCAATACGGCGAAACCGTCGTTCTGTGTGCGGTTACCACAGGTTCCCCTCGGCCTGGGATCGACTTCTTTCCGTTAACCTGCGACTACCGCGAACGTCCGGCCGCGGCTGGTAAGTTCCCCGGCGGCTTCATTAAACGAGAATCACGCCCCACCACCAAAGAAACGCTCACCTCGCGGCTCATCGATCGCCCGATTCGTCCGCTGTTTCCCGCCGGGTTCAAGGACGAAGTGCAATGCCAGTGCATCGTGCTTTCCAGCGAAAAGCAGAACGATCCAGACGTGCTCGCGATGAACGGCACCGCGGCCGCCTTGTTCATTTCACCACTGCCGTTCAACGGCCCGATTGCCTCGGTTCGCATTGGCCGGGTGAATGGCGAATTCCTCGCATTCCCCTCGCAAGAAGACCTGGAGCAAAGCGATCTGGACGTGATCATGTCCGGCGGTGAAAAAGAAATCGCCATGATCGAAGGGTTTGCCCGAGAAATTCCCGAAGCAGATATGCTCGCCGCTCTGCAATTCGGCCACGCGATGATTCGTGAGATCATCGGCCTGCAACGCGAACTGTTCTCGAAGGTGAATCCCGTCAAGAAGGAATATGTCGCTCCGCCAGACGACGGCGTTTACGGCCGGCTGAAGGATCGTTTCTACGACGAACTCAAGACCGCCAAGTGGACTTCCGGCAAGGCAGCGCGGGCTGAAGCGATGAAAGCCCTGAAGGAAAAGGCGGTCGCGGAGTTGATTCCCGATCCGTCCGCTCCGGACGCGATCAAGATGGAATCGTTCAACACTGCCTGGTCGAACCTGACGGAACAAGTCGTCCGCGATCAGATCATTAGCGGCAACCGGCCCGATGGTCGCGATGGCAAGACGCTGCGTCACATCGAGTGCGAAGTCGACGTTCTCCCCCGTGTCCACGGCTCGGCCGTGTTTCAACGGGGTGAAACGCAAGCCCTCATCACCGTTGTCCTCGGCACCAGCCGGGACGAACAACGGGTCGATGGCCTCTTTGACGAATACTCGAAGAAGTTCATGCTCGATTACAACTTCCCTCCGTTCTCGGTCGGCGAAACCAAGCCGATCCGCGGCCCAGGGCGTCGCGAAATTGGTCACGGCATGCTGGCTGAGCGGAGCGTGAATCCGGTTCTGCCTGGCCCAGAAGAGTTCCCGTACACCATTCGTGTGATCAGCGACATTCTGGAATCGAACGGTTCTTCGTCGATGGCATCGGTTTGCGGTGCCACCCTCGGTCTGATGGCAGCCGGCGTGCCGATCACCAATCCGGTGGCGGGCATCAGCGTTGGTCTCGTTCGCGAATCGGATGACAAGTGGGTGCTGCTCACCGACATCATCGGGGACGAAGATCATTACGGCGACATGGACTTCAAAATTGCCGGCACGCAAAACGGCATCACGGGCATTCAGCTCGATCTGAAGATCAGCGGCATTCACGAAGGAATCATCAAGGCGACGTTCGAGCAATCGCGCGAAGCCCGCATGCAGATTCTGCGCACGATGCTGACTGCCATTCGTCAGCCGCGCGAAGAAATCAGCCAGTACGCACCGCGGCTCATCCGCATGCAGATCGATCCGGAAAAGATCGGTGCTCTGATCGGCCCGGGGGGCAAGAACATCCGTGGCATTCAGGAAGCAACCGGCTGCGTGATCGAGGTCGAAGACTCCGGCATCGTCACCATCGCCAGCTCCAATCGCGAATGGGCCGAACAGGCTCAGTTGCAGGTGGAAGCTTGCACGGCCACCGTGCAGGTTGGCAAGATTTACGACGGTCGCATTACCAGCATCAAAGAGTTCGGTGCGTTTGTGGAAATCCTTCCCGGCCGCGACGGCTTGTGCCACGTGAGCGAACTCTCCGCGGGCTACGTTTCCAATGTGCACGATGTGTGTCGCATGGGAGACGAAATGAAGGTGCTGGTCATCGGCGTCGACGAACACGACCGTGTGAAACTCAGCCGCAAGCGGGCCTTGGAAGAACTGGGCCTGCCCGACGAAATGGCCACCGATGCCGAACGTCCTCCTCGCGAAGAAGGGGATGAAGGAGGCGAAGGAGATGGTGGCGAACGTCGCGAGCGGAGCGGTGATCGCGGCGGTCGTGGTGGCGGTGGTCGCGGTGGTGACCGTGG